>JAMONP010000089.1 GCA_027065695.1 Desulfuromonadales bacterium | reverse complement strand
TTGGCGAAGCAAAAGGAACATATTGACCGGCTCTTTACGCTTGTGGATAGAGCCTCCAGACAGGCTCTTAGAGCAGAGTCCTAGTTTCTGGTATTAGCATCGGTGAAACATACCGTGTGTGTCACCTTAAACCTTCTCAGATTTGACAGCAGCAACCATTCTGACGTATATAATCCCGCTGCCTATCTGCGGATAACAGCCTGGAGGTAGTTTGTAACCCTACGTGAGTACATCCTTTCTACAGTCGCCCCTGAAACGAAAAGCCAGATCGTAACGCTTTGTGCGTCGCACCTTCACTGAAAGAGAGTCTGTCAAATGATAAACTTGAAGCCTGATTCTATTGCTCAGTTCGAGCGCTTGATGAGTTCCATTGAAATGCTGCTACCGCGGCCAGTTCAACCGGTCGACTGGTCGACCTGCTATGCCGCCAACTGGCGTCGCCACTCTTTTTCCGGCTATTTTGAACCGGTCAAAGTCACCGACAACACACGGCTCGATCAACTGCTCGGAGTTGAAGATCAGAAGCAGACCATGCTCAATAACACCCGACAGTTTCTACAGGGGCTGCCAGCCAACAATGCCCTGCTCTGGGGCTCGCGCGGTACCGGCAAGTCGTCGATCGTCAAGGCGTTGCTTAATGAGTTAGGCGAGGAAGGGTTACGGATCGTCCAGGTGGAGAAGGAAGACCTGGTCTATATATCCGAGATCTTTGCTGCAGTTGAAAACCAGCCCTATCGCTTTATCATGCTCTGCGACGACCTGACCTTCGAGGTCGGTGAGCTGTCATATAAGATGCTCAAGAGCGCGCTCGATGGTTCGGTCTACTCTGCACCAGAGAATGTGCTGATCTATGTCACCTCCAATCGCCGTTACCTGCTGCCTGAATACGAGGGTGACCATCTCGGCGGCAAGTACGTGAAAGGTGAACTCCAGCAGAGCGAGATCCAGGAGGAGAAAAGTTCACTCTCCGACCGCTTCGGTATCTGGGTTCCTTTTCATGTGTTCTCTCAGGAGCGTTATCTTGAAGCGGTGAAACTTTGTGTTGAACGCTGGAGTGAGAAGTTGGGGCGAGAAATCCCCTGGAGCCAGGATCTGGAGCAAACTGCGATTAAGTGGTCGCGTGACAAGAGTAAACGCTGTGGGCGGACTGCTTTCCAGTTTTCGAAAAATTGGGTCGGCAAGTATTTGTTGGAATGATTATGTAGTAACTACCAAGGCATCCTGAAGAGAGGTGGCTTCGTTGTTCGGGCAGGTGGGCGGCATGAATAAAGTGTAAAGCCTTCATGGTTATGCCTCTCTGCTTCCATCATAGTGGACAGAGTCTTAGAGTAAACTACATGTTATCCTGATTCTCCAATAATTAAGGCAAGCAATCAATTACAAAGGATATTTTTGTGAAAACTATTGATTCTGTTGCTGCTGTTTTCTGTAATAAAGGACGAATTTTTGCAATACGCCGTCAGTCACACTTGCAGGCTTTTCCAGGATACGATTCTTTTCCTGGTGGCAAGATTGATGAACAGGACGCCAGATCACAACATTCTGCGCGGTTACTGCGTGACTTAGATGGTCAGAAAATGCACGCGCTGGTTCGAGAAATTCTAGAAGAGCTTAAGTATGATCTGCCAGCAGGAATTGCTTCCGGTCAAGTAACCGCAGTGAAGTTTCTAGCCACAGCCCTGGCCCCACCCCTTGCCCAGGTACGTTTTCATCTGCACTTCTTCCGGGTAGACCTTAATGAACCACTGCAATTCACAGCTGACCCTGGAGAGATTATGGATACTTTTTGGGAGACTCCACGACAATTGTTGAACCGGTTTCACGCGGGCGACGCACTGATGGTTCCACCGATGCTCTGGATACTGGAAAAGTTGGACAAAGACCCTCAAGGCTGCAATTTTGGTGATCTTTCGCCGCGGTTTGATGAAGAAAACCTTGTCCCTATTCTGGAACCTCTTAGCGGTTTGCAAATTCTGCCAGTCCCTTCCAATACGTTTCCACCGGAGAAACGAACCAACTTATTTTTACTTGGAGACGAGAATTCACCAAGAATCCTGGTTGACCCATCTCCTGAGTCGCCAAAAGTTCTACAGAAGTTATTGCGAACATTACAACAGAAGAACATAAACGCTGTTTTTCTGACACATCACCATCACGATCACCATGAGCACGCACCGGAACTTGCAAAGAGTCTAAACATACCTGTCTGGATGGGTGAAGACACCCGACGCCTGATTTTCCAGCAACATGGCTCTGACTATTTTTCCGGGGTCAGGGTTGAGATCAAACAAGCAGGAGAGAGACTAACTGACTGGAAAAGCGAAGCGGTTCGGGTTTATTCGGTGCCCGGGCACGACACCGGGCAACTGGCCCTTGCCCCGGATTCATTACGCTGGTTCATTGTCGGCGATCTGATTCAAAGTCTGGGAACAGTGGTAATCGCTGCTCCTGAAGGCGACATGTCGGCCTATTTCCAAACCTTGGAGAAGATCATCGATCTCAATCCAGCCGTTATCATTCCGTCACATGGAATGCCGATGCGTGGCACCTTTCGTCTTCAAGCCACCTTGCAGCATCGTCGCGAACGGGAAAAGACCATCAGACAATTACACTCCGAGGGGAAAACCAAAGCTGAGATGCTCGCCATCATTTATAGAGGAGTTGATCAAAGGCTGCTGCCCTTTGCCATGGAGAACATCAAATCCCATCTGATCAAGCTGCAGCGACAATTTCTTAAGTTCAATGCACCTGACGACAGTTAGTCTCCCGGCTGAATATCACACAGATCAGTGCCAGTATGGCCCAGGCCAGTATAAACGAGAACCCGGCACGAAAAGCATTCAACTCGTAGATTCTGGCCTCTCCCACCATTGACCCTTGCCACTGGCGATCCAGCATCCAGCCGACGGCTGGCTGGAGTAGCATGGGGCCAAGCATTACACCCATGTTACAGACACCGGCTGCGGTTCCGGCTAAATGCGTTGGGACAGATTCCTTTACGTAAGCAAAGCCGATGATGATGCCACCGGCAGAGAATCCGCTCACTATCAGCAGAACAACCAGTGCAGCAACGGGCAATTCCGGCACAAAAATGATCGCCGCCCAACTCAGGGTTAAAGCTGCGCAGCCGATCACGTAAAGAGGTTTGCGCCGGCCGATGCGGTCCGAGAGGCTACCGAAAACCGGGCCGCCCAGTGCCCAGGAGATTAACAGAGCCGAGCAGATGGCCGCAGCTTCTGGAGCACTCATCCCGTAATGGGTGGTCAGGAAGGGAACCCCCCAGAGGCCAGCAAAGGTAAGGACACTTCCAGCAAGGGCGCCGGGGGCGATAAACAACAACCAAGTATTGCGATAGCTCAAGACTTGCCTCAACCCCGATATGATCCCAATTCGAGGTGTATCAACCGTAACCTTGGGCGCGTAGCTTAAATATCCCCGCTCGCTCGGATCGTCACGAACGACAATCCAGATCAACGCAGCAACGACAAAGGGGAAGATGCTTGAAACCAGCATGACAGATCGCCAGTCGTAAGCGACCACCAGCAACCTCAATGGCATGCCAGCGAAAACTGCTCCAATAATACCGAGGAATAGAGCCATCCCGGAAGCGAGAGCAAAATGCCTGGGTGCCATCCAGTGGCTGGAGAGTTTCATCATGGCGACGAAAGCGACTGCCACCGAACCGCCAATGAGTAAACGTCCGGTGCAGGCCCATAGCATGCCGTCAGAGAGAGCAAAGCTGAGGCTGCCAACCCCGGCTACCAGCGCGCCAGCAGTCAACAAACGACGCGGCCCCCAACCATCGGCAAGCAGGCCGGTCGGAATTTGCATGGCTACATAGCTGTAAAAATAGAAAGCCGACAGGTTACCCATAGCGGCAGCGGTGAGGTTGAAATCACCCATCAGTTCCGCAGTCATGATACCTGGAGCAACCCGCTGGAAAAAGCCTATGAAGTAAAGCGCTGCTCCGAGGCCCCATACAGTCCAGGCCAGGCGAGCAGGAGGAAGTGTCTTAGCGTGCATGCAATAGGAATCCTTTTATAATGGTGAAGTTAATCTACTGTTTACACAAGTGTAAGATGTCCAGGATGACTCACCAAGGGTGCCTATCCTTTAACATTAATCAACGGCTTCAATTGCCCGACCACGTTGATCACAACACCTCCCTGTGCCTCTATAACGGTATTGATATCTTTGTAAACCGCCGGTGACTCATCGAGAGTCGAGCGATCAACCCGTGCAACAATCCCCTTCATGGTGTCCTTGAACTCAGCCATCTGCACCCTTTTTCTGGCTTGTTGGCGGCTCATAATCCTGCCGGCACCATGAGATGAGGAACTGAGGAAGTCAGTATTCCCAAGTCCTATGGTCACAACGATACCGTCACGCATATTGGCTGGGATAATGCCAATCTGTCCCTCATCCGCAGGAGTTGCCCCCTTACGATGCAACACTGTCCCGTCCGTCTGCAACACGGCGTGATTGTGATTCTCATTGATCATCTCATCACTGAGCAGACGATACACTTCTGAGTAAGGGATCCCTATGAGATGCAATGCGACCGCCAACATCCGGCGACGGTTTTCGAGAGCGAATCGAAGACAATAATCCATATCCGCAAGGTAGGCACGCCCCAGATCGGAATCGATTGCAAGGAATTTGTCCCGCTGCCGTTGCGCTTGTGCCATATAAGACTCACCGACAGAATGGCCGGGATTACGCGATCCGGAATGGATAGTGACCCAACAGGACCCATTCTCATCGGCAGAGATCTCAAGAAAATGATTGCCAGAGCCGAGACTTCCTAGCTGGGTCGACACTCCGCGGTTGACCTTGTCATCAAGTTTTGAGTCACCCTGTGCCGAAGTAAAGGCAGGAAAATCACAGACCTGCTTATGACCACGTCCCTTGCCATGCGGGATCGCTTGCAGAAGTTTATTGAATAACTCAACGCGTTCGGGCTTTCCAGGCAGTATGTCAACGACCTGAATACCGGTATTCACCGAACACATTCCACAACCGATATCATACCCTACGTAACTGGGACAGACATGGCTATCGACGAGCGCCACTGCGCCAATCGGCAGATCATATCCTGCATGTACATCCGGCATAATCGCCATACGAACCAAACGCTCGTCTGAGAGGTTGTCGAGAATTTGTTGTTGTGCGTTCTTTTCGATCAGATGGAACGGAATGAGTGAAGTAACCTTATCAGTATTTCTCATTATTTATTCCTGATTTTCACCATTTTTACTTCGTATTAAATTCGTCAAGCTGATGATGCGTTCAGCTATACTCTACCCCTCCTCATCCTTGATCGGCATTCCTACAGTATCTTCAATTACAGTATGACACTCCACGGCAAACCATTCGTAGAACAATTTAAGGGTTCGTCTCTGTGGCCAAAGAGTCTCGTCGGTATACCACCCTTCCAACTCCGCCTCAAACAGTGCTGCAAAGTTAGCCTTGATCCAGCGGGCTAAAGCTTTGTCATCATCAGCATCCTGGACGCTGATCAGATAGACCGTGCATTCATGGTTAGCCTCTTCAAGAGTGATCTGCGAACCATCGTGACAAGGGTCAGCATCTTTGATCCACTGCACTGCTGGTGTTTTATTTTTGAGAATAACTGCGGCTCGATTGATCATTATCTCTTTCCTGTTTCTATTGTTAAGGTGAGACAAATAGCTGAAAAACAAAAAGCTCCACCATCTTAGACAGATAGCAGAGCCTTTACTGTTAATTGGTGCCGAAGGGGAGACTCGAACTCCCACGCCCATACGAGCACTAGACCCTGAACCTAGCGTGTCTACCAATTCCACCACTTCGGCATGAAGCGAGGGCAATTTATAGCAAAAGGGGTAAACCAATGCAATAAAAAAATCTGGAGGCTGGAGACTGGGGGATGGAGGCTGGCAAAACCTGATAAAAACAGGGTGATAGGTCTATTCGTTCAGCCTTGAGGGAGCAACCATCACTGTCCGGTAACTATTGACGGTCACCAGCCCCGGCTTTGCACCTTTCGGTTTTTTAACATCCCTGCCCTGCGCAACAATGACTTCGACCTTGCTGGCGTCCTTACCTTTGGAATAACCGGCAGCAAATGACGCAGCAAACAAAACATCTTCCTCCGGGACCTGGCCGCTCTCATCTCCACATTTCAGCACCAGATGACCACCCGGCATGCCATGCGTATGAAACCAGAGGTCATTCGGCCCGGTGAGTCGACGACTGACATAATCGTTGGTACGGCTGTTTTTGCCCCAAAAAAGCTTGAAACCACCCGGCGTAACGGCCTGATGGAGCTGATCTTCTGGAGAAACGGCCTTGCGTTTGCCAAGCTGACCCTTGGTTTTCTTCAACAAGCCAGCGGATTCCAGTTCAAGCTGTACCTGGTAGAGATCTTCACCACCTTCAGCTTCATCTAGGGCAAGTTCAACCTGTTCCAACCAGTCAATTTCCTGACTGGTTTCGTGCAGGCGACGTTTGTGATGAGCACCAGCCCGCTTGGCCTTGCGATAGCGTTTGAAGTAACGTTCGGCATTTTCCTGGGGTAACAGCTTGCTATCAAGGATGATTTTCAGTTGCACCACAGGCGACTGATAGTAGTCATCAACCTCAACAGATTCATCACCACGCTTGATATTATGCAGATTGGCCAACAGCAGATCACCCGTGATACGCAATTTCTCAGGATCAGATTGCCGATCACTCTCTCTGGCGATATTTTCGAGCCTCTTTTTGAGCTTTTTACACTGTCTGGTTACAAGATTTGTCAGGCGATCCGTCAAATCCTTCACGGATTCCTGGCCTTCCTCTGCCATGGAAGTTTCCAGCAACTCGGAAAGATCTACGAATCTTTCGACCTTCTCGAAAGCATTCAAACCGAGTGACAGTGGCAATAAACCGGTCTGACCATCCCATGCAACTCGCAAGGCAGCGAAAGTCCCGGCACTGAACGTTTCCTGTATACTTTCGAGAATTGCGTCAGAGGAGCGGCCCTCTGTTCTTTCGTTACAGATAGCCTGTGCCAAAACTGGTGACATTGGCGCAATGTCGGCTCGTGCCATAGCTTTAGAATCCACGGCTGTATCTAAAAGAGAAACAACATCTGCCCTGGCGGCAAATAGCGATAAACGTTCTTTCTGTTCAGGCAAAAGGTAGCTTTCGCCGGGCAGGAGTTTTCGTGATCCATCCACACGCCGGAGGAGATCGACGATACGTCCCGTGTCATCAGTTAGAATCAGATTGCCTTGCGCACCAAATGCTTCCAGAATCAGATCGTAACGCTCGTTGTCGGGCCCGGCAAAGATGAAGTGAACGATGCGATCAAGCGGCTCGGGTTGGACTCCAAGCAAGCGGCGCAGGCGTGCTCGCAATAATTGACAAAAACGTGGTGGGCTGGCCGGTGCTGGATGAGTTTGACGAGTATGGTAGAAAGCACCCTGCCCGTCGGCTTTCAAGAGTAGATGCAGCTTCTCGCGACCGGTCCAGAATCTTAAGATCAACGTTCCGGCGGTGATCTGAATCACCCGGTCGAGGCGATTGTTGGCGAGTTTTTGGTTGAGTTCTACTGCTATGGCTTGAAATATTAGACTGTCCATGGGATGAGGTTATTTCATTTTGCTGTGGTTCGGCAAGGAATCTCTTTTTGTATTCATTTTTCAATTGGGGATGACGTACATTTACCAATAATACAGACCTTCAATCCCCCTTGTTTTACAGGGGGGAAGTGAGTAGAACGAGCAGGGGGGTGTTCTTAATGGTTTAAGTGCATGTGCTGAAGTTAATTTCTTTTTGTTGATTTGTGAGGTAATCAAAAGCAAGGCTAACCCTGTAAGACCAAGATCAACCTTAAGACCAATCAAGACCGTCGGGTCGCGTCCCGACAGACGCCATACTTTTTACAACGCCAAAAAAGTATGCAAAAAGGCTTTTCTCCTGCGGAGGGCACTTCTTTCGCCAGTGGTCGGTGTTTTGTGCAGCTGTAAAAGTTAATGATTACGTTTGTGCTGTGTGGCAACGAATAAACAGGACGTTTTTTTGCGGCATGTATGGTCTTTGCCCTGCAACCTAGTAGCCCATTGTCTCAGTCCTGACGAAAAGCTTGCGTATCACAGCTTCTCAGGAGCATAAACAAAACAACAGCGGGCCTTGCTCATCAAGAACCGCCAGCAATTAACTCACCGACCACTGGCGAAAGAAGTGCCCAGCGCCGCGCAAAGCGTTCTTTGGTTACTTTCTTTGGCTTTGGAAAGAAAGTTACCCGGCTGTCGGCCGGGACCGACGGTTTTGACCTTAAAACAGTAGCGAGGGACGCGGAACGCGAAAAACAAAAACTACATTCAATACAAGGCCACAATTCAACTGCAAAACACCGTACAATACAGCCATTTTCTTCTTGACTTAACAGATAAATTTGTCATGATTGAGGCTCAATTTTATTGAAGAAAAAGGAGATAAACAATGTCAGATCAGACCAATTACCGACTTGGCACCAAAGCTCTGCACGCAGGTCAGGAAGCAGATCCAACAACCAATTCAAGAGCCGTTCCGATCTACCAGACGAGTTCATATGTCTTCGATTCAAGCGAACATGCAGCCAACCTGTTTTCTCTCGCCGAAATGGGCAATATCTATACACGTATTATGAATCCCACCACAGATGTGTTGGAGAAGCGACTGGCAGAACTCGACGGCGGTGTAGGCGCTCTGGCCCTATCCTCCGGAAGCGCGGCGATTAATCTGGCAATCCTCAACCTGGCCAAGGCCGGTGACAATATCGTTTCTGCCCAGTTTCTCTACGGCGGAACGTACAACATGTTCAACTACACTCTGAAACGCATGGGGATTAACGTCAAGTTTGTCGATAGCAGTAATCCAGAGAACATTGCCCAGGCTATTGATGAAAATACCAAGGCAATTTTTGCTGAAACAATTGGCAACCCCAAGAATAATGTTGATGATTTTGAAATGATCGCACGCATTGCACACGATAATGGTCTACCCTTCATTGTCGACAACACCGTGGCGACACCGATCCTTTTCAAACCCATTGAGCACGGTGCCGACATCGTCTGTTATTCCCTGACTAAGTTCATCGGTGGGCACGGCACCAGCATCGGTGGCGCAGTCGTCGACAGTGGTAAATTCGACTGGTCGAGTGGCCGTTTTGACGAATATACGACTCCTGATCCCAGCTATCATGGCCTGGTCTACCACGAGGCACTTGGTGAGATGGCCTACATTCTCAAAATGCGCCTCACCCTGCTGCGTGATATGGGCCCTTGCCTCTCACCTTTCAATGCATTCCAATTCCTGCAAGGTCTGGAAACCCTGCATGTCCGCATGCCACGACATTGTGAAAACGCCCTGAAGGTTGCTCAATTCCTGGAATCACACTCTTCGGTTGCATGGGTCAATTATCCAGGTCTGGAGAGTCATCCTGATTACGAGAGGGCCAAACGTTACCTGCCAGCCGGTCAAGGTGCCATCCTTGGTTTTGGCATCAAAGGCGGCAAAGATGCTGGAGCAAAGTTTATTGATTCCGTTAAACTCTGCAGCCACCTAGCCAATATTGGCGACGCCAAAACTCTGGTAATTCATCCAGCCAGTACCACTCATCAGCAGCTCTCCGACGAAGAGCAAACAGCAGCCGGGGTCAGCCCGGATTACATCCGTGTCTCGGTCGGCATTGAAGACATTCAGGACATTACCGAAGACCTCGACCAGGCTTTGGAAATCAGCCAAGCGTAAAACATTTGTTAAACTAACCTTGAAAAGCGGGCATTTATGCCCGCTTTTCTTTTGCTCAACGTCATGGTCCGTGCTATCGTTTCAGCACTTCAAGCAGGCTTCATTCAGGATTAGCATTCATGCGTAACTGGCTGGAATATATTCCCTTTATCTGTATTGCAAGCTTTGTAAGGGTGCTACCTAGATCGTGGGCGCTCAATCTTGGCAAGCGACTTGGACAGTTGGCCCAGTGCTTCCAGGGCCGACGTGTAAGTATATCCCGCGATAATTTACATAAAGCATTTCCAGAGATGTCGGACCCTGAAGTCACCGCAACCATCAGCGCAATGTTCAAACATCTGGGTATTAGCTTTATTGATATGTTGCGTATCGATCAGTACCGCGGGCAACAAGATCTTGACCTCTATTTCGAGATCAATGGCCAGGAAAACCTGAGCGAGGCTCTCGAGTTGGGTCGCGGCTGCATTGTCCTCTCCGCTCATGTCGGTTTCTGGGAGGCTGGGAGCTTCTTTATGCCGCAGTTGGGGTTTAAGACCAATGTGGTTACCAAGCCAATGCGCAACCCTCTGGTCGATACTTTTTTCAGACGTATACGCGAGTCCAAAGGTAATCACGTCATTAACAGCCGCAATGGTGCTCGCGGCATCCTTAAATCATTACAGCAAAACAGTGCCGTCTGCATCTTACTCGATCAACACCTCAAGGGTCAGGGATCAATTGCCGCGCCGTTCTTTGGTCGGCCGGCACATACCACAACCATCATCACGCAGATGGCAACCAGATATCAGATACCTCTCATTGCGGCATTCTCATATCGTCAACCGGACAACACCTACCAGTGTCATTTTTCAAAAATGTTTCTCCTGGAAGGCGATTTGAGTGCAGAGAATATTCTGGCTAACACCACCTTGATCAACCAGCAGATAGAAGTCGGAATCCGCCATGACATCAGTCAATGGTTCTGGCTGCATAGACGATGGAGGCGCTGTTGTGAAAAATAGTCCTATTGCTATGACCTTTCATATAGTTCTCATAGAACCGGAAATTCCGCCAAACACTGGCAGCATTGCTCGTCTTTGTGGAGCCACGGGTGCAGTATTACACCTGGTCGGAAAACTCGGATTTTCTATTGATAACAAGCATTTAAAACGTGCTGGTCTGGATTACTGGGATGCTGTAGATGTGCGTCAGTGGAGAGATTTGGAAGAATTGAAGGCAGCCTTTCCCGACGGACGTTTTTGGTATACCTCGAAAAAAGCACGTAAAACATATATTCAGGCGGACTTTCTGCCGGGCGATTTTATGGTTTTTGGAAAAGAGTCTTTTGGTCTTTCTGAAGAGTTGTTACAAAACAATGAGGATTATTCGATCCGTATACCGATTCACAGTCCAGTTGTACGGAGCCTGAACTTATCAAATGCCGCTGGTATCGTGCTTTTCGAAGCTTTGCGTCAGACAGGGCTGTTGGATGAAGAAAATTAAGGGGACGCCCCCCTGGCCCCACGCCTTTATTCCAAATTCTCTTCTATCCTGATCAACAAAGTATCCTCTTGAATCGCATCCAGTTGATCAATTTCAGCCAAAGCAGCGGTTACATCACGCTCTTCGGCTTCATGAGTCATAAAGACAATCGGTACAGCTTCAGCTGCATGACGATGGGGCTGAACCATTGACTCGATACTTATTTCGTGATTGCCAAGAATACCGGCAATTTGTGCCAGGACACCAGGCTGATCCTTTACCATAAATCTTAGATAATAAGCACTAACGACTTGATCCATAGGCTTTATTTCACATGAAGTCATTTGCACCTGTGGGCACCCAAGAGCCGGAGATCTAATGCCGATATTGCTTTGCAAATCACGGGCAACCGCCAGGACATCCCCCATGATGGCACTTGCAGTGGCGTCCATCCCAGCACCATAACCGGAAAGCATGACTGGCCCAGAGAAGTCTCCGACCATGCGAACACTGTTGAAGACGCCGTTGATAGACGATAAGGGATAGTCTTCAGGAATCATCGTCGGGTGCACCCTGGCTTCAATCTTCTCACCATCTTTTTTACCGATCGCCAGAAGTTTAAGTTTGTAGCCAAAACCATGTGCAAACTCTATATCAAGGGCTGTCACCTTACTGATGCCTTCTGTATAAATCTGGTCGAAATTCACCCTTGTACCGAAGCAGAGGCCTATCAACAGTGCAAGCTTATGCGCAGTATCAACCCCTTCAATGTCAAAGGTTGGGTCAGCTTCGGCATAGCCCTGCTTCTGAGCATCGGCCAGCACATCAGCAAAAGCCGCCCCTTCCTCATCCATTTGAGTCAGAATGTAGTTACAGGTGCCGTTGAGAATACCGTAAAGAGCTGAGAAATTATTGGCCCCGAGATTTTCCTTAATTGCCGAAATAATTGGGATGCCACCACCGACAGCGGCTTCGAACATAACCGTAACTCCAGCTTCTTCAGCGGCACGAAAAATCTCCTCACCATGCATAGCGAGCAGAGCCTTATTGGCAGTCACAATATGTTTGCCATTGCGAATCGCCTGCAACACAAAAGTACGGGCAGGTTCATACCCACCAATCAACTCAATGACAACCTTGATTTCCGGATCATTCAATAATGCTTGTGCGTCATCAGTAAGCAAACCAGGAGCAAGCTGCACACCTCGGTCAGTTGTCGTATCAAGGTCAGCAATACGGACTAATTCAAGATTGGCCCCAAGTCGGCTGGCCAGAAGATCCCCATTTTGTTGAAAAACCTTCACAACTCCAGTACCGATGGTACCAAATCCGAGTAATCCTACTTTGATAGTTTGCATAACATTTACCTTGAATTTCAAGTTGAGGCTATCGGTACACAGGAAAAGCGACAGGTACTTATCCCTGCGCCTTCAAGAGTTAAGGCATCGTTGACCTGTTGCTGTAAAACATCCTGACTTACCTCTTCGTGAGGCATGAATGCCAGGGAAACATCTTTGAACCCCGCTTGCTGGGCGACGCTCAACATATGCCTAACCAGGCTTGCATGAGTTTCTTGACAGAGCCCATGCCACTTGCCACCGCCAACAAAAAGGACCCAATCCGCCTTGAGCTTACCGTTGTTCTGCATCATCACATGCTCACCGGCACGTCCCTGGATTTCTCGACTAAGCAACATCCTGGTTAACTTTCCATCAAGACGCCAATCCAGCAATGCAGCAGGTCCATTAAGTGGTTTCTGGTCAATAAAGTAAAGCGCCACAACAGAATCCCCAGATAGGGAATCAGTTGGTAGCGTCACTCGCTCCAGTCGGCTCATGGTGTTGCATTACGTTGTTGTTGTGAGAGGTGGTCCAGAATGCCATTAATAAACGACGGTGTATCCTCAGTGCCAAAGCGCTTGCCAAGTTCAATAGCCTCGTTGATCACCACATTGTGCGGGACATCCGGGCAGTAGAGTAACTCATATGACGCTAACCTGAGGATCGCAAGGTCCACTCTGGCCATACGATCTAGTGCCCAATTGGTGGTGTAGGAGTTGAGCTCAAGATCAATCCGCTCAAGGTTATCTGAGACACCACAGACCAGGCGTTCTGCAAAATGCCTGACTTCAGGTTTTAATGGCAAAGGCTCATCTTCGACAGCTTCTCCCAGGATATCATTACGAAACTGGAAGCTTTTCCAGAAGCTTCCCAGCAGATTTTCCAGAGAACCACCTTCGTGATCAGCCAGGCTATATAGTAATTTCAGGGCCATTTCGCGCCCCTGACGTCTTATCCCACTTGACATTTTGAATCAAAGAGCCTTGTAGAGGTTGGCCATCTCAACAGCTGCCATTGCAGCATCGAAACCTTTGTTACCAGCTTTGCTGCCAGCTCGTTCGATCGCCTGTTCAATGGAATCCGTAGTAAGGACACCGAAAGCTACCGGGATGCCAGCATCCATTGAAACGCTGGCTATTCCCTTGGAGACTTCAGCACTTACATAGTCAAAATGAGGTGTTGCCCCGCGAATGACAGCGCCTAAGCAGACGATAGCATCAAAACGATCGGACTCAGCCATCTGTTTCGCCGCAGGTGGTATTTCAAAAGCACCGGGGACACGAACGATGTTGATATCCTCTTTCTCAGCACCGTGACGCAGCAAAGCATCAATAGCTCCCTCGACAAGACGGTCACTGATAAAACTGTTGAAGCGACTTACCAACAAGCCAACGCGTAGGCCCTTGGCGTCCAGGTTTCCTTCAATTATTTTGGGCATCTCAGCTCTCCCATAAAGCAGATTAAAGATTTTCAAGCAAGTGGCCAAGCTTTTCCTGCTTGGTTTTGAGATATTTCAAGTTGTTTTTAGTGGCAGGCATTTCAATTGGTACACGTTCA
Organism: Desulfuromonadales bacterium; assembly: GCA_027065695.1. GTDB lineage: Bacteria > Desulfobacterota > Desulfuromonadia > Desulfuromonadales > BM103 > M0040. Next base: position 53,203 of record JAMONP010000089.1, on the reverse strand, counting down.
ACAATTTCCAGGCCATAGCCTTCGAGACCGATGATTTTACGTGGATTATTGGTCAGCAAACGGATTTTACGCACTCCCAATTCATTTAGAATCTGGGCACCGATACCGTAATCACGTAAATCAGCCTGAAAACCGAGAACCTCATTGGCTTCAACGGTATCATGGCCCTCATCCTGCAAGGCATAAGCCTTGAGTTTGTTGACCAATCCGATTCCTCGTCCTTCCTGGCGCATATACAATATGACACCGGTGCCCTCTTTTTCGATCATGCGCATCGAAGCATGTAATTGATCACCGCAATCGCAACGTTCTGAGCCGAACACATCACCCGTAAGACATTCGGAGTGAACTCTGACCAGAATCGGTTTGTCTGGACTGATATCCCCTTTGTAGAGCGCCAGGTGCTGACAGTTATCAACATCATTGTCGTAAACAACTGTTTGGAAATCACCACCAGACCTGGTTGGCACGTGAGTCTCCGCCGCTCGTGTAATCAGAAGTTCCTTGCGCATTCGATAGGCAACCATGTCAGCAATTGTGACAATGCGCAACTGGTGCTTCTCAGCGAACTTGCGTAGTTCAGGCATGCGCGCCATGGTGCCGTCATCATTCATAATCTCGCAGATCATACCAGAGGGTTTCAACCCAGCCATACGTGCTAAGTCGACAGAGCCTTCGGTTTGGCCCGCGCGGACCATGACACCGCCTTTCTTGGCACGCAATGGAAAGACATGACCCGGACGTGCCAGATCTTTTGCAGTGGTTTCATCGGCAATAGCCACCTGGATTGTATGTGCGCGATCAGCTGCGGAAATACCGGTTGTTACACCACGACGTGCTTCAATTGAGATAGTAAATGCAGTACCGAATGAAGAGGAATTATCCTGAACCATCAACGGCAAACCAAGATGATCAGCACGATCTTCAGTCAAAGACAGACAGATCAAACCACGACCTTCTTTGGCCATAAAGTTTACATCTTCAGGGGTGACCATCTCTGCGGCCATGCAAAGATCGCCTTCGTTTTCACGATCTTCGTCATCAACCAGAATGACCATCTTACCCTGACGGATATCTTCGAGAGCTTCTTTAACACGAGTTAATGGCATAAAGTGTCCTGGCAAGCTATAAAGTTTGGCTGGATTCGTGAGCAAACAATGGGTAAAGAGTGTCAGCTACTCACGGATTCAGGAGTTAGTAAGACTTTAAAATATCTCACAAAAAACCATGTTTGGCAAGGATATCCATCGTTACCCCTTGCGGTTTATCGGCGGCCCCATCTTGCAGAAATCGTGCAACATATTTGCCAATCAGGTCCGTTTCAATATTGACTTCATCACCGATCTTGCGATCCTGCAAAGTGGTCATTGTCAGAGTATGAGGAATAATGGTTAACGAAAAACAATCTTCGAACACTTCATTCACTGTCAAACTGATGCCATCAATAGTAACACTCCCTTTCGCCACAAGAAACGAGTTGACCGCGGCATCTATCTGAAACTTAAAAAGCCATGCATTGCCGTGTTTTCGATGTTCAACGATTCGGCCAAGGCCATCAACATGACCTGTCACCAAATGTCCTCCCAGTCGGTCTGAAAGGCGTAAGGCGCGTTCAAGGTTGACGCGATCCCCCCGTGACAAACGACCAAGCGAGGTACAGTTCAAGGTTTCAGGAGAAACATCAGCGCAAAAGGCACCACCACCAAAGGATGTCACTGTCAGGCAGACGCCATTGACAGCAATACTTTCTCCAAGTGTTAGCTCAGACATTGGCAGACCAGTTGCAACGGTTAGCTGAGCCTGGTCTGTACCTGTGCGAATTTCTTGCAATGTACCGAGATCTTCAATCAGGCCGGTGAACATGCTGCACCTCCCCTTCAATCAGGATATCCGTATCAATCTGGCGTGCGCGTAAGTTAATTAACGACCAGGCATCACTGATGCTGGTAACTCCATCGCCGGCCAACAGGTCACGGCCCTTGCCACCGATCATCTTCGGCGCAACAAAGACCATTACTTGGTCGACCAGGTCAGCACGAAGCATGGCGCCACCAAGAACACTGCCTCCTTCCAGCAAAATAGAGTGCAGGTTCATTTTGACGAGTTCAATCATTGCCGCAGACAAGTCGAGGCCATCGTCATTTCTAGACACCTGAATAATGTCTGCACCAACAACACGATAAGGCTGCAAAACTGCTTCAGCATGATCGGACGCCGTCACCAGTACGGTTTTTGCCTCGGAAGGTTGTGTGTATAAAGTTGCTTGTGGTGAAGTTTTGAGACTCCCATCGAATACGATACGAACAGGGTCACGACCATCCCCGTCTGCAAGCCGTGTTGTGAGACGTGGATCATCTGCTTTCACAGTCCTGGAGCCAACCACGATGCCATCAACCTGATTCCTCAATTGATGAACAAGCTCCCGGCTTGCAGCACAGGAAATCCATTTTGAATCGCCAGCAGAAGTCGCTGTCTTGCCATCCAGAGTCATTGCTGCCTTGAAAATAACATAGGGCAAGCCTTTGGATATCGATTTAGTAAACGGAGCAATCAGCCTCTGACTCTCCATTGTAAGCACTTCACAGATAACGTCAACACCAGCCTGTCGTAAGGATTCGGTACCCTTGCCAGCAACCAGCGGATTTGGATCCTGCGTACCGATATAAACTCTGGAGACCCCGGCATTAATCAAAGCCTCGGTGCAGGGACCGGTCCGGCCATGATGGCAGCAAGGCTCAAGTGTGACATAAAGATCGGCACCCAGAGCCAGTTCTCCGGCCTCGCGCAAAGCAAACACTTCCGCGTGTGGTTGACCGGCCGCAGGGTGAAACCCCTCGCCTATGATCTTGCCATCACGTACAAGAACAGCGCCTACCGGAGGGTTGGGTGCAGTCCTGCCCAGGCCCTTGCGGGCCAGGACGATAGCTCTTTGCATGAATTGTTCAGTCTGGATTGACATTGCGGCTCGCTATGCGTTACCGGAAGACGGGAACAGAACTACTTGGCAGAACCTTTGGCCAGGATATCTGTTAACTCGGCCATGAATTCGTTTATATCGCGAAACTGGCGATAGACTGAGGCAAAACGGACATAAGCGACTTCATCAAGCGACTGCAATGCTTCCATGATAGCTTCGCCAATGCGGCTGGCGTTGATTTCTTTTTCACCACATTCCTGAAGAGAACGCTCTATCTGATCAACAACTTTTTCTATAGTAGCAATGGAGACCGGTCGTTTTTCACAAGCACGCTGAATTCCAGAAATGATCTTTTGACGCTCAAAAGCTTCCCTGCGGCCATCTTTCTTAATAACCAGAGGTAAAGTTTCTTCAACCCGCTCATAGGTCGTGAAACGACGTTCGCAATCAATACATTCACGGCGTCTGCGAATATTATTGCCCTCTTTACCGACACGAGAGTCAACGACTCGCGTATCGTCATGACTACAGAACGGGCATTTCATCAACAACCTCCAGAAACTACATCAGCATAGAGATAAGTCTCGATGCCAGACTCTTCCAGCATTTCCATGGAGAGCTTATCTGCGTAGCCTTTCAGATAAATAACCTTGCGTATGCCGGCATTGATCAACATTTTCGTACAGATAATACAAGGCGAGTCTGTACAGTAGAGCACTGAACCAGAGATATTCACACCTTGGCTTGCCGCCTGTATAATGGCATTCTGCTCAGCATGCAAACCTCGACAGAGTTCATGCCGCTCACCGGAAGGAACATTTAGTTGTTCACGCAGACATCCAGTCACATTACAGTGCGTGATACCGCTAGGCGTGCCGTTATAACCGGTGGTAAGAATATTCTTATCTTTGACCATCACAGCACCGACCTGACGGCGCATGCAGGTAGAACGTCGCGCCACCACAAGGGTGATGTCCATGAAATATTCGTCCCAGGACGGCCTTTCCATCAAACAAGCCTGTGCGCGTAAAGGGGAAACTGCTGACAGAGTTCGCGAATTTCACCACGGATTCTGGCAAGTATCGCCTCATTTTCGATATTCTGCAAAGCCTCATCAATCCAGGCACCAATCTGGCGCATTTCATTCTCTTTGAGACCGCGCGTCGTACTTGCCGGCGTGCCGATACGCACTCCACTGGTCACAAATGGCGAACGGGTATCAAAAGGAACAGCATTCTTATTGACTGTAATTCCAGCTGTTTCAAGTGTTGCCTCAGCTACTTTGCCAGTCAGTTCAGTACCGACAAAGTCAAGCAACAACAGATGATTGTCGGTGCCACCAGACACCAGGTTGTAACCTCGAGTCACCAGTTCTTCGGCAAGGGCCTGGGCATTTTTAACCACCTGTGCGGCATAGACTTTGAAGTCAGGAGAAAGCGCCTCTTTGAAGGCAACTGCCTTGGCAGCGATCACATGCATCAACGGCCCACCCTGAATACCTGGGAAGATATTGCTGTTGATCTTTTTGGCATACTCTTCACGGCAGAGGATCATGCCACCACGCGGGCCACGCAGCGTTTTGTGTGTTGTGGTTGTAACATACTCTGAATGTGGAACCGGGGACGGATGAACACCGGCAGCAACCAGGCCGGCGATATGAGCCATATCAACCATGACTGGTGCTCCAACCTGATCAGCGATACGCCTGAACGCTTCAAAATCGATGGTCCGTGGATAAGCACTGGCGCCCACCACGATCAGTTTCGGCTGATGCTCTTTGGCTAACTGCTCTACTTCGTCATAATCAATTCTGCCGGTATCTTTGCGAATACCGTAAGGCACTATATTGAAAAGCTTGCCGGAAAAGTTAACTGGAGAGCCGTGAGTCAGGTGGCCACCATGAGCGAGGTTCATCCCCAGGACCGTGTCACCAGGCTTGCAACTAGCAAAATAAACAGCCATGTTGGCCTGGGAGCCGGAATGAGGCTGGACATTGGCATGCTCGGCGCCAAAGAGTTCCTTGGCACGATCAATCGCCAACTGTTCGGCAACATCGACAAATTCACAGCCGCCATAATACCTTTTGCCAGGATAACCCTCAGCATATTTGTTCGTAAGAACTGAACCTTGAGCTGCGAGAACTTCCTCACTGACAAAGTTTTCCGATGCAATAAACTCCAGGCTGTATTCCTGACGCTCAGTCTCTTTGCGAATAGCCGCAGTGATTTCCGGGTCGAATTGGGCAAGATTATCAGACATGGTAACGCTAGCCTCCAGGTTAATTTATTGATAGCGTACTATTTTGAAAAGTAAAAACGGGCAGGCGAATGGCCTGCCCGAAGCAAATACGGTTTATAACTCACCGCCACGAACGGCCTCTTCCAGTTGGGAGATTTTGTCGAGTCTTCGTTGGTGACGGCCACCTTCATAGGCCGCATCCAGCCAGGTATTCACCATTTTGACAGCCATTTCTGCAGCCAGGACCCGTCCGCCCAAAACAAGGACATTGGCATTGTTATGTTGCTTTGCCATTTGTGCCATGAACTCATCGGTCACTAAAGCTGCCCGAACTCCAGGGAATTTATTAGCGACAATCGACATGCCGATACCTGTGCCACAGATCAGAATACCTTGGTCTGCCTCATTACAGGGGCCTGCTTCACCACGAGAGACGGCTCTGGCAACCTTCTCGGCAAAATCGGGATAATCAACAGAATCACTGTTGTCAGTTCCGCAATCTCTAACATCTATACCACGTGAAATGAGTGCAGCCTTGATAACTTCCTTTAACTCCAACCCGCCATGATCGCTACCAATGAAAATCATTATGATTACACCTTGCGGAACAACAGGGTCGCGTTAGTACCACCAAACCCAAGTGAATTTGAAAGTGCGATCTTCACCTCGGCCTGACGCGCTTCGTTGGGTACATAATCAAGATCACATTCAGGGTCAGGTTCTGTATAATTGATGGTTGGAGGTACAACGCCACGACTCATGGTCAGAAGTGAATAGGCGGCTTCAACACCACCTGCTGCACCAAGCAGATGACCGGTCATACTTTTGGTTGAACTGATCATCAACTGTCGGGCATGCTCACCAAAGACAGATTTGATTGCCATGGTCTCATAGAGATCATTAAATGGCGTCGAAGTACCGTGGGCATTAATATAATCGACATCCTCAGGGTTAACACCAGCCGTATCCAAAGCCATTTGCATACAGCGGGCAGCACCCTCCCCGCCAGGGGCCGGGGCCGTTAAGTGGTAAGCATCACCCGTTAATCCATAGCCGATAACTTCGCCATAAATTTTAGCGCCGCGCTTCTTCGCATCCTCATACTCTTCAAGGACAACAATACCAGATCCCTCACCCATGACGAAACCGTCACGGTTTTTGTCAAAGGGACGACTGGCCGCCTGCGGATCATCGTTGCGGGTTGAGAGTGCTTTCATGACCGCGAAGCCACCGATACCAAGCGAACAGACTGTCGACTCGGTACCACCGGCAAGAACAGCGTCAGCATCGCCACGCTGGATCATACGAAAGGCGTCACCGATCGCATGTGTGCCAGAGGCACATGCAGACACCGGCGCAATATTGGGACCTTTGGCTCCGCATTTTATGGAAATCTGACCAGCAGCCAGATTGATAATCGTCATCGGAATGAAAAAGGGGCTTACCTTGCGATAGCCACCTTTAGAAAAAGCGTCATGATATTTTTCGATAGCAGGCAATCCACCCATTCCGGAGCCAACCACAACACCGACACGTTCGGCATTGTCTGCATTGATTTCAAGACCGGAATCAGCAAGAGCCATTGCTGCTGAACCAAGAGCATAATGAATGAAGAGATCCATTTTGCGGGCCTCTTTTTTGTTGAAATACTCTTCCGCAGGGAAATCAGTGACTTCACCGGCAAACTTAACCGGACAGTCTGAAGTGTCAAATCGAGTAATAGATGCAATACCGGAACGTCCGTTGATCAATGCATCCCAGTTTTTTTCCAGACCGGTTCCTAAAGGAGAAGTAATCCCCAGACCGGTTACAACAACTCTGCGCATGAGGCTCTTTTCCTCCCAACACAAAGCCAGCCCTCGGCAACCCAATCAAGGCTGCCGGAGCAGGTTCTGTTATAAACGACAGCTACGGATCAATCCTCCGCAACTGACAACAATTTAGGTGCTCTTACTGATGTAGTCGATGGCGTTCTGAACGGTCTGAATTTTTTCAGCGTCTTCATCGGAAATTTCGACGTCAAATTCTTCTTCAAGAGCCATAACAAGTTCCACAGTATCCAGCGAATCGGCACCCAGATCATCCATGAAAGATGCTTCTACCGTAACCTGGTCCTCATCGACACCCAACTGCTCAGCAACAATTTTTTTGATACGATCTGCAACATTAGACATTATCATTTCCTCCTCTTGGTTTAGATACGATCTATGGATCGTCTCATTTATGATTTGTAAAAACAGCCATCAATCTAAATCTTAGGGTCAAATTCCCTGTAGTTTTACCATACCAGCCCCCAGATCCCAGTCTCCAGTCCCTAGGAGCAATTCATTTACATATACATTCCGCCGTTAACACCAAGCACCTGACCGGTTATGTAAGCTGATTGATCAGAGGCCAAAAATAGCACGGCGTTAGCAACATCTTCCGCTTCACCCAGGCGACCTAGTGGGATTTGTTCGGTCAAAGCTTCGCGAGCATTGTCCGTCATATCAGCAGTCATGTCAGTGACAATAAAGCCGGGGGTAATTGCGTTAACAGTCACATTGCGCCGGGCAAGTTCACGGGCAACAGACTTGGTCAAACCGAGCAATCCTGCCTTACTGGCGCAATAGTTTACCTGACCGGGATTACCCATCTCAGCAACTACCGATGAGATATTAATAATGCGTCCTGACCTCTGCTTACTCATGAATTTCGCAGCCGCGCGAATACAGTGGAAAGCTCCCTTCAGGTTTGTATCGAGAACAGCGTCCCAATCAACATCTTTCATTCGCAACAACAAACCGTCACGAGTGATCCCGGCATTGTTAATGAGTATATTGACCTGACCATAGGTTGCAACTGCCTGCTTGATGAGATTGTTTGCATCATCTTCTATAGCGACATCACCAGCAACAGCCAGAGCTTCACCGCCTTGTGCCTTGATCTCAGCCGCCAGACTTTGCAGAGCTTCCAGATTGCGGGCCGACACAACAACTTTAGCGCCTTGCCCGGCAAGTGCAACAGCAATTAAACGACCGATCCCGCGTGATGCTCCTGTAACAATGGCAACTTTATCAGACAGCATATTTCAAGACTTCCTGTTAGTTGTTCAGCCCCTGTTGTTTTCCAGGCCCGAGTTGTTATCCTAATCCTACATTAACTCGCAAGGGCACTTACATCAGTAGAATTCTGAACATTCTGAATAGTGCTGCCCTTCGCCATACGTTTGACCAGACCAGACAGGACTTTGCCAGGGCCTACCTCAATATAACGCGTCACACCAAGGTTGACCATACAAGTAATAGTTTCTTGCCAACGTACCGGCGCACAAACTTGACGAACCAGCAGGTCACTTACATGAGAAGCCTCCTGATTAGGTGTGGCCTCAACATTAGTGACAACCGGCAAAGCCAGCTCATTCACATTGATATCAGCCAGGACCTCTACCAGACGTTCACCGGCGGGGGCCATCAGGCTACAATGAAAAGGCGCGCTGACCGGCAACAACATGGCCCTTTTAGCACCCTTTTCCTTGGCCAGGTCAACGGCACGGGCAACAGCCTCAGTATGGCCAGCAATGACCACCTGACCGGCACTGTTGTAATTGGCCGGTGAAACCACCTGGCCCTCGGCTGCTTCTTCACAGACGGCAGCCAGCAGCTCAGGATCAAGACCAAGAATGGCAGCCATGGAGCCTGTCCCAACCGGAACGGCTTCCTGCATGAAAGTGCCGCGCTGACGAACAGTATGGACAGCATCAGCAAAACTCAAGGCACCAGCACAAACCAGAGCACTGAACTCGCCAAGCGAATGCCCTGCGACAAAATCCGGCACCAGACCGGTTTCACTCTCGAGAACCCGCAAAGACGCTATACTAGTTGTAAGTATTGCTGGCTGCGTGTTAGCTGTCAACTTGAGGGTTTCTTCAGGACCATTATAGCAGAGTGAGGACAAGTCGAAACCGAGCACATCATTCGCCTCTTCAAAAACATGGCGGGCAACTGAAAAATTATCAGCCAACTCCTTACCCATGCCAGCAAATTGAGAACCCTGTCCTGGGAATATAAAAGCAACCATTTTAGCCTGATACCTATAAAATATTCAGTTTATCAACGCAACAGAGTTGCCGCCCAACTAAAACCACCGAAGGCATCACAGAAGGTGGATATTGGCCTGATGAGGAATAAACATATCGACATCTTCAGCAGACATGACAAATATTACTCACAAACACCTGTTAGACGACAACATCCGATGTATCGGTTTCTTCTTTATTTTCTGTGCGAAGGCCATCAAGGCGTTCGGTCAATTGTCTGGTGATCTGGTGTATCTCGGTGTCATGAGCCATCCTGATGGCATTCATAATAGCTTTGGGACTGGAACTGCCGTGACAAATCATTGCAGTTCCCTTGATCCCCAGCAACGGAGCACCACCATATTCAGCATAATCGACTTTCTTGCGAAAAGCCTTAAGGGCAGGCTTGGCAAGGAGATATCCGATCTTGGACAACAGCCTTGAGCTGAATTCCTTACGCAGCATAGAGCCGATCGCTTCTGCAAGCCCTTCTGAAACTTTTATGACAACATTGCCGACAAAACCATCACAGACAACGACATCAGTGTGACCATTATAGATGTCACGACCTTCAATATAGCCGATATAGTTAAGCTGGGTCTTCCTGAGAGCCTGGTTCGCTTCACGCGTCAATTCATTGCCCTTGGAAGCCTCCTCCCCATTCGACAAAAGACCGACGCGAGGCGCAACCTTATCGAGCATATGTGAAGCATAGACACTGCCCATCAAGGCAAATTGAACCAAATGTGGCGGTTTACAGTCAACATTACCACCGGCATCCAGAATGATTGTCTGATCCTTGAGGTTTGGAAGCACTGTCGCAATTGCCGGGCGGTCAATACCAGAGATACGCTTTAAGACAAACATTCCCACAGCCATTGTGGCCCCGGAATTACCAGTACTGACGACAGCGTTGGCTACCCCCTGCTTGACCAGGTTAAATGCTACCCGGATAGACGAATCCTTCTTTTTACGCAACGCATAGGACGGCGAATCATGCATGCCGACAACTTCACTGGCTTGCTCTATGCGGATATTCAACCCTTGAACAACGTGATTTGCCAGCTCCTTTTCAATAGTCTCAGTCTGGCCGACCAGCACAATAGGGATCTGCCACTGCCTGGCAGCCATGACAGCACCAGCAACCTCATGAGCGGGAGCATGATCGCCTCCCATGGCATCAACCGCGACTATGGGGTGTTTACTCAAAAGATGCGCCTCTAATCTTCGGCGCCAAGAACATCCTTGCCCTTATAGCTTCCGCAGGAAGGGCAAGCACGATGAGACTGCTTTGGTTCCTTACATTGGGGGCAGAGAGAGATGCCTGGGGTTTTCAAGCCATCGTGGGAACGGCGCATGTCGCGCTTGGATTTTGAGGTTTTTTTCTTAGGTACTGCCATTGTCTGAATGTCTCCTTAGCACCGGTGTATCCGGCCTTTATTGTTTATTACGAGCTATTACTTACCAAAGTCACTATCTTTATTGTCGGACAAACTCATAGCCATCTTGAAACTTATTATGAGTACGTCAATGTTTAGCTTTAAACTTCTTCAGAGTCGCCAAACCGGCATGAAAAATCGGCGCTTCACAATCACAGCTGCCCTGGTTCAGATTATGACCACAAACAGGGCAAAGGCCCAAGCATGTCTCTTGACACAACGGTTGCTGCGGCAAAGCCATGATAATCTCTTGATCAATATCCGGCTGCAAATCAATTTCGGCACCAGAGAATGGAATCAAGCTGATTTCCTCTTTCTGGATTTCAACTTCCTCAGCGAACGGGATCTCCTCAATACTGTCGCAGTCTGAATAACAAAGCGCAACAGGAACCTCCAGTTGACCAACTACTGGCAACAGGCATCGACTACATGGGGAGGTTATCGTCGTCGCCAGATGACCAGCCACCTCAATGACCTGGCCAGCCCTGGTTACCTCAAGAGTACCGATAATAGCTTTATTGAAAGTAACAATCCCTTTTGCAATAGTCTCTTGCAGTGCCGGAGAGTCCATTGCTTGCTTATCGATAACAATCTGGCGTGGTCGTCTTTTAAGTTTGTCGATCTTTATCAGCACGACAATCTACTCTCATGATAAATCAGGCAAAGCGCCAGTATAGGGGCCTTCAAGCAACAGTCAAGAGATTTTCATCTATGTCCAGAATTAAGTCCCCTCTATTAACGTATTAACAATAAATTTGCAAGACTTTAGTGCCTCCTGTTTGTCCTCTGGTTGGGGGCCCTTGCAATCTTCCGGGAGCTGCGGTAGAACGATGCAACACATGATTGGGAAAAGATTAACAATGGCCCATAAAGACACCCGCAATAGTGTAGATTATTAACTAAAAATCATGCCGGATCTCAGGGTACCGAATAGTGCCCATGTTATGCAGCGTCAGCCCTACGCAAACTAACCAGAAAAACCATCCGCAAGCTCGACCAGAAACTTGTCGAACGAAACAAAATGTAGTCGGAAAAGATGGTTTGAGATCAGATTTACAGGGATTGAGGAGTAGCAAGAGTTTTGCTAAAAACAAAAAAAACAAATTGTTTCGGGCCTCTTCAGCTCTTGTCCACAAAAGATGTGGACAAGCCGTTGAAAAGTATGTGTGCAGACCAACACCAAAACCTAACAACAACCACTTCCACCATATGCCCAATATTTAAGCACACAATTTATTCGTGTAAAATCAACTACTTACAAAATAAACCACAGGACAAGTCAGATGTGATGTTTCTTGTGAGTTATCTCATTGAAAATCGGCTATTAAGCGAGGGTACGTGTTTATAAAACTACTTCTAATCTTCATATTTGTACCAGTTATGGAACTCTATATACTGATTGAAGCCGGACAAATCATCGGTATTGGGCCAACAATCGCTCTCATTCTGCTGACCGGCGTTGCCGGGGCCTGGCTGGCACGCAGCCAGGGTGTGGCGATACTGAGCAGGATACAAGAAGAAACATCACGCGGACAAATGCCAACTGCCACTTTAATTGACGGGGCACTGGTACTGGTCGGCGGTCTGCTATTGCTGACTCCGGGGTTTTTCACAGACCTGCTTGGCTTCAGTTTTCTGGTCCCATTAACCAGAGACGTATGGCGAGCAACACTTAGTCTCTGGCTGGAGAAACAAGTACGGCAGGGTTCGGTCAGAATTCATCGACAATAGGGCTCAGGGGCAAGGGAATCTTCCCCCTGCCCCTGCCCCCTTCACCCCTCGTCAGGGCTAACCCTGGCCAGCAGTTGATTGCTCCTGTCCAAGAAACGAACCATGCGCTCCTGATCAAAAGCCCGGCAAGTCAACATCGCCAGGTCATACACTTGGGCAACAAGCAATTCAACGTCCTCAGTTTTCTGCTTTGCATGTAAATCAAGGATATTCTGGACCACCGGACTGGAGGCGTTGATCAATAAAGATGGGGCCTTATCCGGAATGGAGATCTCCTTACCGAGGGTACGTGTCATCTCCTGGAAACGACGATCCTGCTCAGAGAAAAGTGCCATTGCCGGAACAGATTCATCCTTGAGTCTTTCCACTCGTATTTCCAAGTTCTCATCCTGAAGAGTCTCTTTAAACAGTGCAGTTATTCTCTCGTCACGTGTCTTACCCTCATCGTCAACCAGATCACTGGCCGCAGTCTGTTCAAGCAGGTTTTCAGTAACATCTGCATCCACCCGGGCAAAGTGTATCTCCGAGTTCTTCATCTCCAAAAACTGCATGAAATGGGAATCTATCTGATCATCAAGAACCAGGACATCAAGCCCTTGCGCCTTGAATAATTTGAGGTAAGTCGCCTGGGCCACTTCATCATTGGTATAATAAATCGAGGTGGCTTTCGCAGCGGAACTGTTTTCGAGATATTCCGGCAAGGTGGTCCACTCATCAGAACCACTCAAGGCAAAGAGCATGTGATCGTTGAGCTTTTCATAAAACTTATCGTCTCTCATCATGCCAAACTTGACGAATGTATGGATGTCAGCCCAGATGGCAGAGAATGCCTTGCGATCCAGTTTGTCGAGTTCAATCAACTTACCGGCAACACGGCTGGTAATCACATCGCGAATTTTACGAACTTGAGGATCGTTCTGCAGATAACTGCGTGAGACATTCAACGGCAGGTCAGGAGCATCCAGACAACCCTGTAGAGGCGTTAAAAACTCCGGGATCAACTCTGCGCAGTTGTCGCTGACAAAGACCTGGTTACAGAAGAGCTTTATATGGCTCTTGGTGACATCAAATTCAGTGGTCAGCTTAGGGAAATAGAGAATCCCTTTCAGATTAAAAGGAAAATCTATGTTGAGATGAATCCAGAAAAGGGGGTCATCGGAGAACGGATAAAGCTTACGATAAAAGTCCTTGTAATCATCATCACTGAGTTCCGAGGCCATGCGCGTCCAGAGAGGGTTCTGATCATTAACCACATCCCCATCCAGATGGATTGCAATTGGCAGGAAATTACAATATTTGGTTAGAACTTCACGTACGCGGACCGGTTCAAGAAACTCAAGTTCATCGTCGTCAAGGTTTAGAATAATTTCCGTACCGCGTTCATTTTTGTCAACCTCGGCAAGTTCATAGCTCGTCGATCCATCACAGGACCAGTGGGCACCTGACGCGTCAGTCTGGTAGCTGAGAGAACGAATTTCGACTTTCTTTGAAACCATAAACGCCGAATAGAAACCAAGACCAAAATGACCGATGATCTGACTTTTATCTTCCAGATCTTTAAATTTCTCCACAAACTCCTCAGCTGAAGAGAATGCAATCTGGTTTATATATCGACGGATTTCGTCGGCAGTCATACCGATGCCATTATCCTTAATTGTCAATGTCTTATTGTCTTTATCCAGCAGGACATCAACTCGATACTCATCGGCTATCTGCAACCCCTCAACCAGGTTGACATGTTGCATCTTGTGGATTGCATCAACTGCATTAGAAACGAGCTCACGAAGAAAGACCTCTTTTTCACTGTAGAGCCATTTTTTTATGATTGGGAAAATATTTTCCGAATGGATTGAAATTGTTCCCTGCTCTGTCGATTTATTTTTTGTCATAAAACCTCCGGACTATTTTGAGTTCGCAAGGAAGATAGTTATGATATAGGAGAATGTCAAGGGTTGGGAAAGTTCTAAAACTTGTGGCGGCAGAAACAAGCATGTTAAAATGGTACCGTTATTTTGTTAAACACAAATTTGACCACAAGGATCCACGACGATTTGATGTTTATCTTTTCCAAAAAATCATCTTTGTTTATCCCGGTTCTGCTCGCATTCAGCGTCTTCTTTGCACCGGTGTCTGTAACAGCTACCCAACTCATTGATCGAGAGAACACACAGACGATAACACCGAAAACAACTGCTGGCCTGCAGGCTTTTTTTAAAGCACTCGATTATAACTGGATGCAACTGGAGAATGGGACTCCACCATTTATCCTGGGGAAAATTCCTGCTGATATCAATAGCACTGTCAGTACAATATCAAAAAAGCATACTTTTTTCATGGGGCTTCTCCCCATGATTTTACTGGCCAACCATGAGATTAAAGAGGAGCGCGAGGAGCTTCTGAAAATTCTTGAAAGGCATAATAAAAGAGCAACAAACGCCAGCGACAGAGAACGACTTGAAGAGATATCGAAACGCTATGGCTTACGCGGTAACCCATTGACTGACCATCGTGCCAGGTCTCGACTGCTACAGAGGGTTGACACTATTCCACCGGCTCTAGTTCTGGCCCAGGCGGCGAATGAATCATCGTGGGGAACCTCCAGGTTTGCACAGTTAGGAAATAATCTCTTTGGTGAATGGACGTTCAAGCCTGGCACCGGCATCGTGCCGAGAGGTCGCCCGTCGGGGGAAATTTATGAAGTACGTAAGTTCCCCAGCATTTACGAATCAATCCGCAGCTACATGAACAACCTTAATAGACATGGAGCTTACCGCAAATTGAGAGAAATCAGAAGAGAGCTGCGTAAATCGGGACAACCGGTCACTGGAATGGCTTTAGCAAAAGGTCTACAGAAGTACTCACAGCGTGGCGAGGAATATATTAGAGAAATCCAGGCGATGATTCGTCATAATAAATTGGCGCGTGTAGATACTGCCTTTTTGCGTCGACCGAAGATAGAAATACTTACCAGTATCAGCACGACTGGCAGCGGTCTCCTCTCAACGAGAAACAGGTTGATCGGCCACATCCCCCCGGTGCGGCATAACCCATAATTGACTGAACCAATACCATGACTTACCGCTTATATCCGAGGTCGTTAGAGTGTACTTACTTCGCCGGCCGCTGATAGGTCGCGACGCTTCAACTTCGTAGAGCCCAGCATCTTCATTTACCAACCTAAGCAGGCAATCTGATTGCCCCGGCACAAAACAATGCAAAGAGTTTTTGTCAAGGCCATTCATGTTCAAGTAAAACCTTAGCTTTGGTGGGTTTTCATCTTTAATAACAGTAGTTTCAGGTGACACAATATTAACAGGTAAACTTTTCATGAATAGCTTACTGCGAAACCCGGAGAGAGCTGAATAGACTCCACCTACAGGAAAACGCGGCAGGCTAAAGAAATCCTGGCTTGCGGTTATAACGCCTGACTGTTGACCGAATGCTGCCACAAAACCGGCATTTTTAATCAGGTCAAGCAATTGCGGGGAAAACTCACCATAGGGATAAGCAAACAGATCTGGCGACAGACCTAGATGGTTATCAAATGCCTGCTGAGCACGTCGGATATCCTCTAAAACCCGAGCGCTCCAATCAGCAGTACTTTCAGCGTCTAACCTGTCGAGCAGATGGGCATGACTGGCTGAGTGGCTACCGATTTCAACCCCCTCATCCTGTAACTGCCCAAGTTCCTGCCAATTGAGGTAGTCCCCGCCTCCAACAGTATCCGTGCTGACAAAGAGCGTTACAGGGTAGCCATAGCGTTTCAGCAGAGGCCAGCCATCACTAAGAAAAGAACGGTAAGCGTCATCAACGGTTATAACAGCGCAACGTTGTGGCAGGCTGGTTCCTTTTTGCAATCTGTCAACCACCTGACCTAGTGTGAGGACTGTAAACTCCTGCTGATGCAGGAGATCCAGATGTGCTTTAAAATCCTGAATAGATATATTGGTTGAAGGGAAGCGTGAATCGTTAAAGCGGTGATAAACAAACACGTTCGCCTGATCGGCAAACACTGGTGTACCAAGCGACATACAAAAAACCAGCAAGACGAACAACAAAAAGCTACGACTTGTCCTTGATAGCTCGCGACTGTTTGACTTTCGAGCGCAAGTAGCGACGGATGCTATTACGGGCACGCGGCGTAACCGCCCATTCAAGCCACTTCGGTAGCACTGTTGGGCGATCAGCTGTTTCAACATCGATTTGGTCTCCGTCTAATAGGCGAGCTTTAAGCAGACGGGTTTTGCCATTAATACGCACCCGAACTGCATGTAAACCCAACTGTTCATGGATATTGAAAGCAAAGTCCAGGGCGCTGCTCCCTTCTGGAAGCGAGTGGACATCTCCAAGAGGTGTGTAAACCTGAATTGACGCAGAAGCCAGCCGCAGGCTCTCCATATCGAAGACAGATTCACCCTCAATCAACGACTGCATCAAGTCTTTAAAGTTTGAGCTGCGGAACTCGAATCCTGGAGCTAACACACCGGATTCATTGAATCGTGATAACTTGCGTGTGGTTATCTCAACCCGCAAGCGGACTTCACCAGCTTGCACACTGGTTTTTAATGCCTGATAGCCATATTGTGACGGCAGATTCAGATGATCACGTAACTTTCCAGGGATCGGCGGGTACAGACGGTGTAGCAGACCAAGGGTGTGGTAAGCATCCATGGAACGATCGACCAGAATATCCATAGTATAAAGTGACGGCAGGCCACGAGCAACCATACGAGCGGCAGCAATGGAAAACGGCCGCCAACGATCCTTGACCAGGACATCAATCTTGTGATGTTTGAGAATATTATGGACTTCTGAACGAATGTGGCCGAGAGTGGCTTCAGAAGACTTGTGCACTTCATTGACCGCTGCAGCATAACGCTCTGCCCTGGTCGGATAAAGAATCGTCAGGGAGAGTGCGTCCAGTTCCGTGCTGACACGGCCCATGCCGAGATGCCTGGCCAGAGGAACATAGATGGTTCTTGTCTCTTCGGCTATCAGCCGTTGTTTCTCAGGGTTCAACGCCTGGATGGTCTGCAGGTTATCGATCCGATCCCAGAATTTCAAACAGAGGACCCGGATATCTTTAACTGCCAGGAGAACCTGCTTACGATACGTCTGTTCCTTCAGAGCATTGCGGTTGAGGAGGTCATCATCAACCTTGGTTAGACCATCAACCAACAGGCCCGTCTCTGTACCGAACATTTCAGTGACAGCAGCGAGAGTCGTTGGCGTATCTTCGACGACATCGTGCAGAAGAGCCGCATTCACCGAGGCAAAATCCATCCAATGTCGAGCAGCCATATGGGCAACCCGCAGTGGGTGGAAGAAATAGGGTTCCCCTGACTTGCGAACCTGTTGACGGTGGGCTTTCTGGGCAAGATTCAATGCCCTTTGCAGAGCATCAATCGATTCGTCGAGAACATTTTCACTAAGGCTGCCACCATAATGCGTTACCAGCAACTCCATAATCTCATTGACCAGGCGCTGCAGACGCTTTTCATCGTAGTTCTCTGGTGCGTCCGTCTGGGCTATCGGTTTATGAAGAGCGTCCATGTGAAACTATGCTTCCATGAAAAAGGTTGTCTATTATGTCCAGAAATCAGCCTGGAGGCCAGATCATGTCACGTCCGCCAAGTAGATGGAAGTGGATATGCCAGACAATCTGACCACCCGCTTCGTTACAATTATTGACAATTCGAAAACCGTCCTCGGAAATCCCCTTGTCATGAGCTATTTTACCTGCAACATGGTAGAGATGGCCAATCATTTCATTATCAGCAGTCGTCAGGTCGAGAGTCGTACGGATATGCTTACGCGGGATAATCAAGATGTGACACGGGGCTTGAGGGTTGACGTCCTCAAAAGCAACCACCTGATCATCCTGATAAACGAATTTCGCCGGTATCTCTCCGGCTATAATCTTACAGAAGATGCAGTTGTCTGGCATGATCACTTCCTTCTTTCTGTGCAGTATCAGCAGCCCCTCCATCCAGGGCAACAACATGCCATCTCTCGCGAGCAGCACGCTTGCCTAGGTCCAGATTATGGCTAAACAGGATCAATTGTCCATCCGTTGAGGCCAGATCAACCATGTTAAGGGCGGTCGATAAGCGCTTCTGGTCAAGATGAACAAAAGGGTCATCAAGCATCAAGGGCAAGGAACGGCCATCATTACGGACCTTCGCCAAGGCGATACGCAATGCAATATAGATTGCATCAACGGTTCCCTTGCTGAAGGATTCAGCTGGCACCCAGCGCTGACCATCTACCTGTAACGATGGTGCCATATTCTCATCGAGCCTCATAGCAGAATATCGACCGCCAGTTATCTTGCTTAACAGCTTGCTGGCTTCATTATTTAAGCTTGAGAGGTGTAAACGACCAAATTCATCGACAGCGCCAGCCAGTAAATTGACAGACTTGCGTAATACAAGTATACGCTTTTCTAATTCATGTTTGCGATATTGTAAAGTCGCTTCCGGGGTCACAACCTTCGAGTTTTTCTCGGCAGGCACAGCCTTGAGCTGCAACCGCAAGTTTTGCAAACACGTTTCTTTCTGTTTTAGCTCTGTTTCAAATTCAGCCATGCGAGATTCCAGTTGGTGCAGTTCCCTCTCATCCTCACCAACTTTTATTGAACTGTTTTTCTCTTCGGGTTCTTCGCCACCTTCGGAAGTATCATTATGGCTACTGGCACCACCATCATCAGTGACACTCTTATTTTGACACACCTCAAGATCCTCTACAGAGAGGGCAGTCTGCTTCCACCAACTCTCAAGCAAATCATGGTTTGCTGTAACCAGCTTGTGCAATCTGACCAGATCAATAGCAGAGGATGGCAAGCCAAAAGCTTCACAGCGTTCACTTAAAAAAGCCTGTTTTTTTTGCACTTCCAGTTTTTTATGGTCAAGACGATTACGCTTATCCTGGCAATCATCCAGAGCCTTTTTCCTCGATATATGTTGCCAGCCGCCCCAACTCAGTAAAAGAGTACAGCATACCCCAGCCCCAAGCGAGATCCATTGGGAATAAAAACTCTGCCACCAGCTAACTGCTGTTCCTGCTACAAGGATCATGCAAAGTGATAAGAGGACAGTCCATGGCACCTTGGGGATTTTTTTCTCACGATTATTGAGTGCAGAGAAAGGTTGCTGAAACGTAGCAAGTTCCTGTCTGATTTGTGCTGCCTCAGCCAGAAGTTCCGGTAGCTCACGTGGTGGGTTTTGCGGCAAACCCACGGCTGCAAGTTGCTCAGACAAAGCAACATCATTGATCGGAGTTTTTTTATCTATCGACGGTTTCTCAATAACAGTTGAGGACTCTTTATCCGAGGGTTCTTCGTTAACCAGGGATGCCTTCCCTGGCAGATCTACCATCATTTGATGGCGGACACTTTTAATATACAACCGCCCCTTTTCATGTTCATGACGGTCATTTTCCAACTCACCGGAAAGTTTTTCTATCTCTGCCTTAAGGTCAGCAGAGTTGTCAATCTCAACAAAAGTAGGTACAGCTTCAGTTCCGCCCTCTGGTGCCACCTGCTGGCAAATATTCTCATATTCGCGATCACGCTTTTTATCCCGGCCCCACGGGTTAATGCGTGTCAGCTGAAAATGCTCATCCAGAAGATCATCAAGGATCTCTGCATAATCTGCTTCCGCAGAGCCACTGACCAGTGTTCGCAGTTTCTGTGCGAGGTCTTCACCACTCCATTCTTGCGGATGATGACCAAAGAAATAAGTGGCTCGAAACAACCCTTCATCAGCAACTCCAAGCAAGGATTCCAGGAGCGCTCGATATTTGCGATAAGACGCGCTACGTCCCCGAAGTGGCACCTTTCCAGAGAATTGTGACAAGATGTGATAAAGGTCATTTTTTTCAAGCAACTCAACTTCATCTGTAATCAGGTTGCGTTTTATCTGAACCGTGCGTCCCTGACCTTCAAAAAAGAGTGCAGCTGAGCATACATTGCGCCCCCAGGGCTTGAATCTCTCCAAACGGTCTGTACCGAAAAGCACCGCAGGAATAGCCTCAGCCAGGGTCGATTTCCCTGCCTCGTTAGGGCCGATTACCAGGTTCATGCCACGCCTGAACTCGATGGTCTGACCACGAAATCTGCCGAAGCTTTCCAGTTCCACGCTGCGCAGTATCATGAGGCGTCGTCCTCCATGACCTTGAACCGCGTCAGAAGCAACTGCAAAGCATTTTCCAACGATTCAATCTCTTCGCTATCAGCATTTTCTGCCTGTTCCATAACCATGCGGACAAGAACACCACGAACACTGTCTTCCTGAGACAAGGTCTTGATGTCCGCACTACCCAGCAAATACCTCATGTTTCTCCCCCATCATAAACCCCTGGCCCATTAAAAAATTCTGGATAGTAACAAACGTTCTGGTGACAGACCGCACCGAATCTTTTCCTGTGAGCGGCCATTGCTTTTTTACGGTATTCGTCAAAATCAGTGATACGACTTGCCAAATCGAGAAACTCTCTTGTTAATGTGACATTCCTGACCTTATGTGCGGCAGGTGCCCCACGGCCAACCAGCTTCAAACCATGAATACCAGATTTTTGTAAGGCAGGAATAGCACAAAGGCCGCAACCGTGACGACGGTTAGTTTTCGACCAGCTGTTCTGCCGCTGTATCACTTGCTGTAAACGCAAAGAAGCCCCGTCAGCAAGCGGGTTAATCTCATATGGAATCTCACAAGGCCAGATTTTTTCAGAGCTGGAATGATGAAAAGTACACAGCCCTTCACTATTAGGGCATTTGCCGACCAGCAGGAACGCGTCACAAAGGATGCCAGGCGTTCGCTGTACAATTGATGCCATATCAGACACACTCAAATGCCGTGGCAAAACAACGCGCTGTATGCCCTGCAATGCCATAAAACGAACCGCACCGGAGTTTGTCAGATGAGCAAGAGTACTGGCATGATACTCGATATGTCCATGACGTTTTTTCAGTAGCCTCAATAATCCAGGATCGGCAAGGATCAGACTATCAATACCTAGCGTTACCATGCGATCAAGATATTCAAGCAACAAGGGTAACTGTTCGTTCGTATAAAAAGGAGTATTCAACGTGAGGGCAAAGGTACATTCATAGCCATGAACAAGAGCTATGATCTCAGCAAGCTCCTCTTCAGAAGCAATTTGCGCCTCTGCAAAAGTCCGTTGATTAAGCGAAGCAGAGAGGCTGTAATCATGCCATTCAGCAGGAATATAGCCACCATAAAGCTCATCAGCACCGGCCTCCAAAAGCAGGCCAGCTTCTTGAAAATTATCGACCGGTGAGAGAATGCGCATATCGACCCTTATCCAGGCAAGCTGTTATCCTGGTATTTCCAGATGTGATCGCGTCGATAATCCCACCAGATTGGGTCAGCGTCGGCTGTCAGACTTTCACCTACTAGAAGCAATGTCAGAGCGGGTCGCGGGTTCGGGCTGTCGAGATTAAAGAAATCCCTGGAACCGACCGTTGCTACAATCGTATCCAGGGTCGCCACAATGATCTCTTCGTCCGGCAAGCCAACCCGGTGAGCCAAAGCAATCGGTACATTGCTACCATAACCTTTGCGCAACTGAGAAACCAACTCTGGCAAAGGCAGATTATTCATATAGATCAGGAGTGTAACACCAGGTGCGGCGAAATCACCCATGGTTGGTGCATCGGGATCATCGCCGAGTGTGCGCGGCGATGCAACGATAGCACGGCTACAAATGCCTGGGAGATCAAGGGTCTTCTTCAGAAGTGCCGAAGCCGCGTTGGCAGTACCGACACCAGGAACAACAACGGCCAGATCGCCCAAGGCATCAACCAGGGCCTGGAAAGGTGAATAGAAAGTCAAGTCTCCCGGCACCAGAAAAGCAACCGGGCCATCGATCAACTGATCTTTGATAAGAGCAATCAGATCAGCAAAATAATAATTAAAAGGGACAAACAGCTCTTTGCCATGCAAAAACTCAGCAAATGGCTGGTCATAAAGAGCTGGCACATAAACAACCGGACACTCCCTGAGCAATCTCTCGGCACGCCGGGTCAACAGCTCCGGGTCTCCAGGGCCAGCGCCAAGAAAATAAACCTGATGATTCATGTGACCGTCTCCTTATGCAGATGAATCAGGAATTCATGATTGCCCTTAGGTCCAAGGAGAGGGCTTTCACAAACATCCATGACCTGGCAACCGAGTTGCTCTGCCAGAAGTTTGATCTTCTCGACAACCTGGACATGCTGTTCCGGGTCGCGAACCACACCACCCTTACCCACCTTGCCTTTGCCGACTTCAAATTGCGGTTTAATCAAAGCAACGATATCACTCCCAGACTTCAGTAGCGGCAGGGTGACAGGCAAAACCTTATCGAGAGAAATAAATGAGGCATCAATGACGGCAAGATCGGGGACGGCATCGAGCTGCTCAGCAGCCAGGTGTCTGATATTGGTGCGTTCCAGATTGACAACGCGTTTATCTTCACGCAGTTTCCATGCTAACTGGCCATAGCCGACATCAACAGCAAAGACCCTTGCTGCGCCATTTTGCAGCAAACAGTCAGTAAAACCACCGGTTGAAGCTCCGACATCAATCGCAGTACGTCCGGAGACAACCAGATCAAAAGCATTTAAAGCCTTGGCAAGCTTCAATCCACCGCGTGAAACAAAGGGTATATCTTCACCTCGCAGACGAATAGCAGCAGTGGTATCAACCTGTGTACCAACTTTATCAATAGTCTGATCATCGACCAGGACGCGGCCAGCCAGGATCAGGGCTCTAGCTCTCTCACGTGATCCGGCAAGCTGCCGTTGAACCAGCAGTTTATCAATTCTTTCTTTGGCAGCCATAAAAATTTTCAATACAGATAAATGTTCAGTAAAAGCTAAAGGGTGGCCAGAAGACGTTGTTTTGCCGTACTACTTTCTCGTTGCAGGCATCGCTTCATAAATAATTCAAAAACCTCTGTCAACCACTCGACCTGTTCAAGAAGTGCGTGTCCAGCGGGAACCAGATGGAACCTTGCCTGATGCGTTCTGGCAAAGTGAAAAACAGCCTCAAACGGTACAATATCGTCATTCCAGCCATGGACAACTGTTAACTCACGAGAGATCGGCTGTGGTGTCTGCTCCGTGTAACCGGGCAAACCGAAGGCAGGTGCCATGAGGAACAAACCCGCCGGCCTCACCACCTGGGATGCTACAGTCACCACATAACCTCCCATGCTTGAGCCAACCAATGCAACCGGGCCGTCTATTGACTTAACCTCATCGATCAACCTGGTAACCCGCAATTCGGGGTCCCGGTTATCGCTATCATCACGGCTGATTACCCGGCAGCCTAACTTCTCTGCCACTTTGGTGAGTGCCCTGATCTTTGTTCCCCAGGGGCCGCTTTCGCGCCCATGTGCGAAAATCACTGTTAAATTATGCATCTTTTGCCTCATAAAAATGATTATGGATTGTAGCATGATTTTGGGCTGTAGCCCACAGCCAAGGATGCATTGTGTGCAATCTGTAATCTCAGCAATCAACCTGGTAATTCAGCATGGTAATAAAGTCAATATCGTTTGAAGTTCAGCCGCACCATTAAACGGCTCTCTGCATGTGAAATTCTGACAAACGTAGGCAGTCGCACATCCATTCACTGTTTGCATTTGTTCTATGAATGGTGCCAAACGGGTAATCTCTGCTGAATCGTCCTGCGACTTAAAGATGAAGACCGTTTGCTGCAGAGAACTGCTACGGGCAATAGACAACATTTCTTCCGTTGAGGCCTCCCCTAAAGTTCCGACAATCACAACTTCACGGGTTGGTTGCAATAACCAGCTCGAAGATTGTAGCAATTGGGTATATCCCGCTGGATATCTGGACAATTCGAAAGAAAGCGACTGCAGCAGTTGGTCCGCCGCAGCCTGCCACGATGCATCTCCTGTCAGCAGGAACAGTCTGGAAAAAACATCCAGTGCGATCGAACTGGCTGACGGCATGGCTCCATCAAAGGTGCTTGATGGCCTTATCAGGAGTTTTTCGCCGTCATGTGGAGTATCGTAGAGTCGCCCACTTTTAGGGTCCTGAAAAAACTGCCGCAGTATCTTTGAGAGTCCAATAGCCTGATGCAAACGTTGCGGATCAAAATCGGCCGCGTAAAGATCGAGTAGAGCGCGGGCCAGAAACGCATAGTCTTCGGAGAAAGCACTAACCGCAGCTTCTCCCTGGCGATATCGGCGGTATAGACGTCCATCCTTGTTGAGCATCCTTGTCAGGATAAAATCGGCGGAACGGCGCGCGCTATCGATATATTTATCCTCTCCAAGCACCCTGCCAGACTCGGCAAGGGCTGATATCGCCATGCCGTTCCAAGCTGTAATGATCTTATCATCAAGGTGAGGTCTGATGCGTTTTTCACGTTCTGCGAACAGGCGTTTTCGATACGCAGTAAATTTTTCAGTCAAACCAGGATTATCAGTCTCATAAACTGACGATGAGGTTACGTGAAGGATATTGCTACCGGTGACTTTACCGGTCATTTCATCGTGATAGTTGCCTGCCTTGGTGACGTTGTATTTTTTGCAGAAAGCTTCGGTCTCGCCACCCAGAAGAGTTCTTATTTCCGCTTCTGTCCAAAGGTAAAACTTGCCTTCAACGCCCTCGGAATCAGCATCTTCAGCAGAGTAAAAGGCACCTTCAGGGGCAACCAGATCACGCAACAGGTAAGTCAGTATTTCTCGTATTGTTCCGGCGTATATCTCGTTGCCGGTGAGCTGCCAGGATTCAAGATAAGCAGCTATCAAGCCAGCCTGATCGTAAAGCATCTTTTCAAAGTGTGGCACGAGCCACTTCGCATCAGTTGCATAACGATGGAAACCGAACCCCAGATGATCGTAAATTCCGCCGTCGCGCATCATCTGCAACGTCTGTTCAGACATCGACAAGCATTGTTCATCCCCTGTCAATCTGTATCGCTGCAAAAGAAAGGTCAGATCATGTGGCCGTGGGAACTTCGGGGCTTTACCAAAACCACCATAGTGTCTGTCAAAGGTTGTTTTTAGCGCTTGCTCAGCTGCTGCATGCAACTCAAGGTTGACAGGGCTGCCGAGATCGTGACTGCCGCCGCCCTGCATTTGACCAACAATCTCTCCAGCAGCACGAAGTAAAGAATCTGGATCCTCCTGCCATTTGTTTGCAACCCATGGCAGAAGGTTCATCATGCCATGGCGGCCATGACGGCCATGTTTGGGGAGATAAGTTGCAGCATAGAAAGGCTGTGCTTCCGGCGTCATGATAATGGTCAACGGCCAACCACCACTGCCTGTCATTCTCTGACAAACCTCCATATAAACCTGGTCGATATCCGGGCGTTCTTCGCGGTCCACTTTGATAGAGATGTAATGCTGGTTAAGTAGCCCGGCGACCTCTTCATCTTCAAAACATTCGTGAGCCATGACATGACACCAGTGACAGGTCGAATAACCGATGGACAGAAAAACCAGTTTGCCTTCTTCACGGGCACGTTTGAAAGCAGGCTCTGCCCATGGATACCAGTCAACAGGGTTATCTATATGTTGTAAAAGATAAGGGCTTTTTTCTGTATTTAGATGATTCATGAGATAAGTTTATCAAAAGGTAACTTCATCACAATCTGAAATGCTGGTAAAACGTCTGTCATCTTCGCATTGTTTTATCGGGGATCCATGCGCAAATTTATCTTACATGAGTTCCTTGCCCCAGCTATCCTTGTCTTACACAATCTTACCAAGAGGTGTTACATGGATGTGAGATCAGGTCACAGGACATTAACCCTTTTCAACAGGTCGTCCCGATTGACGCCAATAAGCCATATGTCCATTCAGTAATTCAAGATTTTTATAACCGTTCCATTTGAGCAAAACCTTAGCAAACTGGGCACGAGGTCCATGTTCACAAATAAGAAGCAACAGAACCTCTTTGTTTTTAGAGGCAGCTTTGGTTGCCATTAAGACATTGCTTAAAGGCGCATGAACGGCTCCACGAATATGGCCAGCTTTGAATTCAAAGCTGCTGCGAACATCCAGCAGAACATGAGTCGGCCCTGACTTAATAAGTTCTTCAAACTCCTCAGCGGTCACGACCACCCTCTACCTCTAAAATTTCCCCTGGTGTTTCCAGGCTGACCAGGCCAATCAATCCGGCTCGCAATTCACGCAAAAGCAGTTCTGACGCTCGTTGCAGGTCCACCTTGCCTCCAGCGATCAAACAACCGCGCTTGCGACCGACCTGCTCAACCAGGGCAGAGGCACTCTCTGGGATTTCAGCAAGCTTATAACGGCTGGCCAGCGCTTCGGCATAGCGATCCATCAGATACTCTGCAGCAAACAGGGCAACACTCACATAATCCATGCCACCCTCGCCTATCGCCCCACTGGCTGCCAATCGATAGGCGCTCTTCTGGTTGCGGATATCCGGCCAGAGCAAACCGGGAGTATCCGCGAGGTGAATACCATTACGCAAATCGATCTGTTGCGGACAGGTCGTAATAGCAGGCTTATCACCTACGCGAGCCATTTTCCTGCCTGCAAGAGTATTGATAAGTGTTGACTTACCAACATTTGGAATGCCGACAACCATGGCACGCAAGGTTTTACCGGGCTTGCCTTTATGAGGCACAATACGACGGCAAAGCTTGGGGATTTGTCCTGTCGCGGAACGATCCCTAGCGTCAAGAGGAATTGCCTTCACGCCCTTCTGTTGGTCGAAATATTCAACCCATGATGCGGTTACATCAGGATCTGCGAGATCGCTCTTATTCAGAACTTTGATGCAGGGCTTGTTGCCACGGAGCTTTTCCAACATCGGGTTGGCGCTTGAAACCGGCAGGCGTGCGTCAAGCACTTCAATCACAATATCGATCTTTGGCATCACCTCGGCTATTTGCCGTTTGGCTTTCGCCATATGCCCTGGATACCATTCTATTGTCATTAAGCAGGCCCTTTAATAAGATTTACGGAAAAGCGTTTTGTGACATTTTGGACAAGGAGGAATTCGCGTGGTTTTGGTCATATGCATTTCAGTTTCGCATTCTTTGCAGGTCAAGGTGCCTGGACTGGTGACTTCACCGGTTTTATACTCCAGGTGTTTTTCAGATTTAGCCGCAAGCTCCGTAAGTGTTTCCGCAGTGCTGGTCAGAATACGCGAGAAGGCGCTTTGCACACCGGCAGCCAGGCGCTGCGGTTCTACAGCTTTTACAACAGCGTCTTTGGCTTTTTCGGCGTTCTCTTTCAGATCTCGACGAACAAATTCACCAAGCTTATCAGTTTGCTCACGTGAAAAATCTCCCGCAGAGGCAAGTTCATCTTTAGCTTTTTTGAGTGCTTCATCGAAGGTCTTTTTGCCCTCTTCCAGAAGGTCCGCTGTACGGGAAGCCAGCTTTTCATAAAGACCAATCTCTTCCTGTTCTTCTCGCTTATCATTTTGATCATTCATAATTTTCTCTCCCTGGATAAATATGGCCTGTGTCACCCCCTGTAAAGACTACCACAAATGAGTGGTTGCTGATATCCTGTGAAGTACATATTTTACAAACAATTGAAGAAAAAAACAGAACATGCGAGAATAATGAAACTTCTAAATTAGATTTATGGAGGGTAATATGCAAAATCGCTACATTATGACCGCTTTTGGCAAGGACAGACCTGGGATAGTTGCCGACGTGACAGAAGTATTGTATGAGAACGGCTGTAATCTGGAAGACACCAGTATGTCGATGTTGTCCGATGAATTTACCATCAATCTGCTTTTTTCGTGCAGCAACGATAATGTCGAAGCTGTCCTGCTTGACGAGTGTCGCAACCTGGAGACTCAAAAAAATATTACAGCTTTTATTCGCCCTCTTAAAGAACCTCGCCAGACAAACCAGGAAGACCTCCCACTCTATACATTACACGTTGAGGGGATGGATCAGGCGGGCATCGTTTTCAAGATAAGCCGTTATCTCTCTGGTAACAAAATGAATATCGTCGATCTGAAATCAACAGTAAAAGCTACACCTGAGAGCGGCACGACCCTTTATCTGATGGATATTCAAATTCAGGTGCCTGAATCAGTCTTGTTAGAAATTATCGAAGGAGAGCTGGACGCAGTCGCTGAAGAGCTTAATATAGAAATCACCATTTCTACATAACAGTCCAAGCGCTTCTGCGGTATTACGCTTTAAAAGCATTTAAACGCTGGAAAGATAGAACTATTCTGGGTGAAGTGAGTAAATTAACAGTCCCCTGCTATAGCTTCACGCAGCTGGTTCCGCTTGCGACGGTATGGCACCCCACAGAGCAACGCTACATGGGCAGCCTGGTAATGCTCAATCTCTTCGCCAAGTTTGCGAAACTTCAGTTTCACAATGAATACAGCAGAAGCCCACAGCAGAGCAACAATCCAGACCCACCAGGTAAGCAGGACTTTCACACCAACGACCAGAAGCAGAGCGAGTGAAACCAAGCCACCGAAAACATAAGGCAGGACATAGTAACAGAACAAGCCAAGCACAACTCCAATCAATGGCAGGAGCACAGTGAAAAGCAGAAAAGCACTGACGACACCTAAGAGAAAAACGTCCATGGGTACCTCCTTCCCGTTCCATTTCCCCGACCTGAACAAGAAAAGCCGGGGCCAATTTTGATGGCAACCCGGCTGTCCGAGGAAGTGTTTGAGGGCGGATCCGTAGCTTTCCGCGCCTACCTTACGATAGGGATGGCTTTCACACTCTATAACTTATTAATAAACAAAAGCTTTTACTATGTCAATGGTCAACGATGATTAGTTTTTACCAACCTTCATGGGGCGTAGTGGCCAGCATTTCGAAACCGGCCAATATGAATAAAAAAAGATCCTGCAGGATGAAAATTATTGAATCTCGGTTATACTTTAAGTCAAGCAACGTTGCTCGTCTCATTAACCCCTCACAAGGAGGTTCTGCCTATCGATAAAAGGCCTGATCATTGTGAATATTTTCAAACGAACCGGCGGTTAATATCGTCGGAATAGCCCGTGATTAGGGAAAGATGATAGGTAAATTTAAGGCCTGCGCAGCAAGTGGCAGGCCTTTCACTATACATCACTTGCCAGAATAGTTGGCACGACGTTCATTTAAAATTTTTGCATGTCTGGCCTCTTCTTCAGCCAGCCAGCCAAAGACTTCCTTGCCATCTTCCGACTGTGCCAGGGAACTGGCTTTGAGAAAATATTCTGCAAACTTTTCTTCTGCCTCAATTGCCATATCCAACGCCTGGAGATCGGCTGTATCAGTTTTCAGGACCGCCTCCAGACGCTCAGCGTCCGGAAAAATCTTCGTATCAGAGAACTGGCTGAGATAAGGCAGAAACTCTTCTTCGCAATCGTCAAAAGCACCATCCTGATACTGCGACTCCAACTGATTCAAACGCCGGAGATGTTCAATTTCATCGTGAGCAAGCCCGGCGAAGAGATCTTTCAGCAAGGGATCTAATGCACGCTCAGCCATAGTGGAGTAAAAACGATGGCCGTTTTTTTCGACTTCCTTGGCCGCCCTGATAACCTCAAAACCGCTGAAATATTTAATACTGCTCATAAGAATATATCCTTCCTGTTAAGTGTTATTGTAATTCAGGCTGAAAACCGGTTAATTCCCAAACAACTTTTGCAGTGAATCCTGTAAGAGTTTTCGTGTTGAATCTTTTTCTGACGAGGTCTTTCCATCAATTGGTTGCTGATCAGAGCCTTGCGAAGAACTCTGGCGATTAAGGAGTTTGTCAAGCTGGCGACCCAGTTCATTAGTTACCGCCTTTGCGGCTTGCTCCTGAACTCCTTTAAGGTCCAGTCCGAAACTCGGCGACGCAAAACTTCCCTTGAGTAATAATGGCATCCGGGTCCAACCATCTTTATCTGCCAGATAGCTTGTAACGCCTCCTTTATGGTCCAGCTTCGATGATAACTCCGGACTTAGACGCGTATCAAGCCCCAGGTTTAAAGAACCATCCAGACCAACTGTCCCTTTTGGAAAAAGTTTCAGTTTGCTGCTGAGCATCTGACTGTCCAGCATGATCTTGCCATCAAGAATTTTGAACTGTGCCGCAAAGTCATCAAACTGGATGTCATTCAGCTCTGGAAGTTGTAGAAACGAACTCAGCCCTTCGACCAGAGCCGGGCTGATCAGCCGCCCACCAGCGATTTGCATTTTACCAAGTCCAGAGAGATTGTGGCTGAGAAACTGCCATTGGCTGCCACGTCCGTCCAGAGCAAGTGTCAAGTCCATGGCTCCGGACAGGCTGCCGGCAGCCCCCGGAATAAAAGCTGTCAACAACTGGTCCGTCTGTACCGCTTTCAAGTCAAGCTTTGCTGAATACGCTAAGCCCTTTTCACCAAGGTCAACACGGGCACTGTTGTTGAATGTTCCGCCAGCAACTTGGCCATCTATGCGGATAAGGTTGAGAACATTATCTTTCAATTCGTATTGTGCCAGAAAGTTTTTAACTGCTAAACCTTTCCAGGTCGTTTCGGCGACAGTAATAGCACCTGTAGCATACAAGGGGATGTCAAAAGGGCCAACCTCCTCTGCCTCTTTTACCGACCTTTTCTCCTCTGTGCCACTATTGCTCTGATCTGCAGCCAGCGCCGACCCGGCGCTACCCTGTAGTAGTGGTTCCAGCAAGAAGTGGTCTGATGATATATCGGCCCTGACAACAATCGGTCTGGAATAAATTCCATTTACTTTGATGTTGATATTTGCCTCGTTATCTCCAAGTCTTACCTTTAACCCTTTAGATGACAATTGGTCATCGATGATAAACAGACGTCCTGTAAACGCAGGTCGTTGACCTCCTGCCGTTGCCTGAACGTTTTCCAAATCAATAGTTGCGAACTTCAATAACCCCGCAAGACCCTCTGCAGGGTTTTCCGTACGGCTTGACACGCTTGCTTCTACAGAAAGTGAACCGGCGGGGTCAAGTGCACTGACATCAGCCACAAGTCCCTGCGGAATCGCGTTGAGCGCCTGACGGATCTGCAACTTGGGGATGATAATAGTCAGATCAAAGACAAGTTTATTCTTTAATTCAGAGACCTCACCTTTGGTGTTGACCTTTATACCGTTATAATCGAAGTCAAGAGTATGGATCAGCAATTCATCCTGTTTTGGAGTGAATACCAGACCATAATTCACACTCAGTTGAGCATTATTCAATGGCATATCAGGTATGACATCAAGGCGCATATCAAGTTCTGATATGGACACTTTCCCTTTGAGTAAAACCTCATCAAGAGTCCCGGCGAGAGTTGACTTGAAATTCAACTTTATACCACCCAGTTCGCCTGGTAAATATTCTTGAAAATAAGGCTTGAATGCAACGACATCCAGGTTCTGCAATTCGATATTGAAATCCCCACCCAGCGGCTGAAGACTAATCTGACCATCAATAGTCAGCGGGCTACCGTTGATCTCACACTTTATAGCTAAAGGGACCTGGCCAGTTAAAGACACACCTTTGGCCGCAAGCTGCAAGTTCGAAATCTCATAACGATATGGAGCCTGGTCATTAAGTACACGGTCCAGAAATGTCAATTGACCATCCTGTACCAGTATTTGCGAAACTAGCAGAGTGATCGGTGTACTTCCTGTATCCTTAGCAGCAGTATCCTGAGAGGACCTATCTGAAGTAGGATCCAGGTTGATACCATCCGCATCGGTCTCAACGAGAAGGTCGCTGAAGTTAAACTGGCCATTGACGAACCTAACCACCCTGATGATCGGCTTTTCAAGACGGACCTCATCGATAACCACCTTCATTGCCAGCAAAGGCAGAAGTTGGTACTTGAGTCTAACCAGATCTGTCGCTATAAAGATATCGTCACTATCCTTCTCGTAGATTGTTAAACCGTGTATTTCAACCCCGGAAAGCAAGCTGACCTTGACATCACCGAGGTCTATTTTACGCTGTAGATTTTCCTCAGCCAGCGGCAAAATCGTCTGTCTTACCCTTTCAGGGGTAATCAGGACATTAGCCAACACCAGTAAAGCGACCACCAAGCCAGCCAGCAATACGGCCACAACAGCAAAGATTTTCTTCAATTTTTTCATAATTACATTCAGCTAACTGTTATCAAAAACCTAGTTTTCATGACTGTTCAAAGCATTTTCAAGCCTTTACAAGGGGATCATCCTGCTGATTAATCTCAAGGACGGCTTTCCACTCTTCAGCAGTCACCGGTTGAACCGACAGGCGGTTTCCTTTACGCAACACCCCCATACCTGACAATAACGGATGTTGGCGCAAATCATTGCGGGTTAAAGGGTTAGGCAGAGAACAAATATATCTGACGTCTACCATAAACCAGATCGGCTTATCATCGGTGGATTTCGGATCAAAATGCTTCTCACGTGGATCAAGAGCCGTATGATCAGGGTAGCCCTCACGAACAATCCTTGCCAAGCCAACAATAGCCGGTTCTGGACAGTTACTATGATAAAACAGTACTCCATCACCAACCTTGATTGCATCGCGCAAGAAATTGCGAGCCTGATAGTTGCGCACGCCATCCCAATGTTCTGTTGCATTCGGCATCTGCTTCAGATCATCGAGAGAAAAACAGGAAGGCTCAGATTTCATCAACCAGTGATTCATTATTTAAGCTCCAAGACTTAAGGACTGGGATGTTTTAACCAGACTCCAGTATATTTTTTTTATTTTTTTGACCTCTGTCAAAGTGAATACAGCGCATGTAAGGGTAAAGTTACCGAAATACTTGCTCACGAAAATCAAGTATAGCAAATCATCGAGCAAGTTTAGACTGTCATTTTCAAAATATCTGTTAGAGTTTTAGTGTTTCGGTCCATCTGAGCTAAAACTAACGACTCAACCACACCAAACGGAGGAAAAAACCATGTCCATGTTTTGTTACCAGTGTGAACAAGCTTCTAAAGGAACCGGCTGTACTGTTGTCGGAGTCTGTGGCAAACAACCTGATGTAGCGGCCCTGCAGGATCTGCTGGTCTACACTCTCAAAGGCATTGCTTTCTGGGCCGACAAAGCTCGCGCCAACGGTGCCAAAGATCAGGAAATCGATCGTTTCATGATCGATAGCCTCTTCACAACTGTCACCAATGTTGATTTCGACCCTGAAGCTGTTGCCAAATTCGTTGCTGAAGGTGTGCGCCTACGCGATAAAGCCAAGCAACTTGCCGGTGCTTATGACGGTGATGTCCCGGCAGCAGCTCAGGCCTGGACCCTGCCTGCCACCCTGGCAGAGCAAGTCAAGCTGGGTGAGCTGCATGGAGTTAAAGACTTCAAAGTGGATGCCGATGTCCATTCAGTGCGTGAACTCATTACTTACGGTATCAAAGGCTACGCGGCTTATGCCGATCATGCACGCACCCTCGGCAAGGAATCAGATGAAATTTATGCCTTCACTCACAAAGCACTGGCGGCGCAACTTGATGACAGTCTTGACCTGACGGCCAATGTCGGCATCGCACTCGAAGCGGGTCGCATCAACTACGTTACCATGGAACTGCTCAATCAGGCCCATGTCGAAGCCTACGGCCATCCGGTTCCGACTCCCGTACAACTTGGCACCAAGGCGGGCAAAGGTATTCTGGTCTCCGGTCATGACCTCAAATTCCTCGAAGAGCTGCTCAAGCAAACTGAGGGAACAGGCATCAATATCTACACTCACGGCGAGATGCTGCCTGCTCATGGTTATCCCGGCCTGAAAAAGTACACCCACCTGGTTGCCAACTATGGCGGTGCCTGGCAGGATCAGCACAAGGAATTTGCTGCATTCCCCGGAGCAATCATTTTTAACACCAACTGTATTCAGAAGCCTTCAGAAAGCTACACAGATCGTCTCTTCACCTGGGGCCTGGTCCAATGGCCTGGCGTCAAGCATATGGAAGGTTGGGATTTCTCTGAAGTTATCGCAAAAGCCAAAGAGTGTGATGACCTCGAAGAGAGCCCGGGCAAAGAAATCCTCACCGGTTTTGGCCACAACGCCATTCTTGGCGTAGCCGATAAGATCATTGCTGCAGTCAAGGGCGGTGACATCAAGCACTTTTTCCTGGTTGGCGGTTGCGATGGTGCCAAACCTGGACGTAACTACTTCACCGACTTCGCCGTACAAGCTCCTCAGGACACGGTTATTATGACTCTTGCCTGCGGCAAGTACCGTTTCAACAAGCTTGACTTCGGTGATATCGGCGGCATCCCGCGCCTCCTCGACGTTGGCCAATGCAACGATGCTTACAGTGCCATTCAGGTTGCGGTTGCCCTGGCAGATGCTTTTGAGTGTGGCGTTAACGATCTGCCTCTCTCCATGATCATCTCCTGGTATGAGCAGAAAGCCGTAGCTATACTGCTCACCCTGCTTCATCTCGGCATCAAGAACATCAAGCTCGGCCCATCACTGCCAGCTTTCGTTACGCCGAATGTACTCAACTTCCTGGTTGAGAACTACAACATTGCACCGATCACAACGGCCGAAGAAGACCTCAAGGAAATCCTTGGCTAAGCATCTTAACAATCTGTAAAGTAACAACAAATGGCAGCCAACTACGGGCTGCCATTTTTGTTAACCACTCAAAACTGATCAAAATTTTTTATCAACTGTCTTGCTTTAATCGTATATACCGTATATATTGAGCACCTACAGTTATAGGGAGATCAACCATGCCATTATTTGAATATCATTGTGAATCATGCGGTAAGACATTTGAGAAACTTCTTAAAAAGCAAGAGCCTGAAGCACCCTGCCCTTATTGCGGACAACCATCCCAAAAGACTGTATCTGTTTTTGCCTCATCCAGCGCAAGTTGTGCAGCACCTTCTGGCTCAGGTTTTGGCTGACGAGCTTGATTCTTTGAGCGCGTGTCGCTCAACAAACATATAAAAGAGCTTTTGGGCTCTGTCAAGCGATGGTGACAATTGTGACCGAACCGGTTCAACAGTTGACCAAGAGAGCATTTATGTAAACTAATAGCCTGTTCGACAGGCTCTAGGAGGCTGTCGGACTATCCATGGCCCGGCTGCAAATCCGGCTGTTTGGCCCATATTTTAGCTCCTTTTCTACCAATAGCTACAGCTATTACTCTCAAACGAGCCAAAATCTGGTCTCAAACTTCCGAATTTTCGCTTCGGCCCGTATAGTCCGACAGTCTCCTAAGCCTGCCCTTCAGTAATTATTTTTTAAATCGACGTAAGCCGACTAGGCCAAGCAGGCCAATACCCACCAGGATTATGCTAGCAGGTTCCGGTACCGGCAAGATGCCAGCCCCCCTAAGATTGTCATTACCACATTCTATAGTGAAATGAGATACGAATTCAGTCTTAGGCCCAAGAAAGCTCAAATCGAAAGCAGCTGCATAATGAACGCCTGTACTCCAGCCACTTAAACCTGCAACATCAGCATCGACCAGCCCGGCCCAATAGCTGTCCGTAAAAGATATATTCTGAAGGCCAGCAACAGCAACGCCGCCACTATTATATTTCCAGGGATTGGCCGCTCCGTTCATAGCGTAATATACAGGCAGTGTTGTGATGACCACTGTTGGGGTATCGAAAAGCCGTATAACATTATACTTTTTTTCCGCAAAATCGATATCGAGAACATAATCATAGCCAAAGGTGCTTTCATCGCTTGATCTGACGTAGCCTATATCTATAAAAAGGTCGCCAGAATCGTAGTCCCGTGCACCTGCACCAGTGACAAAGTTAAAGCCACCAACCATTGTCAAGGTGCTTTCCTTTAGAAAAAAACCTTCAAGATCCCATATCTGGTTTCGTACACAACCAGGTTCTACCTCATTGTCCTCATTAGCGGCACCGTCACCATGATATTCACCCATTCGATCCCAGATGGTAATGTCGTTGCCCAAAGTTAAAGCTTGTGAGGTGCTGCTGAATATAAACATACTAATGAGTACTAGCGGGATTAAGCGCAATATTTTCTTCATGAGGGGCTCCCAAAAAAACCAATATAAAAGGATTGTATGTATATCTACAACCATAAAAAAGATATATAACTATCGTTCATACAAGCAAATAATGTGCCGTTATGCTTATTGTTGTATTCCCCTTTATCTTCGGCACCTTAACGTGACAAAATGTTCCTGGTGCAAAAAACATGAAGTTTCTCTTAGGCGTGTAAGAAATTCCGACACTGTTTTTTAATGGTGATTGTCTGATCCAGAAAGGAGAGCTGTCGCCTGGTGGTCACATAAAAAAACCGGGGTCATGGGAAAGACAGGATTGCAAATATTTTCAACTACCCTTCAAAAACCTCAACCATCTCCCGAAACGCCACATCCAGACGCCGCGGCTTACGCTTGTCATAATCAAAACAAACCAGAACCGTCTCCCCTTCTGCCGTTGCTTCACTATCTCGTTCTATCCGATATACCATCGTAAATGATGAACGTCCAAGCTTGCTGATCCTTACTCCAATCACCAACTCATCACCATGAAACATCTCCGCCAGATATTTAAGATGAGCTTCTGGCATGATAACGCCACACTGGTTGCCGATATCGTGTTCAGAATAGCCACCAAGTTTCTCCAGGTAAGCGATGCGTGCATCCTGAAAGAAATTCAGAACGGCAGAGTTAGCGACATGACCGCCATAATTCACATCGACAATACGTACTGTATAGGGAATTGTGAAGTTGAATCCTTCCATAAAATCACCTTCATTTCTGACAAACGGGACAGTAATAAGTAGAACGTTGGCCAAGTTTGATCTGCTTGATGAGAGTTTCGCAGGAAACACACTTCTGCCCTGCCCGTCCATAGACGCACAACTGTTGCTTAAAATAACCTGGACGACCCTCGCTGTCAGAGAAATCACGGATCGTGGTACCGCCAGCAGCAATCGCTTCTTTGAGAATTTCTATGACAGATTGGACTAGCCGTTCGTAATCGACCTTACAGACATTGCCCGCAGGTCTGGCAGGCGTAATACCCGCACGAAAAAGTGCCTCACTGGCGTAAATATTGCCGACTCCAACTACTACATGAGCGTTCATAAGGAACGTCTTGACGGCAACTTTGCGGCCACGGGACATCTGGTACAAATAAGCTGCGTTAAATTCTGGGCTGAAAGGCTCTGGGCCTAAATCCACCAGGCGGACATGCTCTAACGGATCATTCTCCGTCCACAAGATGGCCCCAAAACGACGGGAGTCGTTATAACAAAGCGCTGATCCATCCGTGAAGACGATCTCGACATGATCGTGTTTACGCCTTGCATCGCTATGTGAGGTTAGTCGCAAATGGCCTGTCATACCCAGATGCACGATAAGTGTTCCATGATCACAAGTAAAAAGCAGGTACTTTGAACGACGTTTAACAGAATTTACCTTCTGCCCCGGTAACACTTCAATGAGGGCCTCTGCAACCGGCCATCGCAACGAGCCATTATGAATCCGCACATGATCAACGGTTTTCTTGACAACATGAGGTTCAATACCGCAGCGAATTGTTTCTACTTCGGGAAGTTCTGGCATAAGGATCCACGGCGCGTAATTCGAAACGCGGTAAATATTTAGTCATACACAATCAACAACTTTCAAAAAACTGTGGACTGATCCAGCCTGGCAAAATCTGTAAAGGACAGAGATTGCGAGCTTT
This sequence comes from Desulfuromonadales bacterium, assembly GCA_027065695.1. Taxonomy (GTDB): domain Bacteria; phylum Desulfobacterota; class Desulfuromonadia; order Desulfuromonadales; family BM103; genus M0040. Next base: position 15,204 of record JAMONP010000089.1, on the reverse strand, counting down.
CAGGGAGTTCTTCGTTGGTTATTTTCAACCCGCGATGATAATGCCATACATTATTCTCCTGACGCAGCCAGGCAAGCTCAGCAAAACGCTGGATAATGCCATGAGCCTTCATCTCCACAAGAAAAATCACCTGGGCTTCATCATCTTTATGTTGATGTTGCAGAACCTCACAACTGCTTATCTGGTAATCCTGGCCAAGACTTGATTGTGCAAATTCTAGATACTCATCCCGTTCAGTGAACTGTCGCCGGAAATTCGATTCTGAATGATATGAATCATAGATAAAGCTGAAATCACCACGCGAAAAAGCTTCACTGCGGGCGAGAATAAGTTCTGCCGGAGAGTAATCAGAGATACTGTTTTTGTTCATATCAGCAGTCATATTTGATAGGTCCATGCAGCTAATCCTTAATCCTGGGATCCATTGCATCACGGATCCCCTCACCCAGCAAATTGTAACCCAACACAGTTATTAGAATAGCCACCCCTGGGAAAACCGAGAGCCACCAGGCAGTACCCAGAGTCTGTTTACCGGCAATTAGCATATTGCCCCATGATGGTGTCGGTGGCTGCACGCCAATACCAAGAAAAGAAAGCGCACTTTCTGTCAGGATTGCACCGGCAATACCGAGTGTTGCCGAAACCAGGATCGGCGAGATTGCGTTGGGCAATATGTGTCGAAAAATAATTCTCGCGTCCTGTGCACCGATAGCCTGTGCGGCAAGAACAAAGTCACGTTCCCTTAGCGAAAGGAATTCAGCGCGCACCAACCGTGCTACTCCCATCCAGCTGGTTAAGCCAATAATGATCATGATATTCCAAATGGAAGGCTCTAAAAAAGCAATAACGGCAAGGATCAAAAAGAAGGCCGGGAAACATAGCATGATGTCAACAAAACGCATGATCAAAGAGTCGATCCAGCGACCATAATAACCAGCCAGAGCCCCAAGCAGAATCCCGATAAATGTGGCGATACCGACGGCAACAAAACCAACCAGTAGAGAAATCCTTGCCCCATAGAGAATCCTGACCAGAACGTCGCGACCCAGATCATCGGTACCAAGAGGGTATTTAAATCCAGGAGCCTGCAACCTGTGAGCGATATCGATAGCACCAGGATCCCGACCGACAACCGGTGCCAGCAGCGCGAGGATAAACATACTCAGAACAATTGCAGCACCAGCCATGGCCATGCGATTGTGTCTTAAACGTTGCCAGAGTACTTCACGAAAAAAAGCAGACATTAAACCCTCAATATCACATCAACTCATCCAAACCTTTATGGTTGAGTACACCACGACCAAGGAGGATGCGAACTAAATTCTCATAACGATTTTCGAGTTATTTCTGTGCCCTAAACATAGTGGGGAAGTACCATCATATCACAGACACTTTGCAACATATCGACATACTTGAATCAACGCCGTCCTATGCCAAAATACTCAAAACCATCTTCTTTCAAATTGGCTGGATCATACTGGTTGCGACCATCAAAAATAACCGCTTGTTTCATCATCTCTTTCATCACACGAAAATCTGGATGGCGAAAAGGCTTCCATTCGGTCACCAGGGCGAGAGCATCAACTTGTTCTAGAGCCTCATACTGATGACGAACAAGAGTCACAAGCTCGCGCTCTAACCAGAGGGGAGGGAGTTCCGCACGTGCAGCGTCAAGAGCTTCAGGATCATAGACTCGAACCTGGGCACCTGCAGTAATCAGCTCACCTAACAGGACAACCGCAGGCGCTTCACGAATATCGTCTGTACCGGGCTTGAAAGCCAAGCCCCACAGACCAAAGGTCAATCCGGAGAGATCTTCCCCAAAGCGAGCCGTGATTTTACGAAAAAGAACATGTTTCTGATCCTCATTACGCTCATGCACTGCCTGCAGGAGCATTGATTGATAATTGTTTTCTTTGGCGGTATGAATGAGAGCGCGAACGTCCTTGGGGAAACATGAGCCACCATAACCGCAACCGGGATAGATGAACGAATAGCCTATCCGACTGTCGGAACCTATGCCGAGACGCACATTCTCTACATCGACACCGAGACAGTCACACAGGTTAGCAATTTCATTCATGAAGGATATCTTGGTAGCCAGCATAGCGTTGCCAGTGTATTTGGTCATCTCGGCGTCTTTGACTCCCATAAAGAGGATTCGATCATGGTTGCGGCTGAAATCTTTGTAGAGCTCACGCATAACATCGCGGGACCGATCAGACTCTGCACCGATAACAATACGATCCGGCTTCATAAAATCTTCAACAGCAGCACCCTCTTTGAGGAACTCAGGATTACTGACCACATCGAATGCGACATCAGAACCACGCTTTTCCAGCTGTTGGCTAACAGCTGCCTTAACCTTCTCTGCAGTGCCAACTGGCACAGTAGATTTGGTAACGACGACAGTATAGTCAATGAGATTGGCACCTATTTCACTGGCAACACCCAAAACATATTGCAAATCGGCAGACCCATCCTCGCCGGGAGGCGTCCCAACCGCAATAAAGATAATCTCAGCTTCCACCGAGGTCTCTGTCAGAGACGTGGTAAACAACAAGCGTCCATCATCACTATTACGCAGCACAATCTGTTTCAACCCAGGCTCGTAGATCGGGATACAGCCCTTTTTGAGCTTGGCAACTTTCTCAGCATCAATATCAACACAGGTCACATGATGACCCATCTCCGCAAAACAGGCCCCGGTAACGAGACCAACATATCCTGTTCCAACGACTGCTATTTTCATAAAACCCCCGAAGTGCGCAACGCGTAAATACGGAACGCAATTAATGTCTTATTTATCTTGAGATTGATCTTGATTTTCGCGTCCCTCGTCCCGCGTCTCGCGTTCCAGGTTTTTCTCCCACTCCCAAGCGGTGCGCAGAATAACTTCCAGATCATCGAAGCGAGGCTGCCAACCAAGTTCCTTACGAATTTTCTCACAAGCGGCGATCAGTTCGGCCGGATCACCCTCGCGACGACCGGTTTCCACGACCGGAAAGTCAATACCGGTCACCTTTTTAGCCATGGCAACCACATCTCTGACGGAGAAGCCATGACCATAACCGCAATTAAAGATGGCGGATTGAGCGCCAGAAGAAAGATAGCCCAGTGCATCCAGGTGAGCCTGAGCCAGGTCAGCTACATGTATGTAATCACGGATACAGGTGCCATCCTCTGTCGGATAATCAGTGCCAAACACCTGTAATTTTGGGAAAATCCCCAGCGCGGTCTTCAATGCCCTGGTAATCAGGTGGGTTGGATTGGTGTAATCCTGGCCAAGACGGGTTTCAGGATCAGCGCCAGCCACATTGAAATAACGTAAGGCGACATAGCGAAAATCGGCATTTGCCTGAGCAAGATCGGCCAGGAAGCGCTCGGTCATCATCTTCGAGGCACCGTAGGGATTGATCGGCTGCAATGGAGCATTTTCAGTCACCGGCAACTGTGCTGGGTTGCCATAAACAGCTGCCGTCGAAGAGAAGATCATACGCCCTATTCCGGCCACACGAAGCGCTTCCAGAAGATTCAGGGCATTAACTGAGTTGTTGCGATAATACTTGAGTGGGTTGGTGACGCTTTCGCCGACCTCTATCGAAGCGGCAAAATGCATGACCGCATCCGGGCTGAATTCTGCCAGAGTCTTTGCCAGCAGATCCTTGTCAGCAAGATCTCCAACCACCAGTTCACCGGAGAGTATTGCGTCTCGATTACCGGTTGACAGGTTGTCATAAGTAAGAACATCGTAACCGGCCTCAACCAGTGCCAGAACGACATGGCTACCGATATATCCAGCGCCACCGGTCACCACAATACGTGTCTGTTGAGAAATACTATTCATAGCCGAACTCCTTCATCATACGACTAGAGCTGGTCCAGTTCTTCTGTACGCGAACGAAGAGCTCAAGATGTACCTTAACACCCAACATACGCTCGATTTCTTTGCGGGCATCTTGCCCAATATGGCGGATCATCGTCCCGCCCTTACCGACCATGATACCTTTTTGCGAATCACGTTCAACATTGATTACCGCACCAATGCCAACCATGTTGCGCACCGGGTTTTCCTGGAACCTCTCCACAACGATTGCGACACCATAGGGGACCTCATCCTTGGTGCGCATCAGAATCTGTTCGCGAATCATCTCGGCGACAATAAAGCGTTCCGGAACATCCGTCAGTTGATCCTCGGGATAGTAGCGAGGGCCTTCTGGCAGCAACTCCGGGATTTCTGCCATCAACGTGTCAACACCATCGCCCTTCAAGGCCGAAACCGGCACAATTGAAGCAAAAGGACAGATTTTGCGATAAGCATCAATCAAAGGCAACAGTTGCCCCTTGGGGACAGTATCGATTTTGTTGATGACCAACAAAACCGGATTTTTACTTTTTTCAAGGAGTCGTGGGATCATCGGGTCTTTGTCAACATGACGATCAGCCTCGACCAGCCAGAGGATCACATCAACATCCAGACAAGCCGCACGCGCCTGGTCAACCATGTAACGATTCAAAGGCGAATGTGCCTCATGAATCCCTGGCGTATCAACATACAGCACCTGGGCATGATCCAGATTCTGGATACCGAGGATACGGTTGCGAGTTGTCTGGGGTTTGTGCGAAGTAATTGCAATTTTCTGCCCGACAATGCGGTTCAACAGGGTCGATTTGCCCACATTCGGTCGACCAATAATTGCCACAAATCCAGAACGAAATTTCTGCTTTTCAACCATACTGTTCTCCAAAACTCTTTATATTCCAAATGCTTACAGATCAACCAAGCCCAGGCATTGCCCATTCACACGTAAAAAACCTCGCTCCACAGCTTTGTCGGCCATGACACGAAGTAACGGTCTGGTGGTTTTGAGCCATTGACGATTCTCGCCGCGATGACCAAGAACATCACTCAGGTCGTCAGGGTTGACACCGACGTGATCAATAGTGAGTTGTTCGTTGTTAGGGCAAGTTTTAAACAGGGCCCGCCGCCAGAGTCGCGAACGAACCAGTTGTCCAAAAGCAGGGTGATAAGGCCCGGCCAGAAGATTTTTTTCCAATTGTGGATCACCATGCAAACCCAGGCGGATAATCGGAATATCAACTCGACGACAGAGATGCAGCATATCGGCACAAACATCAACAGCTTCGTCCAGAGTCCAGGATTTGTAGCCTCCAGACGCCCAGAGTTCGGCCAGTCCTGTGCCAGCAATCACAACGGTCGGATAGATCCTCACGAAAGAGGGCTTAAGTTCCAACGCCTGCTGCAACGACATCAAGGCTTCGTCGTCATCGCCGCCCGGCAAACCAGGCATCAACTGAGCACCAACTTGTAACCCGGCATTTTGACAACGCTGGATTGCAGAAGAATTGTCAGCAACAGTATGGCCACGTCCAGCAGCAGCCAAAACAGAATTGTCGAAACTCTGGCAACCGATTTCAATGGTTGTTACACCACAAGCTATTAATCGGCTGATACATTCGTCATCAAGAGCATCAGGACGCGTTGAAATTCGAACACCTGCAACCCTTCCGCAGGTGATAAAGTGTCTTGCGGTCTCTAGATACTGAGCCTGCTGTGACAATGGCAGCAAGGAGAAAGTGCCGCCATAAAAAGCAATTTCGCTGCCATCCTGGAGGGGTATGGCCTCGTGTCGAGGCATGTCTTTCAGTAAAGGCAGGGCACTATCAAGCCAGTTATAGACCGTATTGACATCAGGAACAGCGGTTACTTCGGGAACAACGGATGGGCTTGTAGACCTATCCTGGGCACAGAAAAGGCAACGATGCGGGCATCCTGCATGGGGGATGAATACCGGGTAGATTCTCACTAATTATCTTCCAATCGAATCAGGGCAGCTTTTGCCGCAGCCTGTTCTGCACTTTTTTTGGTGCGCCCCTGACCCGAGCCATGGGTGCGATTATCAACCAGCACATCAACATGATAAACACGTTCATGAGCAGGCCCTGCCGCCTCTAGCAGCTTATAAACCGGCAATTCACGTTGTGTTGACTGCAGAAATTCCTGTAAGCGGCTTTTAAAGTCCTGGCTTTCGTCTGTCGCTGCCTGCTGTAGCAGAGGCACAAACAAAGGCAGAATGGCTGTCTTGGCTGCCTCAAAGCCGCCATCGGTAAAGATAGCACCAAACAGAGCTTCCAGAGCATCCGCCAATAAACTCGATTTATTGCGGCCACCACTCCGATCTTCTCCCTTGCCGAGCAGAAGATCGGAGCCAATATCGAGCGACCATGCCAGCCGTGCCAAGCTCGGTAAAGAGACAACTTCTGCCCTGATGCGTGTCAGTTCACCCTCACGGGCACGGGGGAAAGTTTTCATCAGGTATTGGCTGATGACCAGGTCGAGTACCGCGTCGCCAAGGAACTCCATCCGCTCATTATCCGGAATACCCACAGCATGATATTCATTAGCATAGGATCTATGTGTCATAGCTTTAACAAGCAGGGCACGATCCTGGAAGGAGTATCCCAGAGCCTTTTCCAGCCTTAGCCAGATCTCATTTTCTGTAATCTCAGGTGGGGTCATAAAAGGGGTACTTAATGTTCGGGTTAAGCTGCACAAGGAGACTGCCTGACAATCTCCCGAGGATTCAGGTTATTAATGAACCGGTATCACAAAAGTTCGTTATATTACACCACATGTTCACATATATCAATTGCACCGAGTCACGAAATCATTATATTATGCCAGATGGTTTAATACCCTTTCCATTACTACTTGAGCTCTTATCTAACCTATTATTTTTATGTTATTTTTTATCACTTCAATCAGTAGGAGATCGACATGACTTTTGACCAGATTCTTGGCCACGAGCAGCAGAAGGAAATCCTGCGCAGAGCGCTGGCTAATGGCAAGGTTGCTCACGCTTATCTCTTTTCCGGGCAAGATGGCATCGGCAAACGACTGATGGCCATGGCCCTGGCACGTGCCATTGTCTGTCTTGAACAGCGCGGTTGTGGAAATTGTCGGGCTTGCCGTAAGATTGACCATCAGAACCATCCGGACCTGCACATTCTTGAACCAGACGGCAACTCGATCAAAATAGAACAAATCCGGGTTTTGCAAAGAGAACTCAACCTCAAACCGCTGGAAGCACCTTGTAAGATCTGCATAATTGAGCAGGCAGACACCATGACAGTTGGCGCTGCAAACGCACTGCTCAAAACCCTTGAAGAGCCTCGCGGTGACACTCTCATTATACTATTATCTACACAACCTAATCGTCTGCTCGAAACGATACGCTCCCGCTGTCAACCCCTACCCTTTATCCGGCACCCGAACAGCCGAATTCAGGCAGAGCTTGAGAAGCAGCTTGGCATCGATTCGGCGGAGTCTCACGTTCTTGCCGCTCTTTCGGAGGGTAGTTTCAAAAAAGCCTTTGGCAAAGACCGCGATCTTTACCTTGAACAACGCCGACAACTGCTAAAAACCTTGACGGGGTTATCCTCAGGCAGTATCTTGCCCATTCTGGATTTTGCCGAGCAATTGGCTGCAGACAAGACCGTATTGCCTGATATCCTGGAGATTTTTCAGGCTTTTTATCGGGACGTTCTTATGACCTTACAGGGACGTAGTGACGAAGAGCTGGTCAACCTGGATCTCAAGGAAAAGATCCTCATGGTTTCAGGTCGCGAGAATGTCTCTACAATCCTTGACAAACTGGAAGCCTTGATCGAAATCCGTCGTCAGCTGGATCGCAATGTGAATCGTCAACTGGCCCTGGAGGTTCTCCTCCTTAAGCTGGCAGCCTAAATACTATAGAGAACTCATGATACGTATCGTTCCACTTAAATTTCAGCAAGCCGGTCGTCAATACAACTTTAATGCTTTGGCTCTGGAACTCAAGGCCGGTGACAAGGTAATCATCGAAACCGATCGTGGTCGTGCCATGGCTACAGTGGTTATCCTTCCATATGATGTGGAGGAAAGCAAAGCACCTGATGGCCTGAAGAGCATTCAGCGTATCGCCACAGAAGAAGATCTTGCCATGGCAGAAACCAATACTGCCCGGGAGAAAGATGCTCATCGTTTCTGTATGGAACGAATTCATTCCCGTCAACTGGCGATGAAACTGGTGCGTGCTGAGTATGCTTTTGACGGTTCTAAAATCATCTTCTTCTTTACTGCCGATGGTCGTATCGATTTTCGGGAGCTGGTCAAGGACCTGGCCCATCATTTCCACACACGCATCGAGATGCGCCAGATCGGTGTGCGCGATGAAGCAAAGCGGGTTGGTGGCCTGGGGATCTGTGGTCGGGAGCTCTGCTGCTGCAGCTTTCTCACGCAGTTCAACCCGGTTTCTGTAAAAATGGCCAAGGAACAGGGCTTAGCACTGAATCCTTCCAAAATTTCCGGTCAGTGTGGTCGGCTACTCTGCTGTCTCGGTTATGAATTTGAAACTTATAAAGGTTTAAGGAAGGGCATGCCGAAGTGCGGCAAGAAAGTTACGTGGCAGGAGAACGAATGTAACGTTACCTCGGTAGATGTCCTGCGTCAACAGGTGACTTTACGCGACGGAAAAGGTAACTGCTGCTGCGTGACTATGGAAGAACTCCGCACTGGCCAAGCCAGCCAACCCACCACAGATGAGGAAACATCAGGAGAGACTCTTTCCACCCGTTTGAATAAGGAACGGCCACAAAGTCAGAGACAGAGAACGGGAAAGGGTCAGAAGACCGGGCAGGGCCAGAAGACTGGGCGGGGTCAGAAGCAGGGTAAGCAACAGCCTGCCAGAGGCCAGAAACAAGCAAAGAAAACGAGTGACGAAGCCGAAAAGCCAAAAGAAAAACAGAACAAACAGACGAAAAATGAATCACCGGAAGGTAAAAGCCAAAGCAAGCGTCGCCGACGCGGCAGGCGCAGACCCCGTAGTGGCAATAAACCCGGCCCTGGCAATCCAGGTTCCAACCAGCCCAGTCCAAACAAGCAGGGAGAATAGTCATGTCGGTTGATAAACGTTTTTATCTGACAACCCCGATTTATTACGTCAATGACGTTCCCCATATCGGCCACGCCTATACCACTCTGGCTTGCGATGTCATGGCACGTTACAAACGCGCACGTGGGTATGAAGTCAGCTTTTTAACCGGCACAGATGAACACGGCCAGAAAGTCGAGAAAGCTGCCCACGCCAAGGGCGAGACCCCCCTGGAATTGGCCGACCGTGTCGTCAAACGTTTTCAGTCACTCTGGGAAAAACTCAACATCTCGAATACCGACTTTATCCGCACCTCTCAAGAGCGCCATAAACTGGCTGTTCAGGAGATTTTTCGCACCATAGAAGCCAAGGGAGATATCTACCTTGGTGAATATGAAGACTGGTATTGTACGCCCTGCGAAACCTTCTGGACTGAAACCAATCTGCTCGATGGCAACTGTCCTGACTGTGGTCGACCGACCGATAAACTCAAGGAAGAGTCCTATTTCTTCCGCATGAGCAAGTATCAGGACCAAATGCTGGAGCACATTGAAGCCAACCCCGACTTCATCCAACCGAAGACCCGGCGTAACGAGATTCTCAGCTTCCTCCGTGAAGGCTTACGCGACCTCTCGATTTCGCGCACGACCTTCTCCTGGGGGATTCCGGTTCCTGGCAATGACAAGCACGTTATCTACGTCTGGTTTGATGCTCTGACCAACTACATCAGTGCTCTCGGCTACCCGAATGACAGTAACGACGATTTCAACAAGTTCTGGCCATGTGACGCCCATGTCATAGGTAAGGACATTTTGCGATTCCATACCATCTACTGGCCGACTTTTCTGTTGGCGGCTGGACTGCCTTTGCCCAAGAAAATCTTTGCTCACGGCTGGTGGACTGTCGAAGGTCAGAAGATGAGCAAGAGCCTGGCCAACGTAGTCGAACCGAATATGCTCATCGACAAGTACGGTGTTGATGCCATTCGCTACTTCCTGTTGCGCGAGGTTCCTTTTGGTTTGGACGGCGACTTTTCCCACAGTGCCCTGGTACACCGTATTAATTCCGACCTGGCCAATGATCTTGGCAACCTGGTCAGCCGCTCTACGGCGATGCTCAGTAAATACTTCAAAGGTGAGCTAACAACACCCTGTAAAGAAACAGATATTGACAAGGTCCTTCGGGATAAATTTATCCAGATAGTCGCTGTTGTCTACAAACACATGGAGGCTTTTGCCTTTAATAAAGCCTTGCAATCGATCTGGGAACTGGTTAGTGCCGCCAACAAGTATATCGACGATTCTGCCCCCTGGACGCTTGCTAAAGATGACGACCAGCGTGAACGACTCGGCACGGTTATGTACAACCTGCTCGAAGCGGTCCGTCTGATCAGCCTGCTCGTCACCCCCTTCATGCCGGATACCGGTGCCAGGATCTGCACCATCCTCGGCATCGACCCGGAAGACCAGCAACTTGACAAGCATGACAGTTGGGGATTGCTGAAACCGGGGACTATGGTTGAGAAGGCAACGCCTCTTTTCCCAAGGATCGAAACTTGAAAACCAGGACGAGGGACGCGGAATGCGGGACGAGAAAGTCAATTTCAAGGTCTTCGCGTTCCGCGTCCCTTGCTTCTCGTTCCGGAAATTTTGCATGAAAAATTTACAATCCCTGCTCGTCGACTCCCACGCCCATCTCGATTCCAAGCCATACTCTGATGACCTGGACACAGTCATCGGACGTGCCCGCGATAATGGTATCGGTCACATTCTGACGATCGGTTGTGATCTGAAAAGCTCCCGCGCCAGTGTTGACCTCGCCCTGCGCTACCCTAATATCTATGCCAGCGTCGGCGTACATCCACATGATGCTGACAGTGTGAATGACGATGTTATTGCTGAACTGGCCCGCATGATAGAATCGGTAGTCAAGGTAGTTGCCGTTGGCGAAACCGGGCTCGACTTCTATCGCGACCACTCACCGAGGGATCAGCAGAGAGACTCCTTTCGCAGACATATCCAATTAGCCAAAGAAACTGGCAAGCCGTTGATCATTCATGATCGTGATGCCCATGCTGAAGTTATCCAGATCATGCAAGAAGAGCAAGCTTCTGAGATCGGTGGTGTCCTGCATTGCTTCTCAGGCGACCTGGCCATGGCCAGCAAATGTGTAGATATGGGCTTCTATATATCATTTGCAGGACCTTTGACCTATCCGAAGAACGATGCACTGCGGAATATTGCCCAGAATCTACCGATCGACATTATGCTGGTAGAGACAGACTGCCCTTACCTTTCACCACAGAAGTGGCGTGGCAAACGTTGTGAACCCGCCTATGTTCGGGCAACCGCTGAAAAACTTGCCGAGATCAAAGGTTTGACTCTTGAAGACGTTGCCCGCATCACTAGTCTCAATGCTTGGCGTCTGTTCGGTATCGGTGATATTGACCAGAGCACACGTATCGCCTACGTCATCCGTAACAGTCTCTATCTCAACATCACAAACCGTTGCACCAATAGCTGCACTTTCTGTGCAAAGTTCAGTAATTTTACCGTTAAAGGACATCAACTCTGCCTGGAACGGGAGCCGACAGTCGATGATGTGATTACGGCAATCGGCGATCCTACAACCTACGATGAAGTCGTCTTTTGTGGTTATGGTGAGCCCTTGTTACGCCTCGATCTTGTCAAGAACGTTGCAAAACATTTAAAACAAAACAACATGACTGTGCGCATCAACACAGACGGCCAGGCCAACCTGGTCCACAAACGTAATATCCTGCCGGAACTGGCTGGACTGGTTGACTCGATCAGCGTATCACTCAACGCACCTGATTCGGCAACCTACCAGAAGATCTGCCGCTCTGAATTCGGCGAACAGGGATATATAGCCTTGAAAGACTTCCTGCGCGAAGCCAGACAACATATCCCTGAGGTTACAGCCACAGCGGTGACCCTGCCGGGTATAGATATTGATGCATGTCGCAAAGTTGCTGATGATTTGCAAGTGGGATTTCGGGAGAGAATTTATAACGAGGTAGGGTAAAAACCATCTATTTTGCGTAGGGTTTGCAAGCAGCCCCACCGTTTGCGAACGCTGTACTTTTTGCAGATTATCAACAAAAACAAAAGGGCCAACAAAAAACAAAAGGCGACCCCAACGGGTCGCCCTTTTGTTTTTTGTCTAAAACAGTGACTCTCTATTAGAGTTTCACTACATTCGACGACTGGGGGCCTTTCTGACCTTCGGTCACATCGAAGCTGACACGCTCACCTTCGGCGAGAGCCTTGAAACCATCACCCATGATCTGGGAAAAGTGGACGAATACGTCAGGACCGTTGTCCTGCTCGATGAATCCAAAACCCTTAGCTTCGTTGAACCATTTTACTGTACCTTCAGCCATCTTGAAACTCCTTCACTCCCCAAAGGGAGGTGTCTTTGTTGTGCACTTCCGCCAGCCCAAAAAAATAAACCACTCGGCCAAAGTTGGTCCGAGTGATTTGCTCAAACTGACTATCTTTAATCTGTCTGTCAAGCAACGAAATAAATACACAAACTTTGTATGATGTGGGGCTTCTACCATGAGGTTTCAAAAAAAGTCAAGCACTTTAGTTGTTTAGTAGTAGGTCAGACTATATGCGACACCAAATGTAAAACGATTGACACGTGACACTTAACAGCTTACGGTCGGCCATTATTCATAACTTTAGGCACAATGGCCTGCGACAATTTTATCAGACTTGCAGCAAGGCATGTAATCACCTCCGGTACTGGCAAGCCATTGCCTTTACCCATCAGGAGCCAGTTGATGTCTTTTATTCTCGAAGCAATCAAGAAGTCGGAGCAGCAACGGCAGCAAAAGAACCCTTCGCAACAGAAAGTGCGCAAGCGAACCCTCTCTTTACCAACACACCAGTCAAATCGTCGACTTTACTGGATACTGACAGGACTTTTGTCCATTGCCCTGCTTTGTGGCTGGTGGCTTTACAGCAATAGGGAACAAACCCCGCCACCCCCCTCACTGGTAAACCGGCCGTCGATCACTACTCCGTCGAACCAGACCAGGCAATCCAAACCTGCGACAAGTGCCCCAAAGACAACAAGATCTGTGGTAACAAATGACCCGCAAAGCCTTGTCTCGGTTACAGAGCCAGCACCAATGCCACGCATTATCGTTTCCTCCCCACCCCCCTTGGCACAGCCTTCTACAGCTGTATCGACATCGAATCAAAGCCGTGGATCTGTGACGGAACCGCATACCATCGGTGTGATGCCACCCAAACCAATGCCTGTACAATTACCTCTCTACCTCGACTTATCAAGAGAACTGCGTAACCGAATTCCAGACCTGGCCATGAGTATGCACTACTACACCACTAATCCTGATCGCCGGTTGGTACGGATCAATAACCAATTGCTGCATGAGGACGATTGGGTAGATCAAGATTTACAGGTCATAGAAATAACTCCGAGTGGAGTAACACTGGACTTTTCTGGGAAACGCTTCGAAATGAGGAGCCCGAGCAGATAATGGCAATCAATTATTGTCTACTGGAGGAATTGGAGGTTATTGAATAATCTGCTATGCTTAAATCCTGTCTGATCATTATGAGCAGATTTACAACAGACTCATAAAGCAGACAAAATATCACCAATCTTTAAGGAGAAAAGTACTAAATGAAAGGGACCTTGCAATTTTTGCTTCTGACTCTGACTGGACTGTCGATAGCGGCCTGCTCAAGCACCTATATGAGCGGATCATGGACAGACACTTCGTATCAGGGCCAGATCAAGAATATGTATATCATTGGCGTTGCCAGACAAGAGATTAATAGACGAATTTTCGAGGACACCTTCAGCCGCCAGCTTGCCAACTCCGGCATAAAGGGTACTGCCAGCTACAAGGACCTGCCTTCTGACAAGGAGATGAATCAAGCATCGATTAAACAGCGGATGGTTGCGAATGGCTCCGATTCCGTTCTGATCACAAAGATAATAAGTCAGCGTTCTGAAACGGTCACCACTCCTGGATATGCTTCCGGGTACTCCTCCTATGGGCGCGGTAGCTACGGAGGACGTCATGGCTATGGGGGTTGGGGCAATTATTCTCGCAGCTATGATGTGGTATATCAGCCTCCGACCACGACTAATTTTGTAGTCCTCACCATTGAGTCTGTGCTGTATGACTTGAAAACCGAGGAAATAATCTGGTCGGCCCAACTGGAAACGGTGGTTGAGGGCAACCTTGAAAAAATGATGCAGGATTACGTTGAAACCGTCACAAAGGACCTTAAAGAAAAAGGCCTGATCTAAATTGCCAAACCTACAAGACACTATAAAAAAGGACAACAACGTGATTTGAAAACATCTTCTCTGAGCAATTGTCTAAACGAGGTGTAATAGCATTCCCAAGCAATAAAGTTCTGTCACAACCGATTGCGGAGATTGATCGGGAAACCGTCTTAGCAAAAATCAAGAAAATGGGAATCAGCAGCGTATTGGTGGCACGTTCGATCGATAAGAAAGAAATCGTAAATCATCAATACGGTGGTATTTACTATGGCAGTGTAGCTGTCTACGACAACGGCTGGCAAACTTATGCCCATGGTTCGTTTTACCGCAAGGAATACGACACAGAATATTTCATTATAGCGACAAAACTTTTTGAGGTGGGCAACAACAAGCCTGTCTGGACCAACCTCTCGGAAGTCAAAGTCGAGGGCTCCAGGCAAGGAGCCGTTAACGATTTCATTCCAGTTCTTATAAAGCAACTGGAGAACAGTCAACTTCTCTAACAGGTCTGTGGGTAGTTATAACCTGTACCTGAAAGCAGACAGTTCTCTGGATCGCTCCTAACTTTTCCAGAGGCAACTCATAAAAAGACGCCCTGTCATCCCGCTCGTTGACATCTCCAGAGTAGCCGAAGAAGACTCCTGTCGTGCCTGCCGGGAGCTTGTAAGATTGAGAGAAAACTTGGGTTTCACTCGTGCTACCGGTCCAGATACCGGGGAATGCTATCGTTGCTAAAACGCGTGAGGCATCGTCAATGAAGAAAAGATATACAAACATTCTTGAGATATAAGCATAATTCATTTGATAATGGTCACTAAGCGCAAACTGGCCTGGGATTTCAAAGACATCACCGTCTTGTTTATATTCATAGTCGATTACTAGTGTCCCGTGTGGTTAATCGTGACGTATAATTCTGAGACATTTTGGTTGCTGTCAAGGCGTGCTGATGAAGGCCTAGCGTGCGTTAAGCCAAAGAGGC
>JAMONP010000088.1 GCA_027065695.1 Desulfuromonadales bacterium | reverse complement strand
GGAGATGATGGCATGGAAACAATTAAAACAGCCAGCTTTGAATACTTGGTGGACCTTGCCGAAAAGAACCCGGAAGGTGGTTATACCTTCATGCTTGACGGCACCCCCTACCAGATCGATGATGTTCTGGAAATATCCAAGATTGCTACGGATCACGGTTATATTGTGATCTACTGATTTACAGTCCCCAGCCCTTCACTCCTCAATTACAACCCACTCGCATCAAGTGAAGATTCAATCTCCAGAGAGCGCAGTTTGAGCACCATCTTACGACGAATTGCCGTGGGGATTTCAACATGCAGGCACTGTGTCTGTGGGTTGAGTTTGTGCGCAGCAATCCTTTGCAGGGCATTGGCTCCTGCGCCGGGAATCCAGCGTAGATTTTCTTTCGTCAGAAAGGTGCGTTCTTCGCCATCGATCAGGCTGTCTATATCGGTTTTTGGATCCACCTGGAAGCCGAGCAGTTGCATACCACCAAGTAGAGCAAAATTGTAACAGATGTGGGTCCCGGCGCAGAACTGCACGTACATCTCGTCGGAGAGGTTCCGGATCAAGTTCAAACCCTCTTTTACCGTGTCGTTCGGCTGTAGGAAAAGCACATCTTCCTCTTTGAGAAAAACCCCGATGTCATTCGGTGCCCGGTATGGTGGCAGACCACCGAGACCTACCACGACGCGATGATCATCGCTGAAGGTTCCCACACAACCGTGAATATCAATCACCAGCTCCGGAAGAGATAGCTCCAGTGTTGTCATATAGTTTGGCAAACCCTCTTCAAGTTTGTAGCAGTAGGGGTGACCATACTCATCGACATAGGGATAGATTATGTCAATGTTGCTGGGATTGAGCGGCACTCCCCAGGACTTCAATTGCGCCACGTTTTCATCGGTCAGCGGCTCACGTCCGGCGAAGCCCAGATTGATGATCGCCGACCCGCCCTTGCCGGTGCGCAGAAAATAAAGGGTTACTTCCAGAGTGTGCGGATCGTATGGTCCGTGACTGGCGGTGATCAACGGTCGCTGCCGCAGGTTGTCATCCTGCATATGGCGTAGCAGCAAAGCACCACCTGCTGCATCCGGCAAGTAGCGGCCTTCGAATCCCGGCAAGGCTTTACTGCAGGGCTGCCATCCGGAATCTTCAGTGGGAGTTTCGGTAAAGAAGCGCTGCAGCACCGCCTGGCGCCAGGTGGCAACAAAACGCAGGCAACGGTCAGGCAGGCGGTAATAGATGGAATAGTGAACAGGATCAAGATAGATACGGGCCTGCAGGCGTTTGAGCAGCTCCCGGTTGTAGTTGTTCTGGGTGGTTTCCAGCAGACGATTGGTGATTTCCACCATGGCGACGAAAGCCTCCTCACCAGGTATGGTGGCAAGGAGTTCAACACGTTTCAGCTGGCTGTAATCTTCTTTGCCGATTTCGACCTCAAGGCGATTCAGGTGTCGCTGGAAAGGGACGGTCTCATCGACTTCGAACTGACTGAGAAAAAGTGGTGATATGTTGGAGCATTTATCTTTCATCTACCATCCAGTAGTTATAAGTAACTGTTGAGCACAACCTGTATTTTTACTAAAATGACAATTTTTTAACCTTGCCTGTCTTACAGCTATTTATGAGTGTATCAAATATGGCTACTCCTTGTTAGGTTGCTTGCGGATTCTGGCAACAGAGAAGAAGATGCCGACGAAACAAAGCACAGAGAAGGTCAGCAGCGCAGTATGCATACTGAAAAGAAACGCTGGCTGGGTTTCTGTCGTGATTGCGTGTTCACCCATAAAGATTGAAAAGATGATGGTGATGATCGTCATGCTGGCCAGCATACCAAGAGTACGCATGGTGCTGTTGAGCCCTGAAGCCACACCGAGATAGCGGGTGGGCACGCTGCCCATGATAACGCTGATGTTCGGTGAGGAAAAAAGGGCAAAGCCAAGGCCGAGGATTGCCAGCATGACCATGATCAGGGCAATCGGAGTGACCGCAGTAATGCTGGCGGCAATACCGAGACCGGCGGCGCAAAGCCCCATACCTATGGTTGCCACACCCGCTGCGGAAAAGCGGTCGGCGAGTCGTCCGCACAGTGGTGAGAAGGCCGCTTGTATGATTGGCTGAATTATGAGGATGGTGCCAGCCTCGCGCGGGTTCATGCCCTTGACATATTGCAGATAGAGGCTGAGGAAAAAGGTGACACCGAAGGTAGCGGCGTAGTTGAGCAGGGCCGCCAGGTTGGAGAAGGCAAATACCCGGTTGCTGCGCAACAAAGCGACGTTGAGGACCGGGTACTCGGTGCGCGATTCCAGCACCAGAAAAAGAACCAGCCCGGCCGTGCCAGCCGTCGTGAGCAGCCAGGCCCATAGGCCCTGATCCAGGTTGGAGGCTCCGGTGATCAGCAGCAGAATGGCTCCAGCGTAAACCAGACTGCCGCGCCAGTCGAAAGGCTCCCCCTTGGCTTCAGCCCACTCACCACGTAGTTTGGCACAGGTGACAGCAAAGGTAATCATACCGAGAGGCACAGCCAGATAGAAAATGGAACGCCAGCCGAAAGCAGTGACCAGAGCACCGCCGAAAAAGGGCCCGCAGGAGATGCCAGCATAGACGCTGGCAACGGCGATGCCGAGAGCTTTGCCACGCTCTGCGGGGGGGAAGACTGAAACCACGATGGCAAAGGTGGTTGCCATGACCATGGAACCACCCATCCCCTGCAGAAAACGCATGGCGATCATCGATTCGATCGACCAGGCCTGCGAGAGTAACCCGCCAGCGATGGTAAAAACGACGATACCGTACTGAAAAATCCGCCGGCGTCCGTAGATATCCCCCATGCGTCCCATAGCCAGCAGGAAGATCGAGGCAGACAGCACATAGGTAGTTTCCACCAACCCCAACTGCATGGCACTGGCATTAAAGTCACGACCTATGGCAGGCAGGGCCACCCCGACCGCCGACATCATGAAGGGCATGAGGAAGTGGGCAGTGCAGACGACCATAAGAGTTGCAGATCGAGAAACCTTCTGGGTCATTTAAAACCTCGAAGCGCGTGGCACGTGGCGCGAAAAAAACAGTCAGGAAACATCATGTCCCTTAGATTTTACCAGCTTCCAGCTCCTCACAAATACGTCCTCCCACCCACATAGGTTTTGGTAAAAAAACTATTCGAGAGCTTTGCAATGCGCACATCTTTGCCGGTGCTGGGCGCATGGATAAAGTTACCATTGCCGACATACATACCAACGTGGGTGACCCGTGTGCCACCTTTGGTGGCGAAAAAGACCAGATCACCCTGACGCAGTTTTGCCTTGGGCACCCACTTGCCAGCTTTGAACTGATTGCGCGAGACCCGAGGCAGATTCAAACCGTTGAGACGATAGCTGACCATGGTCAAGCCGCTGCAGTCGAAGCCGTTTTCGGCGGTGGTGCCGCCCCAACGGTAAGGGATGCCGATGAATCGTTTGGCGGTCTTGACCAGTTCGGATCGCAAGTCTCCTTTACCGCTCTGTTTAATGCGTGCGGCAGTGTAATCCCCAGGATAGACGATAAAGAACTTACCGATCAAGCCCTGGGACTGCAGGCGCTCCGCTTTGCTGCGTGCCGGTTGGTAAGTGGCATAGTTGCCAAAGCGAACCTTGTAGAGCCCGGTTTCATGACGGAAGTAATAGGCATCGATGCCTAGTGCTTCAAGGCGTTGTTCCAAGCGTACGGCATTGTCGAGGTTAAAAAAAGCGCCGACCTGAATCGAGTAGCCCATCTTCTGCAGAGGTGCCGCTTGTTGTTGCTTGGGAGTGTTTTTTAGCATCGCAGCAATCTGGTCGTCTCCGGAGGAACTTGAAGTAACTCTCTTCTGTATTGATGGCGTGCTGCAGCCGATCAGAATCGTCACCATGATGAGCAGGGTTAAGATCGTGTGGGCAAGTTTGTTGTATGGGGATTTCTTGAGAGGCATGAGAAATGCTGTCATCCTTATAAGACCACCAAAATAACAATAGTCAGAAGGAAAAACAACGGTCAGGAGAAAAAATAACAACCGTTTCTGTTGAACCAGCTTAAGGCAGGCGATAAAGGTGCAGACTGACGCTGCTTGCTACATTTGCTTCAGGGAAGTCGTCTCCCGGGGTAAAAAGACCGATTTTCTCGGCGGCAGGGATATGAGTTGTAAAAAGTCCATCGAGAAAGTCGGGACCAAGATTCGGAGCATTAAGGCAGGTGAGCACTTCTCCACCAGGATTGACCAGGCTCGGTAGGCTGCGTATCAGCTTTGGCCAGTGGCGCTCGGCGGTAAAGCTTTTGCCCTGAGATGCTGGTGGATCGCATATAACCAGATCGAAAGGACCTAACTTCCTTAGTTTGCTGAGACTGCGGAAGAGCTCCAGTGCTAGAAAGCTGGCCTGGCGCAGATCTATATGGTTAATGCGATGATTGAGCTTGCCGAGCTTCAAGGCACCGCGGTTCATGTCGAGATTGACAACCTGAGTCGCACCGCCGACCAGGGCCGCAACTGAAAAACTGCAGCTGTAGGCAAAGAGGTTGAGAATCCGTTTGTCTGCTGCCCGCTCCCCAACCAGCCTTCTTCCCACCGCCATATCCGGAAAGAAACCAATGTTCTGTGCTTCGCCGAGGCGCAATCTGTAGAGAAGCCCCGCTTCCATGGCGTCGGTCGCTTCCGGCAAAGTTCCCTGTAGCAGTCGGCTTGGGCTGTTGGTTAAAAAGCGCTCCTGTAATAGAATAGCTAGAGGCCCGTCATGCAGCATTGTCTCCGACAGTACTGTCCCCAGAAGTTGTGTCAGTTCATCCAGCCAGACTTGCGGCCTTTGACGGTAAAGAATCACCATGACGACCGGTGGGTAATAGTCAATCAGCAGATCGTCGTAACCGGCAAAACATTGCCCTCGACCGTGAAAGAGGCGACGGGCCTCGCCGGAGCGTGGCAGGTGTCTGATGATTTCGTCGTGGATAATCTGCATGGGGGGCGCTGAGTCTGTTCCGGGGGCTCTGGTTTTATTCAATCCCGCCCTTTGAAATATACGAGAATTTTTTGTATGATCTCCAGGTCTTCCTCGGTTAGAGAGACACCTTGGCGATATTCTTTGTAAAACCGCAGTCGTTGCGTACGACTTAAAGTTCGCTTGCCCACTTTGTCGAGGCATGCCAGGTCTTTGATAAAGCGCCGTTTAAGAAATGGACCGAACAGGCGCTGTCCGACCGGGCAGTCGATCAGGTAGACCTGGGGATGGTCAATATCCTGCGAGACCAGAATATTACGCCATTTCAAGTCGTTATGACAGAATCTATGCTGATGCAGGGTGCGCGTAATTTCAGCAACCTGAATAATCACCTGGTCCACCCATTTTCGCTTGCGAAAGAGCTTCGGTCGGTTTTTGGCCGTCCAGGCCAGATCCCTGGTATTATCGAGAGATGCAGTGATCAGGGCACCGCGCATGGTGCGGCTTAAGATATGCTCCTCGCCGAAGGCCACAACCTGTGCTGCGGGCAGTCCGATCTGGCTGAACCAGAGCTGGTTACGGGCTTCCTGGCGAATCCTGGAGAGACCAAACCAGCTGCGTATGCCGCTGGTCTTGTGGTACTGCTTGATATAGTAACGTTGGCTCTCTATTTCCAGACAGAAAACCAGGCTTTCTTTGTCTCTGGAAACAGGTTCCCCGGAGAGGGCAAAAACTTTCTCGAATGATGAGAAAGCCTCGCCTGCGATAGTGTCTCGCCAGGGTTCGGTAACAGTCCAGGTTACGTTTTTGATCATGGTGATCAGACTCATTTACATCTGTATGCAGAGAGATTAAAGTGACACTATACCTCATTGGCAAATCTTATGCATCTTCAAGCAATCCTGGCTTTCTAAAGAAGGAATATCACTACAGATGAAAAAATCACAGACTCGCATCATTATCGCCTTGATCATAATAGCAGTCGTGGGCATGGCCTTTCCTCATGTTAAAAAAGCTGTTGAGATCCGCAGTGAAACCCGGAAATGGCATGAAAAATGGGCTGACCGGGTTGACGTGCCAGTGAAGGCGAATCTTCCAGAGCTTAGTCACGCAAAGCAAGTTCCTGAGAAGATCACGCAGGATCAATCTCTGAGTTTAGCTCAGTCTCCCTGGGTTATTAGTTCGCACGTAATTATTCCGGAAGGTGTGACTCTATCCATCGAACCCGGTGTTGAAATTTATATCGCCCCGAGTGCGGACATCCAGGTTTACGGGCGCATCCTGGCTTCGGGAAGTAAAGATCAGCCGATTCGATTACAGGCCTGGTCTGATGATCAAGCCGATGCGTGGGCGGGGATTTTTATCCGTAGTGACGAACCCTCTGAGTTTAAATATGTCAATTTTGAGAACAGCAGTTATGGTGCTCGCCTGGTTTTCGCCTCCGCCTCCTGGGAGCATTGCACCTTTAAAAATGTACGCGAGATCTGTTCGGGTTACAAGTCGGACCTCTCCTTTAAAGCTTGTCTCTTTGACTATCGTGGTTACGCAGGCCATGGGAATATCAATGTCATGAAGTTCTTCAAGGGGTTCGCTCAAATTGAAGACTGCGAATTTTTCTGTCCAGATTCAGATTACAAAGTGGATGGTATTGATGCGGACTACGTGAGCCGTGCAATCATTCGGGGAAACCGCTTCTTCGGCGGCAATTGTGAAAACTCAGACGCGATAGACATTGGTCATGGTAGTCGTAATATTGTGATTGAGAACAACCTGATTGTCGGCTTTGCTGACAAGGCCATTTCGGTTGGTGAGGGGGCTGAAGCCTTCATTAACAATAATGTTATTACTGATTGTGCCATAGGTGTCGGCGTCAAGGACAGTGCCCGGGTGACCATAACAAAAACCACATTTTATCGAAATGACTATGCGGTGAAGGCCTACGAAAAGGTTGCCGGGCGCGGCGGTGGTTATGCCAAAATTGATTCTTCCATCATTGCTCTCAGTCAAAAAACTTCAGTTTCAGCCGATTCATTGTCAACCATCGAAATTTCCAACAGCCTTTGTGACAGTCAGCTTCTGCCAGGAAACAATAACTCCCAAGGCGTCCCGAAATTTGCAGATGTTACGAATCATGATTTCAATCTTAAGGGCGTAGATCTATTGTCGGGAGCGCAGTTCTCACCATCACTGGAGTCGATTGGTGCGGAGCTATAGAGCCTTGTATCAATGAAAAGCTGTAAGTGATGAGTCGGTTATTGACCGGCAGTCAAACCTCGGCGGTATTTATGCAGCATCGCCTTGATCTGTGCGGCATTCTCCGGCCCACAGCGGAGCAGGATCTTACGGCCAGCCGAGAATTCCTCCAGAGCCGGGTCGGCGTAGAGATAGCGAACTTTGGGCTGAACCAGATAAATCGGGCCAGAGACTGGCGGTGTGGTCAGCAGGTGGTCGATGACTGCAACTAACCGGTCGTTGAAGTAAGCGTCCGGGTAGCCGAGTTCCTGGTAGGCTCTCTGGAAGAGGGGGTAAAGGACCTTATAGACAGCCAACACCTGTTCGGTATCGAGGGCGGAGAGCATTTTAACCAACGGTGTGTAGCGCCGATAGTTGGCCGGATCAATTGTCAAATGGTCGCGTTCGCCATTGGCCAGAAACTTTCCGGGAGTTTTCTTGAGTGGTAGATGGGTTACAGGCAACTGCGGGCGAGGCAAGTTGTCGACCATGACCACAAAGCGCTCTATGAAATGTTCGAGGATAAAGAAACGATCCAGCTTCTGGTCAGCGAAGAGTTTAGCAAGAATCTCTGCCATTGACGTATCGCTCTGCTTGAGCTCGGGCAAGGGCTTTTCCAGGTCGATGATCGGTTTGGCCGCTTTAAGTTCTTCCGGTGCCGTGGTAACCGGGTGTTGGATCACCGGTTCCGCTTGCTGTTGGCTGACTTGGGGTGGTTCAATAACCTGCACCGGAATCTGCTGCTCCGGGCGATAAAACTGCCAGTAAACGATGGCGATAATCATGCCGATAACAACAAATCCAATCCAAAATGGCCAACTTTTCATAGTTTCAGTCTCCAGTTCTTGGTTTCAAGCCATCAGTTATCAGTAATCCTCTAGAACAATACCGTCAATCGGCAGTCCGTCAACCTCCCCACATCAGGGCCGCCCACCAGGCACCAGTCACAATTACTATACTTGCTGTCGCCAGCAGGGCATTCATCCTTCTGTCAGGCCGCCCCCAGCGCTCCACCATCAGTTCTGCACCGACGCCAAGCGGCAGGCCGAAGAGAAATCCGAACAGGTGCGCACCCAAATCTGTATTTTCACCACCGGCACCAAGCATGGCGAGCAGGCCGAGGGCTGCAGCAATCGGCACGGTCCAGCGACGACGTGAGCGCAGGTTGTGACGGTAACGCACCATGCTTATGGCGGCGAGTATGCCGACGGCACCGAAGATGGCCGTGGAGGCACCGACCGCGCGATGGGCGGGGTTCTGCAGCCAGGCATTGAGCAGATTGCCAAGCAGGCCGGAGATGATCAGCAGCAGCCAGGCCGGACCGGAGCGCAGGTCGCGGCAAAGGCGAGAGATGAAGACCCCGCCGATCAGCAGGTTGCCGAGCAGGTGCTGCCAGTCGGTGTGCAGGGTGAGGGCAGTAATCAGTCGCCACCATTGGCCAGCCATGATCTTGCCAGCATGGGCATTGCCGAGAGCGGACCAGTCGACCGGATGGTGCCCGGCCAGGGTGATCTTGTGCAGGGTGAGGTTGTAAAAAATGGCGATAGCAATCAACACCCAGATGGTTGTTGTACGATTGTCAATCAGTGGCGTGTCCTGCGGTGGTGGCGGTGGCCAGCCGCGGTTTTCGCTCTCGTACAGGCGCAGTTCCCTGCTTGCTTGCGCCAGCGTGTCTGCAGGAACCAGTAACTGCCAGCCAAAGCCGCGCCGTTCGGCTCGCCAGGGAATGTGGCGTGACTCCAGAACCAGCGACCAGTTCCGCATTTGCCGCTTTGACAGGGTTATCGCCGGTGACTCCTCCAGCCGTGATGGCAGTGGTTGCCACTCTTCAGGATTTTGTTCCAGAGGCATTATGTCAATGGGTGTCTCGGACATGATGTGCCTATCATCGCAAATTGTTGCCACCAGGTCACTCTCTGATTTCTTGACTTGCCGCTTTTATCATGATAGTTACTTTATGGTAACTGAAATTACTGAGCCCATTTCCCTCAGTCCCCTAGAATGTCAAAGGTTTCTTAATCGTATGGCACAACTTACGGCACGCCAACAGCAAGTTTACGATTTCCTGGGAGTGTATATCTCCACAAGCGGCTACCCACCGACCTTGCAGGAGATTGCACAGCATCTGCATGTCTCCGGCAACCTCGGTGTGCTGCGCCACCTTAAGGCACTGGAGCGTAAGGGGATGATTACCCGTAGCCCGGGGAGTTCCCGTTCCATTGCTCTACTGGGGCAGGCCAAAAGCGATTCCGTAACCCTGCCACTGGTTGGTACGGTACGCGCCGGCCTGCCGCAACTGGCTGACGAAGAGATTGAGGCATACCTTGCTGTCGACACTTCCCTGGTCAAAGGCAAGGGTTCCTTTCTGTTACGGGTGCGGGGTGATTCGATGATTGAGGTGCACATTATGCCTGGTGATCTGGTTGTGGTACAGCCGCAGCCAGCTGCGGAGAACGGTGAGATCGTAGTGGCCCTGATCGACGGCGAGGCGACCCTAAAACGTTTTTATCGCGAACGGGAAGAGATTCGTCTGAAACCAGAAAACTCTACCATGAAAGCTCTGATCTACCGCGAGGACGACGCCGAGGTGCAGATTATCGGCAAGGTCACCGGGCTTTGCCGTCCCCTTGGGTAACAGATGAAAAGCTGTGAATCGAACCTCCGAGTCGGCGTTATTCATGGGCCTGGCAACCGAATCACCCCCGTCTGGTTCGACCTTAAGCACCGTAAACATACAGTGCGCGAAATCACCAACCGCTGGCGTGATCGCCAGGGTGAAGCGGTGCGTATCCACTTTCATGTGACCGATGATGGCGCACTTTATGAGTTGGTTTATGATTTGGGAAATACGTGTTGGACGGTGGAGAGAGTGGAGTCTCTTTAGGGACGAGGGACGCAAAAACCTAAAACTAAACATAAAAGACCGAGCCCAGCCTTTTTCTCTTTTATATCTTTGGCGCTTTGAGTGAACGATGCGAACGAGTGTTAAGTGGTTTTGACTTCCGCGTCCCTCGTCCCGCGTCTCGCACCTTTATGAAAACCATCATGCACGTCGACATGAACGCGTTTTTTGCCGCAGTTGAACAGCAGTCAAATCCGGCTTTGCGGGGACGGCCGATTGCGGTGACCGGCAGCGAGAAACGTTCAATTATCCTGACCGCCTCCTACGAGGCGCGTGCCTTCGGGGTCAAAACCGGTATGACCCGGTTTGCAGCGTTTCAGCGTTGTCCGCAACTAACTCTGGTATCAGCTAACAACCGGCTCTATACCCATGTGTCGACGGAGATTATGGCATTGTTTCAGGACTACACGCCTCTGGTGGAAGTCTTTTCTGTCGACGAGGCGTTCCTCGATCTCAGCGGTTCGCTCAAACTCTTTGGTGGCGTTGAGCGTATCGCTTATCTGATCAAATCGCGTATCAAGACCCGCCTCGGCATCACCTGCTCGATCGGCGTTGCACCGAACAAGCTGCTGGCCAAGCTGGCTTCGGAACAGCGCAAGCCGGACGGCCTGACAATCTTCCGACCGGAAGAGATCCCTGCCCTTCTGGAAAACATGCCGATTCAGGAGCTCTGCGGTATCGGCCGTCAACTTGGCCGTCAGTTGCATGAAGTCGGAATCTTCACCTGCGGTCAGTTGAGTCGCTTCCCTTTGACAATTCTCAGGAAGAAGTACGGCGTGATCGGTGACAAACTGCACTCAATGGCTCTTGGTATCGATTCGTCACCGGTGGTGCCAGCCGAAGAGAGTTCCCTAGTCAAGTCGGTAGGACACAGCCGAACACTGCGACATGACCTGGACGATCGGCAGGCAATTTGCGCGTTCCTGCTACAACTAGCCGAGATGGTCGGTCGCCGCGCGCGGCGCTATCAGGTTTCCGGCAAGGTTGTCACTCTGACCTTGCGTTATACGGATTTTACCACTATCAGCCGGCAACAGGCTCAGGAGGATTACCTGAATGGCAGTGAGGAAATTTATCAAGCCGCAACACAAATTCTCGACCGGCTGAGCCTTGATCAGCCGGTGCGTCTGTTGGGAGTGAGGCTGTCCAGTCTGCGTTTCAAGACGGCACAGCTGCCACTTTTCCCGGCAGAGCGGCGGCAGTACCTGCTGACTGAAGCCCGGGATCATGTCAACGACCGCTATGGTGACTTTACCATCATGTCCGCCAGCCTGCTTGAGCAGAAGGGCAAAGGCAGCCACGTCATTTCTCCCGCATGGCGGCCACAGGGGCTACGTAACATTGCTGTACGGTAATATTCTATTCGGTTGCTTCCAGAAGGGCGTGGAGCATGGCCACGCGAGTCATCGCTGCGTTTGCTTCGGCGGCACGTTTAAGGGGAATGCCGTAGATCGCAGCCAGCTCCAGTGGTGAGCCCTGCTGGCGATCGATCATCATGCTCGGGCAATAAGCCCCCATGCCGACAGTCACATGTAACAGCTGCTCGATAAAATCCGGCCCTTCGATCAGTTCCGACAAACCCTGACAGTTGGCAGCCGCAACGACTTCCTGCATCATCTCCATGATCAGTTGCCGGGTTTTCGGGCAATTCAGCAGGCGATCAGTTGGCCGGTCAGTCAAGGCACAGAGGCCGTTGAAGGGAATGTTCCAGACCAGTTTTTCCCAACGGACTCTGGTGAGATCAGAGCAGGCCTCGCAAGGGATGCCAGCCTGGTTGAAGGTTTCGGCAAGCTGCTCGACTCTTGTACTGAGACCTTTGCCGAATTCAGCGATACGGATAAAGCCCTGGTCGAGATGATGAACACTACCGGGCTCACCGCGATTGCAGCAGAGAAAGGCGACACCGCCAACAATAGAGTCATCCCCAAAGGCTCCAGCCAGGAGATCTTCGTTGCCAAGTCCATTCTGCAGAGTCAGGATGGTGGTCTCGGCAGCAACCAGTGGCCGAGTCAGCTCTACCAGGTGTTCATTGGCATAAGCTTTGAGACCGACCAGCACCAGGTCTACCGGTCCGATTTCGCTACTGTTTTTATAGCCTTGGACGTCAGCAAGATGGAAATCGCCCTGGGGGGACGTCACTGACAGCCCGCTTCGGGAAATCGCCTCGAAGTCGCGGCGCAGCAAAAAGTGCAGGGCATGTCCTGCCCGTTGCAGCAGCGCCCCGTAGTAGAGGCCCAAGGCACCTGAACCAATTACGCCAATACGCATTTTGCTCTCCCGGAGATTATGGTTCTCTGTGAATAAATCTTTATGGAGATAACCCCTTGAATAGTCAAGGCCTTCCTTGACCAAAGAGGTTTTCTATGGTATTCTGGTGACTTCCATAGGGAGAAACATAAATGTTTAAAATTGGTGACCGAGCTGTATATCCTGCACAGGGTGTAGGTGTTGTTGAAAAGATTGAATCTCGAGAATTTTGTGGCCAAACTAACGATTTTTATATCCTGCGTATTATCGACAACGATATGACCATCATGGTTCCAGTGGGCAATGCCCATCAGGTTGGCCTGCGAACCCTGATCAGTAAAGACAAGGTTGAGACAATATACAATGTCCTCGAAGAAAAGCAAGTTGGCTCTCTGGCAATCGCTTCCTGGAGCAGACGTCAACGGGAGTACAACGACAAGATCAGGACTGGCGACCCTAAAGATGTGGCCGAGGTGTTGCGCGAACTCTACCTGATCAAAGAAGGCAAAGAGCTCTCTTACGGTGAGAAGAAGGTTCTTGAGCTGGCGCGCAGACTGCTGGTCAAGGAACTTGCCCTTGCCGAGGGTATCGCCGAAGAAATGGTTACCGAACGTCTTGAAAAGATGGTCAACTGATTCTGATGGCTTCAAATGCTGATTTCTGGCCGGGTGCTGATGTGCACCCGGCCTTTTTATTTCGGTTCTAAACCCCAAGAAGGTTTAACGTAAAGACGCTAAGAACGCAGAGGAAAAGCTCTTAAATCTCAGCTATTACTTTCTGCGTCGCCGCGCCTTTGCGTTAGTTGATTGCTTAAGGTATTGTTTTGTCTTTGTTTGGGTAATAAGTCCGTTTTGTTTGCGAATCGTTAATAATGATTTTCAAACGGTGATAAATACG
This sequence comes from Desulfuromonadales bacterium, assembly GCA_027065695.1. Taxonomy (GTDB): domain Bacteria; phylum Desulfobacterota; class Desulfuromonadia; order Desulfuromonadales; family BM103; genus M0040. The sequence continues at coordinate 10,535 of JAMONP010000088.1, read as the reverse complement.
ATAGAAATAACAGTCAGGTTAATTTAGCGAGACAGCCAGTTAGGATGACTTTATGAATGTTCACGTTCTGGTCCCTGCTGCCGGCAGAGGTAGCAGAATTGGCGGCGATACCAGGAAACAGTATCTTGAGCTGGGTGGCCAGCCGGTTCTGGTGCAGACCCTGTTGCGCCTTGCCGCACAGCCCCAAATTACGGCCATTCATCTGATTGTCCCGGAGTCGGATGTGGCCTTCTGTCAAACCGAGCTGGTAGATCGCCATCATCTGGAGAAGATTGGTGGTGTGATCACCGGTGGGGATGAACGTCAGGATTCGGTACGTAAGGGTCTGGAAGCTTGTGGCGCAGAGAGCCATGATGTCATTCTGGTTCATGATGGAGTTCGGCCCTTTTTCCCGCAAGAACAGATCGACCCTCTGGTGCAATTAGCCGCAGTTGAGGGGGCGGCTCTGCTGGCTATCCCGGTACAGGACACCATCAAAGAGGTTTTTGACGGTCGGGTCCGCTCAACGCTTGACCGCCGCCTGCTCTGGCAGGTACAAACGCCTCAGGCTTTTCGCTGTGAATGGCTTAGTGAGGCTCATCAGCGGGCTTACGCCAAGGGTTATCCTGGCACCGATGACGCCTCATTGATAGAATGGTGCGGTTGGCCGGTTGCAGTTTTACCCGGCCATCCCCACAATCTTAAGATAACGACACCGGCGGATCTGGCTCTGGCCAGGGCTCTGCTGGCAACAGGAGAAGTGAGTCTGACATGATGCGTATTGGCCACGGTTTTGACGTTCATCGACTGGTTCTCGACCGTCCTCTGGTTCTGGGTGGTGTGACGATTCCCTACGAATACGGGCTTTTGGGTCATTCGGACGCGGATGTCCTGCTACATGCCGTTTCCGATGCCATTCTTGGTGCTCTCGGCCTTGGTGATATCGGTCGGTATTTTCCCGATACTGACCTGGCTTTCAAGGGGATCAACAGCCTGTTGCTGCTTGAACATGTTATTGGCCTGGCGCAGACCAAGAAATACAGGGTCAGCAATCTTGATACCACGATCGTCGCCCAACGTCCCAAGCTGGCGCCCTACGTCGCCCAGATGATCACCACCCTGGCTAAAGTCTGTCAGGTGCCAAGTGGCTGCATCAATGTCAAGGCGACAACCACCGAAGAGCTGGGTTATACCGGTCGTGGTGAGGGGATCTCCGCACATGCAGTGGTCCTGATGGAAACAAACGATAAATAGATTTGTAGCTAGTTACAACCCACGAGGAGTAATCGCCAGATGAGTCAACCCGCGACACAGTTGGGCCCCAATTTTATCCGCAATATCGTCGATGAGGATCTTGCCAGCGGTAAACATAAGACTGTCATTACGCGCTTTCCGCCGGAGCCTAATGGTTATCTGCATATCGGTCACGCTAAATCAATTTGTCTCAATTTCGGCCTGGCCAGTCACTACCAGGGGCAGTGCCACCTGCGCTTTGATGACACCAACCCGGTTAAGGAGGAGCAGGAATATATAGACGCCATTAAAACCGACCTGAGCTGGCTCGGTTTTGACTGGGGCGAGCACGAATATCACGCTTCGGACTATTTTGCGACTTTGTATGCTTATGCGGAAAAACTGGTTGTAAAGGGCTTGGCCTATGTCTGTGATCTGAGTCCTGAGGATATGCGTGAGTATCGCGGCACCTTGACTGAACCCGGCAAGGAGAGCCCTTATCGCAGTCGCAGCAGGGAGGAAAACCTCGACCTGTTGCAACGTATGCGCTCTGGCGAGTTTGACACCGGTTCACGGGTTCTGCGTGCCAAGATCGATATGGCTTCGCCCAATCTGAACCTGCGTGATCCAATACTATACCGAATTCTGCGTGCCAGTCATCCACGCACCGGGGATGACTGGTGCATTTATCCGATGTACGATTTCGCCCATGGTCAGTCGGATTCCATCGAAAAAATTACTCATTCTCTCTGCACGCTCGAATTTCAGGATCATCGCCCCCTTTACGACTGGCTCTGTGAAGCGCTGGAGATTTACCATCCACAGCAGATCGAGTTTGCCAGACTGAATCTTACCTACACGCTCATGAGCAAGCGCCGGCTGCTGGAACTGGTCAATGAAAAGCATGTTTCCGGCTGGGACGACCCACGTATGCCTACCCTTTCGGGAATGCGCCGCCGTGGTTTCTCTGCTGCGGCAATTCGCACTTTCTGCACCCGGATCGGCGTCGGCAAGAGCGACAGCGTTATCGATATGAGCGTCCTCGAAGACTGTGTCCGGGAAGATCTCGACCAGGTGGCACCGCGTGCCATGGGTGTCTTACATCCGCTAAAAGTGACGATTACCAATTATCCTGAAGGTCAGGCTGAAGAGTTTGTTGTGGCCAGACACCCCAAGGACCCCTCCATGGGAATGCGCACCATCCCATTCAGTCGTGAGATCTATGTAGAGCGGGATGACTTCATGGAGGACCCACCCAAGAAATTCTTCCGTTTAGGCCCGGGCCGCGAAGTTCGTCTGCGCTACGGTTATATCATTCGTTGCGATGAAGTAATCAAGGATCCGGTCTCCGGCGAAGTGACAGAGCTGCGCTGCACATATGATGCGGAAACCAGCGGCGGCAATTTGCCGGAAGGGCGCAAGAAGGTTAAGGGGATAATCCACTGGGTCTCTGCTGCGCATGCTGTCCCAGTTGAAGTGTGCCTTTACGACCGCCTGCTCAGCGTTGCTGACCCGGCGGCAGAAAAGGGTCGTGATTATCGTGAACTGCTCAACGAAGCCTCCTGTGAAATCCTTCCACAGGCGTTTGTGGAGCCAAGCCTCGCCGATGCAGCTCCCGGAGCAACTTTTCAGTTCGAGCGCCTGGGTTATTTCTGTGTTGACAGTGAAGATTCGCAGCCGGGAAAGCTGGTTTTCAATCGTAGCGTAACTTTGCGCGATACCTGGGCCAAACTGGCCAAGGAGTAGGATAGTCGGGAAAAACCTCTCAACGTTGCCATGTAGAGCGCTACAAACGTTCTTGACATAAAAACTACCAAGGTGTATAAAAACGCCCTGTCTCGGCACGGCACTAGGTTTTTGTAGCTTGGTTTTGAAGAGACGGTGGAATGTGATATTAGAGTTTGGCTCTGTTTATTCCGCCTTAGCTCAGTTGGTAGAGCAGCGGACTGTTAATCCGCTTGTCGCTGGTTCGAGCCCAGCAGGCGGAGCCAAATGAAGGGGGTCTACAGCATTTTTGCTATAGGCCTCTTTTTATTCCTTCGGTCCGTGCTAAACTTTAATCTCCAGACAACCCGGAAGGATCAGCTCAGGTGGCCATGAGTAAACACATTTTAGTGATCGACGACGACTCCGTCCTGCTGGCCATGGTCGGTGATTACCTCAAAGATGCCGGTTACAAGGTCTCGGCTGCTGACTGCGGTATTTACTCCAACAACATCATCTACGGCAATAATCCGCCGAATCTGATCGTACTCGACGTAATCATGCCGCTCATGTCCGGTGTCAAGAAAGCCAAGATTCTCAAGCAACGCGAAAAGAGTGCCCACATCCCAATCATTCTGATGTCTTCCAAGGAAGAAGAGGAACTCAAGGGCCTGGCGGAAGAGGCTATGGTAGAGGATTATCTGTGTAAGCCTTTCACCGCAGAACAGCTCGTGGGCAAGATCAAGACGTTGCTGGCGTAGCTCTTCTTGAGGTGGTGTAAATTTTGAGGGTCGGCTGAAAGGTCGGCCTTTTTGTTTTTATTGAGAAGAACAGGCGTCTATACTGAAACTTTTGTGGAGTGTTGGCAGTCATATCAACAACTAGTGTCCCATGCGGTTAATCATGACGTATAATTCTGAGACATTTTGGTTGCTGTCAAGGCGTGCTGATGAAGGCCTAGCGTGCGTTAAGCCAAAGAGGCGCAACGCAGACAGCGGGCAAAAGGGCTATAATTAAAGGATAGGATTAGCCGCACGGGACACTAGGAGCTTGTCCGACAATCCATGCTCGGCTGCAAACCCAGCTGTTTGGCCCATATTTCAGCTCCTTTTTGACCATTAGCTATGGCTATTACTCTCAAACGAGCTAAAATCTGTTCTCAAACTTCAGGCTTTTCGCTTCGGCCCTTATTGTCGGCCAAGCGCCTAGACCTATTTCTGGAAGCATCATGTCATCGTTATTATCAAATTCGGTTTTTCTGCTCTTCGCAATTATCATTATCGGTGAAGGTCTCGGCCGCATCCGGATCAAGTCATTTTCCTTCGGCTCAGCGGCAATCATCTTTGTCGCCATGGCCTTTGGTCACTTCGGCTATATGTTACCGTCCGAATTTCAGACTCTCGGACTGGTTCTTTTTATCTATGCTGTCGCGGTGACTGCCGGACCAGGCTTTTTCACCTCATTCAAAAAGCAGGGGATCTCTCTCGCTGTCGGAGCCGTTATTATTATCGCCGTTGCCGCACTGATGACGGTGCTGAGTTGTTGGCTGTTCAATTTTGATATTTCCACCGGCGCAGGTCTGTTCGCCGGAGCTTTGACCAGTTCACCCGGCCTTGCGGTTGCCGTTGAGGCTGTGGAAGGCAATGCCGCGGCCGCCTACGGTGTCACTTACGCTGGAGGTATCATCAGTGTGATTGTCTTTGTAAATCTCCTGCCCAAAATCCTCCGTGTCAATATCAAGGATGAAGAGGTGAACATTGATCGGGAGCGAACTGAGAACAATCCCCCCTTCACCTTTCACCATATCGAAGTCACTAATACTAATTTATTCGGCAAAAAAATCATTGATCTGAAGCTCAAAGAGATCGCACCTGTGGTCTTAACTCGTCTTCTCCGTAAAGACGCGGGGGAACCCATCCTGGTGACGGGTGAAACCACTCTTCAGGCAGGAGACAAACTAAGGATCGCTGGCCGCAAAAATGACCTGGAACGGATTGAACTCTTTTTAGGCAAACCCATCGATGGAGAAATCGCCTTCAACAAAGTGCTGACCAAAAAAAGCATTATTGTTTCTAAGCCAAGCGCAGCAGGTCACACTCTGGGCTTTCTGAACCTGAGGGAAACCTTCGGTGTCCAGGCGACCCGTATCACGAGAAACGACATGGATCTCCCCGCATCGTCCACCATCAAACTCCATCTCGGTGACGTTATTCATGCCGTCGGTGAAGAGGATGCCTTGAAAAACGTCAGCCGGATCCTCGGCAACGATGTTAAACAAACATACAAGGTCAGCCTTCTACCCATCCTGATAGGCCTGGTCGCCGGGTTTATCATCGGCCAGATCCCCTTTAACCTTCCCTTGCTCGGCAAATTCTCACTGGGTGTTACCGGCGGGGTTTTGGTCTCAGGACTCATTCTTGGCTATCTCTACAAAACCGGTCCATTTATCTGGGAAATGCCAGCCACCGCCAATGGCTTTTTGAGGGAGTTTGGCCTCATGTTCTTCCTGGCGACGGTCGGCACCAAAACTGGTGCCACAATCGTTGAAACGGTAAGCTCTCAAGGAGCTGAACTTATCGTGGCCGGGCTTCTCGTCACTTTAACGCCGATGATGGCTTGCGTCGCGATGTGCAAGTATGTCCTGAAAATTCCATTCTTGAGAATGCTCGGTGTTTTGACCGGCGGCATGACCAGCACACCCGGACTCGCGGCCATAAACTCGTACACCAGTTCATCTTACCCCTCTTCAGCTTACGCAACGGTTTATCCGGTCGGGCTGATCGGCATGATTCTGGGAACCAAGGTTCTCGTTTACCTATTGTCGCTCTTGTAAACAACGCCCAGGAAGTTGGTCTGAGGCGATACGGAGAAAAGATATGAACAAGTACAAACTCACGTTCACTGTGACAATTGAGGAGCAGGACGATCCGGCCGTCAGGCAGCGGGCTAAAGGTATCATTGAAGCGCTAGGTGAAGTCGTTGCCGGTGCCGAAGTGAAGTTGCAGCAGGTTTATATGGATCGGCCACCGAGGGGGGTACGGATGGGGTGAGTTTGCTTGAGTAGTGGAATCAATAATCTCGCCGTCACGGGTTTAAGACCCTACCAGGGGAGAACTGATTAGAGGGTCAGCTGAACGGCTGGCCCTTTTTTCTCTTCGGCGTCGACCCGGTATGGCTATCCTCATTTCATAACCTATCCTTGCATTTCAAATATCAACTGAAGCTCCTCTGTGGTTAAAAAGCACCCAAAACAAAGCTGTATTCTCTTAATATTTCACAGGCGAGCGCAGCTATTTATTAATAAGCGCGTAGGATTAAACTTTAAGACGATTCCTCAGCAAAAGACTTCAATAAAAAACATCAACAAAAAGAACCTCTAAAACAATAGGTTACAGATAATTAAATAAATATGAGAAATTTTTAACTTTTATTGTTGACATGAGATTCTCTTAATGTTAAAACTTTAATCAAGAGGAAGGAACAAATTACAAACAAATCAACAGGAGGTCGTCATGAAAACTCAAACTAACTTTATGGATACCGTAAAAAGCAGTTACCTGGTTCTGATCATTGCCGCTCTCGGCGCCTTTGCTTTCATCTCAGCAGTACTGATCGCTTGGCCGGCACTTGCTTATCTCGGTGCCAAACTTTTTAACTAGGCCCGGACTTTTTAACCAGGATCGAAACTTCAACAACAAACCTTTTCGCCAAGCGAAATAAGTATTAGGAGCAACGCCATGAAAAACGCAGCCAACATCATCAATACCGTAAAAGCCAGTTACACAATTACCATCATGAGCGTGCTCGGCGTCTTCGCCTTTGTCTCCGCCACCCTGATCGCCTGGCCGGCACTGTCCTACCTCGGTGCCAAGATGTTTAACTGATAAATAAGCGAAAAAGCCAGGTTTAACTCTGGTTCTGAAATAAAAAAACAGAAAAGGCTACTCTCCTCCGAGGGTGGCCTTAGTCGTTTTTTAACCCGGCACCACTTTCTTGTAGCAACGGAGTTGTATGGAAAATGGAGGCATTCTATAGTGTCCACCCTGATGTCTGCTGCTGAACACGACAGCCACAACATTCAGCACCGTGCCTTATTCGTCTCCTTATTCGTCTCCTTATTCGACTTATCATAACTTTAAATATATTTTATCTCGAAATAATTGTCGAATTAGCCTATAATACAGCTAATAATTCGCCAAAGGAGACGACATTGAACATAGAAAGCCTAATGAGCGACAAAGCCGTACTGGAAGAAATTGGCCATCGTTTAAACCGCCATCGAGTACAGCAGGAATTCACCCAGGCCAGGCTGTCAAAGGAGGCTGGCCTCTCCAAGCGCACCGTAGAACGAATCGAAGCTGGGGAGCCGACCCAAACCTCTTCACTGGTTCGTATCATGAGAGTCCTGGGACTACTCGAAGCCCTCGATGCGGCGCTGCCGGAGACAGGACCTCGCCCCATGGACCTTCTGAAGTTGCGAGGAAAAGAACGGCAACGAGCCTCGTCGAAAAACAATATGGATCAGGCCGGTGATGAGTGGTCATGGGATGATGAAACATGAGCACAGTATCTGAAGTAAGGTTGTGGGGACGTACTATAGGCGCGGTTTCCTTGGAAGACGGTGCTGAGATAGCTTCCTTTGAATATGACCCGGCCTTTGTCCGTAGCGGTATAGAAATCGCACCATTGACTATGCCTCTTGCTCGCAGGGTCTATTCGTTTTCTGGCTTGGGAAGATATGCCTTTCATGGGCTGCCCGGCTTGCTTGCCGACTCGTTACCGGACAAATTCGGAAACGTCCTGGTCAATGCCTGGCTGGCAACACAGGGCAGAAGCCCTGATTCCTTTAATGCCGTGGAGCGATTGTGCTATACGGGCACACGAGGCATGGGAGCGTTAGAGTACGCTTCGGTGATGGGCCCGAAGGCACGCAAGGCCACACACATAGAGGTTGATAAACTGGTAGTACTTGCGTCCAAAGTTTTGACAGATCGAAACAAGCTGCAAATATCTTTCGGTGGAGACGGGAGTAGAGAGAATGCGCTGAGGGATATCTTGCATGTCGGCACATCAGCAGGGGGGGCGCGGGCAAAGGCTGTGATAGCCTGGAATCCCAGTACTTGTGAGGTCCGCTCCGGTCAAGTGGAGGCTGATCCAGGTTTTGAGCATTGGCTGTTAAAGTTCGACGGTGTTTCAGGTAACAAGGATAAGGAGCTTGAGGATCCTAAAGGTTACGGTGTTATCGAGCATGCCTACTACCGAATGGCAACTGATGCGAACATCACCATGAACGAATGTCGGCTCCTGGAGGAGAACGGCAGGCGGCATTTTATGACCCGTCGCTTCGATCGGCAGGATGGCGGCAAAAAGATCCATATGCAGTCTCTTGGTGCCATGGCACACTTTGATTATAACCAGCCCGGGGCTCACTCCTATGAGCAGGCTCTGCTTGTAATCCGTCAGCTAGGTCTGCCTATGAGCGCCATAGAAGAGCAGTTTAGGCGGATGATTTTCAATATCATAGCCCGCAACCAGGACGATCATGTTAAGAACATAGCCTTTTTGATGGACAAAGCAGGAAAATGGTCTCTCGCTCCGGCCTTCGATATAACCTACAGTTTTCAGCCAACGGGAAAGTGGACCTCGAACCACCAGATGTCACTGAACGGCAAGAGTGGCGATTTCACACATGAGGATTTCCGGGCTTGCGCCAAGGTGGCATCAATGCAACGAGGCCGCGCTGATGAGATCCTTGAAGAGGTCCGCAGTGTTGTCTCTCGCTGGCGGGAGTATGCTGAAGAGGACAGAGTTCCTATTGAATGGCGAGAAAAAATTGCCAGGACACTTCGACTTGAGAGGTTCTCTTAAAACCATAATTTCTTCTGTCAAGTTGGAGTTGCAAAGTAGAGCTTCCAGTACTGCTCGCACACAAAACCTAATAACCAAAAAACACGCGGCTCATCCCAATCTCGGGGTGGGCCTCTTTGGTTTCAAGGGAATACACAGGGTCAAACTTTATTAAATGGAAGCTCAATTACGGCTAGAAACACATAAAACAAAAGCCAGATTTTTTAATATTGGGTAGCCGTCTATTAATAAACACGTAGGATTAAACTTTAAGACGATTCCTCAGCAAAAGACTTCAATAAAAAACATCAACAAAAAGAACCTCTAAAACAATAGGTTACAGATAATTAAATAAATATGAGAAATTTTTAACTTTTATTGTTGACATGAGATTCTCTTAATGTTAAAACTTTAATCAAGAGGAAGGAACAAATTACAAACAAATCAACAGGAGGTCGTCATGAAAACTCAAACTAACTTTATGGATACCGTAAAAAGCAGTTACCTGGTTCTGATCATTGCCGCTCTCGGCGCCTTTGCTTTCATCTCAGCAGTACTGATCGCTTGGCCGGCACTTGCTTATCTCGGTGCCAAACTTTTTAACTAGGCCCGGACTTTTTAACCAGGATCGAAACTTCAACAACAAACCTTTTCGCCAAGCGAAATAAGTATTAGGAGCAACGCCATGAAAAACGCAGCCAACATCATCAATACCGTAAAAGCCAGTTACACAATTACCATCATGAGCGTGCTCGGCGTCTTCGCCTTTGTCTCCGCCACCCTGATCGCCTGGCCGGCACTGTCCTACCTCGGTGCCAAGATGTTTAACTGATAAATAAGCGAAAAAGCCAGGTTTAACTCTGGTTCTGAAATAAAAAAACAGAAAAGGCTACTCTCCTCCGAGGGTGGCCTTAGTCGTTTTTTAACCCGGCACCACTTTCTTGTAGCAACGGAGTTGTATGGAAAATGGAGGCATTCTATAGTGTCCACCCTGATGTCTGCTGCTGAACACGACAGCCACAACATTCAGCACCGTGCCTTATTCGTCTCCTTATTCGTCTCCTTATTCGACTTATCATAACTTTAAATATATTTTATCTCGAAATAATTGTCGAATTAGCCTATAATACAGCTAATAATTCGCCAAAGGAGACGACATTGAACATAGAAAGCCTAATGAGCGACAAAGCCGTACTGGAAGAAATTGGCCATCGTTTAAACCGCCATCGAGTACAGCAGGAATTCACCCAGGCCAGGCTGTCAAAGGAGGCTGGCCTCTCCAAGCGCACCGTAGAACGAATCGAAGCTGGGGAGCCGACCCAAACCTCTTCACTGGTTCGTATCATGAGAGTCCTGGGACTACTCGAAGCCCTCGATGCGGCGCTGCCGGAGACAGGACCTCGCCCCATGGACCTTCTGAAGTTGCGAGGAAAAGAACGGCAACGAGCCTCGTCGAAAAACAATATGGATCAGGCCGGTGATGAGTGGTCATGGGATGATGAAACATGAGCACAGTATCTGAAGTAAGGTTGTGGGGACGTACTATAGGCGCGGTTTCCTTGGAAGACGGTGCTGAGATAGCTTCCTTTGAATATGACCCGGCCTTTGTCCGTAGCGGTATAGAAATCGCACCATTGACTATGCCTCTTGCTCGCAGGGTCTATTCGTTTTCTGGCTTGGGAAGATATGCCTTTCATGGGCTGCCCGGCTTGCTTGCCGACTCGTTACCGGACAAATTCGGAAACGTCCTGGTCAATGCCTGGCTGGCAACA
>JAMONP010000087.1 GCA_027065695.1 Desulfuromonadales bacterium | reverse complement strand
TGGCGTAACCGGTCAACAAACGACGCATAAATTGCTTCAGTTCAACCCGGTTGGGGCGTAAAAGAAGGTGAAAATGATTATGGAGCAGAGCCCAGGCAAAACACTCTGTTTCTGTCTCTTCAAGCAACCGGGAGAATCGTTCGACGAAATTTTTCCGATCAGTGTTGTCCCTGAAAATTTTTCTACGTTCGATTCCACGCACGATGACATGTTGTAGAAGTCCGGGGGTATCGAGTCGGGCTTGTCGAGGCATGGAGAGAATATAGCAGGATTGAGTTGCTTGTTCAACAATTAAACAACGTCCCGTTTTTCAAACAACGTCCCGTTTTTCTTGTCACGACCGTTATCGCCTTGACAACCCCACCACAACATGTACAATTGTCTACATGAATATAATTGCTGACACGAATATCTTTCTATCTGTGGTACTTGAAGAGTCGCAAAAAGATAAAATTGTGCGTTTATCATCGGGATGCAATGCGATTTCTCCTGAGATTTTGCCGTATGAAATTGGCAATGCACTTTCTGCCATGATTAAGCGTAAAAAAATAACAAAAAATGAAGCGTTACTGGCTCATGAAAAAATTGAAACCATTCCAGTACGATTAATTACGGTAAACATTCAAGAAGCCCTTAAGTTGGCCATTGACCATAACATCTATGCCTACGATGCCTGTTTTTTACAATGTGCTAGATCTTTGGCCTGTCCTTTGCTCACTTTAGACAAAGGCATGAAAAATGTTGCCAAAAAAATTGGAGTTCCCATTTTGGAGTGAATTATGAAAGTTTTTACATATTCTGAAGCCCGTCAGCACCTCTCTGAGGTTCTGAATATTGCTCAAAATGAAGAAGTTGAAATTCGTCGTAGGGACGGGCAGGTTTTTTCTGTTGTGTCGAAAAAATCAATCACTGGCTCACCTTTTGACATTGATGGAATTGAAACAAAAGTTTTGACTGAAGACATCTTGAATGCAGTAAAAGAATCAAGGACTGGCTAACCAAGAAATGAAGGCCGACGAAAAGTAGCGCTGTGGTTCTCGAAAAAGTCTCTACCGGGCCGAACCGTAACGTTGTCGCCGCCTTACGCAAACGTCAACTGCGGATTGGAACATGACGCGACATGAAAAATACAGAAGGTTTATCTTATGCTTGTTTGTATTAGTTGGAGCTGGCTGCACATCATATGAATCAAAGCTGTACGAAGGAAAAGCAGTCGATGAACAAGGAGCGCCTATACAAAATATCTCAATCATTCTGTGTTACGTGGGCTGGGATTGGGACTGGACCATGTCAGGAGGCTTCCCTTTGATAATGGGCCAACCATTTTGTTCCGACCCGGTTGTAACTGATCAGTTTGGCAACTACAAGGTGGATTTCGGTGGACCACCAAGTACGATTATTATTGCGAGGCACCCTGATTGGATCCAGACCAGAAGTTTTCTCGCTAAAGGGAATCGCGTAGTGCTTGTGCGCCGAGAGACATATCAACAACGACATGCAAGGGAAGAAGAACAAAGAGAAGAAGCCTTCCAGCAGCGCAAGCCAGGTGAATCTGGTTTCGAGTATTACTGCCGAGTCGTCAAAAATCGCTCTAATAAAATAGAACTGATCTATCACGGACAGCGCGTAAAGTTTTTAGATAATTTGCTCATAGATGATGGAAAGGCAATCTTTGCTTTGACTGGCCCATATGATGCAGTTCGCGATATCGCAAAAGAGCTGATCATAGGTGAGGTTGGCTTAAATGGGGTAAAACCTTCCCTCGATAATTTTGTTGTATTTCCAGAGACAACAAACTGTGGCAATGAAACATATTTTATTGGTTCTATGGGCGATGGCAGTGGCGACTTTTATGCGCTACGTAATGCAGATAGTACCAAAATTGAAGTGATTGGTTTGCAGGCAGTTTTTGCGATGAAAGTATGGAACCTTGAGTAAATCAGCTAACAACGGGTCAACAAGGACTGGCAACTCGCTACGCTTCGTTGCCAGCCTATTACCCTTGTCGTTAGCTATCTAAATCATTCATTCACAGGAGGGGCCATGCTTAAAGTAATTAAAAATGGCACTGATCGCCTGAATATTGAACTCAGCGGAAAATTAAATACTGAGGAAATGAAAGTTGCACTGGACGAGCTTTGCGACAAATCAAAAGATATTGAAAACGGAAAGATGCTGTATGAAATTATCGACTTTCACCTTCCATCCCTTGGAGCAATTGCGGTTGAATTTTCTCGTCTGCCTGCAATGTTTGGCCTTTTGAAAAGATTTGATCGTGCAGCAGTTCTAACTGATAAGGCATGGTTGAAAAAAGCAAGTGAATTTGAAGGCTACTTAATTCCAGGACTAGAAATAAAAGCATTCGCTAGAGATCAAAAAGAGGAAGCAGAGGCGTGGCTATCGAGTTGATTTGGGCTTCAAAAAACAGCTAGCGGCTAAGGATAGATAGCGTCTGGGTCTTTTGTGCCGATAACCACGCAGGCCGTCGAAGGGCCGTAATCGTCGTGGATGGCTTGCATTGTGACATTTGCAAACCGGTCTCTGTCCCAGAGAAATCCTTTGGGCAGAACCTGTTGCAAAAGATGCCACAACAAACAAGGCGTTTGGACGCAAAGGGAAGTGAAGAGAAATTATGATGCAAGAACACACCAAAAGCTGGATCGAAAAAATCATTCACGACTTCTGCTCCTCGCCGGCTAACAGTCTGGAAAATGGTACCGGTGAACCGGCCTGGGACAACCCGCAATTCGCCTATGCCCGTGGTGATGATCCCCTCTTCGACCGGATTAAGGCTGATATCGGACCTTTCTACTGGACCCCGACGGAAGCTTTTCGCTTGGCTTATCCTGAGGCTGAAATCGACCCTTCTGAACTGGCTATTGTCTGTTACGTTCTTCCCCATACAGAAACGACCCGCTTCGATCAGAGCGCAGAAACCAAACTGCCAGCCGAGCGCTGGGCACGTTCGCGTTTTCATGGCGAAGAGTTCAACTGTGCCCTGCGTCTGCATCTGGCTGAGCAGTTGACAAAGGCTGGTTACCCTGCTCTGGCCCCGGAGCGATTGGTAGATTTTAGCTATCAGAAAAGCGAACGCTTCGGCCTGGCCTCAAACTGGTCGGAACGTCACACAGCCTGGATCGCCGGGCTCGGTACCTTTGGTTTGTCTGATGGTTTGATTACCCGGGTGGGTAAGGCGGTGCGTTTCGGCTCGGTGGTTGTCAAAATGGATCTTGAAGCGACCCCGCGCCCTTATGCCGGCCATCATGACTGGTGCCTCTGGTATGCGAAAGGGACCTGCGGTGCCTGCATGCAACGCTGCCCGATCGATGCGATCACAGCTGATGGCCACGACAAGCCAAAGTGTTTTGATTACATTCGTAACGTCACCGCGCCTTTTGTTCACAAGAACTATGGCACCGGAGCCACTCCCTGTGGCCTCTGCCAGGTGAAGATTCCCTGTGAAGCCCGCTCGCCGATTTAGATTGTTATGCAATTGTTCTTCTAACCTGGTGTGTTCTTAAGGTGGTCGGATGTTAACCTCTTCTCCAGCGGTGGAACTTCTCCACCCACGCCAGCAGCTTCTCCGGTGCGTGGGCTTTTTTCCACTCCCCGGCGGCGGCTTTGTTTGCTTCCGACATGGTCGGATAAGTGTGAATGGTGCCGAGAATCTTGTTGAGGCCGAGACCGTGCTTCATAGCCAGGACGTATTCAGCAAGGATATCCCCCGCATTGCTGCCGACGATAGTGACGCCGAGTAGTTTGTCGCTGCCCGGTTTGGTGAGCACCTTCACCCAGCCATGATCTTCTGAATCAGCGATGGCGCGATCAAGATCATCGAGACCGTAGCGCGTGACTTCGTAAGGGATCTCCTGGGCTTTGGCTTCATCTTCCGAGAGGCCGACCCGGGCGACTTCAGGGTCGGTGAAGGTGGCCCAAGGAATAACACTGTAGTCGACTTTAAATGATTTGAACCCGGCAAAGAGGGCATTGACGGCGGCATACCAGGCCATATGTGAGGCCGTGTGGGTGAACTGGTAAGGTCCGGCTACATCACCGACGGCAAAAATGTTGGGGAAATTGGTGCGTAGCAGAGGGTCTACGGCCACAGTGCCGCGTTCGGAAATCTCAACGCCGAGTTCTTCAAGGCCAAAACCGGTTATGTTAGGTCGTCGGCCGACGGCGATAAGTATATGGTCGAATGGAATCCTGACTGTCTCACCATCTGAGTCACAGAGTAGAATATTTTGTTTGTCTTCCTGAATCACCTCTTTGGCAGTGTGGCCAGTCAGAACTTTAATCCCTTCTGCCGCAAACTGTTTCTGTACATAGGCAGAGACTTCCGGGTCCTCGCGGCTCATGATACGAGGCAACATTTCAATCTGGGTGATTTCTGCACCGAGCCGGGCCATGGCCTGAGTGATTTCCGAGCCGATCGGACCGCCACCAAGGATAACCAGACGGCCCGGGTTCTCACGCATTTGCCAGAGGTTATCCGAGGTTAGATAGTCAACTTGATCAAGACCCTTGATCGGTGGCACGAAAGGTCTGGCTCCGGTGGCAATGATGATGTTGCGTGTGGTCAGTGTCTGGCCGTTAACTTCGACTGTCCATGGCGATGTGATGGTAGCGGCACCAGTATAGCATTCGACACCAAGCTCTGTGTAACGTTCAATGGAGTCGTGTGGTTCAACCTTTTTTATGACGTTATGCACCCGTTCCATGACCTCGGCAAAATCATATTTAACCTGTCCCGATTGGAAACCGAATTCCTTGGCGCGCCTGGCATAGGACACCATTTTGGCGGAGCGAATCAGCGCCTTGCTCGGTACGCAGCCGGTGTTGAGGCAATCTCCTCCCATTTTATCCTTTTCTATCAGGGCCACCTTGGCTTTAACGGCTGCTGCGATATAGGCGGAAACCAGCCCGCCGGAACCAGCGCCAATCGCTACCAGGTTGTAATCAAACTTCTGCGGTTTATCCCAGCCAGCAAAGGCTTTGCGGCGTTTGAGAATGTCGATGATACGCTTGGCGATCAGCGGGAAGATACCGAGTAGCACAAAGGAAACCAGGATGCCTGGAGAGAGAATTCCCGCAGCACTTTCAATCTGGCCGAGTTGAGTGCCGGCATTGACATAGACTGCGGTGCCGGGGAGCATGCCGATCTGGCTGACCCAGTAGTAGGCCAGGGTTCGCATCGGCGTCAGGCCCATGACCAGATTGATGACGAAGAAGGGAAAGAGCGGTACCAACCGCAATGTGAACAGGTAGAAAGGACCTTCTCGTTCGACCCCTTCGTTGATGGCCTTGAGTTTGTCGCCAAACTTGCTCTGTACCCAGTCTCGCAGTAGGAATCGTGAGACGAGAAATGCCAGGGTGGCACCGATCGTACTGGCAAATGAAACCGTGATCAGGGCTGTCCAGAAACCGAGCAGGGCTCCACCCGCCAGCGTCATGACTGCGGCACCGGGCAAGGAGAGTGCTGTGACTACCACGTAAAGTATAAAATAGATGGCGATGGTCAGCAGGCGGTTGGTTGCGTAGAAATTAACAAACTCCTGTTGCCGATCTTTGAGATATTCAAGAGTCAGAAAATGATGCAGATCAAAGGCA
Organism: Desulfuromonadales bacterium; assembly: GCA_027065695.1. Taxonomy (GTDB): domain Bacteria; phylum Desulfobacterota; class Desulfuromonadia; order Desulfuromonadales; family BM103; genus M0040. Next base: position 63,227 of record JAMONP010000087.1, on the reverse strand, counting down.
AAAAAAGCGACAATCAGGATGATGATCGTTGCAATCAACAGTATTTTGATGAGACGCGATGACATGGTGATGCTCTTTCGTTAGATGAGGGGCTGGTATGCTTTGCAAGCCTCGTCAAATGACAACGAAGGTGCCGTTTGCCATGTTTTTGTATTAAAGATTATGAGGAAACCCGATTAACCTGGTGAAGATCCAGTAGGCCAAGAAAGATTTTCTGAATGCCGTCCATACGCAGGCTCCGCATTCCTTCTTGCATGGCGACTTCGGTGATTTTTTCAACCCCGGAACTCTGTTTGATTGCCAGCTTGATTTCCGGGGAGTTGGTCAGCAGTTCATGCACGGCGATCCGGCCGCTATAGCCTTGTCCATCGCAGGCTTCACAGCCGGTGGCTTTCATCAGAGTAAGATCTTTGGAGAATTTCGGCAGATCATCTTCCTTGAACTGTTCGGCACCGTAGGAGTCAACCAGATTGTCGTACTCGGCGCGTTTGGGGTGGTAAGGCTGCTTGCATTCTTTACACAGCCGACGGGCCAATCGTTGGGCCAGAATACCAAGCATCGCATCGGCAAAGTTGAAGGGGTCCATGCCCATTTCAATCAGCCTGACGACCGTTTCCGGAGCATTGTTGGTGTGCAGGGTACTGAATACCAGGTGGCCGGTCAGTGATGCACCGATGGCCGTTTTTGCTGTTACCGGGTCACGCATTTCGCCAATCATGATCACGTCGGGATCGGCGCGCAGGAAAGAACGCAGGGCCTCCTCAAAGGTAAAACCGATCTTGGGATGAATCTGGACCTGGCGCAGCCCTTCCTGGGTGATTTCCACAGGGTCTTCTGCAGTCCAGATCTTGGTTTCCGGTGAATTGATCTCAGCCAGAGCCGAATGCAGGCTGGTCGTCTTGCCAGATCCGGTCGGGCCGACACAGAGAATAATTCCATAGGGTTTTTTCAGCAGTTCCTTGAACTGTTCCAGATTCCTGGCAGAAAAACCGAGCTCTTGCAGAGAGAAACTGCGCGCCGAAGATAATACACGCAACACGGCATCTTCCTGGCCGCCGACCGTTGGCGTGATCTCTACACGATATTCAATCCGTTTACCTGCCTGCTTAAGAAGGATCTTCCCCGATTGAGGGCGGCGATGCTCAGCTATGTCGAGCTTGGAAATAATCTTGACTCGCGAGACAACAGCGGCCTTATAGGTTGACGCGATCTGGTGTACGATATAGCAGATGCCGTCTTTGCGATAGCGTATTTTGAGCGGCTGATAGCCCAATCCAGGCTCAAAGTGAATGTCTGAAATTCCCTTTTTGTTGGCATCAAGAAGAACCTTGTTGACCAGGTTGATGACTTTAGAGTCCGACTCATTAATTCTTTCGAGTTCCGGTTCATCATCAACCTGAATATCCAGATCTTCAAGCTCATCAATCAGGTCTTCTACGCTGTCATCGATCTTTTCAAAAATCTCCGCAATTTTTTCGCCAATTTGAGTTGAGCGGGCACAGAGCAGCTCAATTTGGCAATTGGTTGCAAAACGCAGGTTTTCACTGATGGTTGGATCGGTCGGAGTGGCCGTTGCCACAGTCAGGCAGGACCCCCTCAGAGTGATCGGCAGTATTTGCATACGCTCGACCATATCTCGGGGAACCTGCTTGAGTGCTTCCGGCATGATCTTGGTTTTGTCCAGATCGATGACTTGCAGCCCGAACTTGTGGGCTAGTGCTGAGAGCAGTTGGTCTTCCGTGATCAGCTCCTTTTCGATAAGAATCAGACCGATACGTTTGCGTTTACCAGAGGCTTGTTCTTGCAGAGCCTCATCAACCTGTTGTTTTGTTACCAGGCCCGCTTCAATAAGAATATCACCAACTCGTGACTGAATTTTAATCTGCCCATTACGCTTGGCATTGTTGATTGCCTGCTCGACGATAACCTGGGGTACGTCTGCCTGCTTAGCCAGGATTTCTCCAACTTTGCGGTTTCTTAATTTCTGCTGTTCAGTTAAGGCATTGTCAATGTCAGCTTTTCCCACCAGTCCCTGCTGGCTCAAGACTTCACCAAGAGGTTGATCGTGACTGCGTTTTTTAAAGCCGTCAGCAGTAAAGAAAACCGACTTAAAGTCACTGTCAATTTCAACCGGGTAACCGTAGAACCCCTGTGAAACACGTTTTCCGCTCTTTTTCAAGCGCAGGTGGAAACGGTCGCCGGTGAGTGTGGTGACATCTTCAAAAAATTCGTCTTCGTTGAACGAATCGGCCAAGTCGGGTTTACCCAGGAACTTGATGTAACAGATTTCACTGAGGGCGAGAATGTCGCTTCGTTGCTTAGTTGTGCAGAAGAAGTCAATATGGTCTGATGACGGGTTGAACTCCTGATTCAGGAGACCATAACGTTCGCTGCCATTCAGAAGTTTGATGATTAAGTCAGATTGCACAGAGACCCCCTGGTAAATTGTCCCCACGTAAAAGACAAAACAGTATCATTCTAAAGCTTTTACGCGAATTTCCAAGTAAAAACAGGAATGAAGCTGACCCAAATGTATATAAATTCTACAGAGCTTACTGTCGTTGCTCACGAAAAATATCATCAAGGCTGTTCTTCTGTTTTATTGAGCTGCTCAAAAATGGCTATCTGTTCGGTTCTGGAGAGCTTTTTACTTTCTTATCTTGAGTCTTCATCCTCACATTCTAAGTTATCCGCTCCTAAAGGCACAAGCCCGCGACTCTCCAGTAGCTGTCCGCGCTGATGATAAAGATAACCCATTTCACAGAGCTCTGCAGCAAGTAGTAAGAAAATTGCCACAGAAATGCCTGATAATGGCAGCTGAGGGATGATGATTGCAGGCCAGAGAATGATCATAAGGAGGGCTTTGTAAAAAGTGGAGCGACCGAGACGGGTTGTCAGGTGCGCTCCGGCAAACCAGCCGCGCAGCAGATTGTTGGCACCGTACATAAACGGGAAAACCGCACAGGCTGTCAGTGGCCAGGTGATGTAATGGCGCATATCCAGGTCAAGGCCCATGATTGCTCCAAGGATCGGTCCGTTCAGAGGCCAGGCGATCAGCAACATGAGCAGGGCCATGCCGAAACTGACTCTGATGAAAAAACGAAACAGGAGCTCGCTGTCGGATGCTTGACGAACCAGGGTCAAGTAGGCCTGTTGCAGGTTGCGCATCGGTCCGGCGAGCAGGAAGAGGAAACCGCGAATTACGCCAAAGGCTGCCAGCGCCAAGGTGCCGTCAGGGAGGCGGCTGATGATAGCATTGATCAGCAGCGGCACAGTTTGTTGCATCCCGGAGGAATAGGCCAGCGGCAAGCCGTAGCGTAGAATGTCGGTAAAGCTGTTTTCGTCATCCTGTTCTTCTGGCAACTTTATACGCCAGGCAAAGAAGGCAATAACCAGGGTCTCGGTGCCGACGCAACCGAGCAGGGCCAATGCCGCAACCTGGGTACCAGAAAACCACAATTGCCCCAGCCAGAGGTAGGCAAACAGCATGACGATGCGTACCGCTGTTGCAAAGGAGACCAGGCTGGTGCGACGAACACGAATAACCAGCCCCTGGCAGATGCCGCGTAGTCCGGTTATGAATGGGAGAAAGACCAGCAGACCCAGCGCCTCGCGGGCGCCACGGGCGACTTCTGGAGTTACACCCAGAAGGCGATCCAGGATAAAGGTGCCGACCGGGCTGAAAGCGAGCAGGGCGAGTAGAATAGAGACCCAGGTAGCAATCAGCAGCATAAACATGAGCATGCCGACAAGCGATTTGCGGCCGCGTACCATAGCGATGGTAATCGTATGGTTTTGATAGGACGGCGAGGCGACAAAAAGATGCAGAACCATGGCCACGGAAAACCCGGCCAGAACGACCACTGCGTTCTCAAGGCGCGCCAGTCCGGCGTTGATGATTGAGTGGGACACACTCATCAACTGAACATTGAGTACCAGAGGGAAAAAGAAGAGTGCAACGGCCTTCTGAGTTAGCCGGACATTATTCAAGGTTGACCGGCCTCAGGGAAGAGCAGTGGTAAGTCAGCGGTGGTTACAGCATGAAAGTCAGCCTGTAGACCATCGTCATGGCCGAGACCCCAGGCGCAGAAGCAGGATTTGACTCCGGCGGCTTGAGCGGCGCGCAGATCGACATGATGATCGCCCAACATTATGGTGTGCTCAGGCGTACTTCCCAGAAGATCCAGGGCATGATGAACCATATCCGGATGTGGTTTTCTTTGCAGTGAGAGCTCGGCACCAATGACAGCTTGAAAGAATGGTGCCAGCCCGAGGCGATTGACGATAATGTCAGCCAGAGGTTGCGGTTTGTTGGTGACCACAGCCATCGGCGCGCCGTGGTGCATCTCGAGGAAGGCAATAATTCCAGGGTAGATCAGAGTCTCATCGGTCAGATGCTCGGTATAAATCTCCATAAAACGTTTGCGTCGCGCCGTAGTGAACAGGCCCTCCGGCAGGGCGCGCTGGAGCAGCAGACCGACGCCATCGCCGACATAGGAGCGCACCTGGTCACTGCTCACCGCGGGCAGGTTAAGCTCGACCCGCAGTAGGTTGACTGCTTTGGTCAGATCGGGAATTGAATCGACCAATGTGCCGTCGAGGTCGAAGAGAAAGGCATTAATGGACATTTTAGACCCGAAGGCGCGAGGTGAGAGGCGCGAAAAAAAGACTCATATATCTATCGTGCACCAAAGATTGCTGTGCCGATGCGAACCAGGGTGGCACCCTCTTCAATGGCCACTTCATAGTCGTGGCTCATCCCCATGGAGAGTTCCTGCATGGTGACATTCGGCAGTCCCAGGGCATCAATCTGCTCGGCCAGTTCTCGCAGTTGCCGGAAATAAGGGCGAACCTCCTCCGGATCGGCTCCCCAGGGCGGCAGGGCCATCAATCCCTTGATGTGTACATGTTGCAATTGCGCAACCTGACGGACAAGTTCGATCAGTTCACTGGCCGTGGTGCCTGACTTGCTCACTTCTTCACCGAGGTTGACCTGAATGAGGATGTCGATGCAGGCGTCGTCCTTGCCCCATTGGCGATCAATCTCTGCGGCCAGGGATAAACGGTCTACTGAGTGGATCATGGCGATCTTGCCGCGCAGGTATTTCACCTTGTTGCTCTGTAGCGCGCCGATGAAGTGCCATTCTGCATCTCTCTTGACCGCGTCGATTTTGGCCGCGCACTCCTGAACGTAACTTTCACCGATAAGTCGCTGCCCGGCGGCAATCGCGGCTTCGATATCTTCGGCAGGCTTCTTTTTGGAGACAGCGATCAATCGTACCTCAGCAGAATTTCGGCCGGAGTTATGGCAAACAGTTGCAATGCGTTTTTGAATTTCAGTTATGTTGGCAACAATATCCATAAGTCTTATTTCCTGAACAGCTCGATGGCGTCCAGTCCTTCCAGGTCTGCAATCACTTCGCAAAGCGGCAGACCAACCACGTTGCTATAGCTTCCCTCAATTTTGGGAACCATGAAGGAACCAATACCCTGAATGGCGTAGGCACCGGCTTTGTCAAAGGGTTCTCCCGTGGCAATGTACCCCTCGATTTCCCGGGTTGTCAAATTCTTGAAAAAAACTCTGGTGATAACAGCAGCACTAAGCGTGCGACCACTCTCTCGGTCGTGAATTGCATAGCCGGAGATGACTCGATGGTAGCGTCCGGAAAGGCGAGTGAGCATTTCTGCGGCTTCTGTGGCATCTGCGGGCTTGCCGAGAATGACATCGTCGCATACCACTATAGTATCACTGCCGATAAACCAGCGGCCGGTCTGGGTTTGTCGGTTGGCGACCTCCAGGGCTTTGTCGCAACTAAGCCGTATCACGTGTGCTTCCGGTTCTTCGTCTTCAAGCAGGGTTTCATCCGCGTTACTGGGGACAACCTGAAAATCGATTCCAACCTGGGTTAGAAGTTCGCGACGACGTGGTGATGCTGAGGCAAGAATAATGCCCTGAGAAGAGTTGCGTATGGTTTGCGAGGAATGTGGCATGAAAAGCTTCCGATATTTGCTGGAGGATTATTCGTGGTGTGACAGGAGGCCCTGATCGTCCATGGAGGGTTCATAGAGTACCAGACGGTTGCGGCCCAGAGCCTTGGCTTGATAGAGAGCCAGGTCGGCTGCGTGTATCAGCTCATTTGTGGTTGCTCCATCGACAGGGGAGGCCGCGATACCGAGGCTGATCGTAAGACGCCCTAGTGGCAGGTGACTTTCACCTGAGAAACTCTCCGTTTCGATAGCCCGACGAATGCGATCGCCAACAAAAACCGATTCTTTTTTGCCGATTCCAGGAAGGATTAGACAGAATTCCTCACCACCATAGCGAGTTACTATATCCATCTCACGAGCAGTACGTCGCAAGAGGTCGGCTGTTTTGCGCAGCGCATTATCTCCGGCCAGATGTCCACAAATGTCGTTGTAAGCCTTGAAATTGTCGAGGTCGGCCAGAATGATGCAGAAACTCTGCTGCTGTCGTTCGCTGCGACTGAATTCTTCCTGCAAGCGATTTTCCAGAAGACGCCGGTTATAAAGGCCTGTCAACGGATCAGTGATGGCAAGTTGCTCGAACTGCCCCGCCTTTTCCAGAGTTGCCGCCCGGTCGATCATCAATACCGCATGGTTGGTGAAGGTCTGTATCAGATTGAGATCAACCTCATTAAAGTTGGTATTGTTGCTCTTGTCGGCCAGATTGAGAACACCAATCAAACGATCCTCGACTTCAAGTGGCAAGCTAATAAATGATTTGGTTTTAAAACGCGGCCGGTTTCTAGCGGCCACCCGTTTGTCCCGCTCGATATCGTTAACCAGCATGGGGAAGCCACTTTTAGCGACCCGACCGGCTATTCCTTCCCCGTAGGCAACTGACATGGTTTTAGCCAACGAAGAGTTCATTCCTTTGGCGGCTGCAATCTTGAGGGTGCCATCATTTTCATTGAGCAGCATGAGAGAACCGCTGGTTGCCATCAGGAGTTCCGCAGACATTTCAAGAAGCTGTCGATAGAGCTCATGACGATTATCGACCAGGGAAAGGTCGCTGATCATGGCGACGAGGCGTGCTGAGGTTTGGCGTTCCTGACGATGGTCTTCCGCAGCTGTCAGGCTCCCCAGTCGAGTAGCCAGTCGATTGACCAGAAGATCGATCAGGGCCTGGTCGCGGCAATGTAAGTCGACGTCCAGCAGGGCTATAATACCAAGTAGACAGCCATTCTCTTGCAAAGGGAAGAGATAGGCCAAATGGGTCTCCAGGCCGGGGAATAAAGTGGCGAACTCTTCTCCCGGCAGGATCTCCAGATAGCCGGATGATTCAGTGAAGTAATCAGCCAGGCGTTTCTGGTCAAATTGAAAGGCGTCCTGGTCAAGGCCGAGAGTCGAATGGATCGTCATGGGGTGTCCAGGGCGCTGCAGAACAATCAGAACCTTGGGCAGATCAAAAAGAACAACCAGTGCTTCACTGACGATGGCCATAGCCTGATCACTGTTCTTGCAATCAGAGAGGTCGTGAGTCAGTTTTTGCACAGCTTCAAGTCGTTGCGTGGTGCGGGTCAGGCTGAGAGTATGGATTTGTTGATTGAGCAGGAGTGGCAGAGCCCGGGATATTTCTTCGACGATTGCTTTCGCTCTCGACAGACTTATCAGTTGAGGATATTGTCCGGATTCGATCATTGCATCGTCGGCCGTGTGTTGGTTGTTTTCTTCCATGGCGCTGTTGGTTGATGGCTTGCGTTCAAAAACGCCGCCACCGATCAGGTAGTCCGGCAACCCTTTGCCTTCCGGCAGACTAATTGTGAAACAGAGAAATCCTTTCGCGCAGGAATGGACGGCTGGCTGGTTTGTTAACTGGCTGTGGTAGAGACTTTCCACCCAACCCTGATAGCAGTCTGGAGTGCAGAGCCTTTCTTCATCAAGGGGGGCACAGACAGTGTAGATTGCTTCAAGAAGGCCATTGCGACCATGCTGTTCGGAATAGAAAGCCAGGTTAAAAGGTGTGGTGAGAGGGTGCTGACGCATGAGTTCAAGCAGGTCACGTGGATCGACCAGTTTGGCAGGTGTGCTTACTGTTGCCGCCATTTGCTCCCCTAGCATTTGTTCCTCTGATATTTATTTCTAATGTAAAATGAAGCTACGACTGTTTATAATCCTTAGTTTTGATCCTATTTATTGACAGCTTAACAGAAACCTGACTGCTAACACTAGCAGGTATTCAGCTTGCAGGCAATCTTCTGGTTGGTGCGCCAGAGCTCGAGATCTGCCAGGGCACGATCGGCTAGTGCCTGGCGTCGATCACGGCGTTTACGGATTCTCTTCTCAAGGGCCGGGAATAGCCCATAGGTGATATTCATCGGTTGGAAATTTTCTGGTGATGCATTGACAGGATAGTTTAGTAGGGCACCCAGGGCCGTTGTTTCCGGTGGTGGCTGAAAACTTTTATCCTGATGGCGAACAGCGGCAAAAAACCCGGCCAGAAAGCCGCTGGCAGCAGATTCGACATAACCCTCAACACCGGTAATCTGTCCGGCAAAGAAGATGTTTGCTGCCTGTTTGAGGTGCAGAGTTTCGGTCAGGCAAGTCGGTGCGTTAATGAACGTGTTGCGATGCATGCTTCCCAGGCGCGCAAACTTGACATTCTCCAGGCCTGGAATGGTGCGGAATACCCGTTGCTGTTCCGGATAGGTCAGTTTGGTCTGAAAGCCAACCAGGTTGTAAAGATTGGCATGCCGGTCGTCCTGGCGCAACTGCACAACCGCAAAGGGGTCGCGGCCGGTGCGTGGGTCGCGTAGCCCGACCGGTTTCATCGGTCCGAAGGCCAGAGTCATTTCACCGCGTTCAGCGAGCACCTCAATCGGCATACAGCCTTCAAAATGAACGACTTTTTCGAAATCATGTGGTGTGACCTTTTCGCCTTTGCAGAGGCCTTGGACGAAGGCAAGGTACTGCTCCTTGTCAAAGGGACAATTGAGGTAGTCCGCGCCTCCCCGATCATAGCGTGAAGCAGCGTAGACCTGCTCGCGATCAATCGAATCTGCCTCAACAATTGGCGCAATGGCATCGTAGAAGTAGAGCTGACCCTGACCGGTTAACCCGGCAATTTTTTCAGCAAGTGCGTCTGAGGTCAGAGGGCCGCTGGCAATGATAACCAGTCGATCCGTGGGGATATCTGTTACCTCTTGCCGGTGTACGGTGATAAGCGGGTGTTCTTCCATGGTTCTGGTCAGTTGTTCGGCAAAACCGTCCCGGTCAACTGCCAAGGCACCTCCCGCCGGGACAGCGTGGCTGTCCGCTGTAGAGATGATGAGACTGTTGCAACGGCGCAACTCTTCTTTCAATAGCCCGACCGCGTTATGCAGGCCGGTGCCACGCAGGCTGTTGGAGCAGACCAGTTCACCAAGACGGTCGCTCTGGTGGGCAGGTGTCATACGCTGTGGTCGCATCTCAAAAAGATCGACCGGGATTCCTTGCTGGGCAATTTGCCAGGCAGCTTCACAGCCGGCGAGGCCGGCACCGATGATAGTAATAGGTGTCATGAGAGCCAATTGAAGTCAGGTTTGTTGTGAATAACAGCATTTCAGTATGCATGGAGACAGTATACATGGAGAAAAACAGAAAAGGCCGGGCGTTTGCCCGGCCACTGTTTATTTAGCTTATCTTAAGTCGTAACTCAGGCCTTCTTTTTTGCGGTTTTCTTTGCGGCTGGTTTTTTTGCCGCAGTCTTCTTGGCAGGAGCTTTTTTTGCTGCCAGTTTCTTGGGCGCAGCTTCCTTTTTCTCCGGCTCGACCAGAGTTACCAGATAATCGCATTCTTCCTGGGGGCATTTACGCACGGTGCCGGCGCGCTTGGTGGTTTTCTCCACCACCAGCGGAAATGCGCACTTGGGGCAAGGCTCAGCAAAGGGTTGGTCCCACAGGGCGTACTTGCATTTGGGATAACGGTTGCAGGAGTAGAAGATCTTGCCGTAGCGGCTCTTCTTCTCCATGATTTCACCCTCTTTGCAGGCTGGGCAGTCAATGCCGAGTGCTTTTGGTTTGACCAGTGGCTGGTTGTTTTTACACTCGGGATAGCCTGAACATGCGAGGTATTTGCCATAGCGCCCTTCCTTGAAGAGCATTTTGGCACCACATTTTTCGCATATTTCGTCGGAATAAACCGGTTCGGTATTCTGCTCACCGTTGACCGGTCGGGTGTATTTACATTCAGGATAGCCGTTGCAGGCGATGAAATAGCCGTTGCGGCCGAACTTCTTGGAAAGCTGTTCTTGGCATTCAGGACATTTTTCGTCGAGGGGTTCACCGACGAATTTTATCTCCTTGACCCCTTCAACTTCTTTATTAAATGGAACCCAGAAGTTTCTCAGGAAATCTTTCCATTCACGTTGGCCGAGAGAAATGGCGTCCAGGTCATTCTCCAACTTGGATGTGTACTCGTAGTCAACATATTTTTCGAAACACTGCATCAGGAAACGAACGACTTCACGGCCGAGATCTTCCGGAAAAAAGACCCGCTTGATCAATTGCACGTACTTGCGTTCCACCAGGATATTCATGGTGGCTGCGTAGGTCGATGGCCGGCCAATGCCTTTTTCTTCGAGGATTTTGACCAGTGACGCTTCCGTGTAACGTGGTGGTGGCTTGGTCGTATGTTCTTCGCCCTGCAGCTTGTCAAACGAGAGGGTTTCCTTTTCGATCAGGCTGGGTAGGGTCCCTTCTTTTTCCTCGTTTTCAGTATCCTTGCCTTCAATGTAGACTTTCATGAAGCCGGGGAAGCGGATCACTTGTCCAGAAGCTCGAAACTGGTATTTTTCTCCGGCAAGAATGTCAACAGTGGTAGCGTCGAGCAGAGCGTCGGCCATTTGTGCTGCGATAGTCCGTTCCCAGATCAGCTTGTAAAGTCGCAGTTCGTCACTGTCCAGAAAAGTTTTGAGCGTATCAGGGTGCTGGGTCAGACCCGTGGGGCGAATCGCCTCATGAGCTTCCTGGGCATTCTTTGCTTTGCTCTTGTAGATGCGAGGTTTGGCAGGAACGTAATCCTTGCCGAAACGATCCTCAATGACCTGCCGGGCCTCTTGAATGGCAACATTGGAGAGTGTCACCGAGTCGGTACGCATATAGGTGATCAGACCAACGGGGCCATCACCGGTGTCAACGCCCTCGTAGAGTTTTTGTGCCAGCGACATGGTTTTCCGTGCGGAGAAGCCGAGTTTGCGGTTGGCTTCCTGTTGCAGAGTGCTGGTGGTAAACGGTGCTGCGGGACGGCGTTTTTTCTCAGTGCGGCTAACCGTTGACACCTGCAGCGGCAGGGGCTTGATAGCTTCGACCAATTGCTCAGCGGTCTTTTGGTCAGGGATCACCTGATAGGTACTGGTCTCAAGTTGCTTGGCGCTGGATGCCATCTTCTGGCCTTCGATAGCGTGCAACTTTGCAGAGAAAGTGGTGCTCTCGGCATTGGCCATGACTGCTTCAATGGTCCAGTACTTCTTGGCATCAAACGCTTCAATCTCTGTTTCTCTTTCGCAGATAAGACGCAGGGCAACCGATTGGACTCGGCCTGCCGAGCGGCTGCCCGGAATTTTACGCCAGAGGACCGGCGAAAGGTTGAAGCCGACCAGGTAATCGAGGATACGTCGGGCCTGCTGAGAGTCGACCATTTCCATAGAAATCTGGCGTGGCTTGGCCATTGCTTTGGTAATGGCGTCTTTGGTGATTTCGTGAAAAACCACTCGACTTACTTTGGGCGAGTCGCCTTTTTCATCGACACCAAGAGCTTCCAGCAGGTGCCAGGCGATCGCTTCCCCTTCACGGTCGAGGTCAGTGGCAAGGATCAGTTCGTCTGCATTCTTGAGTGCTTTCTTGAGAATGCCAAGCTGCTTTTTTGCCTTGGCCGAGACGACGTAATTGGGGAGAAAATCGTTGTCGACGTCAACTGAGCCGTTTTTACTCGGCAGATCACGGACATGTCCATAAGAGGCCAGAACCTGATAACCTTTACCGAGAAATTTCTCGATGGTTTTGGCCTTAGCGGGTGATTCAACGATAACCAGGGAATTAGCCATAATATTTGTTCAAGTCGTTTGTTGGGGAAAAAGAAAAGGCTGCAGGATGTCCCGCAGCCTGTAGCTCATCAATTTAACAGTCTTGGCCAGTCATCTTCAAGTAAGCAGTCGAACTCGCGACGCCACTCATTCTGGGAGTTAGCGAATATAGCCAACACCGTTATGGTTTTAATCTCTTTCAGGGTGACCTCGTCATCTGCAATCATCAGGGCTTTTTCAATGACTTCTTCCTGGATTTCATCATCCAGCATACCCATGGTTCGCAGTCGGATCAAAAAACCGCGTGCCTCTGAGGAAAGCACTCGGTTTTCTTCCGTAGAAAAGACTCTGTGGCTCAGCGCCGGTGCATTCAATGATACCTCATTGCTGCCCGGGGCGAAGAGCGTCTGACTTTCCATCCAGCAGAATGCTGCGTCGATCTCTTCAGCCTCGAAGCCAACAGCCAGCAACTCTTCGACAAGATCACTTTCCACTATCAGGTCGCGATCATCGAGAAAATATTGGGCGATGAAACTAACAATCGCCAAGACCCGTTCTCTCAAGCGGTCTCCATTGTTTTTCGTTATGTTTCGGTGTTTTAAAGCGCTCGGCGGCCACGAATATAACGCCCACCAGATAGCTTTTCCGCATACCCCTGAAGCTCTAGTTGCAGTAAAATAACGGAAAGCTCCATAGGTGTCAACCCACTTTCCTTGGCGAGCTCATCGCTGTGCAGGGGGGTTAAACTGAGCTCGGACAGCACAGAACCGGCTGGGGCCGGGAGTTGAAAGTCGGCAGGTTCTGTGAGCGGTTGTGCTCTCATATTATGCCCATTAATGCCGAGAATTTCAAGGATCTCAACCGCTTCCGTGACCGGATGTGCCCCCTGTTTGATCAGTAGATTCGGCCCATAACTGGTCTTACGATCAACACCACCCGGAACAGCCATCACCTCTCTTCCCTGTTCAAGGGCAAATTCAGTTGTGATCAATGAGCCACTTTTGCGGCACGCTTCGATAACCAGCGTGCCTTTACTGAGGCCGCTGATGATCCGATTGCGGCCCGGGAAATGCCCCGGCAGTGGTTCGCTGCCGGGCGGGTATTCGGAGATAAGAGTGCCTTGTTCGATGATCTGATGATAGAGCTTGATATTCTCCGGCGGGTAGACTCGGTCAATACCGCAGCCGAGAACCGCCAGGGTTTTGCCTGCAGCGTTGAGAGCGCCACGGTGTGCTGCAGAATCAATACCGCGCGCCATGCCACTTATAATAGCTATGCCTGCAGAGGCCAGTTCTTCTGCTAGTTGCTCAGTGAATACTCTGCCAAAGTCACTCGGTTGACGGGTGCCGACAATGGCCAGGGTTGGCTCCTCCGGCAGACTGCCGCAACCGTACAGCAGGACTGGAGGGTCGGGTATATCTTTTAGTACCTGCGGGTAATCATCCTCCCAGATAGTGCGGAACCAACCGTCCATTTTAGTCAGGCCCTGACAGGCCTTTTGTATCTTGGCGTCGCCAGCTAGTGGAACCGTATTTGCCAGCCCCTTGCGCAGGCCCGGCAGCTTCGGCCAGCCTCTGCTGGCGGCATTAATGGCATTCTCAGGGGTTTCGAAATGATCGATCAGGCGCATCAGGCCGACACGACCTAAACCAGGAGTGAACTGCAGACGCAGCCAGGGCAGCAGGTGATCCATTGGGTCCCTCCATATCTATTGCATTAAAATAAAAAAACTAGGACAGGCTGGCAATCCAGCCCGTCCTGAAATCTTCTGCTTTTGCTTATCTACCGGGTAGGCTCCTTGTTCATCCTACTTGGTTTTGGTTTTGACCCGATCACCCCGGTGTAGTGCCATGTTGGTGGTACGGGTGATCAAAGCTTCGGCAAAGCCCTGTCGGACTTCTAGAACAATGGCGTCTCCCAAGTCAATGTCAGGCAGAACCAGAACCTTGTTTTTGTCTGCTTCGATAGTTACTTCGCGTTTGCGATATAGTTCCAGTTCGTGGCCTACAATCAGACCAGTTTCCTCACCTATGTCAATGAGAATAACCTCCCATTGACCCACGGCCAGTTTGCCAATGTCATCGGCAAGGATGTAGCCTTCAAGAACTTCACCGGCAAGAATACGGGGAATCTGGCTGGGAATTGGTTTGTAAGGGCGGAGCTTGGAGCCACGTTTAATTTCGCGCAGGGCATTCGTGATCGTTGCCACAGCGACCGTTTCGGTTATTTTCGTGATTTCGACAGTGCCAAGCTGAATTGTCTGGAAGCCGATTGGATCAGCAAGCTGATAACCGAAGGTTTTTTTAGCTGCCGGGTGAATGACTTCCGGCCCCATCGTTATGAGTTCGAATACATCGCCGGGGTTTATGGCCGCAAGGTCGTCCATTTCGAGGAAGACGGTGTCGCCAGTTGTCATCATGACACGGTTATCCACGGTATCAACCAGAGTCCCCAATGTCTCCACCTCAGAAGCGCTGATAAAGCTCTGAGCGCCCCCATAGGTGGGTATCAGTAGCAGCGCCTTCGGAGTCATGACTGCAGCACCGACGCTACTGGAATCTTCATTAACCGGAATAATTTCAATACGGCCATCATAAATGCGCAGCTTCTGGCCTGGGTAAATCAGGTGGGGATTGCCAATGGCAGGATTGTTGGACCAGAGGTTGGGCCAATAGTAAGGATCTTTGATGAAGCGTTGGGAGATGTCCCACAAGGTGTCGCCCTGTTTGACCGTGTAAATGATCGGCTCTTCCTTGGCGATAGCGATGCTTGGCCAGATCATGAGCAATAGGCAAACTGTCAGGATAGTACGTTTGAGATTCATGTCTCCCCCTTGGTGGCAGCAGGTTAGGGTATCGCCAGTTCTTGGGCTTTTTGAGTTGCTGTGCTTTTCGGATAACGCTGGCTGAGAGTGTTAACTGCCTGGCGGGCTTCGTCTGTTGCCCCCAACTGTAACTGAGCAATGGCTATCTTTAACAGTGCGTCAGGGCTTTTGGGCGCATTCTGGTAGTCATTGAGGACGCGCTCAAACTCCTGAATAGCCAAAGCATACTGTTGCTGGTTGAAGTAACAGTCACTCAGCCAGAATTGTGCGTTACTTGCGTAGCTGTTATTGGGAAAGCGCTGCAGAAAGGTCTCGAAGCCGTGAGTCGCAGTTTTATAGCGACCTGATGCGTAGTCGCCGAATGCTTGCAGGTAAACTTCTGTTGGTGAACCTTCTCCTTGAACCGGAATTGCACCAACCCCAGAGCCTTGAGGTCCGCCAGTTGGTTGATAGCCAGTTTGCGTTTTTTGCCGTGTTTTACTGAGCTGCGCAATTTCCTGAGCCTGTTGTTGCAGTTGACTTTCTAATTCTGCGACCTGGCTGGCCAGCTGCTGTACAGTTTTCTGCTGATTGTTAACCGATGATTGCAGTTGGCGCATTTCAACCGTCAGGTTGCTGGATGTCGGCGTTGTCGGTAGTGGTGCACAGGCGGTTGACAAGCCGAGTACTGTTACAATGGTCAAAATTCTATAAAGATTAAGTATTGTCATATTATTTATTGGTCGCTATTGAGGTTGAAATTCCCTAAAAATTATAGGCTTTTTCATGCCTTGTCAAGCATCATGGCAGTCAATACACCAATCTTGCTCTGCATGAAATATGCCTTGATGTGATAGAGTGAACGACGAAATATATATTGGAGGTTCACTTAATGGTTCCTGAACTCCTGGCCCCGGCCGGAAACCTGAAAAAATTAGAGACCGCCCTGCGTTATGGGGCTGATGCTGTCTATTGTGGTGTCGAACAGTTCAGCTTGCGCGCGCAGGCTGGCAACTTGACCCTGCAAGAGCTGCCTCATGCTTGTGAAATGGCGCATTCTCTGGGAAAACGCCTTTACCTGACCTTGAATGCATTTCTGCGCCCTGGGGAGGAAGCAGCCGCTCAGAAACTCCTGGAGTCGTTGCTGCAGGTTCCGGTGGATGCTTATATCCTGGCAGACCCCGGTATGTTTCATCTTGTGCGTCAGGTGGATTCGGGCCGGGAGGTGCATCTTTCCACTCAGGCTAACACCACAAACGCTATGGCTGCGCATTTTTGGCAGTCTCAGGGAGTCAAACGGCTGAACCTGGCGAGGGAATTGAACCTGCGGGAGATTACGGCAATCTGTGCGTTTGCAGAGCTTGAACTGGAGGTCTTCGTTCATGGTGCCATGTGCATGGCCTACTCAGGGCGATGTCTGCTGTCAGCGGGACTTTCCGGCCGCAGTGCCAACCGTGGTACCTGTAGCCACCCCTGTCGTTGGAAGTATTCGTTACAGGAAGAACAGCGTCCGGGCGAGTTCTTTCCGATTGAAGAGGATGAACGAGGTACCTATATTTTTAATAGTCGTGACCTCTGTCTGGTCAATCACCTGCCGGATTTGATCAACGCCGGAGTTGCGAGTTTGAAGATTGAGGGGCGTATGAAGAGTCTCTACTACGTTGCCGCAGTGACCAGAGTCTATCGGGCAGCGCTTGATGCCTGGCGCGATGATCCTGACAATTATCAGGTTGATCCACAATGGCAGAGAGAACTCGAAGCGGTCAGCCATCGTCCTTACGGGACCGGGTTTCTCTTTGAGCAGGACCAGACCCGAAATGAGCAGGACCATATCCAGGAACAGGCTTTTGTCACCGCTGACAACAGTGATTATCTTCGAGACTGCGATTTTGTAGGTGTTGCCAGGGAGGAAGCTCCTGAGGGTGACTGGCTGGTGGAAGGGAGGAATCGCTTTCAGGGTGGAGAATGCCTGGAGATTATTGGCCCTGAAATGCGCCGTGCTGAATTTATATTTCACGAGGCAGTCAATCAACAGGGAGAGATCATCTCTACGGTTCAACCGAATGCTGTTGTGCGCATGGCTCTGCCAGCAGGAACACGCTCCGGTGATTTGCTACGTCGCTGGCGTGATGACAAATCATCTTAAGTTGATTCCGGTTTTAATGGTTTAGCTCTCTATTGTAGTGACTCGACTGCGGGATTATGAGTCATCTTTTCAAACGCGCATTTGACCGCTTGTCTCAATTCGTCTTCATCGCTCGGCTGGCTTGGCTTGAGAGCATGATAAAAAATACCCTCGCTGCGTGCCTTGCGAATTAATGCCAAGGGTGCTTCATTGGCAATCAGGATGATGTTCAGATCGCGGTTACACTGCTTCAGAAGAGGGATCAATTCTGTCGCCAGCAATTCATCAAACCGGGTACTGAGCAGGATAACCTGAGCTGTCTTTTTAAGGCTCCCTGAAAGAGCTCCTGCGGCTGAATTGGTCACTGTAACCTGGTAGCCTGCCTCGGTGAACAGATCTGCCATGCGTTTCCCGCTCATTTTGTCTTCGTCTGCGATGAGTAATTCTGGCATGTGTATAATCATTATTATTCTCCTGCCCAAAGCCACGCCGTCCCCGCCCAAAGTAAGGTTCCTATCGGTGGGGGGACAAGCTGTTAGTTGTTCTTTGTCGCAGTTTTCTCTGTAGAGGCAAACAGTCCTTTGACCATGCCAACAAAGAGAATCATCGCAGGTACCAGTTGGAACACAATGATCAAGGCAAAGAATCCAATAAATAAATAGGTCAAGATACCGGCATCTTCACTCTGCGTGCTGGTAGCTGCATAAGCTGCTGAAGTTGTGCTCATCACCATCGGTACGATCAGTTTCATTGCTTTCATGACTTCCTCCTTTTTATGGTTCTTGCTTTCCTGCCATCCGTGTTAAGTTCTTGCCCAGGAAATACTGCATCGGCCGTGCCATCCTTGAGATGTTTTTGTTTAGTCTCTTAACATACTGTTTCTTAAGGTTTTTTCGTAGATGTAGTAAGGTGTTCCATCCGTTTAAATAGATGTAAATGTATAAAATAATATACGTAATGTGTTGCGAAAGCTGGTTGTCGTGAATGGCGCTGTTTTGTAAGTTGCTGAAAAGACATGGTGTATTTGCAGTAATTGGTCTGTATAGTGAAAACATGCAGTGCATTATGATTTTTATATCTCATGAATTGTCTTAATCGTTCAACGAGTTTTCAGGTTTTGTAGAGGAGCCTATGCCGAAAACTTTTTCACGTCAGACCGTGTTTGCCGGTCGTGTCATCGATGTTGGGGTGGAGAACCATCAGATGCCCAATGGTC
The DNA here is from genome assembly GCA_027065695.1 of Desulfuromonadales bacterium. GTDB lineage: Bacteria > Desulfobacterota > Desulfuromonadia > Desulfuromonadales > BM103 > M0040. The sequence continues at coordinate 45,061 of JAMONP010000087.1, read as the reverse complement.
GACAATCAAGCTTTGAAATTGTCCGTCATCCGGGAGGCGCTGCTGTTTTGCCGCTGTTGCCCGATGGTCGGATCATGCTGATTCGTCAATTCCGCCCGGCGATTGGTGAGATGATCTATGAAATCCCGGCCGGGCGCCTGGAGCCAGGCGAGTCCGCTCAGGAGTGTGCCGGTCGCGAATTGATAGAAGAGATCGGTTATTCGGCTATGCAGATACTGCCGCTAGGAGGTTTCTGGAGTACAGTCGGTTTCTGTGATGAGTACATCCATCTTTTCCTGGGACGAGACCTCACTGTTGCGGAGCAGAACCTGGAGCCTGACGAGGTGATCGATCTCTGTCCGATGACCTTTGCTGAGGCTCTGGGAAAAGTTAAGGGTGGTGAAATCCTCGATAGCAAGACCCAGTTGGCGTTACTGCTCTATCAAACTCTGGAGAAAGATCAGTGACCTGTTTGCCAAAAGATTACGCTTCGCCCATGCATCTGCCCTTTAACTGGGCCTGCCTCAGTGAACAGTTTGTCTTGCAAGGCCCTGGTGCCGACCCGGGCGGTCCAGGATATGGAGTGCTGCTGTGTGGCAGCAGAATGCTGGTGGTAAAAAATCAGGGCTGTATGGTGTTGCCCTTCGGGGAATGGCCCGGTGAACCAACGCTCTATCTTGGCCGCTGGCAGGGGCAACCTTGCCGTCTGATCAATTTGAGTGACACAAAAGAATTACCGAAAAATCTCGAGATGTTAGGGTTGCTGGAGGCAGAACCGCAGTTGCCGATCGACCTGCTTTCCCTTGGTGGGATGGGGCGTATGATCCTGCACTGGCAGGAGCGTAGTCGTTTCTGCGGCTACTGTGGACGGCCAACAAGCTGGTTGGCCAGTGAGTGGGGGCGAGTCTGTGACTCCTGTCACGCACCACATACGTTTCCTGCCATTCACCCCTGTGCCATTGTTCTGGTGACCAGGCCGGGTGAAGTACTGCTGGCACGCAAAGCGAGCTGGGCTGCCAATCGTTACAGCCTTGTTGCCGGTTTTCAGGAATTCGGTGAATCGTTGGAAGAGACAGCCATCCGTGAGGTTGCAGAAGAAACCGGGATTAAAGTCGGTAATGTTAGTTATGTAGGCAGTCAATGCTGGCCTTTCCCGAGCCAGGTAATGGTTGGTTTTGTGGCGGATTATGTCGCTGGTGAGGTTCAGGTAGATAAGACAGAGCTGGAGGATGCCCGTTGGTTCCCTGTTGATGGTCTGCCAGGATTACCGCCCAAGCGTAGCATTGCCCGTTACATTCTTGATAAAAACCTTGATTTACCTTGACTATCTCAGCACGAAGAATTCGATATGACGTCAGAAATATTCTCTAAACGTTACTTCATCCTGCCACGCGCTGAGATCGGCCACTTGCGGTTTATTCTGGAGAGTTATGACGGTCTGGCTTTCGCCCGGACTCTGGATAAGCAGAAAGGCCTGGTGGAGATTGCCTGTTCTGCAAGTCGCGTCTGCGAGCTTGAGGCTTTACTGCAGTCTCTGGTTGCCGAGATTGGTTTGCAGAAAGTTGACGCACCGGAAACGATTCCGCCGCTTTAAGCCGTAAGGACTTCTATTTCTGGTGGATCCATAAGCACTTTTTTTACGGAACACTGATCCATGGCACGCAGAATAACTCTTTGATATTTGTCAGGGAAGCCGTCTGGTAGATGCAGCGTGATCTTCACCTGCTCAAGTCGATTGGTTGCGGCGTTGCGTTGGTTACTCAATTGTAGTCGCATCCCTGTGGTTGCCAACTTGCGCTCCTGACAGAAACGCAAGGCATAAAAGCCGGCACAGGTGCCCAGAGAGGCCAGTAGCAGGTCGAAAGGTGACGGGGCACTGTTCTGGCCGCCATTTTTTTCCGGTTGGTCCGTGGCGATTACGAAGTTGTCGTATTGCGCATTGATTTGAACGCCACCCGGGAAAGTGATTTCCATCATTTCTATTATGTCTCCAGTGTTTTTATTGGCAAGCTGACGGTTGTTGTTTGCTTAAAGGTAATGATAGGATACCGCCTTCCTATAAACAAGTAGATTTAATATATGAAACCTGTTCTTGATTTTTTTAGCTCGGTAAAATTAACCTTAACCCTGTTGCTGGGGCTATCTCTGGTTGCCATATTTGGTACCATCTGGCCGGTTGAGCAAGGGAATATAGAGCGCTTCGAGCTGTATTACCAGTCCGTCTGGTTTCGTCTGTTACTGGGTTTCTTAGCCGTCAATCTGGGGGCCTGTACCTGGCGTACCTTTGTCCGGGTTGCAGGCAGTAAAAAACGTTTACTTGCTCATCTGGATAGCTTGAAGCCAGTAACTGGTCAGGTGAGCTATGATCTGCCCAGAGGCAACATTAATGAACTGGAAGATCGTTTGCAGAAGCAGGGTTATCGTACCAACCGGTCAGGTGACAGACTGCTTGCCCGCAGAGGCCTGGCTGGTCAATGGGCACTGCCAATTATGCATCTTTCAATTCTGGCTATTATGCTTGGCGCCTGGGCCGCTCAACTCGGTTTTGTCGGTACTCTGAACATCTATGTCAGTCACCAGAGTGATACCTACTTTGACTGGGGCGTTGAAGAAGACCTGCCACTCGGTTTTACCTTCCGCCTGGATAATTTTGAGCCACAATATTACCCGATTGATCTGCGTTTTGCCACTTATGACAAGCAAAGCCGTGAACAGTTGCAGGAGTTTGAAAGTCGCGAGGGAAAAACGGTTGTGATTTCTCCTGAGCTGAGTGTACAGGTCTTACGTTTTCTTCCTGAAGAGCAGCATTTAATTCTTGGTGTTATCCGTGATGGTGTTCAGCTTGGCGAATACCACAGCCTGAGCGGACAGAGGACTTATCCGAACAGTATTGACCTAGGTGTAGAGATCAAACCTACTGCCTTTCGCGATCCGATCCTCAAGCAACTACAAAGTGAAGTCTCCATTCTCGAAAATGGTGAAGTTGTCCGTCAGGGAGTTATTGAAGTCAATAAGCCCTTGGTTCATCGCGGTGTGGCAATTTATCAGACTGCCTATAATCGTGAAGAATCCGGTTTCTGGTCATGTGGATTCCAGATGTCCAAAGATCCAGGTGAGCCGCTGGTCTGGGCGGGGTGTATAGCTCTGGTTCTGACCCTGTTTCTGGTTTTTACGCTACGTTTGCGTGCCGTGGGGTTGGTGCCAACGGCTAACGGCTACGGTCTGGTTTCCCTGACAGGTTTTAGTGGTGAAGTTGGCAGGCAAAGACTGCAAGCATTGCTGGCAGCGTTTGAAGTATAGATGATTAATTCCTGATCACCACTTTTCACGCTCCGGTTCCAACCTTATTAATTTATACAGCCGCTGCCCAAGACCGACTTTCTCGCCATGCTTCAGCTGCACTTCCCAGTCAATCTGCGGGTAGATGCTGCGAAACTTGTCGTCACCAGGTTCATGGCCTGATTTCATCGCAGTGTCAGGCAGACCGCGTGCCTGGTTGACCAGATCGGCGCAGGCCTGATCCAGGGCTACGGGGTCGGTTGAGGCAAGGATGCCGAGATCGGGAACAATTGGTGCGTCAGTATGGCCATAGCAATCACAGGATGGAGAGACCTGGGTTATGAAGTTGATGAAAAGGTGCTTATGGTCTTTACCGCTGAGGGCACCGAGTGAATACTCCGCCATTTTTTTCATGACCAGAGCTGATTCTTCATTCCATTGGATACGAATCGCCTGAGGCTCACAGACAGTGATGCAGCGTCCACAGCCGACACAGCGATTTTCATCGATAATCGCTTTGCCGCTGCTGAGATCAATGGCATCGTGAGCACAGGCTTTAAGACAGGCACCGCAGGAGGTGCAATGCTTCTCAGAAATGCTAGGAGCAATAGTGGAGTGTTGTTCGAGTTTTCCTTCGCGGCTTGAGCAGCCCATGGCAAGGTTTTTGATCGCTCCACCAAAGCCTGTCAATTCGTGACATTTGAAATGGCTGAGCACAATCAGGGCGTCTGCTTCGATGATTTCCAGGCCGATATCAACTTCTGTGAGGAGTTCTCCCGGAACGCTAACTCGACGCGCCGAATGGCCGCGCAAGCCGTCACTCATAATGAGCGGTGCGTTGACAACGGCATAAGCAAAACCATTTTCGATGGCACAGGTAAGAGCTGAGACCGCCTCTTTACGTTCACCCGGATAAAGGGTGCTCGAATCGGTCAGGAAGGGTTTGCCACCGAGGGCCTTTATCTGGTCAACTATCCTGCGCACAAATGTCGGTCTGATATAAGCGTGTCCGCCCTTTTCGCCAAAGTGCATCTTGATGGCGACGAGTTCGCCGGGCTGGATCATCTTTGAGATCCCGGCTTTATCGGTCAGTCTCTCCAGTTTGGTATGCAAGTTTTCTCGCATACCAGTACGCATGTCTGTGAAATAAACCTCTGCGGACATAATCTCCTCATGGAGTCAGCTGGGACCAAAGTAACTAGATGCTTGCTACGGCTATTTTTCTTCTTGCTTGCCAAGCTGTCCGTAGGATTCAACCTTGCCGTCGATAATGTGAACATAATAGCGTTCCCAGAAGCGGTTAGCGGGGACATACCAGAGGTATTCTTCATTGCCACTACCCGAGGCATTACTGGGCTTGCCCATCTGTTGAATGACCTCGGGTTTGGACATGCCGAGTTCAATTTTGTACATGCCGATCCAGGGTGAGCAGCCGCTGACCAGCACAACCAGTACCATCCAGAAAATCAATCTACGCATCATTTTCCTCCTATATAAATGAATAGCTCATGTTTTTTCAGATATCGTTTCTTTTTTTTCGGTATCGTCCTTACGCAGGTAAACGGTTGTGCTCGGGAAGGCGATAACCAGTCCCAGATCTGCCAGCGTATCCATGATCTTCAAGCAAACATCCTCGCGGGCATCGAGGTATTCTCCCCAGACTGTTGTGGTGGTAAAGCAATAAACCATGATGTCGAGGGATGAAGCACCAAAGTCGGTAAAGTTGACCAGGAAAAAGTCCTGATCAATCGCCGGGTGAGTCTTTAAGAGCTCGCGAATTCGACTGACCACTTCGCGCATCTGCGCCGGAGTGGCGTCGTAGGAAACACCGACCGTAAGACGAATGCGGCGCTTGGGCATGCGGCTGAAATTATCGAGAGCCATGTTGGCAATAATGTTGTTCGGCACGCAAATCAAGGTCTTGGCGAAGGTGCGGATCTTGGTCGAGCGAAAACCGACCTCTTCGACAGTTCCTTCCAGATCGCCAGCTTTTATCCAGTCTCCAACCTGAAAGGGCCTATCAAAGATGATCATGAGTGAGCCGAATATGTTGGATACTGTGTCTTTGGCGGCAAGGGCAAAGGCGAGACCGCCGATACCAAGTGAAGCAATAATCCCGGTAACCGGATAGCCGAAGGTTTGGATCGCCATGAGACAGGCCATGATGACAATGAAGATACGTAAGCTTTTGCGCAGCAGGGGCGCCAGGTGATCATCCAGGGTCGATTTGGTGCGGCTTGCCCATTTGCTCAGGTAGTGGTCAATCATATCAACCAAGTTGAAAAGGAACCAGGCGATATCGAAAATGACCAACGCCTTGAGCGTCGCAGTCGCAAGCTTGTTAAAATCAAATGGTTCACTTGGTAGTTGCAGAATTCCCATGGCGATGAAAAGTCCAATCAGGAAGATGAGGAATTCTGTCGGTTTCTGCAGGCAGGCAAGAAAACGATCATCAAGTTCCTTTTTGGACTTTTGTGCCAGAGGCAGCAATACCTTGATAAAGAGGTAGGCAAAAGCTTTTTTGGCAATATAGGCAATCAGGACGATGCCAAGTGCCATGGCATATTGGCCAATGGTGATGCCGATAACCTGATTGTTCATCCACTCTGCCATGATGTTCTCCTCCTAAGGCAAGGCTGTAAAAACAACGCCTTAAGCTAACAGATGAAATCGTCAAAAGCAAGGCTGTGGTGTCTTCAGGAGCCTGTCCGACAATAAGGGTCGAAGCGAAAACTCAGAAGTTTGAGAACAGATTTTGGCTTGTTTGAGAGTAATAGCCATAGCTATTGGTCGAAAAGGAGCTGAAATATGGGCCAAACAGCTGGGTTTGCAGCCGATCATGGATTGTCGGACAGGCTCCTGGGGAAATGTATCAGGAACCAAGTGCTGCAGAGAGTTTGTGGTAGAATGGGTTTGACAGAAAATACTCAACCTGTGCTCGAATTGATGAAAGAGAGAGAAGATTATGAGTAACGATAGTCTTAACAGCTTTAACACCCGGCAGACCCTCGATGTTGACGGTATGGCCTATGAATATTTCAGCCTGCAAACCCTGGCGGCAAAACGTAGTGAGGTGGCGCGTTTGCCGCTCACTCTCAAGGTGCTGCTGGAAAACCTTTTGCGTAATGAAGATGGCGATTCGGTCACCGCAGAAGATATCGATGCAGTGGTTGATTGGCTCGGCCAACGCAGCTCAGATCATGAGATTGCCTTCCGTCCGGCAAGGGTGCTGATGCAGGATTTCACCGGTGTACCGGCGGTTGTTGATCTGGCGGCAATGCGCGATGCGGTTGCCAGGGTTGGTGGTGACCCGCAAAAGATCAACCCGCAAATTCCGGTGGACCTGGTGATTGACCACTCGGTTATGGTCGACAAGTACGCCATGCCGGAAGCGTTTGCCTATAACGTTGATAAGGAGATGGAGCGTAATCGCGAACGCTATGCCTTCTTGCGCTGGGGACAGAAGGCTTTCGATAATTTCCGGGTTGTACCGCCGGGTACTGGCATCTGCCACCAGGTGAATCTCGAGTACCTGGCACGAACGGTCTGGTCGGAAGAGCGTGATGGTAAAAAGGTCGCTTACCCGGACACTCTCGTCGGTACTGACAGTCACACCACTATGATCAACGGTCTGGCCGTGCTTGGCTGGGGCGTTGGTGGTATCGAGGCCGAGGCGGCTATGCTTGGTCAGCCGGTTTCGATGATTATTCCGGAAGTTGTCGGCTTCCGCATGACCGGCAGCCTGAATGAAGGTGTGACGGCTACTGATCTGGTCCTGACAGTGACACAGATGCTACGCAACTTTGGCGTGGTCAGCAAGTTTGTCGAATTCTTCGGTGACGGTCTGACAAAATTACCATTGGCCGACCGAGCAACCATTGCCAACATGGCCCCTGAGTATGGTGCGACCTGCGGCTGGTTCCCGATCGATGATGTGACTCTCGATTATCTGCGGCTCTCCAATCGTGATGATGCAACGCTTGCCCTGGTTGAAGCTTATGCCAAACAGCAGGGTTTGTGGCGCTTTGACGGTATGGTCGATCCTGAGTACACAGATGTTCTGGAACTTGATCTGGGGTCTGTCAAACCGAGTCTTGCTGGCCCGAAACGCCCTCAAGATCGTGTCGATCTCGAAGATTTGAAAAACGCGACGATAGCAGTTATCCCTGCCGATGCGGTTGACCGAAGTGCCGTTGTCGCTGGTTGTGATTATAACTTGAGCCAGGGTGATGTTGTCATCGCAGCGATTACCTCATGCACCAACACCTCAAATCCGGCGGTGATGATGGCTGCCGGCCTGGTGGCCAAGAAGGCGGTTGAAAAAGGTCTTGTACAGAAGCCCTGGGTCAAAACCTCGCTGGCTCCTGGTTCCAAGGTCGTGACCGACTATTTGAAGAAAGCTGGTCTGCAGACCTATCTCAACCAGATTGGTTTTAATGTCGTCGGCTATGGCTGTACCACCTGTATCGGCAACTCCGGGCCTTTGAGCGGGCCGATTGCTGAGGCGATCACCGCAAGCGATATGACGGTCTGTTCAGTTCTTTCCGGCAACCGCAACTTTGAGGGCCGGGTGCACTCCCACACCAAGGCCAACTGGTTGGCTTCGCCACCTCTGGTGGTGGCCTTTGCCCTGGCTGGCAACACCTGCATGGACCTGACCGCTGAAGCGCTTGGTCAGGATCAGCAAGGTAATGATGTCTACCTGAAAGATATCTGGCCGAGTGATGAAGAAGTGGCCGAGATGGTTAAACTGGTTTCAGCCGATATGTTCCGTGACAAATATGCCGATGTCTTTAGTGGTGAAGAGAGTTGGCGCAGCCTGCCGATTCCAGAAGGCGAGACTTATACCTGGGAAGATCAGTCGACTTATATTCAGGAGCCGTCATTCTTTGAAGTTCGCGACGAAATGTCCACTGGGCTGGAAGGTTTTTACGGGGCTCGGCTCCTGGCTTTGCTAGGGGATTCGATCACTACGGATCATATCTCACCTGCCGGGTCAATTCTGGCGAGTAGTCCTGCCGGTGTCTACCTGCGTGAACGTGATATCGGCCCGGCCGACTTTAACTCCTACGGGTCACGGCGCGGTAACCACGAAGTGATGATACGTGGCACCTTTGCCAATATTCGCTTGAAGAACGAACTGGTGCCAGGTGTTGAAGGTGGTTTTACCAAAGTCCTGCCTGATGACGAGCAGGTCAGTATCTTCGATGCGGCCATGCAGTATGCCGAGGCAAAGACTCCTTTAATCATCATCGGCGGCAAAGAGTATGGCACCGGATCAAGTCGTGATTGGGCGGCCAAGGGGACTCTGCTGCTTGGTGTGAAAGCGGTGGTTACGGAGAGTTACGAACGAATTCATCGCTCCAACCTGGTTGGTATGGGGATTTTGCCCTTGCAGTTTAAAGCGGGTGACAGCCGCAAAACTCTCAGTATCGACGGTAGCGAAACCTTTGATCTGGTTGGACAAGTGCAAGATCCAGAACCAGGACAGGACATTATTTTGCGTATCAATCGTGCCGATGGCAGTCGTGATGATGTTGTTGTGACCTGTCGGATTGATACTGCTAATGAGGTGCAGTATTTTCAGAGTGGTGGGATTCTTAATTATGTGCTGCGGAATTTGATGCGTTAGGTGATTGGACAGGTTGCTAGCGTGGCTTGTGAAAACGAAAGATGATCAGTGCGAAAGCCATGCTCAGCCCTGCGCAGATAAAGAGAATATTCAGTCCGAACCATTTGCCAATATAGCCTAAAATCAGCGATCCGGCAAAGATTCCCGTATCGATTCCCCCGGTAAAAATGCCAGTTACCTTGCCGCGGATTGCGGCCGGTTCGTTACGGATAGCCATGGTGTTCAAAAGCGGAAAGAGCAAGCCGTGACCGACGCCGGAGAGAATCCCTGCGGCACAGAGCGTGGCTTGGTTGTATGTAAATGGCAGGAGGAATAGACCTGCCATGTACAAGACAATACTGTAGGGGAGGATGCGGTTCTCACTCAGAGAATCTGCCAGTCTGCCACCAACGAAACGTACTGCGATGGCTCCTCCGGAGTAACAGAAAAAATAAACAGAGATAAAACCAAGGTTGCGTTCTTCGGCCAGTGGGGCGACAAAACCACCAGTTCCAGCCAGGCCGAATCCAAAGAGCATGGACAGGAGCCCCACAACGATGAATTTCTCTCGCTTGAGCAGGCCGAAGAATGTTGACTGACTCTTTGTGCTGCGTTCAGGGTAGCTTTCCTGGAGTGGTTGATGAACGAGCAGTGCAATGGCAGCCAGGCCTGCGGCGGTGAGAAAAAGACCGAAGAAGCTGTAATGTTTTAGAATAATTTCAGCTAACACCGGGCCGATCGCAATGCCGATCAGGCCGGAGATGCCGAACATACCAATCCCCTCGTTGAGACGCTCCTGCGGCAGGATATCTGCCATGAACGTGAATACCGCAGTGAAACAGATAGCCAGCCCCACACCGTGGATAACACGAATCAGCAGGAAGAGGGGATAGCTTGAGCCAAGCGGATCCTGAATGAAAATATAGAGCAATGGTGAGGCAACCATGAGCATACTGCCCAAGGTGTAACTGCGTTTGCGGCCGATGCGATCAATCATCTCGGCCACCCAGGGGCGGCTGACCGCCGAAGCCAGGGCAAACACGCCCATAATGACACCGATATCACCCTGATTGCCGCCGTGGTCAAGAATATACAGTGGCAGGAGGAAGAAGGCGCTGAAGCTGGCTGTATGGCAGAGGTTTGCTATTGCCATGGCCCAGAATGCGGTAGTGTAGAGCATTGGGTTGTGTCCGGTTAAGGTTGAGTTCGCCGGTATTCTGACTTGGAGTTGGAAGGGAGTCAAGAGGCATAGATTGCTCTTTGCCACCATCGCAAAATTGCGGTATCTTGCTAGGAGTCTGTCGGACTGTACGGGCCGAAGCGAAAATTCGGAAGTTTGAGACCAGATTTTGGCTCGTTTGAGGTTAATAGCCATAGCTATTGATCGAAAAGGAGCTGAAATATGGGCCAAACAGCCGGATTTGCAGCCGGGTCATGGATAGTCCGACAGTCTCCTGGAGTTGTTTTAACATAAGGAGCAGGTCTTAAATGAAGCAGGAATTACAGACGATTTATCTTGAAAATTACAGATTAACAGCGTATCTGATCGATACCGTTAACCTCCATGTTGAACTTGATCCAACCCGAACCAGGGTGCGTGCCAGAATGCAAGTGCGAGTCAACCCGGATGCTTCTGATCACCAGGGCGGTCTGCACCTTGATGGTCGGCAATTGGAGTTATTGTATGTCAAGGTCGACAGTAGGGAACTCCTCTCCAGTGAGTATGTCGTCGATAGCGAAAGCCTCACTATTCCAGATGCTCCGGAAGATTTCATTCTGGAGACGCTGGTCGAGATAAACCCGCAAGCCAATACTGCCCTTGAAGGGCTTTACCGGGCCAGCAAAATTTTCTGTACCCAGTGCGAAGCCCAGGGTTTTCGAAAAATTACCTACTATCTGGATCGACCGGATGTCATGGCCCGCTTTACCACAACTCTGGTCGGGAATCGTGATAACAATCCTGTGCTACTCTCTAATGGTAATCTGATTGATTCAGGGGTTCTCGATGATGGCCGTCATTTTGCTACCTTTGAAGACCCATTTCCGAAGCCGAGCTACCTATTTGCCATGGTCGCCGGTCGACTCACTGCTCTAGACGACAGCTTTGTCACCATGTCGGGGCGTAAAGTCAGCCTGCAGATTTTTGTTGAGGAACGCAATCGCTACAAGTGTGAGCACGCCATGCTTTCACTGAAAAATGCCATGCGTTGGGACGAAGAAGCTTTTGGTCTTGAATACGATCTTGATGAATACAAGGTTGTTGCGGTTGATGATTTCAACATGGGCGCGATGGAGAATAAGGGCCTGAACGTTTTTAACTCCAAGTATGTCCTGGCCAAGCCTGACACGGCTACAGACGCTGACTTTCAGGGGATTGAAGGCGTGATCGGTCATGAATATTTCCATAACTGGACCGGCAACCGGGTTACTTGTCGCGACTGGTTCCAGCTCAGTCTCAAGGAAGGCTTGACGGTTTTCCGCGACCAGGAATTTTCTGCCGATATGGGCTCGCGGGCGGTCAAGCGGATCGGTGAAGTGCGCCTGCTGCGCAACTTTCAGTTTCCTGAAGATGCCGGGCCGATGTCCCATCCGGTGCGCCCTGAAGCCTATATTGAGATCAATAATTTCTATACGGCCACGGTCTATAATAAGGGCGCTGAAGTGATTCGCATGTATCAGACTCTGCTCGGCAAAGAGGGGTTTCGTCGGGGCATGGATCTTTATTTCGAACGCCACGATGGCCAGGCCGTGACCACAGATGATTTTCTTGCGGCCATGGCTGCTGCCAACGGTGTCGATTTAAGCCAACTGCAACGCTGGTACAGCCAGGCCGGGACACCAATCCTCGAAATTGACGGTTGTTACGATAAAAATGCTAAAGAGTTTCGACTGAACGTGCGCCAATCTTGTCCCGATACGCCGGGTCAGTCGTCTAAGCAGCCCTTTTTGATCCCTCTTCAGGTTGGTCTGCTTGGGTCGGATGGTCGTGACCTGTCTTTGCAGCTAACCGGCGAAGCAAAGGCACAAGGTTGTTCGCGAATCCTCAAGATTACGCAGGCAGAGCAGTCCTTTACTTTCGTTAATATCCCTGTTTCTCCAGTGCCATCGTTGTTACGTGATTTCTCCGCACCGGTCAAGGTTCTTTACTCTTATCAGAGGGCTGAGCTGGCGTTCCTCTTTGCTAACGACAGTGATGCCTTCAACCGTTGGGAGGCCGGACAGCGACTGGCTACCGATGTTATTCTGGAAATGGCAGAGCAGTTCAAGTCGAAATCAGTGACAAAGGTTCCGGAAGACTTTCTGGCAGCTTTCCGCGTGGCTCTGCAGGACAGAGATGTCGACCCGGCTTTGCTGGCGTTAGCACTGACACTGCCCGGCGAAATGGAGTTAGCAGAGGCTATGGGGGTTGCTGACCCTAGTGCTATACACTCAGCCAGACAATTTCTGCGCAAAGCTTTGGCGCTTGATCTGAAAGGCGAGTTCACTGCTGTCTTGAACTTGATGCAGGATGATGGCCTCTATTCACTGAAGCCTGAGGCGATTGGTCGCCGCAGCCTGAAAAATCTATGCCTGAGTTACCTGACGCTTATCGATATTCCTGAGATTCAGCATGACTGTTTCGAGCGTTTTGTTGCCGCTGATAATATGACCGATCGTATGGCCGCGCTGACCTGTCTGGTACATAATCGTCTGCCAAGGTGGGAAGAGGCCCTGGCTGCATTTTATCACCAGTTTCAGAATGATAATCTGGTGGTCGATAAATGGTTCAGCCTGCAGGCAACCTCACCACAGTCGGAGATGCTAGCTGAAATTGATACTTTACTGAAGCATCCGGCTTTTACCATACGTAATCCGAACCGGGCACGTGCTTTGGTCGGTTCTTTTGCTCAGGGTAATCCGGCTCGCTTTCATGACCTGTCCGGGGCCGGTTATTTGTTCCTCGCTGATCGGGTCATCGAGCTCGACACGCTCAATCCGCAGGTGGCAGCCAGGATGGTTGTCCCTTTGAGCCGGTGGCAGCGATATGATAGTAAAAGACAGGCATTAATGCTGGCGCAGTTGGAGCGAATCCAGGGGCAAGAGAAACTCTCGGCGGACGTGGGTGAGATTGTGGGGAAATCGTTGAAATGACGTACCTTGAGAGATTTTATGAACGTAGATAACGAAAGATTGAAGAATGTCTTGATCATCGGTTGCGGCGACATTGGTGTGCGTGTTGCTCGTCTATTACAACAATCGGGCGACAAGATCTGCGGTCTCTCCCGTTCAGATGAAGGTGCGGAGCGTTTGCGTGCGTTCGGGATTGAGCCGGTCGTGAGTAACCTTGATGATTCGTCCTCTCTGATAAACCTGCCTATGGCTGGAAAGCTGGTGCTCTATTTTGCTCCTCCGCCGGGAGGTGGTCCGTTTGACACTCGCATGCGCAACTTCTGTCAGGCCATAGACTCTAAACAATTGCCAGACAAGGTTGTCTATATCAGTACCAGTGGCGTGTACGGTGACTGTGGTGGTGAGTGGGTCACAGAAGAGACACCGATTAACCCGCAGACCAGCCGGGCACAACGTCGTGCCGATGCTGAAGCCACTCTGCAGGATTGGGGACGAATGCATGATGTGCCGGTGGTGGTTCTTCGGGTGACTGGCATTTATGGCCCGGGGCGCCTGCCTCTGGCAAGGATACAGCAGGGACATCCGATTTTATGTGAAGATGAATCTCCACCGACCAACCGCATTCATGCCGATGACCTGGCCGCAATTTGTATTAAAGCCGCTGAAAAAGCAGTTGCTGGTGATATCTTTAATGTCAGTGATGGCCAGCCTGGCACCATGACCCAGTTTTTTAATGCTGCCTCAGACCTCCTTGACCTGCCACGCTTGCCGCAGATCGATATGGTCGAGGCGAAACAGGTCATGAACCCGATGATGCTCTCCTACCTGACGGAAACCAGGCGTATGGATAACCGCAAAATGCTGGCACAGCTTGGTGTGACCCTGAAGTACCCTGATCTTGAGTCTGGATTGAAGCATATTGCTGCGCAGCTTGATAAACCGCATATGGGATATCTTGGCTCAATGGGGCATTGAGTCCTGGGCTCTCGGAGGAAATAATGAAAAATATAGCAATCATCGGTGCCGGTATCTCCGGCCTGTCAACTGCCTATGCCATCGAACGACTTGCTGGCGAGGCTGGCCTGGATGTTTCTGTCACGGTTTTCGAACGGCAAGAGCGTAGCGGCGGCAAGATCTGGAGTATCAAGGAAGAAGGCTATCTCTGTGAATGGGGGCCGAACGGCTTTCTAGACAGTAAACCGATGACTCTTGACCTCTGCGACCATCTAGGTATTCAAAACCGACTTAAACGCTCCAACGACAATGCCCGCAAGCGTTTCATCTACAGCGGCGGGATTCTCAATCGTCTACCTGAAAATGGGCCGATGTTCCTGCAATCGAAGCTGATCAGTTGGCCGGGAAAAATCCGTCTGGCTCAGGAATTTATCAAGCCGAAGCGCACCGATGGCGTTGACGAAACTCTGGCTGATTTCGCCCGGCGGCGGCTCGGTGCCGAGGCTCTCGATAAATTGATCGGTCCAATGGTCTCCGGGATCTTTGCCGGGGATCCTGAAACTATGAGCTTGCAGAGCTGTTTCCCGCGCATTCACGAGCTGGAACAGGAGTACGGTGGATTACTCAAGGCAATGATGAAGATGGCCAAGCAGAAAAAGGCTGAAATCAAGGCCGGTAAACAGGTTGCCAGTGCCGCCGGACCGGGGGGAGTGCTGACCTCTTTTGTCGACGGCATCCAGGAACTGACTGATGCTACAGTCGAGGGACTTAAAGGCAAAGTGCAGACTGGCAATGCCGTCAGCGGCTTGAAAGCGATTGATGGTGGTTGGGAGTTGCGTCTGGCTGATGGCTCCAACTTTGATGCCGAAGTGGTGGTCTCGGCTGCTCCGGCTCATGTCCTCAAAGAACTCACCTGGTCTCTAGATGGTGAGTTATCTGTACTTCTCGACGGTATTCCTTACGCGCCAATGAATATTATCTGCTTCGGTTACGAGCAGGCCAAGATCGAGCGCGACCTGGATGGCTTCGGTTACCTGATTCCGAAGAAGGAAGGATGTGAAATTCTCGGCACTCTGTGGGATTCAAGCATCTTTCCGGCTCGTGCCCCGGAGGGTTATGTCCTGCTGCGTTCAATGATGGGCGGTGCCGCCAACGTCGGCGCGATAAAACTGAATGATGCCGAGGTCAAAGAGCGGACCATGGCTGAGCTTAAAAAGATTATGGGGATCAATGCTGGGCCGGATTTTGTCCGTATTTTCCGTCATCAACGTGCCATACCCCAATATGTTGTCGGTCACGCCGAGCGGCTTACAGCTATTGATGAGCGGCTCAAAGCGCATAACGGCTTGATTCTGACCGGTAATGCCTTTTTCGGTGTCGGTCTCAATGATTGTGTCGATGCCGCCAACAAGGCTGGCAAAAAAGTCGTGTCCTGTCTGCAAAGTATGGCCTGACCGCTGGCGAGATCCGCCAGTTTAAGTTCCTTGCAAGGACAGACTTTCAGCCATATAATAGCTCTGCTCAAGTTGGTGTGAGAGTTGTAAACCCTTGCTAGGAGAAGTTTGTATGAGACTATTGACCCGGTCCGATTTCGATGGCATCTGCTGTGCAGTTTTGCTGAAGGAACTCGGACTAATGACAGAGATGACCTACGCTCATCCGAAGGATCTGCAGGATGGCAAGGTTCCCGTGACCGGCAATGATATTCTGGCTAATGTGCCTTTCGTTCCCGGTTGTGGTCTCTGGTTTGATCATCACTCCAGTGAAATGGAACGTAACGACCTGGAGGGTCTCTATGAAGGTTCGAGCAAGTTGGCCCCGAGTGCTGCTCGGGTTATCAGTGACTATTACGCCGACGAGAAGCTCGCCAGGTTTGAAGACCTTCTCGCCTGTGTCGACAAGGTCGATTCGGCACAGTTGAGCCAGGACGAGATTCTTAACCCGACTGGCGGTATTCTACTCGGTTTCCTTTGTGACCCACGTACCGGTCTTGGTTATCACAAAACTTTCACCATCAGCAGCCTGGAGTTTTGTACTAATATGGTCGATATCCTCGGTAAGATGTCGATCGATGAAGTTCTGGCTCACCCTGATACCAAAGAGCGCTCTGAACTTTATTTTGCCAGCACCGAAAAAGCCAAGAAGTTTTATAAAAATTGTACTTGGACCGACGGACCAATAGTTATCTCGGATTTTCGTATAGCCGGCATGGCTCCACCATCGAACCGTTTCCTGGTCTATTCTCTCTACCCTGATGCAAATATTTCCATCCGTATGATCGACGGCAAGGGTGGCGAATTCGTATCCTTGTCGGTGGGGTACAGCGTCCTCAACCGGACGGCCACTGTTGATGTTGGTTCACTGATGCTCAAGTATGGCGGTGGTGGCCATAAGGTGGTAGGGACCTGTCAGGTGCCTTACGAAGCCGCAGAAGACACCCTGCAGGAGATTATTGATTTTATAAAAGCGGAGAGTTGACGGCTATCAAAACCCAAACTGC
Source organism: Desulfuromonadales bacterium (assembly GCA_027065695.1). Taxonomy (GTDB): domain Bacteria; phylum Desulfobacterota; class Desulfuromonadia; order Desulfuromonadales; family BM103; genus M0040. The sequence continues at coordinate 28,628 of JAMONP010000087.1, read as the reverse complement.
TGGACAATTTCTTTACAGATAGAAAACATGCCGATTCCGGTCGGGCAGGCTCGGTCACAGCGGCCGCAGAGGACACAGCCGAGTTCCCCCCAACGATGCGGGTCGGCGGCGAGTTTGTGGTGAATCCGCCGGCGGGTGCGCAGGGTTTCAGTTCCCAGTGGGTTATAACCGCTGGCTTCGCGCATAAAGGCATCCAGTTGACAAGAATCCCACACCCGACTACGTTCGATCCCAGTTGCCGTTTGCCGGTCCTGCATACAGAAACAGGTGCAGGTAGGACAGACAAAATTACAGCCGCCACAGCAGATACAGCGCGCGGCAATCTCCTCCCAGAAGATATCTGGTACCTGATCTGCCTGTAACAGGTGACTTGCCTGTTGCAGCAGTTCCGCCTCTGGCGTTGAACGCTGCCGAGCTTGTTGACGAATGATTTCCAGTTGTTCTGCCGACCCATCTGCATAAACTGTGAGCCAGTCTTCCCCTGTGGCTGTATACGCAACGGCCAACCATTTTTGCTGGTCATAAATCAGTTCAAAGTCACAGTGTCCTTCTGCCAATGGCAGGAGCTGGCGATCGGCTCCGGCGAACCCTGCCAAACCGATCAATAAGGCGTCGGTGCGCTTACGCAGGTAGGCATCGTCAGCAGGTACCGCACTAAAAAAACGGTCGACAAAAGTAATTCCGTGTAAATCTTCCCGATTAAGTCCACAGAGCGCCAAAGGCTTTTCATTATCATCTGGCAGACTCGTTGTTCCTTGAGAATTGATCGTCAGCAGTGGATCGGTCTGCGGGAAAAAATGGCTGGTCGGTTTGCGTTGTAATGGTTCGCCAATAAGTGATAACTGCTGGCCATCCCATGGCAGCAGACTACGGGTGTCATCTGCCAAGTTCCCAGGAACCAGCAGCCGGTAATCAACTGCAAGCTTGTCGAACAGCTCGAATAAATCCTTGCCTGTCAACTGTTTCAGCATGTTTCTACCTTTACAGCACAGACCTTGAATTCCGGAATCCCCGATTCCGGGTCAAGGGCGTTGTTGGTCAGGATATTGGCTGCTCCTTCAGCAAAATGAAAGGGGATGAAAATCTGCCCTGGCGGGACTCTTTCTGTCAACATCGCTCCAGCCTCGATCGTACCGCGTCTACTGCTGATACGCACCTGTTGTCGTTCTCGAATGTTGAGCTTGCCGGCATCCTCAGGGTTGATTTCGAGAAAAGCATTTCGTTCTTCCCTGTCTAACAGATGGCTGCGTCGGGTCATGCTACCGGTGTGCCAGTGAATTCCGGTTCGTCCGGTGTTAAGCAGAAAAGGAAACTCGGCATCCGGTAACTCTTGTGGCGGCCGGTAAATGGTTGGGCTGAAGTGTCCTTTGCCACGAGTGCATTGCTCTTCATGGAGAATCGGGGTGCCGGGATGTTCCATGGATGGACAGGGCCATTGCAGGCCATTTCCCTCCAGTCTCGGATAGCTGATCCCTGCGTAACTTGGTGTAAGGTCAGCGATCTCTGCCATGATTTCGGCGGGGTCGGCATAATCGGCTGGAATCCCGCGACGCTGTAGAAGTTCACAAAGAATCTGCCAGTCGGCCCGGGCCTCTCCGGGTGGTTCAACCGCCTTGCGGCCACGCTGTACCCGACGTTCCGTTGATGTGAAGGTGCCGTCTCGTTCAGCGTAGCAAGCCGCCGGCAGAACCAGATCGGCCAGTTGCGCAGTTTCTGTCGGGAAGATATCGATTACGGCAAGAAAATCGAGACTCTCCAGTCCCTTGCGCACCAGTTTCTGATTTGCATCTGAAAGCATGGGATTCTCACCCAGGATCAGCATACCGCGAATTTCCCCCTTTGCAGCTGCCTTGATGGCGTGGGTCGCCATCAGGCCCGGAGAATCGGAGAGTGGTTTCTGCCAGGCTGCGGCAAACTTCTGTTTGGCCACGGGGTCGGAAACTCGTTGATAGCCGGTATAGACATCTGGCAAGGCACCCATGTCACAAGCGCCCTGGACATTGTTCTGCCCACGCAGAGGATTGATCCCGGTGCCGGGTCGACCAAGGTTGCCGGTAAGTAATGCCAGGTTGGAAACCGCACGGACATTGTCAACGCCATGACTGTGCTGAGTGATCCCCATAGCGAAAACGATCATCGCATTCTCCGCCTGTGCATAGGTTCGAGCAGCAGCAATAATCTGCTTCGGAGACAGACCACTGATTCTCGCTGCAAATTCCGGAGTAAAGGAATCGAGAGACTCGCGAAAAGCGCTAAAATTTTCTGTCCTCTGCTCAATAAATGCGCGATCCTCCAGGCCGTCTTGCAAAATTTGTCGCATCATGCCGTTGAGCAGGGCGACATCGCTGCCATTCTGATGGCGCAGGTGCAGATCAGCCTGGCCTGCGAGGCGGATTCTGCGACTGTCTGCTACGATCAATTTTGTACCACGCTGTTGCGCCTGCAGAATCCGGCTGCCGATCAGAGGATGCTGTTCGGTCGTATTCGAACCGATGACGAACACCAGATCAGTGTCCTCGAAACAGTTCAAACTGTTGGTCATTGCACCGGAGCCGAGAGTTTCCATCAGACCGGTCACAGTTGAGGAATGGCAGAGTCGGGCGCAGTGGTCAATATTGTTAGTGCCGTAACCGGCTCGGGCCAGTTTCATCAACAGGTAGTTTTCTTCGTTGCTGACCTTGGCTGAAGAGAGAAACATCAAGCTATCTGGACCATACTGTGCGGAAACTTTATGCAGTCTCTGATCGATAACCTGCAGTGCAGTATCCCAGCTACAGGGTTGTAGCTCACCGTCGCATCGTAGCAACGGTGTTTTCAGGCGATCATGGTGATGGACAAAAGCGTGGGCATCCCAGCCTTTGATACAGAGTTGCCCTCGACTGGTCGGGTCTTTTCCTGCTGGTTCAATGCCGATTAAACGGTCGTTTTCGTCGCCAATCAGGTAGAAATTACAACCTGTGCCGCAGTAGGGGCAGGTCGTCAGTGTTGCGTTCATAACGCTCCTCGCAAATGTTCTATCTCTTCCAGCCAGAAGATCGGCCCGTCAGTGCAACAATAAAGATGTTCTATGGCACAGTGCCCACATTTACCAATACCACAGCGCATCTGGCGCTCTAAGGAGAGCATGATTTTACGTGTACCGGTCAGACCAAGGTGGCGCAGTTCTTCAATTACGGGTCGATACATGGGGGGAGGCCCGACCACAACAGCGCAACAATTTTCAGGAAGCAATTTAGTGGCGGCTATCAGCCTGGTGATCAAGCCGGTTTCCCCATCATAGCAGGAGTCAGCCGGGGAATTGTCAACTGTGTAGTGGCAGCTTAAACTGCCACTTTTCTGCCAATTATCCAGATCTTTCTTGAACATCAGATCTTGTGGTGAACGAGCCCCGTAGAGGATTTGCACGGCAGCAAACTCTTCCGGGCAATCCTGGCAATACTGGATCAGTGAGCGCAAGGGTGCCAGACCGCAACCGCCAGCAATCAGCAGTAACTGTTTGCCGCGTAGTTCCTGCAGTTGAAATGGGCGTCCGAAAGGGCCACGGATACCGAGCTTGGAACCGATCTGCAGCTGGTGCATAGCCCTGGTCAGTGTGCCGACTCGGCGCACTCCAAGTTCAAATTCCGGACCACGAGTCGGTGAATTCGCCACAGAGATTGGAGCTTCGGTCAACCCGGGAATAGAAACCTGGATGAATTGTCCCGGCTGATGTGCCAAAGTGGAGTCATCATCCAGTCGCAAACGGAAGAGTTTTTCCTGGGGAGTCAGATCTTCAACGCCCAGCAGTGTGCAGGAACGCGGAGTGTAGATTGATGGGCGGTCATTCTGCATGGCTGGATCGTGTCTCTCTGTTTCCTTGGCAGTCGATACAGAAGTGTGCTTCTGGCTGTGCATTCAGGCGGGCAAAGCCGATATCTTCCTCGCAGCTCACACACAAGCCGTATTTGTCGTTGGTGTGGCGACGCAGAGCGGCTTCAATCTTCGTCATCCGGGTTTGAGTTGTGCGCCGATTGGCCTGCACCATGCTCTGCTGCTGCATAGCGTCCATGCGTGAGAGTCGCCCGATTGGCTCGTCAAGGCTTACCGGTTGTGCACCATCGCTGGAATTTTCAAGTAGTTGCTGAAGCTCTGTACGCAGATCCAGCAAGGCCTGGTGCAGCTCTGCCTGTTGTTGTTCAGTCAGTTCATTCATTAGCATCTGTCAGGGTGGCAATAAAGTTGCTGATCAGTTGGGCTCCTGTTTCAGGTTGAGCTAGCAGGATGATATGTGGTCCAGCGATTTGCTCAACCTGCAGATGCGGCAGTTGTCTTTGTAGTTGATCCAGTGCGCGTGACGGGACCAGCCGATCTTTACTTGCCTGCAAATAGAGGCAAGGTCCTGAAAAGGTTTTGTCCGGTGGTGGTGGCAGCTCGGCAAGAATCTTCAGGCGGTTTGAAAGTACACTCAATTTGACACTTTGCAGGGCTTCTCGGAAAATTCCAGCTGCGTCTGCAGAAGCACCACCAAGGCAGAAAAATCGACCTAAAGGTGTTTTCGAAAAGAGGCTGAGGAGTAGCTTCTGTGGTAGGTAACAACCGGCATCAAGTAAAAATGGACTTGGATGACGGGCAAAGGTTGCAACGAAAATGACACCAATCAGGTTGTCTGGAGGCTCGGCGAGCAGTTGCAGGCCGATTGGGCCGGAAAAAGATTCTGCCAGTAGTACGAAAGGTTTCTTCCTGGGAAATTGCTTACGGACAAAAGCGACATGTTCCTGAAAAGACATGACGCGATCGACAGGATAGCGCACAACCTGAGCGTCGATCTCTTCAGGCAGGTGTGTCAACATTGGCTCGAAGATCATACCTGTACCGTCGAGGCCGGGAAGGAGTAAAAGTGTTGTCATGGTTGACTGTATTCCTGTGTTCTTGTTAATGAACGATAAGTTGGTTGCATCTCAATCCTTTTGTCCTTGTCTTTAGGATCTCCGCGTTTCTCGTCCCACGTACCGATGTTTATTGCGATTTTCTCCGATAGAGATCAGTCTTCAGACTGGAGACCCGGTCGAGAAAGAGCAGGCCATCGAGATGATCCAGTTCGTGCTGGATAGCGACCGCCTCGAAACCGCTTGCTTCAATAACACGTAGCCGACCGAAGCGATCAGTGTATTCGATGACGATATACTCAGCCCGGGTCACATTGCCGGTGTAGTCGGGAACACTCATACAGCCTTCGCGCATCATCTTGCTGCCCGATTTTTCGATGATTTCCGGATTGATCATCTCAAGCAGACCATGGTTGTTGTCCTTGCCCAGTTTACTTTTGGAAACATCAACCACCAGTACGCGGCGCAGTATGCCAATCTGTGGGGCGGCGACGCCCACCGAATGACCGGAATCGACCATGGTGTCAACCAGGTCCTGGACGACAGCGATAACAGTTTCGTCAACCTCTGCCACTGTTTCCGCTACCTGTTTGAGAATCGGATCAGGATATAGAAGAATTGAACGGACAGTCATGATCAGAGTTCCACTGTCGGGATGGTACGCACGGTGATGTCGACCTGCAGTTCATCACGAATTGGAGCCAGCCAGCCGTTGACATCATCATTTTCGATACCCGCAGCCAACACCGCTTCAAGAACCATAACGTAAACGGGCCGCTCTTCGGTCCCCACCAGTTTGGTGTTGAGATCGGTAATATTGACCTGCTTTTCGCCCAGCACCTGTGCGACATGATAAACGATTCCCGGCTTGTCTGCACCGTAGACCGATATCATGCAGATATCGCCTTCGATCTCCGGACGAATCTCACCGCCAGGCTTGAGCAGGTGCAGGGCAACTGTCAGGTCGGCCTCCTCCAGTGGTTTGAAGGCTTCGCCGAAACTCTCACGGTTGGTGAACTCGGGATGCCCGAGTATCAGGATCATGGTGAATTGTCCGCCGAGGATCGAACAGCTCGAGTCAGCGAGGTTGCAGCCCTGGTTAAAAAGAATCTCAGTCACCTGGGATACGATTCCGGGGCGGTCACGGCCGACAATGGTCAGGGCAAAATGGTTCATGATTTCCTCCGCTTTGACAGTTCAATGAATTAACTATATTTTGTAGCATGAAATGATGGTTTTTAACTAATAAAAGGAACGTGGCTCGTGGTAATGGAACCCATTCTGACATTATGAACAAACAAGACATCCGTATTGACTTTTTTCGCGGTTCCGGTCCTGGTGGTCAGCATCGCAATACCAGCGAGACCGGAGTGCGTATCACTCACCTGCCTTCTGGTCTCGTGGTAACCGCTACAGAATCGCGTTCTCGTCATCAGAATCTGCAGAAGGCCATGGCCAGGTTGGAGGAGAAGTTGGCCGCGCGATTGCGCAAGAGACGTCCACGGATTGCCACGCGCCCAGGTAAGAACGCTATCCTTCGGCGCCTCGACGGCAAACGCAGGCAGAGGGAGAAAAAACAGCGACGTCGGAAGGTTGATGAATAGCTTACTTAAGGCCCTCTACAGTGATTAAGTGAAAAATGTGTATCAGGTGGTATAGTTATGGAGCTACAATTAAGGTTCTGCCGGTCAACCCGGAGAGTTACAATGAAGAGTAAGTTCTTTGCGTTGTTGTTAATGTTGTTAATGCTGTTACTGATTTGCCCAATTGCTTCTGCACAGCAGCGGGTGGCCGTATTTGATTATGATGATCGTCTGGATGCGCCTGATACGGTTGCAAAGTATGTCGAGGAAAAGCTTAAAAAAATACTTGGTCCCGAGTTGTTGGTTGAACAGTTCTCAGGACAAGAAGATGATAAAATCACACGAGACACACTTAAGACTCTGGATAAGTCAAAATATGACCTGATCATCACGATTACCTCTGATGCTTTGATTCCTGCCCGGCATTATATAATCCAGACTCCTGCCTTATTTACCAATGTTAACAATCCTCTTTTTCTTGGTCTGAATACTCTTGAAGCCTCAGGCGGTAATATGTCTGGTGCATCATATTATGTGGCCGTTGAAAAACAACTGAGGTTTTTTCAGGAACTGCAACCTGGTATCAATAAACTTGGTTTTATCTTTGATAATGATGCTCAATCAAAAAGGATTGAAGTGGCTGAAATCCGTAGGGCATGTAAAAAACTTGAAATCGAGTATGAATTAGAGTTTGTTTCCGAAAAGGATGAGTTGCCTGCTGTTGTTACTGACTTGATCAAAAAGGAAGTTGACGCCATTGTTGTAACCAGCAGCGGCAAGATTTATAATAACGTGAATTTGTTCCTGGATCTGAGTATGCAAAGCATGACTCCGGTTTATTCCTTCCATAAAAGTGGCGTGAAAAATGGGGCTGTCGCTGCTTTGGCAAGTGACTATTATGTGATGATTGACAAGTTGATTGTACCCATGGCTTATAAAATTCTCCAGGAAGGTGTACCCCCTGGAAGCATGCCTGTTGTATTTCTCGATGAGCCATTCATCTATCTCAACATGACCCAGGCTGATAAACTGGGTATAAGTGTGCGTAACGACATCAAAAACAAAGCAGTAAAAACCTATTAATGTTTTAATGCTTTAGGGCTGAAATTCTGTGTAAAGCAATTGTGGGACTGGTTGCGGACGCAGGTATTGATCAACAATGCAGGTTCTTCTTGTCCGTCAGGTTTCGTAGATGGGGATCACCGGTAAACTAAATTTCATTCTGGTTTCTGTTGGCCTGGTGGTGCTGCTGGTGGCTGGTGGCATTAATTATCTGTTAGGGATGCGCAAGATTGATCTCAATCTCAGTGACAAAGCGAAGGTTATCTCTGATCGACTTAAGGTCAGTCTCCCCAATTCGATTTTTGAATATGATCTGGAGACTCTTCAGGCCACAGTCCGTGCTGAATTTCCAGACAACGAAGTCGAGGCGATCCTGGTTTATCAGATAAATGGTGAACTCGTTTTCGGTATGGCACGTAAAGAGAGTGTGCCTGTAGAAGTCGAAATCTTCAAAGAAACACCAAAGTTGGTTTCGTACCGGGCAACTCTTCTGGTAGAAGATGAAAGGTTTCTGGAAGTGCTGGGCTGGTTTGACGTGTTTCTGTCACGTTCCAATGCGGAGTCAAAGCTGGTCTGGAATACTGTGCAGGGCATCCTTGCTCTTTGTCTGGGGGTTGCCGTGATGGCAATTCTGCTTGGTTACGTTGTTAACCGTTACCTGGTCTTCCCACTCGAGGCAATCAGATTGGCGATGGTGAAGACCATAGAATCTGTTCGCAGGGCCGATGTTTTGACGGATTGGCAGGGCTCATTTTCTATGCAACCACTGAAAAATGTCTCAGCAGCCTTCAGCGAATTATATGAGATGGAATCCTGCTATGTGGAGATGGGCGAAGCCCTTCGTCTTCACCAGAAAGCTTTGTCAGACAGTGAAAAGCATTTGCGGCGGATTTTCAACGCTACCAGTGAAGCGATTATTGTCAGAGATGCTGAAACCGGGGCCATATGTGACGCCAACGACGCGATGCTGAATATGTATGGATACGATAAAGATGAGATTTATGCACTCACCGTGATGGACATGGTTTATGATCAAACCCCTGAATCCGAAGAGTTTATTGCTGAAAAACTACGGCTGACTGTTGTCGAAGGGCCACAGCTTTTAGAATTGCGCGTCCGGCACAAAAGTGGCAGACCCTTCTGGGTAGAGATTGCTTTGAAGCATTACCAAACTATGGATGGCAACCGCTTCCTTGCCGTAGTGCGCGATATAACTGTTCGAAAAGAACAGGAATGTGAGCTGAGAAAATATCGCAACAGTTTGGAAGCACAAGTCCAGGATAGAACCAGGGAGCTTAATGAAGCCCAGAAAGAACTGGTCAAACAAGAGCGCCTGGCTCTGCTCGGGCAACTCAATGCAACGGTAAGTCATGAGATACGCAATCCACTTGGTACCATCGCCAATGCTCTTTGTGTGATCGAAGAAGCCTCTGAAACGGGTGAACTGGAGTTGATCGAAAAAGCCTTGTCTCTGGCAAACAGGAATGTCGCACGTTGCGACAGAATCATCTCTGAACTGTTGGATTTCAGCAGGCCTCGTGATCTGGAGTGTGTTCTGATGTCGCTTGATGAATGGGTCGTCAAGGAGCTTGAGGATTATAAACTCCCCGAAGGTATCAGTTTGCTATCTGCTTGTGAATCAGGGGTGAAGGTGTTGTTCGACGGCGAACGCCTGCGACGAGTTCTGGTGAATGTTCTTGATAATGCAGTCCATGCCATGCAGGAAGAAAGCGCCTATGGTAAAACCCTTGCTCTGGAGACCCGTGCTGGCAATAAACGGGCAGAGATTATCGTTACCGATGAGGGCCACGGGATTTCAGCAGAGCATATGGTGAAAATTTTCGAACCGCTATTCAGCACCAAGGGTTTTGGCGTCGGCCTTGGCATGGTTGTCGTCAAGAATATTCTCGAACAACATGGCGGTGGTATTGATATTGTAAGCAGTCCAGGTCACGGTACCAGGGTGACTCTCTGGCTTCCCGCTAACGATAGCAGCGCCCCTGTCTGATTGAAGATTTTCTCGTGATTGGTATCGCGATTACAATTTATTGACCATCAAAAGTCAGATAAGCCAACAGGGTTGTCAGGCAACCACTGTTGAGCAGCATATTGATCATGTCGCTTATGTCTGCGGTGAATTCTCACGGTAGCGGTGTGGATGGAGTTTTATTTCCTGACCGGTGAGATAAACTATTGCATCTGGGTGAATATCGTTACGCGCATGAATGGCCATTCGTAGTATTTTGCACCATTTTTCAAAAAGATCCCCGATCATGCCATTATTCTCTGGTGGCAATTCAACCACATCATGCGGCATGTCTTTAAGTTCAAAAGAGAACTTCTTGATCCATTCTTTGTTCGCATTCTGGATAGCCACTCTGTCTTCATTAAATACTCCGAAATTCTGGTTACAATGGTGTGGTAGGAGACGGTCTCACTCTTTAACCTTGACCGGAACGATTCAAAGCCCCAAGATTTACAACAGAAGAAGCTGTTGACAGCGGAACACCTGACAGCTTTTGAGACAATGTAAGACATGGTAGAATAGAGCGGATAAAAATAAGTCGAGCTTAAATATGCTGCCAGGAGATTGTTATGGAAGAAATAAAAAGCCGGATTATCGATCTGGAAATCAATTACACCCACCAGACCAATTTGATCGAGGAACTGAACATAGAGCTGACATCAGCGAATACACGCATTGATCAGCTTGAACGTAAAGTAAAAGCTCTGAGTGAGATGGTGGGCAGCCTCGGCCCGGAACTCACAGAATCTCCAGACGAGTAGCGATGTTCAGCGACCTGAAACGCATCGGTCTGGAGGCCTGCGTACTGATTGCCTTCGGTGCTTTGTTCGGCCTGACTCTGAATCACCAGTTGGTTGTGGATGCCTTCTCCGGGCAGCTGGTCTCTCCGCTTCGTCCGGCTACGCAAGAGAGTGTTCCGGTTGCTTTGCCGCTGCCGGTTCTGATCGATGAAGTGCAGCAGGTGATGGCCTCTGGCGGGTTGATTGTCGATGCCCGCAACCCTGAACTTTTTGCCATGGGTCATATCGATGGCGCTCTCTCTCTGGCGCTGGTTGACAGCGATGCCTTGCTGCCTGATTTCCTTGCCCGTATCAGCAAAGACCAGGTCATTGTTACCTACTGCAGTGGTTTCGGTTGTCCCGACTCATTTGATCTGGGTGTCCTCCTGATTGAGCTGGGTTATCAGGATGTGCGGGTTTTCGAAGGCGGCTACCCGGAATGGCGAGATGCCGGTTTACCGGTTGCAGGGGGGAGCCAATGAAGCGGTTTCTCTATCATCTGGTCCGTCTGATGCTGGCTCTGGTTTTTATCTATGCCGGAGCAGTCAAGATGCAGGATGTGGTTACTTTTGCCGGCTATGTAGCGGCCTACCAGATTCTCCCCTACGCTGCGAATTATCTGGTTGCAGCCACTTTGCCATATATAGAATTTATCGCCGGAGTCCTGCTGCTGCTCAATGTCCGGATTCGTCCAGCTCTTGTAGTGATTGGCAGTATGACCCTAGTCTTCATGGTCGCTCTGATTTCGGTATTATTCCGTGGTCTGGAAATAGACTGCGGCTGTTTTGATCCAGGCGGCGGCCAGGATGTAACCGCTGGTGTTGCTCTGCTGCGTGATATTGGTCTGATGGTTCTGGTGGTGCTGACCTGGTGGTTGCGTACGAGTGGCAGGGACGAGGAACGCGGGACGTGGGACGAGGAAACCCTCAGCTAAGGGTCTGTCCCATCCTTGTAAACTAACAACTGATAACTTGCTCTATGTCCTGGAAATCACAACTTGCCGATAGTATCACCACTCCGGAACAGTTGTCCGAACGTTTTGGGATCGACCCCGAGCCGTTGCGGGCTGTTGCTGCCAGCTATCCTCTGCGTATTACGCCACACTACCTTAATCTGATTGACACGTCTGGCGATCCGATCTGGCGACAGTGTGTGCCCGATCTCAGCGAACTGGTTGTGGATGGTCTTCCTGAAGACTCTTTGAATGAAGCTGCCTTCTCGCCGGTCCCAGCGGTGGTGCATCGTTACCCGGATCGTGCCTTGCTGCTGGTCTCGGGACAGTGTGCCGGTTACTGTCGTTTTTGTACTCGCAAGAATAGAGTTGGTACGACAGCGCTCACTTTTTCTACAGAACAGATCGCCGCCGGGATTGCCTATATCGCGGCAAACTCCGGCATTCGTGATGTCATTCTGACTGGTGGTGATCCGTTGCTGCTCGATGACGACCGACTCGAAGAGATCCTGATGGCGTTGCGAAACATTTCCCATGTGGAAATAATCCGCATCGGCACTCGGGTGCCGGTAACTCTGCCGGAACGCATCACACCACAACTCTGTCAGCTACTGGTCCGCTTTCAACCGCTTTATCTCAATACCCACTTCAACCATCCACGGGAATTGGTTGCCGTTAGTGTCAAGGCTTGCGCGCGATTGGCTGATGTCGGCATCCCCTTGGGTAATCAGACCGTTTTACTGCGTGGTGTCAATGACGATCCCGAGGTCATGGTGGCGCTCTGTCGCGGTCTGCTCAAAATGAGAGTGCGCCCCTATTATCTGCACCATCTCGATCAAGCTCGGGGAACTGCCCATTTTCGGGCGCCGGTAGAGCGTGGTCTGGAGATCCTCGCAGCTATGCGTGGTCAGGTTTCCGGGTTGGGAATACCACAATACGTGGTGGATCCGCCTGGTGGTCAGGGCAAGGTGCCGTTGTTGCCTGAGAATCTTCTTGAGGTGGGAGAAACGGTCAAGCTGAAGACGGCTTGTGGTATAGTTGAATTGCCAAATAGTCTGTTACGGTAATCGACTGTAACTTACTGTAGGGGCTAAGCAAGCTTCACCTGCTTCGCCCATCTTGTCTGCGCCCGTCTTTGGTCTCTGTTGCAACAAGGGCGAAGCAGGTGTGACGTTTGCTTAGCCCCACGAAAAATGGGCCAAACAGCTGGGCTTGCCGCCGAGCATGGATTGTCGGGCAGGCTTCTAGCGTCTGCTGTTAGAACGATTGTTTGCGCGTCTGCTGATCTGGCTGTTGTGGCTCTTGAGGTTCTGCGAGATTTGATCGGTCTCTTCCTTTGTCAACAAACCTTTCTTAATAAAATACTGACCGATCCGTTTATGCAGGGAACGCTGATGTTGTAGTAGAGCCTCGACCTGTAGTGGCCGAAGATAACCAAGCTCGACAGCTTTCTTGCCGAAGCGTACAGCATGTCCGCGATGCCCCAGAACCTGAGCCACCTTGGCTTCTGATAGCCAGCCCCATTCCTGGGCAATGACACCGAGTGTCGGTCGTTGCCGTCGCTGCCAGACCAGCGCCTCAATCAATTGCTGGTAGGTTACTTTGCCTTGATAGTAGGTGAACATGCCGAATTCGAGTGGAATTGCCGGTATCGAAGAGGGTCGTGAATGGGGCTTTTGTTGTTTGCGCCGGTGTGAAGAGTTTCTGTCCCAGCGTGAAGGGTTTCTGCCCCAGTGTGATGCTGCCTGTGGTGGCTTTCTGGCTGCTGTCTGCGATGGTCTTCTGTTTGGAGTCGCCTGGCAGTTGTGGTGACGCTTTTCGAGGAAATTATTAATCAGGTCATAGGCCTGACGAATCTCCCGGAAACGTTCAGTCTGTTGTTTGCGGATCTGTGGCGACGAACTCGCGTGGGCGTCAGGATGGTGGGTTTTGGCTTGGCTGCGGAAGGCTGTTCTGGCACCGCTCGGCTGGAGATAGTTGAGAAATTCCCGGGTGAGATTGACTTCCTTACCGAAAAGGGTTCGGCAAGCATTGAACAGGGCTGTTTCAGAGTGAAAATACATAGTCACCAAGGATCTCTGTGAGTCGTATGTGTCTCTCTTTTTATAGCCTGTTGAGCGGGTGAAAAACAAGAGGCCTTTACGTTTACAATGAGATTTCTGCAGATGAGTTGTGGTTAAAGTTCGTCGGTAGTAAAAGCGACCACTTCATCAATGTTCACGGCTCCAGTGAGCAGCATAACCAGGCGGTCGAGACCGAGGGCGATGCCCGCTGCTTCGGGCATGGTCGCAAGCTCATTGAGGAACTTTTCCGGGAGCGGATAAGGGCTCTTGCCGGTGGAGCGTCGGGTCTCTTCGTCTGCCTCGAAGCGGCTGCGTTGCTCTTGCGGATCGGTCAGTTCCGAAAAGGCATTGGCCAGTTCAAGGCCGTCGATGTAGAGCTCGAAGCGTTCGGCAACCTGTGGCTCGCCTGGTTTGGTGCGGGCCAGAGCTGCCAGGCAGGTTGGGTATTCGGTGAGAAAAGTCGGTCGGGCCTTGCCCAGGTGCGGTTCGACTTCAGTGGTCAGAATCTCTTCAAAACGATCTGAGACCAGGGCTTCATCAAGACTCATTGAGGCGTATTGTGAAAATGCTGCACTAACTGTCAGTTGTTGCCATGGCGCGGTCAGATCGATGGTGCGCCCCTGTCGGGTCAGCTTCCTCTCTGGAACCAAGACATAAAGAAGTTCAGTGCATTCGGTCATCAATTCGTGGTAGTCGATTCCGGTTCGGTACCATTCAAGCAGGGTAAACTCAGGTAGATGGTACTGGCCCCGTTCGCCATCGCGCCAGACCCGGCAGATCTGGAAAATCTGCTCATATCCGGCAGCCAGCAGACGTTTCATCGCCAGTTCCGGTGAAGTGTGCAGAGCCCAGTCGCCGCTGCTGACGGCATCGATATATGGTTCGGGGGCGTTGGCCGGAATGCGGTGTGGGGTCTCCACCTCGAGGTAGCCGCGACTTGCGAAAAAGGCCCGGATATCTGCAACGATTCGGGCCCTTTCAGTCAGTTTGTTTGTTTTGCGGGCCAGAGCCCAGTTTTGTTCAATCATTTTGCGTCTGAGACGAGTGGCGAGTGGTGAGTGGCGCGAAAAGCAAACCCGAGCAGCCTCCAGGTTACTCCTTGACGCGCGTGACGTATTCACCGGTGCGCGTATCAATTTGAATCAGCACACCTTCGTCAACGAAGCCGGGTACCTGCAGGGTGTAGCCTGATTCTATTGTGGCCGGTTTGTTGTGACCGGCGGCGGTATCGCCCTTGACCCAGGGGTCGGATTGGGTAACACGCAGGTTGACGAAGATGGGCAGGGTGACGCCTATACCGCGTTCACCGTGCAAGAGAACCTTGACCTCCATGTTGTCGACCAGGAAATACTTGTCATCACCGAGCACTTCTTCGCTGATAGAGGTTTGCTCGTAGGTTTTCTGGTCCATGAATACGTAGCCGGTCTCATCTTTGTAAAGATACTGCATATCGCGTTCCACCAGGCTGGCTGGCTCGAAGCTTTCGCCAGAGCGATAGGTGCGGTCGAAGAGAGCGCCGGTGATCATGTTGCGTAATTTGCACTTGTAAAGAGCCTGACCTTTACCTGGTTTGGTGAAATCAAACTGCACGATGACGTGTGGCTCATTGTTGATCATCAGCTTGATACCTTTTTTCAGATCTGCGCAGCTGTACATAGGGAAACTCCTTCAAAAAACTTTATGTGGCGATGTCTCATGGTAGTGCCGTTATACACACAAAGGGTGGTGTGTGTCATGGGTTTTTTAGGAACCGGAACGCGGAACGCGGGACGCGGGACGCGAAAAAAGGATAAGGGCTTCGGGTTCAGAGTTTGTCATTTAACCTTTAACCATGCACCCATAATCTGATTTCCTCACCCGCACAACTTATGCTACATTGCCGCTCCCAGTCGTAATTTTTTTAGAAGGAGAAAAGCCTATGACATCCAACGATCTGAAACGTGGCCAGGTGATTCTGCTTGATAAGGCACCTTGCCTTGTCATGGATATCAGCAGCCAGAGCCCTTCGGCACGTGGCGGCAGCACCCTGATTAAGACCAAGTACCGCAACCTGCTTACCAGCCAGGTGTTGATAAAGACCTTCAAGGCTGGCGACCGTGTCAATACTGCCGATTTCGAAAAACGTAATGGCCAGTTCCTCTATGCCGATGGCGGTAATGGTGTGTTCATGGATCTTGAGAATTACGAGCAATACGAGCTGGGCGATGAGATATATGGCCCGGTGAAAGGCTACCTTACCGATGGTGTTGAGGTTGTCCTCGGGGTTTTTGAAGGGCAGGTTGTCTCCATTGAACCGCCGATGATTGTGGAACTTCTGGTGACCGAAACGGCCCCGGCGATTAAGAATGCCACTGCTCAGGCGCAAACCAAGGAAGCTGTCCTGGAGACAGGCTTGAGGCTTCAGGTGCCTTCTTATCTTGAAACCGACGAAAAGGTTAAGGTTGATACGCGGGAAAGACGGTTCGTGTCGAGGGCCTGACAGCCACCAGTACTTTGGCAGAAAAACGGAATTCCTGGAAATCCTGACTTGTGAAAAAATAGCCGTTCACAGATCCTTAAATGGTCATCAAAGAGGCCAGACAAAAAGAATCATCGGGATGCCAACCAGCACCACTAGAATTTCCAACGGCAGACCCATTCGCCAGTAATCGCCGAATTTGTAGCCGCCAGGCCCCATAATAATGGTGTTGTTCTTATGACCTATGGGGGTCAGAAACGCGCAGGATGCAGCCACAGCAACCGCCATCAGAAAGGCATCAGGGTTGGCGTCGAGTTGGGTGGCTATGTCGACACCGATCGGTGCGGCTATCAGCGCCGTCGCCACGTTATTCAATACATCCGAGAGGGTCATGGTGACCAACATAAGTATGGTGAGGACAGCAACGGTCGGTAGGCCCGTCGTCAAACTTACAATAGTATTGGCCACCAGAGTTGTGCCGCCACTTGTCTCCAGGGCTGCGCCTATAGGAATCATCGAGCCGAGCAGCACAATGACCGGCCACTCTACCGAATCGTAGACCTGGGATAGCGGTACGATATTTAGTATGACGTAGGCAACCACCACCGCAGCCAGAGCTAGAGGCAGGTAGACCCAGTCGAGGCTGGCAGCAATAATTGCGCAGGCAAATATGGCCACAGCGGTCCACGCCTTGCTCCGCTGGATAACTTCTAAGCCACGTTCGGCAAGTGGCAGGCAACCGAGCCAGTCGACCACGTCAGGGAGTTGTTCCTCGGGACCGAGCAGCAACAAAAGGTCCCCCGCCTTGATCTGCGTTTTTCTTACCTGATTACGAATCCGCTGACCTTTGCGCGAGAGGCCGAGCAAGGTTACGTTACGACGATAGAGCATGCGCATCTCCATCGCCGTGCGCCCCACGATCATTGCCCCTTCCGGCACCACCACTTCAACCAGGGTGACGGCCTCGGCCGTTATGCTGTCATGTTTCTCCGCGCCAACGTGTTCCAGATTGGCTGCACCGACAAACTGATCGATGGCATCGGGCCGTCCCTCAAGCACCACCAGGTCGTTTTTGCGCAGGATCTGACGCCGTGCGGTGCCATTCAGACGCTTGCCGCGGCGTACGAGACCAAGGATATTTACGTCACTCTCCTCTGCAAAAGAGTCGAGATCCCTAAGTGCCTTGCCTACGGCTTTGGATGTTTCTGGAACCTTGGCATTGGAAATGTATTTCTGCAAATCACCAAGTTCCTGAACGGTGTCGTGCTTGCTGCGTTCCACCGGAATTAGTCGCCAACCGATCAGAGCGACATAAAGCACCCCAACAATAGCGACCACCGCACCAACCGGAGCAAAATCGAACATGCCGTATGGTTCGCCTAAAGCGCTCTCACGAAAAGTGGCGATGACAATGTTCGGCGGCGTGCCGATCAGAGTCACCATGCCGCCGAGGATTGAGGCAAACGAAAGCGGCATCAAGGTCAGTGCCGGACTCCGTTTGGCCCGTTGGGCCGCCTGCATATCGAGCGGCATCAGTAAGGCCAGTGCGGCTACGTTGTTCATAATGCTCGAGAGTGCGGCGGAGATTACCGCCATGATGCCAATGTGGGTTGACAGGCTACGGGTTGATTTGACAATCTGCCGTGCCAGTAATTCAATCGCGCCTGAGCGGAAGAGGCCGCGACTGACAATCAGTACCAGGGCAATAATGATGACCGCAGGGTGACCGAAGCCAGAGAAAACCTGATCTTTTGGAATGACCCCAGCCAGAAAAGCAATGACCAGTGCCGCAAAGGCGGTCACGTCGTAACGTACTCGACCCCAGATGAGAAATACGAAAATGAGAGTAATCAGGCTAAAGAGGATGATTTGGTCAGTGGTCATAATTTAAACAATAACAGATAAGGTCAATGTGTAGAAATAGTTAAATCAACAACCTCTTGGCTTGTGGGCCCAGAGTTATTATACCAGATATCCTCACTGCTCTCAGGTGAGTGCTACATAGGGTATCGCAGAGAGTAGCATTGACAGACTACCGGCCATGTCGCAATATGGCCTCTTCTTTCAGGAGATGCCATGACCGCTGAACGCCGCCGTCCCAAATCAAAATCCTCTGCAAAACCCCGCGCCGAAGAACTGACCTTGACCATCGATCGTATTGATGACGATGGCCTCGGGCTGGCAACCCATGCCGGCAAGCCGGTCGTGGTGTTTGATGCGCTCCCTGGCGAGAAGGTTGTTGTCCGCGTGGTGCACGCTGGACGCCACCGGATTGTTGCCAGTACCCAGCGTGTGTTGCAGCCATCTCACGATCGCATCGCCAAGACCTCTTGTCCGCATTATCGTGCCTGCCAGAGTTGTGCTCTTCTGAGCTGGAAGTATGATACTCAGTTGGCCTGCAAGAGCACGCGGGTAGCCGATGCTTTGGCCGCCTATCCGAGTCTGCTGGAGGTGGCTCTGAACGAGGTCTGGGCTGCTCCTGAGACTCTCGGTTACCGAGCCAGCGCCAAACTGGTCGTGGCCCGTAAGCGAGGCAAAGCCCAGGTTGGTATGTATAGACGCGGTAGTCATGACGTAGTCGATATTGCTGATTGCCCCCTACATCACCCACTGATCAACCGGATCGCCGCCGTGGTCCGCGAGGAACTCGATCGCCGCAATATTTCCGCTTACGATGCAAACCATCGGCGCGGCCTGCTTCGCTACCTGCTGGTGCGGGTCAGTCCGACCTACGACAAAGCGATGGTCACCTTTGTCACCAGCGAACGCAACTATCGCGAGGTGACCCATCTTGCCAAGTGGCTGCAGCGCAAAGTCCCGGAAGTTATCTCTATCCATCAGAACGTCAATTCCAGTTCCGGCAACGTGATCTTTGGCCGCGAGACCTTCAAGGTGCTCGGTACGCCGGATTTGATCGATAAGGTCGGCGATGTGCGACTGCGCCTCGGTCCGACCTCGTTTTTGCAGGTGCATCACGCCCAGGCCGCGCGTATCTACCGTCTGGTCCGCGACTGGTGTGATCTGCAAGCTGATGAGTCAGTTCTCGATCTCTACTGTGGTGTTGGTGGTATCAGCCTGCACCTGGCCAGCAAAGCGCACCAGCTACTTGGAGTTGAAACCGTTGCCGAAGCCGTGCGTCACGCCCAGGCTAACGCCAATATGAATGGTTTTACTAACTGTAAATTTGTTGCTGGCGATGTTGAAATCATTCTCGCTGATGACCTCCCGCTGACAGGAAAATTGGGGGCAGTGGTTGTCAATCCACCGAGATCCGGGTGCACTCCGCAAGTGCTGACGGCTATTGCAACCCTACAGCCGCGAACGCTGGTTTATGTCTCGTGTCATCCGGCTAGCCTGGCCCGTGACCTGGCGCTGCTGGTCGAGCAGGGATTCCGTGTTGATGAGGTTCAGCCGGTTGACATGTTCCCGCAGACACCGCATGTAGAGAATGTTGTCAGATTGACGTTTGCGTTGATTTAAACAACTTCCACGGTTCAGTAGAGCAAAGATGCAAGCGAACCATAAATACAATTATCTGTCGCTTGTCGTGATTATTGTTGCAATGATCGTGAGCTCAATACCAGCGTTTGCCGGTGGCTCGATTCCTGTCGATGCCCAGGATGTGCAATCGACAGCTTTGGAAACAGCTCGGACTTATGTTTTTACCTGTGATGATGGTTCGGAATTTGTTGCCAGGATCGAAGATGAGATAGCGTGGTTGTTCCTCCCTGCGGGTACGCTGAGCGTGCAGAAATCTGCAACTGCAACATATCGTAACCAGGAGGTTAGTCTCCAGCTCAATGGTCAGGATGCTCTCTTAGAATTCTTAGGCGGAAAGTCTTTGAGTTGTAGTAACAATCGTCCTCAGGCAATCTGAGAGCATGCAAAACTTAATGGTGCCGACTTCAGGGCGATTGGCAACGAACCCGGTTGGAACCTGGAAATTCGCAATCAGTCCAAGATTATTCTGGTGACTGATTACGGGGCAGATCGATATGAGTTCAATCTTCCTGAAGCGGAGATCGACAGAGCCGCCAGAATGACGCAATACAAAGTTATCCAGGGAGGACAGGTGATGACTCTGACTATCTCGGGCGAATCATGCCGCGATTCGATGAGTGGTGAAGAGTTTGAGAGTAAAGTTGAGGTTATTCTCAATGATAAAGTTTTGCATGGCTGTGGTCGGGCGTTGCATTGTCAGTCACTAAAGCAATAGTTTGTTTGACACTTCAATTCAGGCATTTACAATTATTATCAGTGTTGTAATAGGAGCCTCCACATGGATACAAAAGATAGTAACGGTACCACGCTTAATGACGGGTGTTCGGTTCAGGTTATCAAAGACCTGAGAGTGAAAGGTTCTTCATCGACTCTCAAAAGAGGTAAAGTTTTTAAGAAGATACGCCTCACTTCTAAAGCTGGAGAGATCGAATGTCGTGATGGCAAAAGTACTCTTGTATTGAAAACCTGTTTTTTGAAAAAAGCCTGACCGGCAAGATTAAATTCCCAGAAACAGTTCTCCTGAATCGTGGCATGCCCAATGGCATGTTGTTTCTCGATGTCGACGAAGCGAAGCGGTGGTTGTTTGAAGGGTCGTTTTAAATCCCCCCTCCCCCCCCTTTAGCAAAGGGGGATTGAGGGGGATTTAAAGTTCGTAACCTGCAGGTATTTATTCAACAAGAGTTTGCCATATACCTTGCCTGTTGGAACCAACAAGCCTATGCTGTCGTAGCAACTATTTAATTGATCCAGGAGTGTTCGAACATACAGCAATAAAACCAGTAATTTTGATTAATATTCATTTGTAGATTTTCCATGGGGGTGGAATATGAGATCTGCTGTAACGCATTGACGGCCAAGTGACCGCAATGCGTTTTTTTGTGTGAATTGCAAGACTTGGCAGGTCTTGTTAAATGCTGTGTGACTTATTGTGACACGCGAAGTAGTTACCAATAAACATGCGCACTTCTATGAAAAGGAGAAAACATGTTCATGAACCGACGCTTGCTTCTTAAAAAGGCTTTATTGCTGTTGCCTGTCACCCTCAGTGGGCCGGTTTTCGCCGGAGTTAAGTCGCGACGATACCGCTTGAACCGCTTTATGGTTGCAGGGTTCCAGTATTATGATGGGCCGCAGTTGATAAATCGACTGCAACCAGGGGTGCTTCTGGATTTGGTTGCGGAATCTGACAATCAGCACGACTACTATGCGGTGCGTATCGAATGGCAGGGGCGTAAACTTGGATATGTGCCGCGCAGTGATAATCGACATCTCAGCCGCTTGTTGCGACAAGACGCAAAGCTACGGGGTGAGGTGCTGGAGAGTGCCCCACAGGCTGTGGTTTGGGGAATGCTGAAAGTTGGCGTGGGGCTGGAGGTTGGGTGATGATCGATGAGATGGTCGTAATGGAAATGGCTCATGCAAGAGAGCATGACGGTATTCTAATGTTAGGAGGGAGGTAAACATGGATGAAAAATTGGTGGTTTTCCAGGACAAGGAGATCAGACGCATTCTCATTGAAGATGTTTGGTTTTTTGCCGTTGTTGATGTCATTGCGGCACTGACAGACAGCGGCAAACCCCGTGACTACTGGTATCGCATGAAAAAACGGGAGAAAGATGCCAGTGGAACTGAGTTGTCGACATTTTGTCGACAACTGAAACTAGAATCAAGCGATGGCAAAAAGTATCTGACCGATTGCGCAAACACCGAAGGTATCTTTCGCATCATCCAGTCGATTCCTTCCCCCAAAGCCGAACCATTCAAGCGTTGGCTGGCCAAGGTCGGTTACGAGCGGGTGCAGGAGATCGAGGACCCAGAACTGGCAACCCGGCGTACCCGTGAACTCTATCGTGCCAAAGGATATTCTGATGACTGGATCGAAAAACGGATGCGTGGCATCGCTATCCGTGCCGAATTGACCGACGAATGGAAAAACCGTGATGTTGGTGGTCATCGCGAGTACGCTATCCTCACCGCTGAAATATCGAAAGCTGCTTTCGGTGTGACTCCATCCGAATACAAACAAATGAAAGGTTTGCAGCGTGAGAATCTACGAGATCACATGACTGATCTGGAGTTGATCTTTTCGATGCTGGGTGAGGCAGCCACAACCGAGATTGCGAGAAGTCAGGATGCACAGGGTTTTGATGAGAATCACACTGCCTCGAACAAGGGAGGGACTATTGCTGGGAATGCGCGTGAAAAACTGGAAGAAGAATCGGGGCGTAAGGTTGTTTCAGAGGGAAATTTTCTGGATATATCTGAGAAACAGAAACGACTAGAGAAAAGGGGGTATTAATGGGTAAGAGCTATAACGTACAAATTGAAATTTCCGGAGCTACTGCCATGTGGACACGTCCTGACACGGGGGATTGTCCTGTCAGCTATCCGGCACCAACCTATTCAGCCGTAAAAGGGATTTTCGAATCTATTTTATGGGGGCCCGCAGTACAGATAAATCCAACAAAAGTTGAAATATGTACTCCGCTTCAATATCACAACTATCAGACAAACTATGGTGGGCCACTTCGAAAGTCAGGTGTTGTTAAAACGGGTGGTGGTTTTCAGTTCCTTGCGACAGTTTTGCTTGATGTCTGTTATCGCCTGTATGCAGAAGTTTCACCTGCCCCCAAAAGCATTCAAAAAGATATGCCGCTGTCTGCTAAAAGATGGGATCAAAAAACCACTGCACCCGGTCATGCATATCAGGCTATGTTTGAAAGGAGACTTAAGAGAGGGCAGTGTTTTTCTGTTCCCTTTTTAGGCTGGAAGGAATTTGCACCTGCGTATTTTGGCGAGTTTCGTGATTCAACAATCGTTCAGATCAATCTCAATACCGTTATCCCATCGATGCTTCGGGAGGTTTTCCCCGAAGGGTACGCATCAGACGTAGCTTTTTCCTTTGATCAGAACGTGGCTATTCAAAATGGAACCCTGATGTTTCTACGAAAGCAGGTGACTTTATGCTGAATGAATTATGTCAATTAGCTGATGCGCTGGACACTGCTGGTATCGCTCCAAAAGAGTGGGATCCAAAGTTGAAAGAGCTGCCTAAAGCTACAACAAAAAAGCCCTGTTATCGCATTTTTATTGCAGATGATGGCAGTGTAGAAGGAATTGATGCAATTAACCATGAGATTGTCCCCTTTTTAAAAAAATGGGAGCCAAGCAATGGCAGCTCGTTTCCTGGGCTCAATATTCAACCGTTATATCGAATTGCTTTTGATGAAAGTATCGAAGAACAGAAAACTGCAAAAAAACGGTTGAAAGCTTGGCGTGATGGCAAACAAAGTATTGACGTTGATCTTCTCAAAAGTTGGTGTGCTGAACGGAATGATAATTGGGATGAAAAAATTAAGAAAAAATTAAGTCGATGCCTCGGTGAAGTACCTGAAAAGCTCTCTCGACTCATAGCTGGTCACAATCGTGAAAGCTGTCATGTGGTCGATAAATTGATTGAACGGGTTTTACGTTATCCAGTTTTAGACAAAGACAGTTCATTACTGAATTGTGTTTATGGAAAATCATTTAGGCGAGTACTGGAAAACTATTTGTGGGAGCTAATTGAGAGTTCCGAAAATGCTACTTTAGCACTGTCTTTTCTATTACATGATGGAAGCATAAAGCAAACGCCAGATAAAGACAGGGGTACTCTATCAGTTTTTTTGGATATTCCAGATTGGGATGAATATCCTGTTGCCAGTCAAAGTACCATCGAAATGATTAATGAACAATTAATCGTAAAGAAGGAAAAGACAATCACCTCGGAAGTTGTTTTTGACGCGTTCAATTCCACTGTAGATGGCAGTAATGAAAAGTTGCCAGGGGTGAAACTTCCTTATGTTGCTGAAGTGAAGTTACGTGCAATGAATAGTGAATCACCTTGTCAACAACGTTATAAAACCATTGACTCAAAATCTTTTCCGATTGGCAGTGAGAGCAGGAAGCGTGCAAAGGGAGCTCTTGAATGGTTGGGTGATTCTTCCCATGAAGGTGATACTTGGGGACGGGCAGATACCAAAGAACTTATTTTTGCATACCCTGCACAGTTACCTGGAATTTCTCTCAACCTGGCTGCGTGTTTAGGTGCGCAAGAGAATTTTGATTCTGGATATCGCTTTACGAATGCCGCACATAGCGTGATTGAAAAACTTCGGGAAAATATAACGCAGGATCTTAAGGGAATCGAGTTACGCGTCTTTTCTCTGAAAAAAATGGATAAAGCACGCACCAAAGTTGTTTTTCATCGCAACTATACGGCACAGCGGCTTGCCGATGCCGCCAGTGAGTGGGCGGATGGTTGTGCAAATTTACCGAATATAAAGTTCCGTGTTTGGGGAGACAAAAAAGGGGAGTGGAGTGTTGCAGAACCACAAGTGCCATATCCACTCCAGATAGCATCGTGTTTTAACCGTGTTTGGAAGCTAGATGGATCGACCGAGTGTGAAACACCAGTTGTTGCTTACACCAAAGGAATCGAACTGCTACTTGATGAGCAGGCAGAACGATTTATCTCCCAACTTTTCACCGTCCTTATCCGAAATAGCAAGGGGCTATTTTTATCGTTGGGTGCCTCAATTAACCGTAACGAAATTATTGCTATTAAAGCTAAGGGATACGATAAGCATAAGCTTTTATTACCGTCAATTTTAGGGTTACTGCTTTATAAACTTGGAATAAAAACGGAGGTTTATATGGGAAAAGTTCCATTTCTTGTTGGGCGCATGATGAAACTGGCTGATGAGCTTCACGCTCTTTATTGTAAGGAGGTTCGTGATGAGTTGCCTCCTCAATTGGTTGGTAATGCACTGATGTCGGCAGCATTAGATAACCCTATTCAGGCGCTTTCACAGTTGGCTTTGAGATTAAAACCATACTACGGCTGGGCACAAACATTCAGGGGAAAGGAAAATGGCAAATTAGCTGGGTATTTTATTGGACAGTATGGAGAGGTGGCTGCTCAGCTTGCTGAAATGTCTTTGCCGAATAGATTTAACGATGCGGAGCGAGCACAGTTACTGCTCGGTTATCTTGCTTCTAATAAAAAATAATAAATTCAAAAAAGGGGAATTGAGTATGAGCAACAAAATTAAGCGCGCGACGGGTTTGTTAATTCTTGAGGTTGTCAGTTCCAATCCGAATGGTGATCCCGACAGAGAAAGCGACCCCCGGCAGAGACCAAATGGTTTGGGAGAAATCTCTCCCGTTTCGTTTAAACGGAAACTAAGGGACTTGGTCGAAGATTATGATGGACCAGTTTTCTCCGCATTGAGTGGAAAACTCAGTATCGACAAAGAACATTTCTGCATTTTGGAATCTCGTGGGCGCGACCGTGGTCAGATTTCTTCAGAGATGTCTGATGATATAAGTGGTTTTGATCAGAACACATTTTTGAACAGTACATTCGTAAAAAAATATTGGGATGCACGACTTTTCGGAAATACCTTTCTCGAGTCCGGTGGGAATAAGGGCTATATCAAAACCGGGGTTGCCCAATTTACGATGGGGTTATCACTTGCTCCAGTTCAAATAGTACGTCATACCAACACTAATAAATCGGGAGTACAAGAAGGCAAGAGTCAGGGGATGGCCCCCCTCGCATATCGGGTTGTAGAGCATGGCGTATACTGCATGCCGTTTTATATCAACCCAAGCAGCGCGCACAAGTCTGGTTGTACAACACAAGATGTGGACCTGCTTAAGGCACTTATCCCATATGCATACGACCATACGCGGTCGGCAATCAGACCTGATGTGCGAATTCGTCATGCGTGGTTCATGGAACACAAAAATGCACTTGGCAGTTGCCCCGATTATTTGCTGATCGATGCCTTGACTCCAAAAAGAACAGGTGATGATCCGTTGGCGTCGTCAACATCGTGGAATGACTATGAGGATAAATCGGCACGCTTACCACAGGATCTTCTTGATCGCTTGGATAGCTGTGTAGACCTTATGGATAATATCTGATGTTATTTGCGCACAGTGCTGACAAGAAAAAGGATGTACCAGCTCAAAGCTACGCTGGTCATGTTCATGGTGTTGTGCAAGGTGCAGATGCTGCCTCAATTGAGGCAGCATCTTTCTCGAAATTGGATAGATTATTTTTTAGGTGGGTCGTTCATTCTGCTGCGGAATATCATGATCTAGGCAAGCTGGATAAAGAGAACCAACGCGTTCTTTCTGGCGAGCAAAAAGCGAAAACTCTCCCTGTTCAGCACACCGACGCTGGCACAGCACATCTCCTTAAAAAGACGATGCCATTGAGTGCGGCTTTGGTTCGGGCACATCATATCGGTTTGTCAGATTTTATAGTGGAGAGTACCCGTGCAGAAAAGCACCAGTTCAGGGATGAGTCTGTTTTGAATCAGGATGAATCTGTTCTGGATCATGTTGATGCAACGCTTCCAGAATTATTGACCAAACATATTGAAACGGTTAAGGGGTTGCCACCAGGTAAAGGTTTAGTTGAGGGGTTAAAAGGGAACAGTGCGGTATTTTTCAGACTCGCACTTTCCTGTCTTGTGGATGGAGACCATACCGATACGGCGATAAATTACGGAAATTATCCGAAGGACAAAAAAGCCGTAAAATTGAACCCTGCAGAACGATTATTAGCTCTCGATGATTATGTCAGCAAGCTTAGAAATGATGAAGATGAAAGATCATGTCTGCGATCTCAGATGTATGAGATTTGCAAGACCTCAAATATTCACGCAGGAATATCCTCTTGTGATAGCCCTGTGGGAACAGGAAAGACAACCGCCGTAATGGCACACTTACTCTCGCAAGCCAAGAACCGGGGGTTGCGACGGATCATTGTGGTTTTGCCCTTCACCAATATAATTTCGCAATCGGTGGAGACCTATCGTAAAGCCCTTATTCTACCAGGAGAAAATGCAGAAGAAGTTGTTGCAGAGCTCCATCATCGAGCCGATTTTCAAGATATCAGTAGTCGGCATCTGACCGCATTATGGAAAGCTCCAATAGTCGTAACAACTGCGGTAGCTTTTTTTGAAACCCTCGCATCTAATACTCCGTCCACTCTTCGCAGATTACACAATCTCCCAGGAAGTGCCATTTTTGTTGATGAGTCTCACGCTGCCCTGCCAGCGAAACTGCTCCCGTTGGCGTGGCATTGGATGAAAGTTTTTGCTGACGAATGGCAGTGTTATTGGGTCCTTGCCTCAGGATCATTAAATCGTTTCTGGAAAATACCTGAAATTGATAAAGATTGCCCTGATGTTCCTGAGGTTATAAATGATAATTTCCGAAAAAAATTGATGGCCTTTGAAACTGCTCGCATTACGTATCGCTACAAAGAGAATCTTTTAGATATTGATGAACTTATTGCATGGCTATACACGGTACCTGGGCCTCGCATTGTCATCCTTAATACAGTTCAAAGTGCTGCTGTTGTTGCTCAGGCATGTGCAGATAAATCTGGAAGAAAGAATATTGAACACCTGTCTACGGCACTGACACCCCAGGATCGGGATGCTGCGCTGAATCGAATCAAAAAAAGATTAGCTGATCATTCAGATACTTGCTGGACACTTGTTGCAACATCATGCGTTGAAGCTGGAGTGGATCTTTCATTCCGGACAGGCATTCGGGAAATTGGTTCCTTGGTTTCATTGCTCCAACTTGCGGGAAGGGTTAACAGGCATGGTGGAAATGAAGACGCTGAAGTTTGGTCTATCAGGCTTGCAAGTACTGGGTTGTTAAAACAGCACCCTGGGCTGAAAGAGGCGGCAAGCATCCTTCTCAATTATTGTCAAAAGGGCTGCCAAATTACACCGGAATTATGTACCGCAGCATTAAAACGAGAAATTAGGTTAACTGGTAATGTTTGTGAAGATTTACAAAAGCAGGAAATCAATAATCGTTTCCCGCTAGTTGAAAAAGATTTTTGTGTTATTAACTCGGATACCAGAGTGACAGTTATCGATGAAGACATCATAAAAAAACTTGAAAACTTTGAAGATGTAGATTGGCGTGAACTGCAAAAAAAATCGGTACAGATCTGGGGGTATCAACTTGAAAAACTTGGGATTCAGGAGATTAGAAATGGGATTTATGAATGGATTTATCCCTACAATGATTTTTTAGGATACATGGCTGGTGTTTTACCTGTTTTGGAAAATGAGCAGTTCAAAGGCACAATTATTTAGACCTGTTGAATACAAAAGGTTTTTATGTTTCCTGAATCTGATTTTATACCAATTTCGGCACTTACTCATTTTGTTTACTGCCCGAGGCGGTGTGCGTTAGTCCACTTGGAGCAGCAATGGGCCGAAAACCGCTACACGGCAGAAGGCAAGGTGTTGCACGAACGAGCCGACAGTGGGCAAGCAAGTCAACAAAAGGGTATCCGGGTGGTACGCACCCTGCCAATCTGTTCGCGGCAACTAGGCTTGAGTGGACAGGCCGATGTCGTGGAGTTCCATGCTGATGGTCTGATATATCCCGTCGAATACAAACGTGGCAAGCCCAAGAAAGACCGCTGCGACGAGGTGCAGCTTTGCGCACAGGCACTCTGCCTGGAAGAGATGCTGGATGTGCAGATTGATAGCGGGGCATTGTTCTATGGTAAACAACGGCGCAGAAAAGAGATCTTCTTGGATGCCGAACTCAGAGCTTTGACAAAGGAAATCATCGACAAAACCCATCAGATGATAATAGGTGGTAAGACGCCTCAGGCCGTGTACGACAAAAAGTGTGACGCTTGTTCATTACTCAGCTTGTGTTTGCCGAAAAGCTGTGGCAAATCTCGATCCGTCAGTCGCTACATGAACCGGATGTTGGGAGAGGATCTATGAGAAAGATGCTCAACAC
>JAMONP010000086.1 GCA_027065695.1 Desulfuromonadales bacterium | reverse complement strand
GTATTCAAAAGAAAAAAGTTACTTTATGCGATTTTTCTATTTCATCACACCATCTCGGAGTATGACGTACAGTATCCGGCAAATTATATTTGCCGAGGATACTCATGGCCAACAAAACTGTTTTTGCTCAATTGTTCCAACTCATTTCCCGTTACGAATTCAACAAATGTGTCGACCGATATCGCGGGAATCTCAGAATTCGCAACTTCAGTTGTTGGGATCAATACCTTGCAATGGCCTTCGCCCAACTCACCGGGCGGGATGGTCTGCGAGACATCGAAGCATGTCTTCGTTCCCATCGCGACAAGCTTTATCGCATGGGCTTCCGCGGAAAAATATCACGGTCAACACTCTCCGATGCCAACAACAACCGGAGCTTTCTGATCTATCAGGATTTCGGAATACATCTGATCGATCAAGCCCGCCATCTTTACAGAGAAGATCCCTTTACTTTGGATCTCGATCAAGCTGTTTTCGCACTCGATTCAACCACCACCGATCTTTGTCTATCGGTCTTTCCTTGGGCTCACTTTCGAAAAACCAAGGCAGGGATAAAAGCACATACCCTGCTCGATCTTCGTGGTTCCATCCCCAGTTTCATAGCCCTGACGCCAGCCAAGGTCCACGACGTTCTGGCGTTGGACTGGATCCCACTGGAACCAGGATCAATCTTGACGATGGATCGTGCCTACAACGACTTCGAACGACTCTACCGGATTCATCAGATCCCCGCCTTCTTCGTCATTCGTGCCAAAAAGAACCTCGCATACCGCAGGGTCAAGACCTACCGTCCCTCAGACAAAAAGGCTGGCGTACGCAGCGACCAATTGATTCGACTAACGGGAGTGAAGAGTACCGACCTTTACCCAGAACAGTTGCGAAGAATCAGTTTTGTCGATTTAAAGCTAAACAAACGCTTTATTTTCCTGACCAATCATTTCAAATTGCCAGCCATAGTCATTGCCGAGATTTATCGAAAACGTTGGCAGATCGAGCTGTTTTTCAAATGGATCAAGCAGCATCTGAAGATCAAGTCCTTCTATGGAAACTCGGCCAATGCCGTGAAGACCCAAGTTTGGATCGCCATCAGCACCTACCTGCTGATTGCAATCACCAAGAAAAAACTGGATATTTCAGAAGTTAGTCTCCACACTTTTCTACACATTTTAGAAGTCAACCTTTTCGAGCAAAGGCTTATAAAACAGATAGTTACGGATGCGCTACAACAAGAACCAGAGCCGCTAAACTCTAACCAGTTGGATTTGTTCGTTTTTTAACCGGACACTAGTGATACGCTTTAACATCTTCAAATTCTTCACCATGCGTTAGATGAGTCGGCTGTACAACAATAGTCTTATGCCCCTGATCCTGAAGATCAGCAAGGGTACCAAGCAGATTTTTGATTCGGTAAAAAAATCTAGGAACGTGGGGATGACTGCGGCAAAACTCATTATTCTCAGCCCGCATGTGCCATTTTTTACGGATAATATTCGAGGTAAAGGCCATCCGTACCGGATTTTCTGGGTGAGCCACTTCAAAATCATGCATAATTGCCAATAATGAGTCAACAGCGCCTGGATAGGTCGTGCCGAAAGAGGCAATGACAATGGCCGGCTGTTTATTTTCAATCGTTGAATGTGTCATATTGATCTCCATCTCGTTTGTTTATCTACAGGGATTTCAGGAGCTAATCATTTATCGTCAGGCCTCAAAGGAAGACTTGTTTATGATCCTTCCTCTGTCTGTAACTGAAAACGTACCGGAACCTTGACCCACATTTGCTGTTTTTTTCCATCAATATTCCCGGGAATAAAATGCCAGCGTCGCACAGCATCCAACGCGGCCCGATCCAAAATAGAGTGGCCACAGGATGAAAGAGTTTCCAACTCAACAACGCGCCCGGAAGTATCAACCAGGACGTTGATGAGGACCTGTCCCTCAAGCCCCCGGCGACGAGCCAGGCGAGGGTATTTGGGCGGCGGATTAATTCTGTAGAGGGGCGTTGCCTTTTGCATAACCTGGGCGTTGTCATTTTCCGAACTTGAGCGGACTGAGGATGCAACTACTTCGCGACTGATCCGATCTTTCGAGGGCACTTCCAACTCCTCAACTGGCGGAGGCAACCTCTCTGGTTCTTCAACGACCTGCTTCTCATCGGTCGCTATTGTCGGTGGTTCTTGAATCTTCTGCTGTTCCGGCGATTTCTGTTCGGAAGGCCGTTGAGATGCTTTCACCTCTTTTGTTGCTGCCTCAACCCTCTTTTTCAGAGGTGGTGAAGTCTTTACCTGCTCCGTTTCAAACGTTGGCTTGACCCTGCCCTTTATCATCTGCAGAGAGACACTGATGCTCTGCACCGGCAGGGGGGTTGGTAGAATGTTTTGTCCGGGGAATAACGGCAGCAAAAGACCGCTGGCGTGCAACAGCAGCGTCAGAAAACCGGCGCACAACAACCGGGATTCCACCCTGTTCATGGTGTCTCCGTCTCGGCGTTTGCCTGTAGGGAAATCCGTGTCAACCCGGCTTGCTTTATGGCATCCAGCACCTTGAACAGTTGTTGATAAGAGACTGTTTTGTCGGCAAAGACTTGTATTTCCGACTCAACTCCCGCCGTACTGTCCCCCTCACGCACCCTCAATTCTGCCGCCAACGCCGCTAACGCAATCGGCTCTTCGTCAACGAACAATTGTATATTCTGACCAGTAGACTGAATGGTGAGAGCAATTACCTGTTGCGTTTCCAGAACAGCACTGGCGGAACCGGGCAAATCGACTCGCTGACCACGGTGAACCGCCATAGAAAGCATGGCATAGATAAAAAACACCAGCAGCAGAAAAACAATATCAATCAGCGGCAGCATCTCGATGCGAGGCGGGGATGGTCTGCGACGATTAAGCTTCATACTCTGGACTCGAAGCTGATTTTTTATAAACAACCTCAAGGCTGGTCGCATACTTCTCCATAACATGGATGGCATGCTCAATCCGGCTCTTGAAATAATTATAGGGAAAGACAGAAATAATGGAGATTCCCAGACCTGCTGCTGTCGTCAGAAGCGCTTGAGCGATCCCTCCGGTAACGAGCTTGGGATCAGCGATTCCACTGTTTCCGAGCACTTCGAATGATGAAATGATCCCGAGCACTGTGCCGAAGATCCCCAGCAGTGGTGCTACGGTAATCATGGTATCAAGCACGCTCATAAACTGTGACATCCGGTTCACCATCTGCTGAGCTTCGGCTTCCATTGCCTTGCTCATATCGTAATCACGATGCAGAATGCCGACATTTAATACCCGAATGACAAAATCTTCAGATCCGAGCGTCTTCTCTTTTATCCGAGGCCAATCTCTGGACTCTGCTAGATGCAGAACTTCATCCATAAGATTACGGTTTCGTTTCCGCCTGATCTGCATCCAGAACAACATTCGCTCACCAATTATGGTCATGACAACAATCGAACACACCAATAGCGGCCACATAACCGGGCCGCCACTGAGAATAATCTCATAAACCTTCATGAATCCCTCTTTAACTCGCGATGTATCATCCATCTACTCAAAAGAATGGGTCTGTTTTCGCTTTAAAAAGTAAATCAACATCAATGTCCGCCTGAACCAGGCTTAGCTTCAACATCTCTTTACACAACCCGCTCGTTAAGGCTCTGGTACAGCACACAGGCCAATTCTTTGTTTTCGGTGTTGTAATGCAGGCGTCCAGGGCAATCATCAGGACAACAGTCCTTGAGTTGACAATCCGCACAAGCACCATGCTGCAAACGTGAGGAGCTCAGCGGTTTACTGAGCAGCGTCTTCGGCTCTTCGACCGTTCCGCAGGAAAAAACAGGGTCTCCCATCGTCTGGCCGCAAGGATAAAGGCGACCGTCAGGGTGAACCGCCAAACTCTGTCCAGTTGCGGCCCGACAGAAATGAGGGGAACAACCGGACCTTGACAGCAGGCTTTGCTCTCGCAACCTGAGAGGCTGACGGCGGGAATTATTAATCATCGTCAACGCTTCAGAGAGTTGGGATATCCCCTGTCGAAGCTGTGCTGCAGATGCGGGCTGGACAGATTGAGTTTCAGCTCTGCCCTTGGAGACCAGCAGATCCAGGCCAAGCCCCTGACAGTTTCTGAGCCCCGCCAACAACAACGCGAGTCGGCCAAGATCGGCAACATTGTGCCGAGTTACTACCGTCGTCACCTGAAAAGGAACAGCATACTCTTCCAGAATCTTTAATCCTCGGAGGGTCTCATCAGCTGATCCCCGTTGGTAGTCGTGTACCTTTGGCGAACCATCAAGACTCACCCCGATTTGAAAATCATGGGTTTTGAAAGCCTGTACCAACTCTTTGGTCAACATTGTCCCATTTGTCTGGACCGCCAGGGTCGGTCTGTGCGACATGCGGCTACAACGTTCACCGATATGAACCAGTTTATCCGGAAGCAACGCAGGCTCACCGCCCGTTACCTGAACATGGCAGGACTGTCCCTGGTCGGCAAAATCCAGGGCCTTATCCAGTATCTGGTCAGACATATCTTGTCCGCTCTCCTCTGCACTCATATAACAGTATCGGCAGCGAAGATTGCAGCGACTGGTTATTGCCAGAATCAGATATTTAACATCTGGTCGCAGCATCAGAAAAAGCCTCGTTGCAATTTTTGACGGCGAATAATGAACCAGATAATTACCGGGCTGCCAATCAATGCTGTGACAGCATTAAGTGGTAGAACAGCACTATAGCCCGGCAACTGCGCCAAAATATCGGCGGCAATGGCAACGATACTCCCCAGCAGAGCTGTCACCGGCAACAGAATCCGATGGTCGGACGTCGCAGCGGCAACCCTCGCCAGGTGTGGCACTGCGATACCGACAAACGACACCGGTCCACAGTAGGCGACTACCGATCCCACGAGAACCGCAGCCAGAGCAATCACCACAAGCCGCACAGGCAGATAGCTCAGCCCCATACTGCGAGCATAGGTTTCACCAAGCAGCAAACCGTTGAGGGGCTTGCCCACCAGCATACTCAAGCCACAGGTCAACATACAGATGGGTAGAAAGACCCACATTTCCCGCCAGGTAACATTACTGAAGCTTCCGAACGACCAGGCAAGATAAGCTTGAATCAGTTCCGGACGACTGAAGTGAATCAAGACACTAACAACGCTGTTCAGTGCAAAGCCACCGAGTAGTCCAATAATGAGCAGGGTCATCACATTATCGACCCACCGAGCGGCAATCAGAATGGCTGCCAACACCAGCAGGGCACCGAAAGCCGCAGCCAGAACCAGAGTCAGGTTTCCTCCGACTCCCAGCCCTTCAATCAGCCTGGAACCCCGATGGCTTACTGCCGTTCCCAAAACGACGAGAGCAACCCCCAGGCTGGCCCCTGAACTGATGCCTAACACCGAAGGCCCGGCTAGAGGATTGCGAAATAATGTCTGCATCATCAGGCCGCTGACGGCCAGAGATGCGCCTGCCGCCAAGGCAGCAATCGCCTTCGGCAGCCTGAAGAGCATGATAATATTCGTCCAGCTCATCCGTTGCGGATCATTGCCCAACAAAATAGTCAGAACCTGGCCTGGCGGTATCGTGACCGTACCGGTCGCCAGGTCGAGGATAAAGGCAAGACCAAGAACGATGAGTAGCAGCGGAACCAAAACACGGATTTTTGTCATTTCAGCTGCCTGTAATAGAAAAGATCATGATCTGGCAGCAATTCCGGATGAAAGATGTGAATCAGATCGGCTAATATCACATCCGGCTGCACCATTCCCGACTCCCAAAAATCATTGCCGCCAGCAGCATTAACCCGCTTGTTGTTATTAAACAACTTGGCGGTCTGCAGGCTCTTAAAAGCGGAAAAACGTGGATCGCTGTGTGTCGCTTGAGACAAGGAGGTCCAGATACCAGTGTTTATCCAGAAATCTGCCGAAAGCCCCCGATCATAGACCAGCTCGATATCCATCGGAATGCTGCCGGTATCACCCGTCTCCCGCCAGACATAGGTTGCGCCGGCATCCTGAATAAAGTGGCTGGTAAAACTGTTGCCACCGGCAATGCTCCAATGTCCGCCATAGGGCGTATTGGTAATGACCGTCGGTCTTTCTGTTAACTCCCGTGTCAGGGCGGCAAGTTGCAGATAGCGCGTTTCTATCTGAGAGAAAATCTTTTCGGCTTCCTGCTCCCGGTTGAAAAACAGGGCGACGAACTTGATCCACTCCGCCCGCCCCAATGGAGTCGACTCCATATATTCCCCGATCATTCCAACCTTAAGCCCTGCTTCAAGCAGTTTAGGGTATGCATCTCGAAAGCTGCCGGTTCCATAGGTAAAGATCACCTCTGGGCTTAAATCAAGAACAGTCTCGATCTGCAGTGTGGAATTTTGTCCTACGGCCCTGAGTCGTCCCTGCCGGGCTGCTGCACGCACCGAAGAGGTATGTGCCCGAGCAGGATCACTGAAGCCCACCAGTCGGTCAACGAGCCCGAGTTGATCGATAAATGCCAGCTGAGTCGAGGAGAGTGCGACCATACTTTCCACAGGCGTCTCAATTATCTGATAACCCTCATATCCGCCCGGAGTGACCATCCCTCGTGGCTTGAGCAAATACTGAAAGCTGGTGCTTGCTCCGGGCCAGGGGTTTGTTACCTTGATCAGGGTGACATTATCTCGGTATTCCACAGAAAAGCCGTGACTGTAACGCACGGTAATTTTTTCTGTGAAGGCGGCAGAGCATTCCCATGAAAGAGGGCAAAAAAGAAGCATTGTCAGGCCAAAAACAAGCATCTTCCAACTGTACGTTTTCTTTAGCGCCATAAATATTTCTCCAAGGCCTGTTTTTGACGGCCGATTTTAGACTGCCACTGAGACATCCCACGAAAGGTAAATTCGAAAACCACCTGTTCAGGCTCGATCAGGTCAAAAAGCTTTCCTATCTCCGGATCATTAAACGGTTCGTGGGAGTCTATCTTTGAAACATGTGCTCTTGCGGTCTGCAACTTCGCCCAGAAATCCCCCGTGAGCAGCGGCGGATTCGCTCTGCTTTTCTGTATATAAGCTCTACTCAGGTTACAGTTCAGATGAACCGCCCTGATTTCTCGGCGCAGGGAACCTAAATCTTTGACCCGCGTCAGCAAATGCCTGATGGCATCAGCTTCGTTATCCACCCCACCGGCACTGTTCAGCAGATGACCGGTATCGAGAACAATGCCACAGCGTTGGTAGTTGACCCGCTCCCGCAAATAATCATATTCTTCCCGATCTTCCAGTCGAAAGCTGCCTGGCCACCAGAGGTTCTCAAATAGCAACCAGCCGCTGAATCGGCTACGAGCCAGCGATTCATTAAGAATCTCGCTACAAAGATCCAGTGTCTCCCGCCAGTGCCAGGGGAATTTCCAATCAAAAACATATTGCAGCTCACAGTGGACCGGGTGAAAAACCACATAGTGACAGCCAAGCTGTTCTGCTAATTCAAGCTGTCGCGTGTAAACATCAACAATGCACTGCCGGTCGAACCCGCCATAGAAACGTTTTACTGTTTCCTGACTACCGAATATCTCAAGCAGCTGCCGAGTATCTCCTTGCCAAAGTTGGCGGAGGATAACAAAAAAGCGTAGATGTAAACCCTGTATCAGTTCAGGAGGAATCTGCATGAAATCGTATTCAGCGACCGGGTAAAGCTCAAATGCATCAAATCCCCATTCATCCAAAAAGGCTGCAGCTCGGCTCCAGTCGTTCTCGAACAACTCCAGATCACATGAGTGGGTGGAGAAATTAAGAAGACGTTTCACGAGGTTTCTTCTTGCTTATCATCCTGTGAAGATAACCATTTATCTGAAAATCCCAGAGCGATGGCCTGCCAGCAGAGTTCGAGAAAACCATCATTGGTCAGATCTCCGGCACTCTCTCCCAGGCAGAGACGATATTTCTCCATCCACTCGTAATGTCCGCCGACGGCACAACTCAATAAAGCCGCAGAGGCCGTCATAATTTCAGTCCAGCAGGTCTGTGGCAGAATCCCCCAGCTGAACTTATCCTTCAGGTGAGCCATGGCAGCCACGGCAGCCACAGTCACCGGGTCGCGGGTAATTCCCGAAATGTTATGACCCAGCAATTCTGCCTGCTCCACATTGAGATATTGGCTGATTCCAGCCAGCATCGACTCAGAGTTACAACCGAATCGTTCAAGATGGATCTTGGCCGAACACTGCCCCATAGCAGTGAGGCTGTTCTGCTTGCCAAGAGTTTCTCTAATCGCGGCCTTCACCGCCGAGCCGATCAATTCCCCCAGTTTGCCGTGTTTCCCCGCCCAACTCAGGCGAAAGCCTTCACGATCAGGAGCCGCAACAACAATCTGATCGGTTCCCGTACCGGTGGCCAGACCGTCTGAGTAACGCGAATTGACCGCCAACTCTTGCAAGACCGCTGTTTTTGCCTCAGTAGCTGTCACCAGAGTCCGGGTCAGAGCCGCCTTTGTGAGAGGCTGACTGATAAAAAGCATGATATTGATTGTCCCGGGCACAGGGGGCTTCCCGGTCGGAGTTAAGCGCTCAAAGCCGTCTTCTGTTTCCATCACCGTGGCCGGATCTCCTGCACGACCGGCGTTGGTCTCGACTCCACCAGTGACCACGGCAACCACTTCAAGGTCTCGAAATTTCTGCCGCACAAATGCCGCATGATTCATATTCGCAGCGGTCCCCATCCCCGCAGACAGCTCTGGGGGCAACCCGTGTGGCTCACATATCAGCTTCTGATACTGCTGTTGATCACGAAGAACATGATTGCAATGATTTCCGGCAGGTTCACAACTCTGGTGATTGAAAACATATTTCAGGTCATGCCGTAGTCCACCGAGAAGGCGGCAGGTAGAAATGACTGCGTGAGGTTCAAGAAATTGCGCATAAATGATTTTATTTTTTCGATACAACTTGATGCCGTCATAGTAGGTTTCGATGTGCATGATTTTATCCTTCACTACGCCATTTGATACAAAGTGGACAGGCTGAAAATTAATTTACTGAATGCGGCTCCGGGCTGTTTTCACGCCGTAGCTCGGCTATAGAATCAGGGATATCCATTAACGGCTGGCGTCTGACACGATGAGGCAGCGCCAGTTCCGCCGCCAAGCGGACATCTGTTGCCTGAACTTCGCAACGCCCCTCATAGGCCGCGAGAGTTTTTGCTGTCTTGAGGATAACGATGTCGCCCCGATGCCCATCAACCCCCACATCCAAACAACTTTTAGCAACTTCATAGAGCAGAGATTGACTGACTTTCACCTTTGGGTAGAGATCCCTGGCAGCCATAATTCGTTCTACAAGCTGTTCCGATTCATGAACCCAGCGAGAAACAAAACCGACAGCATCCTCATCAAACGCAATTCTTTGTTTCATTATCGCAACCCGCTCATCAATAGGATCAATCCCCTGCACATGAACACAAAGACCGAAACGATCCAGCAACTGGGGCCGCAACTCACCCTCCTCCGGATTCATTGTCCCAACAAGAGTGAAACGTGCGGGATGGGTAAAGCTGATGCCCTCACGTTCAATGGTGTTAACCCCCATGGCAGCGGAATCGAGCAGGACATCGACAACATGGTCATCGAGTAAATTCACCTCATCCACGTAGAGAATTCCACGATGGGCTTGTGCAAGCAGGCCCGGTTCAATACGACTTTCCCCCTTCTTCAAGGCGGATTCAAGATCAAGGGAGCCAACAACCCGGTCCTCGGAGGCACCGACCGGCAATTCAACGACCTTGACCTTACGCTCCGTTACCGCCAGAGACTCAGGAGATTGCGGAAGCGTCTGCCCAAGATTCTGACAAATATCCTGATAAGCCTCGTATTCATTCACTGGGTCGAGCTGAAAAGGACAGTCTTCTATCACCTGAATCATCGGCATGATGTCAGCCATGGCTCGCACAGCAGTCGACTTGCCCGTTCCTTTCTCTCCTCGGATGAGAACGCCTGAGAGACCAGGATTGATCACGTTCAGAATCAGGGCCAGTTTCATTTTTTCCTGACCAATGATTGCAGCAAATGGAAAGATGGGTTGTTTTTTCATTGTCGCTCCTGTGCAATGCGGACCAACTCTTCGGCCTGCAGATCTTTAATTTTAAAATAATCAGCGCCGAGAGCCGTAGCCAGGCGAGCTGCGAGTCCAAAAGTCACCAAACCTTCATCCTCTGTATCGACTACGACATATTTGGCCTGTTCAGAGCGGCTCATGTTTTTTGCCAGTTTAAGCATCTCGTTTATCGGTTTATCAGCTCCTAAACTGACATTCCCCTTGCCGTCAGTCAGGATGATAATGATCGGTCGCCCAGCGGGCTCACGGATGAGGTAGTTGCGAACCTGTTCATATCCTTTGATCAGGCCGGCAGACAACGGAGTACGACCACCTACCGGCATCTCATTGAGGAGTTTGCCCGCCAACTCAACCGAACTGGTAATCGGCAAATTGACGAACGCCTGATCTCGACGAAAAGTTATCATCGCAACCTTGTCACGTTTTTGGTAAGCATCAAGGAGCAACGACATAACAGCCCCCTTGGAAGCTGCCATCCGGCCACGTGCTCCCATCGAGCCGGAAGCGTCGACAATAAACAGCAGAAGGTTTCCGAGGCGTTTTTCCCGAAGCTTGAAACGAAGATCTTGCGGCTGAAGTTTGATTGCCAGATCACCACTTCGTTGCTGTTGAAAAGGCGCAGCTGCCCGAAGAGTGGCATCAAGCGCAACATCACCGGGGACCCCTCTTCTGCCGGACCTGCTGTAACGGCCCTGCTTCTGTGAAACCCTGGACCGGGATCTGCGACCAGAACCTCGGCGGATCTTACGGTCACGAGTGCTGCTGATGTTTTTTACCTTAAAGGGATTCCCAACAGCAAAAACCTGCTCAGAGATAGAGGGGCCTTTGTCTGGTTGAGATTCTTCCTGCGGTGTCTGGGGCAAAATCGGGTCGCTATTGTCCGTCTGTTTCGAATCCTGTTCCTGTCCGGAAATATTCGAAGTTGTGTCTCCTGCTGTAGATGGTTGGTTTTCAGCAGGTTCTGTTCTCTCATCTTCCGACGGGTGGTTGTTTTCTTCGGAACGCCCTTGCTCTGACGGATTGGTTGCGGGAGGTGGTGTTGCGGGAGGAAGGGCTTCGCGTTGGCGATGAGAGAGAACCATTGTCGCCACTCGGCGGATC
Source organism: Desulfuromonadales bacterium (assembly GCA_027065695.1). Taxonomy (GTDB): domain Bacteria; phylum Desulfobacterota; class Desulfuromonadia; order Desulfuromonadales; family BM103; genus M0040. The sequence continues at coordinate 13,373 of JAMONP010000086.1, read as the reverse complement.
TGCTCCACGTTCACCTCAGCCTCTCCCTCCAGAGCAGCTAAAGCCAGGGCGGCTTGTTCCATCACCAGATCAGCCCGGTGCCCGGCGACCTGATTCGAAAGACACAATTCTCCGATAAAGCTTTGTAGATGTGTTGGCATTCGTACCAGCGGCAACTGTTCGCGAGCCTGTCTGATTTGTTGACGCAAGCGCTGACTTTCTGCTGCGAAACGGGCACGAAAACTCTGTGGACATAACTCAAAAGACTGATGATGCCTGAGCAATTCCACGCGCTGGTCAAGCTCCTCACAACTGCTGATCTCGACACAAAAACCGAATCGATCCAGCAACTGGGGGCGCAACTCTCCTTCTTCTGGGTTCATCGTGCCGATCAGGGTAATGCGGGCGGGATGACTGAGACTGAGGCCCTCTCTTTCCAGAGTGTTCCATCCCGTCCCTGTCGCGTCGAGAACGATGTCGACAATATTGTCATCCAGCAGGTTGATCTCATCAACATAGAGGATGCCCCGATTAGCTGATGCCAACAGTCCGGGTTGCAAGATCGCCTTCCCATGCTGAATGGTGCGGGGAAAATCGATACCACCGGCAACACGATCTTCCGAAACATTGAGAGGAAGGTTGATGAGTCGTATCGGTCGACAGAGGGATTCAGGGTACATCTTGCGCTGTCGGCATTCGTAACACCAATCGACATCCCGGGCCGGATCACAGCTAAACCGGCAGCCTTTGATAACATCAATTTCCGGCAGCAGATCGGCAAACCCGCGTACCGCCGTAGACTTTGCGGTCCCTTTTTCACCCCGAATCAGGATTCCACCGATAGCAGGGTTCACGGCATTCAGCAGCAACCCGAGTTGCAGTTCTTCTTGACCGATCAATGCGGCAAACGGGAAGCCGAAACTCATTCCGTTCGCTCCTCGATTTCGCCTTCCATTTCCAGATAGACATCACGTAAATCCTCTTCGGTTTTCCTGTCTGCCTGCCACATGCCGCGACTGCTCGCTTCTAATAATTTATCGATGATATTCTGCAGGGCATAAGGGTTAACCTTCTTCATCCATTCCCGCATCTCTGGTTCAAGTGCATAGCTTTCCGCAACAGCCTGATACATCCAATCATCAATCACCCCGGCAGTCGCATCCCAACCGAGCACCACATCCATCATGTGGGAGATATCTCCTGCCCCTTTGTAGCCGTGGCGCTGCATTCCCGCTAACCATTTCGGGTTGACTAAACGCGAGCGCAAAACATGCTTGGCTTCCTCAGCCGTTGTCCGCATTTTGACTCTCCGGGGATCAGCACTGTCTCCCATAATTGACAGCGGTGGTCCCTCTCTCATCGTTTCGGCGGCAGCAATCAGGCCACCGTAATAATTGTAATAGTCCGTACAGGACAACATGTCGTACTCTCGGGAATCTTCGTTCTTTACGGTAACGTCCATACGCGAAAGCAGGCGACGAAAGGCAACCGGTTGCTGCTTGCCATAGCTGTCTTTACCGTAAGCATGAGCAGAGTAACGGATATAGTTGTTACCCAGATCCTCACGGGTCTGCCAGTTTTTTGACTCCACCAGCTCACTGACCCCCGCACCATAGGTTCCAGGCGGACAACTGAAAACTCGGAAAGTCGCCTCCCTTCGTGCTTCCTCTTCGTCCATCCCCCTGGTGCGAAGGTCTTCCATATCCAGCAAAACATGCTGCCGTAAAAAATTTGCTTCCGGTGGCTCATTCAGAGCACTGACTATGGCCACTGCTTCATCAATTTGTTCCATCAAGTTAGGAAAAGCATCACGGAAAAACCCACTGACCCTGGGAACGACATCCATCCTTGGGCGTCCTAATTCACGCAGTGGGATGACCTCCAGACCACTGACCTGTCCACTGCCCTTTTGCCAGACCGGTCTCAAGCCCATCAGATAGTAGATTTCAGCAATGTCATCTCCTCGGGTACGCATGGTCGGGCCACCGAACACAAGGATTCCGATTGAGTCCGGATATTTCCCTGTTTCCTTTAGATAGTGTTCAAGAAGTGCTTCGGCCAGCCGCTTACCAACCTCCCAGGCTGCCGGGGACGGGATTTTACTTGGGTCCACTGAATAGAAGTTTCGACCGGTCGGCAAAATCTCCGCCTGACCGCGACTGGGGGCACCGGAGGGCCCTGGTTTGACAAAGCTTCCGGACATGGCCGTCAATGTTGCGGTTATTTCCTGTGTCGTTTTCCGGATATTGGGAACCAGGGTGCCGGCAATATAGGTCAGTGGCGCTGCAAGCTGTTTGATATGTGCGGGATGATGTTCTGCCGCGACCTCTTCAACCCGTTCCAGGTCCCAGTTCTTCCGACCCAGCTGCTGGACCATCAGCAAACTCTGCCGATGTGCCAGATCAAGGATTTGGCCGCCGGTCTGTCCAGCATAGGAAGGACAACGCCGCCCCCGGTTTTCGAGAAGATCATCAAGGTCAAACCCCATGGCGGCAATGACAGTTTCACGCAAAGAGGGCACACTCCCATTGGACAGCCGGGTAAGTTGAACAACAAACTCCTCAAGCCGTTCTCCTTCGGGGGGAACTCCCAAGGTGTGCAGTCCATCACCGATCATGGTTTCACCCAGTTCCTGAAGATAACCGTGCAAGCGATCCAGAAAGCTGGAAAAATCGTCAAGTGCTTCTTCGCGGGTGAGGGAAAGATCCTGATCAAGATGGGCTGTTGTCACAGCCTCCCAGATCATCGGCTGGAGAATTTTGACCTTGCCGGGATCTTCACTGAGAGCAACATGGTAGTCATTTAAGAGATTTTCAATCCGGCTCAGATCCTCATACAGATCTGCACTGGTGAATGCCGGTGTCAGGTGGTCGATGATACAGGCGTAGCTTCTTCTCTTGGCCTGGGTCCCCTCACTCGGATCATTGATGATATATGGATAGATATTGGGAAGCTCCATGATCGCCAAATCAGGGTAACAGCTCTCAGAAAGCCCTAACGCCTTGCCCGGCAACCATTCAAGACTGCCATGTTTACCGACATGCACGACCACGTCGGCCTTGAAGAGATCGCGAATCCAACGATACTGGGCCAGATAGTGGTGAGGAGTTGACAAATACAAGTCATGGTATGCCTTGTCAATATTCTCGAAATAACCCCGAGGAGGCTGGATGGTGATAAAAACATTTCCATTCGTCAGCCCGGCAAAAAGAAGCTTGTCACCATGAACGAACAGCTCTCCCGGCGATTCTCCCCAGTCTTCAACCATCTTGCCGCGAATGTTTTCCGGCAACTCATGGTTCCATTTCAAATACTCTTCAGGCCCGGCAACAGCTTCGGTGCGCTCAGCCATTTTGTCCGGGGTCAACCAGCGCTGGTCGGCAGTCATCCGACTTAACAGCTCTTCAGCAAGTTCGTCGCCGGAGAGATAGGATTGCTCAAGCTGGTAACCTTCCTGCTGCATCTGATCGAGCAATCTTTTGACCGAGGAGAAACTGTCGAGCCCGGCGGCACAGCCGATCCGGTCATTTCTTGGTGGATAATGGTGAAAAATGATCGCGACCCGTCGTTCATGGTTCTCCAGGGTACGCAGTCGCGCCCAGTTGCACGCCAGCTTTACTAATTTATCGATCCTTTCGATAATCGGTTCATATTTGGTGAGAAGAGCACCGGTGATAGGGTCAACTGCTTGCTGCTCTCTGGTAGCAACCGGTACGGTAATGATATTTCCGTCAAACTCGGGTTGCGCCGCAGAAAAACAGACATCCATGCTCCCCAATCCCTGCTCTGATTCATGCCAGGCGGCAAAAGAATTCATGGAAACCAGAGCCTGAAGGCACACCACACCCAGCTTATCCAATAATGGCCGATACTCAGGTGACGTCAAAGTCAAGCTGAACATCATCGGGCTGATCAGCACATCGATACGTGGTTCACCCTTGTCCATGAAAAAGTGCTCGACAACATAGTCTGCCCCCCGATTGCCGCGTTCAACATCCTTGTAACGCTGGTGAAATACCGGAATAACATTAGCTCCCTGCGCTTCTATGCGGTGAATCAGAGCATCAATAAAGGCCAGATTATTATTGACCCAGTAGGTTTGATAGAACCAGAGACCGACCGTGGGCCGTTTGGAATCCACACGTTCTCGCAGGTAGGCTGACAGCTCAGGTACACCCTCACAACTGGGGTGATAAATCCCCTCATCAGGTAACTTCAGGGGCGGGAGACAATCTTCTGTACAATCAAACAGAAGGTTGCGGATAAAGAGAAGGAGTCGCTGGAAATTGACATGGCCACCCGCATCCAGATACTGCCTGAGCGTGTCCCAAGCCTGGGTTCCGAAATTACTGCTATGTTTTCGGGCCGCCTCCAAAGCATCTTCATCTCCACCACTGGGCTGGATGTGAAGATAGGGTTGCTTGAAGGTTTCGTTGGCCATTGCTTCCATCAACTGTTCAAAAGCGGGGCAACTGGTTCTGCCGCCATGCAGATTGATTATGACAATATCCGCCTGCATGGCAGTGTGAACAAACGCTTCCTGCCTTGACCGATCAAACAACTGAGCCTGAGAATGAGCCGTTACTTTGACCTTCCCACCCTTATCGCGATAGATCGACACGCCAGCGCTCAACGATGACAGTTCCATTCCGCCCGCTGAAAAATAGCAAAGCGAGTAGCTCGTAACTTCGCTCATCGTTGTTCCTCCATACAGTTAATGAGCTGGTTAAGATTGCCGAAAACAGGAAACTCAATCCTTGCAAAATCCGTCAGCTGCGGTGCTCGCCTGCGCAGGCTCAAGACCGTTTTCCCCATCTCGGCGGCTCGGTGTAACAGCTTAAGATTCCCCAGATACGGCCCCTCCAGATCGAACCCCGAATCGATGACCCAGCGGCAATCTCCAAGCTTGTCGGTCGCACGCCGCAGAGCGGTTTCATGCATTTCGCCAGCGGGGGGCTGGGTGGTGCAATCGGCACCGAGGCTGCGCCCTACGTAACAGTCCAGGTCGTTGCTGTGGAGAACTCCCGTGGTGATGTTGTAGCCTCGTTTGGCGAGCATCCGGTACACAGATGCTCCGCTCCCCGCTCCCGCAACAACAAAGACCTTCTCCAGATGACCTTCTCCGCGCAACTCTATTGAGCCCAGTTGATGGCTGAAACAAGCAGAATTGAAATCATAGAGATCGGCAACTGCATCACCGGTCAAAACATCTTCAGGGAATCCACATGCCGTGACTGATCCCTCCTTAAGCAGAACGACCAGATCAGAAACTTTGGCCGCAATATCAACATCGTGAAGAGAAGCAATAATCGTGATGCCCTTGCTACGGCATAAACTGCGAAGAATAGACATGACTTCTATGCGGTGCTTCAAATCGAGATGCGCCGTCGGTTCATCAAGTAACAGAACCTGCGGCTCCTGTGCCAGAGCTCTGGCAATCAGAATCTTCTGTTTTTCACCGTCGCTCAGGTTGGCGAATTCGCGCAAAACCAAATGTTCGGCCCGAACGGAAGCTAAAGCATTCTCTATAACTTTTCGATCATAGGCGGTAAGTCGTCCCAGAAAATTGGTGTGCGGGTAGCGACCCAGAGCAACAAAATCAAAAACACTGAGTAATGGCGGTGAAACCTTATCGGTCAGTACTACGGCCATTAATCGAGCAAGAGCTGATGGGCTCAGAGACGCCAGATTCTGATGACTGATTTGAATAGAGCCGGAAACGGTCGCCAAGTGCCCGGAAAGGGTCCGCAGCAACGTAGTTTTTCCCGCCCCGTTCGGACCAAGCAAGCTGATGAATTGACCTGCCTGGATTCGGAGATTGATGTCACTGAGAATTGCATGATTTCCATAGCCAACCGACAGCTGATCGCAACAGAGGATTTCATCTGACTGACGACACGTATTTAGGGACTTCATAGGGCTACCTGAATATTGCAAAAGAGAGAACTGCGGCTACGGAAAGTTGGGGTGAAGGTAACCATTGTGTCGAAAACACACTCAGGGCAGCGATAAACCGCTGCCCTGAGTAAATATCAACTAAAATTCATAACGGTAACCGGCATAAAAAGCACGACCCGGCTTGGGGAAGCCTTTCTTTTCAAAATAGTGCTCATCAAACAGGTTATCGACTTTTAAAGAGAGATTATGGTGGTCGAAAAAATTGACCCCAACGGCCAGGTCCGCAACCGTAAAGGAAGGATATTCAATCTCAGGATAACCGGCGGCATTCCAATCGGTATCCTTCATTTTTCCTTGATTGCGGAACTGTAATTTACCGGTGATCCGTCCATCATCGTACAGAGCGCCGTAGTTCACCGTGTATTTGGCAACGTTGTAAATGTCCTTTGTCGTTCCGTCGGACTGTTCTTCTTCCGCCTTGAACATATGCGTGGAATTCACGAAAAAGGACAAGGACCGATCCCAGTTTAGAGGTGCTCCGATATCAAACGAGAGCGTTGTCTCCAACCCTTCCATTTCGGCCCCGAGGCTGTTTTCGTAGGTAGTAACTGTGCCGCTGGTTACACGGATAATTTTGTCATCAACATCTGTATGAAAATAGGTAACATCCAGAGATAGGCCCCATTCAGGGCGATCATACCCGACCCCGAAATCATAGGTTGTCGAGGTTTCTGGATCGATATTCGCGTTGCCTCGGGTAATCATGGTAACTCCCCCGACAACAGTCTCCGCATAACCTGCCAGCTGGGCAGCTGTCGGAGGAACAAAGGCTTTCCCCAGAGTCGTATGCAGGCGAACTCCTGAGTCAAACCTGTAATTGAGTCCGGCACGAGGGCTGAATGTAGAAAAATCTTCAGAATTTGGAGTGAAATCGGTTTTATAGGGAGTCGCTTTGGTCTCAACCTTAAAGGTGTCGTAACGACCGCCTAGGGTAACGGTGAGGCGATTGTCAAGCAGAGACCAAATGGTCTCTATGTATCCTGCAAGGTTCTCGCGTCCCTCATCAGGAGAGTAGGGCGCCTTTCTGGTTCCGTCCTGATTGTAACTTCTGCTGGCCTTGTCGATATCCTGATAATCGAAACCGACGATAAAACGATGACCTGCCCAGCTGTATTCATCCTTAAGCTGCACCCCAAACCAATCAATCTCTGAATCGTAACTTCTATAGGCCGCAACCGCTACGGGCGTAGCCCATCCGATATAGCGCTTATATGATTCAGATGTTTCGTTCGTTTTATATGTCGTCAAACTGAGGTTGTTGTCGGCTCCCAGTTGGCCGCCGACTGTCAGGTCGAGCCCGTATCGATCAATATCCTTCTCCCCCGGCTTGCTGTCACCATTAAAAATATCGCCTGGTGTTTCGATATCTCGACCTTGATAAACATCACCGCTGACATCGATACGCCAGGCTTCCCCGAGATCTGCACCAAGGCGCAGTCCGCCATTTCGAGTCTTATAGCTGGTATTGGCCCGGGTATTACCGTTACCCATTTTGAAATCGTCGGCCTGCTCAAAACGACGAGCCGAAACATCAAAATCAAAGCGCTCACCGAGGCGACCACCGACCGCTGCTTTCTGGAAGTTGGTCGAAAAAGAACCGAAACCAGCTTCAGCCATTCCGGTCAATTTTCCGGTGTTCTTTTTGGTGATAATATTGACGACACCACCCATTGCTTCACCACCGTAAAGAGACGATGCAGGTCCTTTTAGCACCTCAATACGCTCAATGTTATCCACCAGGATCGTCGCAAGATTCGTCGCACCAGCGGGTCGGCCGTTGATGAGGATCAACGAGTGCTTGGTAATACCGGAGAATTCAGGGCGAAACCCACGAATACCAATCCCTGCCAGCGCTCCGGGATACTCGATAACTCCAATGGAGCTGTTCTTTTTAAGTTGTTCGGTAACGGTTTCGCCGGTTGTCAATTCAATATTCTGGTGGTCAATGACTTCCACCTTGGCGGGAATTTTCTTGATACTCTCGGTGCTTCGCGTTGCGGTGACAACCACTTCATCCAAAATGGTGCCACTTTCTGGCTCCCCTGCCAGAACCAGTACAGGAACCACTACAAGGAATAGAGCAAGAATGGCTTCAAACTTTTTCTTCATCATACATCTCCTGAAAAGCTGATAGCAGATCCGGAGAAATTTGACTGAAAAATAAAAAAATCCCCGGACCAATATAAATTGATCCGAGGATTCCCTGATTTTTCCACGAATTACGACAACCCATACCCCTTGTCCACGGAGGCAGGCTTTTTTTGTTTTCAGACAGGTCTTCTGACTTCCGGTTCGTCCTACTTGTTGCGCCTTCCCATTTGCGTTACGCAAACAGTGGCATCATGCAACGTTCGTCCCCGGTCACAGCGGCGGGCCCATCCCGGATTCACACCGGGTTCCCTATTAAGCTCGGCTAGGAGCATCTGAAAATTTCGGTGAGGTTAACGAAGAATAGAGTGAAAGTCAACCGGGGAGTGTGAAGGGACAACAAAAGAACCGCCCTGATTTTCTCACCCCAGCTTCCGATCCACCCCACGATACTGAATAGCCTCAGCCAGATGCAGGGTCTCAATCTGTTCAATCCCAGCCAGGTCAGCAATCGTCCTCGCCAACTTGAGAATCCGGGTGAAGCTACGTGCCGAGAGACCAAGCTTGTCGGTCACCTGCTCAAGCAGCTGATCACCTTTTTCATCCAATTTGCAGAACCGCCGGATATGCCGCGCCTGCATCTGACTGTTGGCGTGCAGACCGAAGGGAGTCAGGCGGTCGCGCTGGACCTTGCGCGCCTGATTAACCCGCTGGCGGATAGTGGCGCTGTCTTCGGAGGGGGATTGATCGGTCAGGTCTTTGTGGGGTACGCGCGGTACTTCAATGTGCAGGTCGATGCGGTCGATCAGCGGGCCACTTAAGCGGCTGCGGTAGCGCTGGAGCAGCGGCGGGGTGCAGGTGCAGTCGTGTGCTGAGTCGCCCCTAAAGCCACAAGGACATGGGTTCATTGCCAAGTTGTCACCCGTAGGAAAAAAGACGTCAAGGCCCATAAATCCTCTATATCCCAGAGAGTTACAATCATTAGGTGATCATGTTCGAAAAAAGCGTTTGGACTTGGCTCTTGAGCAGAAAGATGTTGCCAAAAGAATTAAGGTTACAGAAAGTACGATCTGTAATTGGGAAAACAACCAGAACAAACCTGTCGTGCAACACTATCCGAGAATTATGGATTTCTTAGGCTATTGCCCACATCAACATCCCAAGAATTGGGGGGAACGTTTAAGATTACACCGTATCCACCGAGGTCTCTCTTATAAGAAATTGGCAAAGGCCATAAAGGTTGATCCAGGATCAATTCAACGATGGGAAATCAGCGAGAAACCGCCCTATAAGCATTTACAAAACAAAGTAGATCAGTTCTTTAATTCTTAGCTAAACATGTCAATTGGCATTAGAAATTGTGCCATAATCGACGCCTGAAACTCTACTTTACAACGGTCTACTTGACGGGAAGTTTACGGTTTGGCCCTGTAAAAAAAGGCCACATCACAAACCCTAAATATCCTTAGGTAATACAGGAACGAGTTGCGGGAGGATTTAAAGTAATCGATCCTGCTGGCTTTATTACTTTTACTATTAATCGTGAGTTATGGGAAAAGTAAACTCGTAGTTCGAGTCAAGCATGGTTCCCCAGTAAGGACGAAGATGGGCACTGGGAAGAAGAGTTTATTGTTTAATGCTGCCTGATAAGCGTTGGCGACGCGAACCACCGATGTTTCACCCTTTACCGACTCTAGCGTGTGGGGCGTTTTTAATATCGTTATCAAAGTAATTTGTCTCGGGCAATGTCAAAAGATCTGTAAAGTATGTCCAGTTTGCTTTCATCGAGAACGGTGGTCTCTTTATTTTCGTGCCGCCATTCTGCGCGGTCTAATCGTCGTTCTAGATTCCTTAGATCTTTCTTTGTGTTTATTCTCGATACAATTTCTTTTATTTTCAAAAAATCTTCCTCAACGTTAGCTTGCGGAGAGGTTAGATATTTATTGATAAATTTTTCTAAGTCATTTTTTATGATAGGAGGTGCTTCTTTTTTTGACCATCTTTCCTCTATGATATCAAAGCCATAACACGTCAATTTTTGTTCTATATTTGGAGCATATATGTCCCACCATGGGTTACTTTTATCGTAAAGAATGATAGGGGTTTTCTCGCTACTATTCTCTTCGTCAACCTCTTCTAGAAACACAATATTTACTTTTACGTCATAGCCATAACTCAATACAGCCATTTTAAATTCATCGAGAAGTCTGATATCTACTATTTTTTTATACTCCTGCAATAGATGACTACACAATCTCCTTATGTCATCAACTTCATATGAAGAATGATTATCGTTAAATCTATTGCAGGTACATGTCATTTTGTGCATATTTAAATATATTTTGTAGCCATTCTTCTTGCTTTTTATCTCAGTTCTATAGTCATGGATGCTATCGAGTCGAGGTATTTGAATTTTATGGAATTCATCTTTTCCGTTGTGTATAGATCTTGAATTGCATTTTTTTGACATGCTTGCCCTCTCGATTTTCATGCCCAACCCCGTTTCAGTAACACGGGGGTCTCTAAATACATTCCTACTATTCCAATCAGACAATCTTGAAAGATATGCGTTGAATCTAAGATGATTTGAACCTGGGAAATGTGCGGTGCGTTCCCCATACACACCTAAAGTGCCATGAAGAGAGAGGGAGCGTTTCCTGGAGGGGAAGGCCGCTCGACCTCTCTCCCATGGCAATCCATTAATAACCTCTCAGCCCTATTTCGTCAAATATTTTCTCTAGTTATCTTTGATCGTCCATAAGGAATCGAGCACAGCGAGAAGGGGGAAGCGCCCGAAGGGTAGCGCTCGTTCCCCCGTTTTCTTGTGGTCGAGCCGGTTCACTTTTTCCTTGACCTGTGAATTTTGTTGAAATACTATAAATGTCACAATGACATTCACAAAAACACGGAGGACACATGGAACCCAAAGATTTAATAAAAGTATGGGAAGCACCTGACCACTCAAAGCTGACACCAAAGCAGACTTCTCTGCGCCTTCCAATTCAAGTAGCGGCAAAGATCTCTGCTTTGTGCGAAATGTACCCACGCAAAACCAAGACTGAGGTCATTGGTGATTTGCTGGCAACTGCTCTTGACCAGTTTGCTGATGGTTTGGAATGGGTCAATGGTAAATACCTGTTTACCGATCCTGACACCAAAGAGAAACAATATGAGGATATTGGGCCAAGAACTCGTTTTTCAAAATTGACGGACAAGTACTTAAAAGAACTTGAAGCCGAAGTTGAGGCAAAAACAAAATAATAATCATGAGTAATCATCCGTTCAAATTATTGATTAACGGTATCGACACTTTGGTGTGTTCATATTTTCTTGAGCCATCAGGAGAACCAGCCATTAATTTTGCCAAACTGGCTGAAATGAAGGAGTCTATACGTCAGTCGAAAAGCAAAAGCCCTGCGCCACTTGAGCTGGCCGCCACGGGCTTTTTGCTGCATCCTTACGGCACTTCTTCCGGTTACCCCTTCGTTCTTGAAAACGAGGATTTTAAGATAGAGTGCGGCGAATTCAACAAACCAAACTTCTATGTAACATTCCGATCTCAAGCTCTATGGCGTCAATCAGCATGGCTGCTGCACGAAAAGTTCTTGTCCTGGGCACGTTCCGCCGGTTTTTCTCCTTATCGGCCAGAAGCCCTTTCTCGTGTTGATTACTGCTTTGACTATCATTTGCCAGAAATAGACTTCACAGAAGATAGCTTTGTCTCTCGATCAACCAAAGACAGCCAGTACCGTGAAGCCAAGAAGGTTCAAACTTTTTCGTTTGGCAAGGGTGATATTGTTCTGCGTGTCTACGACAAGGTTGCAGAGATTCATCAGCAGAGCCATAAAGTCTGGTTTTATCTGCTATGGAAAATGGACACGGATGTTTGGCGCATTGAATGGCAAATACGAAAGTCCATTCTCAAGCAACATGACATCAATACCTTTGATGACCTTAAAGATCAGCAAGGCGACCTGCTGCGCTACCTCTCTACAGATCACGACACCTTGCGTGTGCCAACCAATGACAGCAACTCTTCACGCTGGCCTTTACATCCTCTCTGGCAAGATCTGCAACAACAGATTGCGAACCTGAACAGCTTGGGTGTGTATCGGGTCGTTGGTCGTCCTGCGGCATTGGAAGAACGCATGGAGCGTATGGCGATCAGCGTCCTTGGATATCTGAAAAGTGTTGCAGCAGTTCGGTGTATCCAGACCAACAAAAACACTCTTGATATGGATGAGGCTTTGAAGTATTTGGGCTTAAAAATGAGACAACATCTCGTAAATGTTGCATGGCAGGATGACGTTGAGAAACGCATTAATAAATTTAGGCACGGACAATGGTGAGCAAAGAAGACATCAAGGGATTGCTTAATTCCCACCTTACTCGCCTATTGCTGGTGGCAGAGGTCGCTTTGCCTCCAAACCAGTTTCAAGCGTTTAGAAAAGTTGCCTTGGACGAATTTGGCAACAGCGGCTTTGGCAAGGACTTGGACAGGCTTTTAGGAAACAACACGGCAAGGCATGGAACGGGCAGGAATACATTACGCAAAGAAGGCGGTGCATCATGAATGACTGGTGCAAATAATGAATTGACTGTTCACATAAATTTGGAACTTCCAGAAGATCAAATCGGTATGGATGAAATGCAGCTTGTTAACAACCAACTGGCAGAACTGATCGGGCAAGTCTTACGAATGGACGACACGGACGAGGTGTAATTATGATTGCAGCACTCTATGCACGAGTATCAACGGCAAGGCAGGCAGAGAAAGAACTTTCCATCCCTGACCAGTTACAGCAGATGCGTGACTGGTGCGAACGGCAAGGAATTTCTGTTGCGTTGGAGTATCAAGAGCTTGGTGCTTCTGCTACCGATGGCAAACGACCAGTGTTTCAACAAATGATCGCAGAATCTTGCATTAAGCCTGCACCTGTTGATTTCATCATCGTGCATAGCCTCTCCCGCTTCTTTCGTGATGCGTTGGAGTTCGGTCTTTACGAAAGGCAGCTTAACAAGCATGGCGTCAAAGTTGTTTCAATCACTCAGCAAACCAGTGATGATCCATCAGGGGAGATGGCAAAGAGAATTTTTAGTTTATTTGATGAATATCAGAGCAAAGAGAACGGCAAGCACACCTTGCGAGCCATGAAGGAGAACGCCCGACAAGGCTACTTCAACGGTTCGGTGCCTCCCTTTGGTTATCGTGTGGTTGAAGTCGATCTACCTGGGCGACGAGGGAACAAAAAGAAACTTGAAGTCGATCTCACAGAAGCCATGATCGTGAATAAGATTTTTGATCTTTATACCAATGGCCTCAAGGGAAAGATTTTCGGTATGCAACA
>JAMONP010000085.1 GCA_027065695.1 Desulfuromonadales bacterium | reverse complement strand
TGTTCTGCCGCTGCACGTCGCCAGACAGAGAGTGCCGCAGCCATAGTTTCAAAACGGTAAACAGTTGTCGGTTCGCCAAGAAAGGTGGTTGTGGTTAGTGGTTCAGTGTCAGTTCGGACATTAACAAAGATTCCATTCGGGTTAAGCACGGGCGAAGTCGGACGTTCCTGATCATTGTAAGGATTACAGGCTGTTTGCAGTAACAGCATGCAGAGTAGCAAGAGCCAGCGCAACATATTCACCTCTTTTGTGTTAAGATTTTGTGGATTGTACTCGTTTGTCAGCTTTAAGTCAGCAAATCCAGTTTTGTTATTTTGTAACCAAACTTGTTAGGAGTATATTCTAACGTGTGGATTAAAAAGTCAGTATATTGTTGTGGTCTCCTTGATAAGTAAAGAAGAAAGACATGATGATCATTATATCTCTGCTGGTTGCCATGATTCTCTGGGCGATTATCAGCTACAATCATCTGGTACGTGATCGCCAGAGGGTGTTGACCGCCTGGAGTGACATCGATGTGCAGCTCAAGCGTGGCGAACATTACCGGCCGGTCTGGTATCACGGTCATCACTGGCAGGCGCAGAATCTCGGTGACTTCAGTAATTCGTTAGGTAATTCTCTCAGTTCTGCACTGGTTTCATAGTCAAAACCGTTAGCCTTGCCTTTGTTGTTTGAGATTGATCAAAAATGAAAAGGGCAACAGATTCACAATCTGTTGCCCTTTTTCCTATAGCTATAAACTCAAATTTTAACCTGCAGACAACCGGTCCATAAATTCCACAATTTTTGGCGTGAACTTCTCCGGTTCCATCAGAAAAGAATCGTGGCCGTAATCTGAATCGATCAGATGATACTCGGCCGGTTTCCCCAGTTTGCGCAACACATCAATCAACTCTTCAGTCTGATAAGGCGGGTAGAGCCAGTCTGATGTGAAGGCAAACCAGAGTGAGGGACAATCGAGACTGCTCAGCGCCTCTTCATCTCCATCAAAGCCCCAGGCAACATCGTAGAGATCAAGCGACTTGGCTAGATAGAGGAAGCTGTTAGTGTCGAAACGGTTGACAAAGTTGCGGCCGTTGTAGGTCAGGTATCTTTCGATCTCAAACTGGCCGAAGAAATCAAACTGACCATCCCGAGCGGAAAATCTCCGGCCAAATTTGAGGTGCATCGATTGATCGGAGAGGAACGAGATATGACCGACGGCACGGGCCAGGGCGAGTCCGTCCGCAGGTGGATGCTCAGGCTTGTAATTGCCCTTGCGCCACATCGGGTCGTTGTAGATGGACTGACGAGCCAGGGCATTCAGTGCAATAGCCATTGGTGACGGTCTGCCCGTGCCGGCAATCGGGACAATTGAGCGAACCCTTTCAGGGTAGTGAATTCCCCATTCTAGGGCCTGCATGGCTCCCATGCTGCCGCCGATCACTGTTAGCAAACGGTCGATTTCGAGGTGGTCGATTAATAGCTGTTGGGCTCGAACCATGTCACGAACCATGATAACCGGGAATTGCAGCTTATACGGCTTGCCGGTTCTGGGATTGGTGCTGGTCGGTCCGGTCGAGCCAAAGCATGAGCCGATGACGTTGGAGCAGATGACAAAATAACGGTCGGTATCGAGTACCTTGCCTGGGCCGATCATGTCGTCCCACCATCCCGGTTTGCGGTCTTCCGTGGTGTTGCGTCCGGCAGCGTGGGCGTCTCCGGTCCAGGCGTGAGCAACCAGGACGGCATTACTTTTGTCGTTGTTCAGCTTGCCATAAGTTTCGTAGGCGAGTGTCAGCGGACCCAGCAGGCGACCGCTTTCCAATTGCAGTTCGACCGCGAAGCTTACCTGCTCAGTTTTAACAATGTCCAGTTCACTCATGTTATGGCCAGCTTCCAAAAAAATAAAAAGGCCCTTTCCCGAACAATGGGAAGGGGCCAGCAGGTACATTGAAAGTCAGTACTGCGGACTCCGTCCTCATCTCCCCTGCCGGCACATTGTGTCGGTGGGCTGGAATTAGCACCTGGCATCCACCATCACCTTTGCGATAGTAGATCGGTTGCTGTGGCTTCAAAGGGCCTGTCCCTCCACCACTCTTGATAAAGACGTGTTGCTTATGTTGGCGAAACTCTAACGAAAAGCCTCTGTTTTGTCAAATGGTTTGCTGCTACAGCGGCTCCGTCCAGTCACAAACAAACTTACGCTCAGGACTTGAAAGAGCCGATCTCATCCTCTAAAACCTCAGCTTGCTCGGCCAGATTGTTAACGACACTATCTAATTCGATAGTGCGAGCAGAATTATCTTCAGCAATTTTGCGGATGGCAGCAATAGCCTCAACCACCTGACGACTGCGTGCTGACTGATCTTTGGAAGCTTGTTCTATCTGTTGCAACATGTTGCGGATGTTCTCCATACTCGAACTGATCTGGTGGCTGCCTTTGGCCTGTTCGCCAGTGCTGAGTTTGACTTGTGAGGAAATATCCTTCATTGATTCAGTCGCTTGGGATAGTTGGTGAATACCTTCCGATTGTTGTTTTACTGCGGATGATATCTGCTGCAGCATATTGGCGACCTGATTGACTGCCTCGGTAATCTGACGACTGCCACGAGCCTGTTCCTGAGTGGCACGAACGATACTCTTTACTTGCTCAGCTGAGCGGAGAGAACTATCCGTGAGTTTTGCCAATGCTTCTTCAGCAACTTGCGAGCGTTCTGCCTCTTCGCGGACCCGTTCGCTGCCAACCTGCATCGCTTTGACTGCTTCGACAGTCCCTGTCTGTAAACGACGAATGATGGCTGAAATTTCCTGAGTAGACAGGGCTGTGCGTTCAGAGAGCTCACGAATTTCATCGGCAACGACCGCAAAGCCCTTACCATGTTCTCCAGCCTGTGCAGCAATGATCGATGCATTCAATGAGAGCAGTCGAGTCTGGTCGGCAACCTCGTCTATAACGGTCAGGATGGTGCCGATTTCACCCGACTGCTTGCCCAACTCTTCGATCGCCCGGCTGGCCTCTTCGACATTTATGCGGATCGCCTGGATACCGGCAATTGTTTCGGCCACGGTGGTCTTGCCTGTTTCGGCATCACGACTGGCCTGTTCGGAGAGTTTGTTGGTTAGCTGAGCTGTTTCTTCAACCTCCTTGATTGATGCGTCCATCTCTGTGATTGAGGAAGCGGTTACTTCTGTTGACGCTGAGAGGTTGTCGAGATTGTCGGTGACTTCCTGGCTAGATGCTGACATCTCGGTGATCGAACTGGAGACGCTTTCAATTGTTATGAAGAGACGGTCAACCTGGGATACAATCTCCTCGATGGTCGCGCCCAGTTCCAGGGTCGCGGACGATGAAAGTTCTACTGCTTCAAGCAAGGCGCTGATGCTGTTACCTACCTCAATCGTCGATTTATCAATGCCCTGAATTGACTGAAAAGAGTTCTCCAGGGCCTCAGTTTGTTTGGCTGTGCCGCTACTGACCTCTCGGGATGTGTAGCGAATCTTTTCTGTGGCGGTAACGATGCCGCCGGAGGCAGAGCGGATGCGCAGGACCATCTCGCGCAGGCGATCCACAAACCGGTTGAAATTACTTGCCAGTTCACCAACTTCATCATTGCTGCTGACTTTTAAGGTACGGGTCAGGTCCGCTTCACCTCGGGAGATTTCCTCGAGGTTATTGACAACGACAAGCAGTGGTTTGGTGAGGGCCCGGGAGAAAAGCAGGGCGGCAAAAAAGACAATAGCGATAACGACTGCTATCAGAAAAACCATCAAATTATGCAGTGATTGTTGAGCTTTCAGGGCGTTGTTGAGGTCTTGTGCAATAACGAGCTGGAAAGAAGTTCCAGTCAGCTTACGCATGATCTGCAGGTGCGGTTTGCCATCAAGCAGGATTTCATGGTTTTGTTGAGTTAAACTCAGCTTTTGGAAGTCTGGATTTGAGGCTCCAACCACGCCCTGTTTCCCCAGAAAGGCGACCTCAACTCCTGCCATCTCTTTAACTTGGCTGGCAAAGTTGTCATCCAGAAGGTTAGAGCCGACCAGATAGCCGACGACATTATCCTGAAGTCTGACTGGAGTTACGGCAAGAATAGTCAACTTTCCCAGGTAACTTGAAAGGCCGGCATGAGCCTCTCCTGTCTGCTGTGTGCTCACGATAAGAGGGTTCTCCGTTTCGGCCTCCTCCGGAAGAATCAGTCCCTCATTATTGGTCCTGAGCAGTAACGATCCATCAGCAGCAAGCACCTCCAGAATATCTATGTCATACTGCTTGTGAACAGCTTCAACGAGCGTGCGCAGTTGTTCCATATCCTTGGTTAAGTCTGCATAGTAAAGGGCATTGACCATGTCAGAGGAACTGCTCAGCAGTTGCAGATAGTTGGAAAGCTCCTGCTGACTACTGGTTGTGGTGCGTTCTACGAAATTAGTTGATTTCTCGGCGAAGCGCACCATGTTGCTGCGAATCTGGTCTTTGGTGAAACCGGAGAGGAAAACCAGACTGATCAGCAACGGAACCACTGCAACCAGCAGCAGGACAAGGAGTACTTTACCGCGTAATTTTATGTTCATTTGAGATGCCTCAGAGAATCCAAGTTTCAGTGCAGGGATAGCAGACTACATGAATTTTGCTTTGAACACCACTTATGGATTGCCCAGCAGGCTGCTGGGCAGACTTATGTCGATCAGAATATTCCGGTGAGGCTGGTCATGAAAGTTTGCGCTGTGCCATCAAACGCATTGCTATTCCGGTCCTCATAATCATCAAAGGTATATTCGAAACCGGCAGTTAAGGTCTCGGAAAGTGTCCACCTGACCCGTGCCTTGATGCCATTCTGCCGGATATCCACCTTACTGATTTCTTTCAACTCGTTAGCGCTGGCCAAGGCTTCGCCAACAAAGTCACCACTGAGGTACTCAAAAGCTCTGGGGTCAAATCCCGGGGAGAACTCTGACGAAGACCGGATATGGTAACCTTCCAGGCGACAATTCAGCTTTTCCATGAAGCGTAAATTAAGACCGGCGGAGATGGTTTGAACCCGCTGCTTATAGTCTGAGTTGTTGTCCAGAATGGTGTAATCAGTCAAGCTCCCAGGGTTGCTGGTGTCGGGTCCGTCGCCAAACAGGACATCCTGGTCGATTTTGGAGTGGAGCATGCCATAATTAAGGTCTGCAGAAAAGATATCATTCGGAACGATCCAGAAGCCAAGCGCCAGATTCTCGCGATCTTCATTGCGATTGAGGTCAAAGGGAACCGGTCCATTGTCGAATTGTACTGCAGTTCGATCATCATTGTCACCGCGCACGATATCAATGCTGCCGGTTGCTCCCCATGTCGCGGAAGGTCTGTAGCTTGCGCTAAAAAAAATCTCGTTGTTATCGCTCAAAGAGGTGCCGTAAGCAGGATTGTCGATGGTTGTGTATTCATACCAGCCGTTCAATTTGAGAGCTGACTTCTCCAGTAACCGCGAGAAGAATGTTAGACGAAATCGATCGATCTCCTCGTTGCTTGGCAAGGCCCAGTTCGGATTTGCGCTGCCGGCGAAAGTATTGTGCTGGCCAAGACCGGTATCGCTCCTGTCGATCTCTTCACGTTCAAATTCCGCCTTGAGTGTCAGACGATGTGAAGGACGGTAGGAGACGAACGCCGCATAATTGTTACGGTTAATATCAACACTCTTTCTTACCGGTATGCCACTGAAGGAAAAAGGATTGGCAGGTGAAACAACGCCATCCGAAGTTTGTATGGCAGGAATATCACTGTCGAGGTCCAGCATTCTGTAGCGGAAACTGAAAGTCCAGTGCTCTCCAGGGGTATAGGTGACATCGGCGGCCAGTTTATGATAGTCGGTTTCGGGGTCCACAGGGGTGACGCTTCTCAGGTCCGATTTGTTCTCGCGTTTACCGATTGTGTAGCTGGCTGAAGAAACGAAACCGCCGGAAGGAGGCAAACTGATTGTGAAGGTTGACTCAGTGAGTTTTGAGTCCGGGGTTTTATCGTGCTGCAGTTCACGGGGTGACCCAAAAAAGCGCAGAGTGTTGGTGTCGAAGTCGTCAACAGGGGTTTTTTCTTTCTCCCGGAATTCACGCAGGGTCTGCAGAAAAGCGATGTCGACCGGGCCCAGGTGGGCATCAAAACCAGCTTTGATCTCCTCGGTGACGCGGTCAATTTTTTGAGTACGACTTTGCATGTGACAGGCTGAAGCACAACTTTCATCGACAAAGCGGAGCTGTTGTTTGCCTTTTTTCTCCATGCGCCAGTAAGAAAAGTTGACATGCGCCGGATAGGTGGGCAGCTTGCCGCGTAACTTGATTTCGTCAAAAGTGATTCTGCGGCCATAACTGACGTCGGGGTTGCGATCGGAATAGAAAGCATCGGTAACGTCAAGGTCAGGCGCAGGCACGGGGTTGTCCGGTTCGGATATGTCAAAGACATTCACCAGGGTGGTTGCAGCAGGATCCCGTGCTTCAGAGTCATTCTGGTAGGGAATATGGTCCAGATTGTGATACATCCGCTCCGATCTGGCATTCAACCGGAAGAGGGCTTTATAGTCGAAGTGGCCTTCGACATAAAAGTCATTGTAGTTGACGAAGTCTCCAACCAGAGAGACTTCCTTATCACCGAAGTCATGTTTGTAGATCAGGTTAAACGTTGGGCTGTCTTCGAAGAAATTGTATTCGGCGGCCCGACCTGGATTGTCGTCTGTGCTTGCCCAACGATAACCGGTCGAGACTTTCAGGACTTTTCTGTCTTCCACCACGGGAGATATCTCGATAGAGTCTGCCAGTCCGTAGGCCGAAGACAATATCAACAAGATCAAAGCCAATAACAAGGTAAGCATCAGAATCCCGTAATGCAAGCTTTTTTGAACCATTACGAACATCTCCTGTAACCCCGTTCCGTAGACAAAATAGATACCTCTCTCTCTCCCTCTTTTCTGGGGCGACAACAAAACTATCTGGAAATAAATGTTCCTCTAGCGTGAGCAGAAGGAATATCTGTTCCATGGATCGCCGAATGGCAGTCCGTACATCTGCTGTAGAAAGCCTGCTTCATGGTTGGAGAGGTCAACGAAGCCTGGCGGCTACCCTGGTGGCTGGCATGACACTGCATGCACAGGAATGGCTGCGAAACCTCCAGTAATGGTTCGTTGGGTGAACCGTGTGGCTGGTGGCAGTTGGTGCACTCTTCGGTGACGTCTGCGTGTTCATAGACAAAGGGTCCCTGGTACTCCATGTGGCAACGGGTGCAAAGTGCTTTGGTGGTAACACCTTTAAGGTTTTTTCTGTTGGTCGAGTTGTGTGGGTCGTGGCAGTCAGTACAGGCCATTTTATGTTCTGGAACCGGATGGTGGGAAAACTGGGAGAATTCCATCTCAACCTGCATGTGGCAGCCGGTGCAGAGTTCTTCCTGTTCGTGACGGCTGACTTTCTGCTTTGGACCCTTATGCAGCTGGTGGCAATCAAAGCAGCTGACATCATTAAGTGCGTGAGTACTGGAATTCCAGTTGCTCAAGTTTGGTGTCGATGCTGCAGAGTGGCATTTAAGGCAGAGCATTGACTGCGCTTGGGCCGGAAATTCTGAAAGAGGCAGAAGCGTGTTAAAATCACAAACATTTTTTTCGGTAATGTGTTCCACTGCCTGACTTCCCGGGCCGTGACATGATTCACAATTGACCAGCGGCAAGCCGGTGTCTTCCGAGATCTGATCACCGTGGACCGAGTGTTTGAAATCCGTATTAATTTTGTCGTGGGTATGGCATTTCGCCAGGCAGTTTTCGTCACCTATATAGTTGGCTTCCAGATTGCCTACCAATAGAATTTCATAGTCTCTGACCGGCGCAATTGGCTGGGAGGAACGCAAGGAGGCAAGGTCGGTGCAGGAAACAACAAGAAGGCTTGCCAGGACAAGGAAGAGGGGAATTCGATATCGCAAAGCCATACCTCCTGGCAGCCTGTCGGGCTACCATGAAACCTGATATACAGAACCGATTGAAGATGAAAGTCTTCAACTAAATAACGATACAAACACGTCCATTATGATGATTTCATTAATTAAATCAAGTATTTTGCAATTGATTTCTATAGATATTGAAGCATTTTCAAATTGTTTTAATTATATCGTTACTGCGATGAGTATGGCTAAGTGGCTGGAATAACAGAAAGTATTGGAATAGTGTTTGGTGTGGTCGGTGTTGTTGGGTCTTATGCTAGCAGCAGGGTTCCATAAAATCCCGCAGCGAGCTGGATGTAACTTTCCTGGCAGATTTTCCTGTTTCAGGCAGAAGCTTTTGATGAAACGGGGAGGAGCTTGTCCTGTTTGCTTGCCAGGCTGGCGAAGTCGTAGCTGGAGAGTGTTGCCATGAACTCCTCACGGATCTGCGTCCAGACGCCATGTGTCGGGCAAAAGAATTCACGTTCGCAAGTACTGTCTTCGATTTGGCACTGGTTGAGATAAACCGGTCCTTCCTGAGACTTTATGATGTCCAGCAAGGTTATCTCTGCCGGAGTTCTGGCCAGATAGAAGCCACCTCCAACCCCTCTTTGGGAGCCAACGATGCCATCTTTGATCAGGGGTTGGAGTATTTTGGTAAGAAAGGCCGGGGTGATATCCTGTGCTTTGCAGATATCCTTTTTAAAAATGATCCCCCCGGGTGGCTGGCAGGACATGTAAAGGATGGCACGGATCGCGTATTCTGTTGCTCGAGTAATAATCAAAAGGAGTTCCTTCTGCTGACATTCTTGACAAGTTTCGTTATAAAAGTAATTGTCTTGAACGATTATGTCAATCATTTATCTGGATATCGTTTAAGCCCTCGTATCTGTTTCTTGTTTATTTGGGTCAGTTGCTTGTGGGTTTGGATAGAAGAAAGGTTTTTATTTGATGCCTGACGAACAAGTTGTCGGACGTTTCGCACCGAGTCCTACAGGTCCTTTGCATTTCGGCTCACTGATTGCTGCAGTGGGTAGTTATTGTCTGGCGCGGCATGAAGGTGGCCGGTGGTTGTTGCGCATGGAAGATCTGGATCCCCCTCGTGTGGTCGCCGGTGCTGCGGATGAGATTCTGTCTGCACTGGATTGTCTTGGGTTGCATTGGGATGGCGAAATCATCTGGCAAAGTCGGAGAATAGATGTTTATGCTGCAGCGATGGACTCACTACGGGAGCGTGGTCTGGTTTTCGACTGTGCCTGTACGCGCCGGGAGATTCAGTCGCGCAGGTCTTCTGTCAGTGAAAAAAGGTCTCTTTCCGGTGGAGAAGAGTCCGGTTTTGCTGAAGAAGGGCCGGTCTATCCAGGAACTTGCCGGTCCGGTTTGCCTGCAGGACGCAAACCGCGTACCTTGCGTATTCGGGTGCCGGAGGAGCAGGTCTGTTTTACCGACGGCGTTTTTGGGCCCATGAGTCAGCTGTTATCACGAGATGTCGGTGATTTTGTGCTGCGTCGGGCTGATGGTCTGTTTGCCTACCAGTTGGCTGTGGTTGTCGACGATGCGGAAAGTGGCGTTAATCAGGTTGTCCGTGGTGCTGACCTGTTGTCATCGACACCCCGGCAAATATTCCTGAATGCCAGTCTTGGCGCTACCGTGCAGGAGTATATCCATCTGCCGTTGGTGGTCGATGAGAACGGCCAGAAATTGAGCAAACAGCAGGGTGCGGACGGTATTGATTATCTGGGAAATGCTGGTGGCCTGATCAGTGCGGCACTCAGTGTGCTGGGACAGGAACTGCCGGCAGAGCTTGTTGGCGTGCCTCCCCGGGAGCAACTGTTTTGGGCTATCCGCAATTTTGATCTGAAGAAGATTCCAACAGTGTCTATGAGCCTGTCCGACAATAAGGGTCGAAGCGAAAGCCCAGAAGTTTGAGAACAGATTTTGGCTCGTTTGAGAGTAATAGCCATAGCTATTGGTTGAAAAGGAGCTGAAATATGGGCCAAACAGCTGGGTTTGTAGCCGATAATGAATTGTCGGACAGGCTCATATGAGGTTTGCTGGTAAATAATCCCCCGAATAATAGAGAAAAAATCAAAAAGCCCATTGACAGGTGACTAAAAAGCCGGTAAATAGGTCTACAGTAAGAACAAACACTAACGTAGTGTCGTGTGTTACTTAGGATGTCACCTGAAAAACAATATTTCCCTTTCAGATAGTTTCTAATCAGAGAACTGACCGACCTCGATCATTATACATATCTTGAAATAATCGCGTAGGGCCGCGCTACTTGTTGCCCTGCAAAGCAAACCTCCCAAAGCGTCAAAACCGTTTCGGACCGCGAAAACTCGGAGAAAAAAACCTCAATATTCTTGATGAGCAGTATGCAGCAATTGCGGCAGAATTTTGCCGTTGCGTCTGTACGTTATCCTGAGTATGCAGGTTTCAAGGAGAACCGATGAACCTGAAGGAACTGAAAGCAAAAAAGATTACCGACCTTTTGACTATTGCCAAGGAGCTTGGCGTTGAGGGGGCCTCGGGTCTGCGTAAGCAAGACCTGGTCTTTGCCATCCTCAATACGACATCTGCCAAGAACGGAGCCATTTTTGGTGAGGGGGTTCTTGAAGTCCTCCCCGATGGTTTTGGTTTTCTGCGTGCTCCTGATGCTAACTATCTGCCGGGTCCAGATGATATTTACATCTCTCCTTCGCAAATTCGTCGCTTCAGTCTGCGTACTGGTGATACGGTCTCAGGTCAGATCCGGCCGCCGAAAGAGGGTGAACGCTACTTCGCCCTGCTCAAGGTTGCCGAAGTCAACTTCGAAAATCCGTCAGTTGCCCGCGATAAGACCTTGTTTGACAACCTGACACCTCTCTATCCCGATCAACGTCTGATTCTGGAAACTCCGGACAACATGCCGACGCGCGTCATCGACCTGGTATCACCGATAGGCAAGGGGCAGCGCGGACTGATTGTTGCCCCGCCGAGAACGGGTAAAACGGTCCTGTTGCAGAATATTGCCAATTCGATTACTGAAAATCATCCGGAAGTCTACCTGATCGTGTTGCTGATCGATGAACGCCCCGAGGAAGTTACTGACATGCAGCGCACGGTTGACGGCGAGGTCATTTCCTCAACCTTCGACGAACCGGCTACACGCCACGTCCAGGTTGCTGAAATGGTTATTGAGAAAGCCCGGCGACTGGTGGAGCATAAACGTGATGTTGTTATCCTGCTCGACTCCATTACCCGCCTGGCGCGTGCTTACAATACTGTGGTGCCTCCTTCCGGTAAGATCCTTTCCGGCGGGGTCGATTCCAACGCTCTTCACAAACCAAAGCGCTTCTTTGGTGCGGCTCGCAACATAGAAGAAGGCGGTAGCCTGACGATTATCGCTACGGCCCTGGTTGATACTGGCAGTAAAATGGATGAGGTGATCTTTGAGGAGTTCAAAGGGACCGGCAACATGGAGCTGCACCTCGACCGCCGACTGGTTGACAAAAGAACTTATCCGGCAATTGATATCAATAAGTCAGGTACTCGCCGTGAAGAACTGCTGGTCGAGGAAGTTAGCCTGCAACGTATCTGGCTGTTGCGCAAGGTGCTTTCCTCGATGAATGTAGTTGATGGTATGGAGTTTTTGCTTGATAAGCTTGGTGATGTCAAGACCAATCAGGAATTTATCGATAGTATGAATCGCTGATTAACGTCATCAGGTCACTAAAAGGGTTGCAATTGCTTTTCAATAGTGGTATCTAATCTCTCTTTTATGGCCTTGGGTTCACCCTTGGAATAGAAAGCCTTGGCCCACCAAATCCGTGACCTGTACAAAGCCAGGTCAAATAGGAGCTTAACGATGAAAGAAGGTATCCACCCCAAATATGAGGCAACCACAGTTACCTGTCACTGTGGGGCCACTTTTGAGACCAAGTCGACCAAAAAAGGTGACATCACAACAGAAATCTGTTCTTCATGTCATCCTTTCTACACCGGTAAGCAGAAGTTGATGGATACTGCCGGTCGGATCGAACGTTTCCGTAAGAAATACGCAAAAAAAGAAGAGTAAAATCTTTGCGGACGGCCCTGCTGGGCCGTCCCTTTTTTGATGCCGGATCCCCCGGTAACAGTACTATTACCAGGCTCCTAGATATCTCCCGCGTCCCGTTCCGGGACACGGCCCGGTTCTCCGGACGGCGCGGTCCAATTTGGAAACATAAGGCCATGCTCGTCCAACTTCTGACCCACACTCCTAATCCTGAACAGGTTGTGGCGGCCGCTGCGCGGCTCTGCTATTCTGATTCTTCTATCGAAAAGTTACTCGGACAGGCGCCGGATAAAGTGGCCAAACTGCTGCAGAAGATTCTTGAACTTGGCCACTTTTCAGTTCTGGAGCATGCCTCCTTCACTTTCGGCATCGAGGGAATCAGTCGCGCCTGTTCTCATCAGTTGGTCCGTCATCGCATTGCCTCTTTTTCTCAGCAGAGTCAGCGCTATGTCTCACATGATCAGCTGTTTGAGATGGTCATTCCAGAAAGTATAAGCGAACGGCAGGCATTGTCGGATCGTTGTGAAGCACACATGCAAAGTACTCACGAGTTGTATCACGACTTGCTGGTCGCTGGAATCCCTGCGGAAGACGCCCGTTTTGTATTGCCCAACGCTGCTGCCACCAAGCTGGTTATGACCATGAATGCCAGGGAACTGCAGCACTTTTTTGTGTTGCGTTGTTGTCGTCGAGCCCAATGGGAAATCCGGGCTATGGCCAGGGAGATGCTGCGGCTTGCCAGAAAGGCATCGCCCCTGCTTTTTTCCGAGTCTGGACCTGGTTGTCTAAATGGACCGTGTCCGGAGGGTGCCATGACCTGCGGAGCGCTCCAGGAAGTCCGTGAAGAGTATGCCCGACTAATTTAAACTTGCCAGGCTAATGCAACCTTAAATGTTAATAGAGACCCATGCTGAATAAACTTGAGAATATTGCTGACCGGTTTCGCGAGGTCGAAGGTTTGCTTTCCGACCCTTCGGTGATTAATGATCAGCCTCGTTACCGTGCCTTAACCAAAGAGCATGCCGAATTGATCGATGTGGTCCGTGGCTATGAGAGGTTGTGTCAGATCACTGCAGAAATCGCCGGTAGCCAGGAACTTCTCAAAGATTCTGATCCGGATGTTCGCGAGATGGCAAAAGCCGAAGTCGTTGATCTGGAAGCT
Organism: Desulfuromonadales bacterium; assembly: GCA_027065695.1. Classification (GTDB taxonomy): domain Bacteria; phylum Desulfobacterota; class Desulfuromonadia; order Desulfuromonadales; family BM103; genus M0040. The sequence goes on along the minus strand of JAMONP010000085.1, from coordinate 57,081 downwards.
GAACTGGCTGCACTGGAGGCCCAGCTCAAGGTGCTGCTCCTGCCCAAGGATCCGAACGCTCTGCGCAACGTTATCATCGAGGTACGTGCCGGGACCGGCGGTGATGAGGCGGCGTTGTTTGCCGGTGATCTCTTTCGGATGTACTGTCGCTATGCTGACCGTAAGGGCTGGAAGGTAGAACTGCTCAGTACGGCTGAAGCCGGGATAGGTGGCTATAAGGAAGTTATCGCCCTGATCAGCGGCAAAGGTGTGTTTGCCAGGTTCAAGTATGAGAGTGGTACCCATCGGGTCCAGCGGGTACCGGAAACCGAGGCTCAGGGACGTATTCATACTTCCGCCTGCACTGTTGCAGTGTTGCCAGAGGCTAAGGATGTTGAGATCAATATTGATCCGTCCGATCTGCGTATCGATCTTTACCGGGCGTCCGGGGCCGGTGGCCAGCATGTCAACAAGACTGAGTCAGCTGTGCGGATTACCCACATTCCGACCGGAGTTGTGGTTGCCTGCCAGGATGAAAAGTCACAGCACAAGAACAAGGCCAGGGCGATGAAAGTTTTGCAGTCACGCATTCTTGACGCCATGCAGGCCGAGCAGCAGGCGGAGATGGCGGCTGATCGTAAAAGCCAGGTTGGCAGCGGCGACCGCTCCGGGCGTATCCGCACTTATAATTTCCCCCAGGGGCGCTGTACCGACCACCGGGTCGGGCTGACGCTTTATAAGCTTGACGCCATTATGCAGGGTGACCTGGACGAAATCATTGACACCCTGACGACTCACTATCAGGCTGAGCAGATGGCTGGACAGGGCAATTAAGTGACTGAGTGCTGGACGGTCCTGAAAATTCTGCAGTGGACCGCCGATTACTTTGCCAGCAAAGAGATTGACTCGGCGCGTCTTGATGCCGAGTTGCTGTTGGCAGCGACCCTTGATCTGGACAGGGTCGGTCTTTATGTTAACTTCGAGCAACCACTCAATGCTGCCGAACTGGCTGCTTTTCGCGAGCGGGTGCAACGGCGTGCCCAGCGGGAACCTGTCCAGTACATTCTGGGCGAGACGGAATTCTGGTCGTTGACCTTTAATGTGGGTCCAGACGTTCTGGTGCCAAGAGCTGATACGGAGGTTTTGGTCGAAGAAGCTCTGCTGCGGATCGAAGATTCCTCCCGAGTGTTTGATGTCGGTACTGGCAGTGGTGCCATTGCGATTGCACTGGCTCATGAAAAACCAGAAATTCTGGTGACAGCACTTGATTGCAGTGAACCGGCATTGGCAATCGCTCGCGGTAATATCCAGCGCCACGGGGTAGCGGATCGCGTCACCTGTTTGATCGGTGATCTGGCGAGCTTGCCGACGGGACCTTTTGAGATGATCGTCAGCAATCCGCCTTACATACCGTCCGGGGATTGGCTGAAGCTGATGCCCGAGGTGCGTGATTATGAACCGCGTCTGGCCCTTGATGGTGGTGACGATGGCCTGGAAGCCTATCGTCAACTTGCTGTTCAGTCCAGCCGAGTTCTGGTTCCGGGTGGCTGGCTGCTGGTTGAGGTTGGTATTGGCCAGGCGGCGGCGGTCAGTGCTTTGTTCAAGTCTGCCGGTTTGATAGAAATCGGACAGCGTGATGATTATGCCGGAATCCCCAGGGTGGTTGTGGGAATGGCAAAGCTGTAAGGCTGTAAGTTATAAAGAGGTAAAGTGAATTGGATAAATTAATTATACATGGTGGTCGGCCGCTGGCAGGTGAAGTTACGATCAGTGGGGCTAAGAATGCCGCTTTGCCGTTGCTCTTTGCGACCTTACTGGCACCAGGGCCGCACCGGATTGGCAACTTGCCGCGTTTGCGCGACATCACCACAGCAGAGCGTCTGCTGGCAGAATTAGGTGCTGATGTTGATAGCAGCAACGGTACCTTGAGAATATCGACCGAACAGATCAACAGTATGGAAGCACCTTATGATCTGGTACGCACCATGAGAGCGTCGGTGCTGGTACTTGGCCCGCTGCTGGCCCGTTATGGCAGAGCTCGGGTCAGTCTGCCCGGTGGTTGTGCTATTGGTGCCAGGCCGATCAACCTGCATCTTAAAGGTCTTGAAGCCATGGGTGCAGAAATCCACCTCGAGCATGGTTATGTAGAGGCCAGCGCTGCGCAACTGATTGGGGCTCGAATTCACCTGGATATTCCGACGGTGGGGGGTACAGAAAACCTGCTTATGGCAGCGACCTTGGCCAAAGGGACAACCATCCTCGAAAACGCTGCCCGCGAACCGGAAATCATTGATCTTGCCAAAGCGTTGCAGGGTATGGGTGCGTACATTGAGGGAGCTGGTACTGATATCATAACGATTGAAGGCGTTGACGAACTGACCCCGATGGATTACCAGGTGATGCCTGATCGTATTGAGGCTGGCACCTTTCTGGTGGCTGCGGCCATGACCGGTGGTCGGGTCGGCGTCAAAGGTGCTTGTGCTGAACATATGGAAGCGTTGCTCAGCAAGCTTGAGGAGGCCGGCGCAACGGTTGCCGCGACTCCGGAGACTCTCTGGGTTGAGGGTCCTGAAGAAATCAACTCGGTGAATATAAAAACCCAGCCACACCCGGGTTTCCCGACCGATATGCAAGCTCAGTTCATGGCGATGATGGCTCTTGGCAATGGTACCAGTATGATCACTGAAGCGGTCTTCGAGAATCGTTTCATGCATGTGAGTGAATTGCAGCGGATGGGCGCTGATATTTCTATTGAAGGTCATACGGCAGCAGTCAAAGGTGTCTCCAGGTTGCTCGGCGCGCCAGTGATGGCAACCGACCTACGCGCCAGTGCCAGCCTGGTTCTTGCCGGATTGGCCGCAGACAATACCACTGAGATCAGCCGTATCTACCATCTTGATCGTGGCTACGAAAAACTGGAAGAGAAGTTTCGCAGCTTGGGCGCTGATATTGAACGCGTTTCGGCATAAAAACAAGTGACTGGAAACCAGGGACTGGTTACACTGCCAGATTGTAGAATCTTTTGCCAGCTACTGATAACTGATAACTGATTACCAGGTTGAATCATGAATGACTATCTGACTTTTGCCCTGCCCAAAGGGCGTATTATGCAAGACTCCATGGAGTTGTTTGCCAAGATCGGTATTACCTGCCCGGAGATGGACAACCCCGGTCGCAAACTGGTCTTTGTGAATAACGAAGACAAGCTGCGCTTCATGGCCGTGCGTTCCCAAGATGTGCCAACTTATGTCGAACATGGCTGCGCTGACATTGGCGTGGTTGGCAAGGATACTCTGCTGGAACAGGACAAGGATCTATACGAACCACTCGATCTGCAGTTTGGTTACTGTCGTCTGGTGGTGGCCGAGCCAAAAGAGCTGAGCCAGGATGATGACCCCGCCGGTTGGTCGAATATTCGTGTCGCAAGCAAATACCCCAATCTTACAGAAAAGTTTTTTGCGGCCAAAGGGGTTCAGGTCGAAGTCATCAAGCTCTATGGGTCGATCGAACTTGCACCTCTGGTTGGCCTGGCGGAGAGGATTGTCGATCTGGTTTCGACCGGTGGCACCATGCGTGAGAACGGCCTGGTTGAGGTGGAAACGATTGCCGAGGTGACTAGTCGCCTGATTGTCAATCGCGCCAGCCTCAAGACCAAGCATCGTCGCATAACCATGTTGATTGAGGAGCTGGAAAAAGTCATCGAGGACGGCCCGAGGATTTCCGGGTGAGGTGAGAGCCCGGGAGAGAGAACCTGGGAGGAGAGAATTAATGATTCGATTTCTACGCTTTTCTGATGCTGGTTTTGCTGAAATTTTTCGCAAAATCAGCGCGCGCGGCGAGACCATACCTGCCGGAGTTGTGCAGACGGTTGAGGATATCCTCGCGGATGTGCGCGAACGCGGCGATGCGGCACTTTGTGAATATACCGAGCGTTTTGATCGTCTCAAGCTGGAGGCCGCAACCCTTGAAGTTTCTGCCGCTGAGAAAGAGCAGGCCCTTGCTGCGGTTGATAAAGACACTTTCGCAACGCTGCAGCTTGCTGCGGACCGGATTGCCGCTTTTCATCAGAAGCAGAAGGAAGAGACCTGGCTCTGCAACGATGAGTCCGATATCCAGCTTGGTCAGATGGTTACACCTCTCGACCGGGTCGGCATCTACGTGCCGGGCGGCAAGGCGGCATATCCGTCATCAGTGCTGATGAATGCGGTACCGGCCAAGGTTGCCGGAGTTGGTGAGATTATCATGGTGGTGCCTATGCCGGATGGTGTGGTCAACCCTTACGTTCTGGCGGCAGCCCATATTGCCGGAGTAGACCGGATTTTCAAACTCGGTGGAGCCCAGGCCGTAGCCGCCCTGGCCTATGGTACGGCAACTGTCCCTCGGGTCGATAAAATTACCGGCCCTGGCAATATTTATGTCGCTACGGCCAAGCGCCTGGTTTTCGGCACGGTTGATATCGATATGATCGCCGGACCGAGTGAAATTCTGGTGATCAACGACGGTAGCGGCAACCCGGCGCATATAGCAGCCGATCTGTTGTCCCAGGCGGAGCACGATGAACTGGCCGCTTCGATCTTGATTACCACTGATGAAGCCTTCGGGCACCAGGTGGCCGAGGAGCTGGAAGGCCAGCTTGAGCAGTTGTCGCGGGCTGTCATAGCCCGTCAATCGATCGAAAACTTCGGTGCGATTATTCTCGCCCGTGACCTGACAGAAGCGGCTACCTTCAGCAATCAGATTGCACCGGAGCACCTGGAGTTGGCGGTTGCCGAACCCTTTGCATTGTTACCGCAGATCAGGCATGCCGGCGCGGTTTTCCTCGGGCATAATACTCCTGAGGCTGCTGGTGACTACCTGGCGGGGCCTAATCATACTTTGCCGACGGGTGGTACAGCTCGCTTCTTCTCGCCGCTGGGCACCGGGGATTTTGTCAAGAAGTCGAGCCTGATTTCTTTCAGCGCAGAAGGTCTGAACCGGTTAGGCGAAAGTATTGTCAAGATTGCTGAACTCGAAGGCTTGGAGGCTCACGCCAGATCGGTGTCGATTCGGTTGGGTAAAAACTGAGCTTTTGTTTGTTGGAATAACATAAAAAGGCACCACGAAGATCACGAAAGGCACAGAGTTAAGGACTTAAAACACTAACGGCTTTCTTTGTGATCTTCGTGTCCTTCGTGATAAGAAGCTTGGTTTGTAAGGGCATCAAGGTAGACCCCTTAAAATTTCTGATGGAGGAAAGTATGGCACGGACAGCCACGATTAACCGCTCCACCAAAGAGACCAGCATCAATTTGACTCTTGATCTGGATGGGCGCGGTGAGCATCAGATTGAATCCGGAGTCCCTTTTCTCGACCATATGCTGACTCAAATCGCCCGTCATGGCTTTTTTGATCTGCAGATCAGTGCCAAGGGTGATTTGGAAATAGATGCTCATCACACGGTTGAAGACCTGGCTATTTGCCTTGGCGAAGCTTTCAAGCAGGCACTCGGTGACAAGGTCGGTGTGCGCCGTTACGGTCGTGGCACTATGCCGATGCATGAATCCCTGGCCGCCGTGATTCTCGATTTTTCCGGACGGCCGTTTCTGGTTTTCAACGTACCTCTGCCGAAGGCCCAGGTGGGGAATTTCGAGGTGGAGCTGGTCGAGGAATTCTTTACGGCCTTCTGTAATCATGCCGGTGCCAACGTGCATGTTAATCTGGCCTATGGTGACAATCTACATCACATTGTCGAAGCTGTTTTCAAGGCGTTTGCGCGTGCATTGGATGAAGCAACCCAGCTCGATCCCAGAGTCGAAGGTGTTCTTTCTTCAAAGGGAACCCTTGAGTAGGCACGATAAATAATCACGGAGTAGGCACGATAAATAATCACGGAGTAGGCACGATAAATGATCACGATCATCGATTATGAAATGGGTAACCTGCGCAGCGTCGAGAAAGCTTTTGAAAAGCTTGGCTACGCAGCCAGGGTCAGCAGCAACCCCGAAGATATCCTGACCACGGCCAAACTGGTACTTCCCGGTGTTGGCGCTTTCCGTGATTGCATCAACAACCTGCGTGCCGGTGGTTTTGTCGAGCCGTTGCTGCAGCATGTTAAGTCTGGTAAGCCGTTGCTCGGCATCTGTGTCGGTATGCAGATGCTCTTTGATGAAAGTGAAGAGTTTGGTCGTCACCAGGGTTTGGGGTTGGTGCCGGGGAAGGTCATTCATTTCCCCACCGACATGACTGAAGGTGGCGAGCGGCTCAAAGTTCCGCACATGGGTTGGAATAATATTCAACTGCAGAAGCCCTCGCCAATCTTTGAGGATACAAAAGACGGCAGTTTCGTTTATTTTGTCCATTCCTATTATTGTTCTGCCGATAACTCTGCTGATGTTGCGGCGACCTGCCGTTACGGTGAGGTCGAATTTTGTGCTTCTGTCTGGCGTAACAATCTTATGGCCACGCAGTTTCATCCGGAAAAGAGTCAGACCGTTGGCCTGAATATTTTTGACAAGTTCGGTAAACTCTAAGACTTTATAACCACACAGGAAGGTTTGCATGATCGTTCTACCCGCAATTGATCTGAAAGCTGGCCAATGTGTGCGCCTGGAACAGGGGCTGATGGAGAAGGATACTGTCTACTCTGATGACCCGGCGGCGATGGCTCGCCATTGGCAGAATGAGGGCGGCGAATTCCTGCATCTGGTCGATCTGGATGGAGCTTTTGCCGGGGTGCCGAAGAACCGCGAGGCGATTGAGGCGATCGTCGCTGCGGTCGATATTCCAACTGAACTCGGTGGCGGTATCCGTGATCTGGAGACCATCGAGGCTTACCTTAAACTGGGCGTCAGTCGTGTCATCCTCGGTACAGTGGCCAAGGAAAACCCGGAACTAGTCGCTGAAGCCTGCCGCAGATTTCCAGATCAGATCGTGGTTGGTATCGATGCCAAAAATGGCCTGGTGGCTGTACGTGGCTGGGCTGAGGTGACCGAGAAAAAGGCGATTGACCTGGCCCGTGAGATGGAAGTTTTTGGCGTCACGGCCATCATCTATACCGATATTGCCCGTGACGGCATGATGCAAGGCCCGAACCTTGAGGCAACTGCTGCTTTGGCTGAGGCCATCTCGATTCCGGTAATTGCTTCCGGGGGTGTGTCGAGCCTGGATGATATCCGCAACCTGTTGCAGATCGAGGCTTCCGGGATTGAGGGGGTCATCACTGGTAAGGCGATTTACAACGGCGCGTTGAATCTTCGTGAAGCCGTCGAATTAACGAGACGCAACCAACAAGGGACTCGGTAATTCCCGAAAAACCATCTTCAGAAGATGTAGGGGCTAAGCAAGCTTCATCTGCTTCGCCCGCCTTTGGTTTTCGTTCCGACAAGGGCTAAGCAGGTGTGACGTTTGCTTAGCCCCTACAAAAAACGAGATATTGATATTTTTTAAGTCCCCAAGGTTATAGAAGCCAATGCTGACAAAAAGAATCATCCCATGTTTAGACGTCAAAGACGGTCGCGTGGTCAAGGGCGTGCAGTTTCTCGAACTCCGTGATGCCGGTGATCCGGTTGAGGCTGCCGAGGCTTATGATGCTCAGGGTGCCGACGAATTGACTTTTCTCGACATCACGGCGTCGAGTGATAAGCGTGGTATCATCCTCGATGTGGTGGCACGCACGGCGGAGCGGGTTTTTATGCCGCTTACGGTTGGTGGTGGTGTGCGTGAGATTGCCGATATCCGCAACCTGCTCAATGCTGGTGCCGATAAGGTCTCGATCAACACCGCAGCCGTACACCGTCCCGAGTTTGTTCGCGAGGCGGCTGAACGTTTTGGCTCCCAGTGCATCGTCGTTGCTATTGATGCGCGCAGAGTACCCAGCAGCGATCCGCAAACATGGGAAGTCTATACCCACGGTGGTCGTAACCCGACCGGTATAGATGTCCTCAAATGGTCCAAAAGAATGGCAGATTACGGCGCGGGTGAAATCCTTTTGACCTCGATGGATTGTGACGGCACCAAAGATGGCTATGATATTCCTCTGACCCGCGCGGTCAGCGACCGGGTCACGATTCCGGTGATCGCTTCCGGTGGCGTCGGCAATCTTGAGCATATCCGTGAAGGTCTGGTCGAAGGTGGTGCGGGTGCGGCTCTGGCGGCGAGTATCTTTCACTTTCGTGAATACACCATTGGCGAATGCAAGGAATATTTGCGTGAACACGGTGTGCCGGTAAGGTTTTAGGTTCTCATTAAACCACGAAGATGAGAAGGGTCTGTCAGTGGCTATAAACAGGTACTTACAGAAACCCAAAGCTTTTGTTCCTCCGTGCTCTTCGTGCCCTTCGTGGTGAATGCAAAGGTTTTAAATCATGAAAGAACACAATGACATTATTGACGCGGTCTACAAGGTCATCCAGGAGCGTAAGCAGAACCCCTCGGAAAAGTCTTACGTCGCATCACTATACGCCAAGGGTCTCGATAAAATCCTCGGCAAGGTTGGTGAAGAAGCTACTGAAGTTGCCATTGCCGGTAAGGGCGGCCAGACCGACGAAGTCGTTTGTGAGGTAGCAGACCTCTGGTTCCATACCCTGGTGCTGCTCAGCTATTACGATTTACCTCCCGAGCGGATTTACGCAGAATTGCAGCGACGTTTCGGCACCTCCGGCCTGGAAGAAAAAGCCAGTCGGACAGGCCGTCAGGAGACTTCATGATTATGAATATCCAGGATCAGTTACTTGAAGCGATGAAAGTGGCGATGAAAGCCAAGGACAGTTTGCGGCTGAGTACGATTCGCCTGGCCCGTACCGCTCTGAAGAATGCCGAAATTGCAGCACGTCAGGAGCTTGATGCCGCTGCGGCGATCAAGATTCTTTCCACTCTGGTCAAGCAGCGGCGTGAAGCGGCCGAAGCTTATCGGGATACCCGCCCAGAGTTGGCTGAGAAAGAAGAGCTTGAGGTGGTGATATTGCAGGAGTTCCTGCCGTCTCAGTTGAGCGAGTCTGAAGTGGAAGAACTGGTCGTCAAGGCGATTGCCGAAAGTGGCGCCAGTTCCATGCGGGATATGGGCGCGGTTATGAAGTTGGTCACAGCGCAGACCACTGGATGTGCCGATGGCAAACTGGTCAGTGAGTTGGTTAAAAAGAAACTGGCGGGCTAAATGCGGGGAGAACTGATTCAAAGATGAACGGTATTGATATTGCCATTCTTGTCATCCTCTGTGGTTTTTTGGTCAAGGGGTTACTGCGCGGCCTGCTCAAGGAAGTCTGTTCTTTGGCAGGTTTTTTTGTCGGTGCGTTCCTGGCCTTTCGTTATCATGGCCCCCTTGCAGACGCCCTTCTGAAACAAGTTGACCTGCCCACCCAGATTGCCGTGGCGATTACCTTCACGGTACTTTTCCTCGCAACCATGACCTTTTTCCTGGTGCTCGGATTCCTTTTGTCACGCTTTGTGAAGCTGCTTTTTCTCGGCGGCTTTAATCGCCTGATCGGTGGGGTGTTTGGTCTGATACAGGGGGGGCTTCTGCTGGCGGTGGTGCTCTTTGCTCTCTCTTTACAACAGCTACCATGGGGAATGGACAAAGTTATGAAGGAGGCTTATCTGGCCCCGCCATTTGTTGATCTAGGTGGTGCGGCTTTGGAAGGCAGCCAGCGTGTTCTGAAATGACATTAGAAAAATCGGACCTCGCAGACAAAACAATGCCAGACAAAATTACGGCAGACAGCCTGGTTCAGCTTGAGTTCGCCAAGGTTGTTGACTTGGTGGTCGCTAAAACCCAGACGCCCTTTGGGCGGCTCCTGGCGGCTGCTCTTGCTCCCCTTTGCGAACGGCAAAAGATTGTAGAGGCTCTTCAGGAGGCGCAAGAGGCCGGAGAGTTGCTTCAGGAAGATGGTCCTCTTGCGCTTGGTTCTGGTATCGATTTGTTGCCACACCTGGAACAGTTGCGGGCTGAAGGGCTCCGCCTGGAACCAGAAGTTTTGCGTGATGTGCAGGCGGCTCTCGAAGCCGCATCGGCCTGTCGGCAGCAGTTACTGAACAGTGAAGTTTGCCCTTGCCTGCAGCCGTTCGCCCGGCAGTTGACCCTGCTGCCTGAGTTGGCTGCCGAGATTCGCAGCAGTGTTGGCCCGCGCGCGGAAATTCTTGATTCGGCCTCTTTTGAACTCTCTGACCTACGGAGCAGCCTCAAGGGCGAGCGCAACCGGGTCAAGCGGCAGCTTGACCAGTTGTTGCAGGACGAGCGCCTCCAGGGGATTTTCCAGGAATCGTTGATTACGGATCGCAACGGTCGTTATGTCCTGCCAGTGCGTACGGATCACAGTGGTCGTCTGAAAGGTTTTGTCCATGATGTTTCTGCCAGTGGTCAGACCCTTTATGTAGAACCGGCGGTTACCCTGGAAAGTAATAACCGTGTCCAGACTCTGGTGCACCAGATTATACGTGAAGAGGAGCGTGTCCTTGCGCGTTTGACTGCTGGCGTTCGTAAAGCAAGACAGACCCTGGCTGACAACCAGGCCGTTCTTGCCCGGCTTGACCTGCGTCAGGCCATTGCTCGCCTGGCAGTTACCCTGGATGCTGTAGTTCCCAAACTGGCCAATGAACCGTCTCTTGCCCTGCACAATGCTCGTCATCCCTTACTGGTTGCCGCAAAAAAAGGTGCAAAGGGTGCCCCTGAGGTGGTGCCGATTGATCTACGGCTGCCGGAAGAGTGTCATACCCTGATCATCAGTGGGCCTAACACTGGTGGCAAAACGGTCGCACTCAAAACCGCTGGTTTGCTCGTTCTTATGGTTCGGGCTGGTCTGCCGATCCCGTGTGAACCGGGAAGCCGGCTTTTCCCTTTTGCGCCGGTCATGGCGGATATCGGCGATGAACAGAGTATTGAGCAGAATCTTTCCACTTTTTCCGGTCACCTGCTGCGTTTGCGTAATATTTTACAGCGGGCCGATGGCGAAACTCTGGTGTTGATGGACGAGTTGGGTACCGGCACAGATCCCGCTGAAGGTTCGGCTCTGGCTCTGGCCGCAGTTGACAGCCTGCGCGATGTCGGTGCACGTATCCTGGCAACCACGCATCTGCATGTTGTCAAGGGCTATGCGCAGCTCGAATCACAAGTAGAAAATGCCGCAGTGGAATTCGATACAGACACCCTGCAACCGACTTTTCGGTTGCATTACGGTATTCCCGGTGCCAGTCATGCGTTTACGATCGCTCGGCGGATCGGTTTGCCGGAAAAGGTTTTGATTGCTGCTGAAAATTATCTCGGTCAAGGCGAGCGCGAAGGTGTGGCGATTATTGAGCGACTACAGAGCTTGCGGGCAACTCTGGACGATGAATTGCGTACAGCACAAAGCTTACGCTCTGCAGCCGCAAAAGATAAACAACGTATTCATAGTGAACGCAAAGATCTGGAGGCTCGGCGCCAGACGATTCTCGATGAGGTGCGTCAGCAAGGGCTGCAGGTGCTGACTGCGGCTGAAGAAAAACTTCAGGCATTATTCAGGCAGGTTCCGGAAGGGACGGTAAAGCCAAAGCAGCGTGCGAAATTGACAAGTGCGCTCAGAGAGCTGCATGAAACCTTGCCGAAACCACTGCCGCAGGGGCCAGAACATATCCCTGCAGAGGTTGCCGTCAGGGAAAGGCTTTATGTGCCGGTTCTGGGGGTAGAAGCTGAAGTGACCCGTGTCGATGGCGACCGGATTGAACTCATGGCCGGTGGCAAGAAGTTGCGTCAGCCGCGTTCGGCACTGCGCCAGTTCCAGCCGCGTCGCTATGCTGATCACCAGAAGTCAGCGCCACGAATTCGCGACCGTGTCAAACGCAACGCTTTTTTGCCGCGCCTGGTTCTGGTTGGCAAGCGGGTTGAGGACGCCCAGGGATTGCTCAGTCGATTTCTTGATGAAGCCTTGCTCCATAACGAGCAGAAGCTGGAGATTGTGCACGGCGCTGGTCAGGGTGTCCTGCGGAAAGCGGTCAGGGAATTTCTTGCTGAGTCTAGCGAGGTTGCCATCTTTCAGGCGGCAGCAGCAGAGCAGGGTGGCGATAACGTGACACTGGTGGAGTTGCGACACTGATGGGACGCATACCAGAAGATAAAATTCAGGAGATCCGCGACCGTAGCGATATCGTTGAGGTGGTCTCCGGCTATCTGCCTCTCAAGCGTTCCGGTGCCAACCATCAGGGCCTCTGTCCTTTTCATCAGGAGAAGACCCCTTCGTTCAATGTTAATTCGGCTCGACAAATATTCCACTGTTTTGGCTGCGGGGTGGGTGGCAACGTCTTCTCTTTCCTGATGCGTATGGATGGTTTGAGTTTTCCGGATGCGGTCAGACGGCTTGGAGAAAAAGTCGGTATCGAGGTTGAAGAAGAGGCGATTTCGCCTGCAGATATGCGACGTCGCGAGGTGCGGGAACGTCTGCTGCAGATTAACGAAGCTGCAGGGACTTTTTATCAGCAGATTCTTCTGGAAGGTGAAGTCGGCGCACTCGGCCGGCGTTATTTGCGCCAACGAGGCTACGAAAGTGAAACTGTGCGAGCTTTTCAGCTTGGCTTTGCCCCTGAGGGTTGGGAGGCTCTGGCGAAACACCTGACTGAGAAAAAATTCTCCAGAGAGGAGATTCAACAGGCAGGATTGGTTCGTCCCGGCAAGCAGGGGCGAGGCGATTATGATCTGTTTCGTCAGCGTCTGCTTTTTCCGATTCATGACCTGCAGGGTCGAATGGTGGCCTTTGGTGGTAGGGTCCTGGATGATAGTCTGCCTAAATATATCAACTCTCCGGAAAGCGATGTCTATCATAAGGGCCAGACCCTCTATGGTCTCTACCAGGCGCGCGATGCCATGCGGCACCATGGCGAAGCCTTGGTTGTCGAGGGTTACTTTGATGTCCTGGCTCTGCATAGGGCCGGTTTTGCTGCCGCAGTGGCTACTTGCGGCACGGCTTTGACAGCTGATCATGCCCGCTTGCTCAAACGTTATGCCGATAAAATATTGCTGGTTTTTGACGAAGACGCCGCCGGACGACAGGCGACCTTCCGTGCCATGGATGCTCTGCTGCCCGTCGGTCTGGCCGTTAATGTGGTTGCCTTACCTGCCGGGGAGGACCCGGACTCACTGCTCAAGTCCAGGGGTGAAGAGGGCTTTCGTAGCTGTCTGGATGCAGCGCGCCCGGTTCTGGAGGTTTTTATCGAGGATCAGTTGCGTATCAATGGGCAGAGTATTGAGGGTCTCGCGCGCGCGGCCGAGCAAGTTCTTGAACGCATTCGTCGTTTGCCAGGGGATCTGGAGCGCAATCTGTATTTGAAGCGTCTGGCAACCCTGACCAATCTTGATATCGAACTGCTGCAGTCTAAAATGCGTAGTGGTCGTGTTGCCCCGTCGGTGGTTCGTCGTCCAGCGACTCAATCTCTCCAGGCACGTCAGCCCTCGGCGGTCGCAGGGCAGACCCAGAAATATCTGTTACGCTTAATGCTGGTGGATGATCAACAACGTTGTCGCGTCCGTGAAGAAGGTACTGAGGGGCTTTTCCTCGATGAACTTTTTCGTGGTCTGGCGGAGTATCTGCTGGGTCGTGAAGATGAGGATGGTCGGTTGCCTGAGGATCTGGTTGATGCCTCGCTTGATGAGGCCCAGCAGTCGCTTTTGGCAAGCCTGGTTTTCCAGGAAGATCCTGGTTGGGCTGACAATCCTGAAAAGATCTTCACAGATTGCCGTCGGGCTGTCTGTAACTTTGTGCTGAAACAGCGTCTGGGGGAGATCCGCCAACTCGAGGAAGAGGCACGGAGCAATAACGATGAGGTTGCTTTGATGCAATATTTGCGAGAACGTACAGAGATCAACCAAAAGATTAAAAAAAAGCTTTGAAAGAAAACGTTTTACCTGTACAATCCAAAGATTGTCCAAAAAATACCTGTGTCCAACATCATGTAGGGTGTCCTGCCGGGCTTGACGGTATCCTTGAAGGGAATATTGATGGCTAAGAAAACCAGTATTGAAGAAGTCCAGCAACTGATCGACCTCGGCAAGGAAAAAGGTTTTCTCACCTATGATGAGGTGAATGATATCCTGCCTGCCGATATGGTTTCTTCTGAACAGATTGACGATGTCATGACCATGTTTGGAGAGATGGATATAGAAGTGGTTGATTCAGAACAGAAAACAGCTCCGGCCAAGGAACAGCAGCGGGAAGCCAGCAGCAGTAGCGGAGACGGGCCGACCTTTGATGCCGATGTTATGGGTCGGACCAGCGATCCTGTGCGTATGTATCTGCGTGAGATGGGCCAGGTTTCCCTGTTGACCCGTGAGGGCGAAGTTGAAATTGCCAAGCGGATCGAAGAGGGAGAAGCCTTGGTTGCGCGGGTGATTGTCAAGACTCCGATTGCTTTCAAGGAGGTTGTTACTCTTGGTGACCGGCACCAGAAAGGCCAGATCAGCATCGCTGAGATCACCAAAGATTACGATGAAGAAGAGGGCAGTGAAGCAGAAGAACGTCATCGTGAGCGGGTGGTTGCGCTGATTGAAGAGATTAAACTTCGTTACGAGCGTTTCATGGTTTTGCGTGATGAGGCGAATGGTGCGACTAAGGCCGCATGCAAGCCTCTGGGTAAAGAAATGGCATCGCTCACGGTGGAGATGGGCGATCTGATGAATCAGATCCATCTCAAGGATTACCAGATAGCCAAGATCCTCGATCGGCTCAAGGAGCTTGCCAGACAGGTAAAAAAGGCCAAGGAAGAGATTAAGGCCTGCGAGGAATCGCTGGGACGGCCTTATGCCGAGGCCAGTAAACTTTTACGTCGGATGCGCAAGAGCGAAAATGATGCTCGTGCTGTAGCCGCGGAACTTGATCGACCGATGGATACACTACTGGTCGTAGAGAGACGTTTGAAAGGCACAGAACGTAAATTCACCAAGGTTGAGGAAGAGTCGGGCTTTGCTCCTGAGGAGCTGCTGGAGTCGCTCAAGGAAGTCAATAAGGGCGAATGGCGTGCCAAACAGGCCAAGACCGAACTGGTTGAAGCCAACCTGCGTTTGGTGGTTTCGATTGCCAAGAAATACACCAACCGCGGTCTGCAGTTCCTCGATCTGATTCAGGAAGGCAATATCGGCCTCATGAAGGCTGTTGATAAGTTTGAGTACCAGCGTGGCTACAAGTTTTCTACTTACGCAACCTGGTGGATTCGTCAGGCTATTACCAGGGCGATTGCTGACCAGGCGCGCACTATCCGTATCCCGGTCCATATGATAGAAACGATCAACAAGCTGATCCGCACCAGCCGGCAACTGGTTCAGGAAATCGGTCGGGAACCGACTCCTGAAGAAATTGCCGAGCGTATGGAGCTGCCACTCGAGAAGGTCCGACGGGTGTTGAAGATCGCCAAGGAACCAATCAGTTTGGAGACCCCGATCGGCGAAGAAGAAGACTCCTCATTGGGGGATTTCATCGAAGACAAAGGGGTTGTCTCTCCGTTGGAGGCAGTGATTAAAGGAAACCTCTCAGATCAGACCGCCAAGGTTCTGGCCACCTTGACGCCACGCGAAGAGCGAGTACTGCGTATGCGTTTCGGTATCGGCGAGAAATCGGATCACACCCTTGAAGAGGTCGGCCAGGATTTTGCCGTTACTCGCGAGCGTATCCGTCAGATCGAAGCCAAGGCGCTGCGCAAGTTGCGTCACCCGAGTCGGGCCAAGCGGCTGAAAAGCTTTATGGAGACCAATAACAGTAATAACTGAGTCGATTGCCAGCCTGAATCGATCTCAGGAACGGGATTGACAGAGAAGATCGTGCAGCTTACACTTTTTACAATGAACTTTTGCGGGCCCATAGCTCAGTTGGAAGAGCCACCGGCTCATAACCGGTCGGTCCCAGGTTCGAACCCTGGTGGGCCCACCACCCGCCTGAAGGCCATGACTAAAATGTATTGGTTCACATAGATCTCCAGAGCTAAAAAGAGTGCAGCCGAAAATAGGTTGCACTCTTTTTACATTGGGATCGTCAGCAAAAACTGAAAGGGTTCAGAAAAGAAACAATGGCAAAGCAGGGGCAACGCATACAGGATCTGATCGGTCTGGTTCATCAGCTTTACGCTCTGGATTTGGCTGAAGACTGGGACAATGTAGGACTGCAAGTCGGTGAGCCAGGTGCCCAGCTGGAACGGGTTATGGTCTCACTAGACCCCGGCCTCTCTGCTGTTCAGGCCGCACGTGATGCAGGTGCCCAGGCCCTGGTAACCCATCATCCTCTGCTGTTTCGTCCAATCAAGCGTATAACCCCCGAGGATGCTGTTGGTCAGGTCATATGGACCGCAATGCGTGCTGATGTGGCAATTATAAGTGCCCATACCAACCTTGATTGTGCTGTTGATGGTCTCAATAGTTGGTTAGCTGCGCGCTTGGGTGTGCAGCAGAACACCCCATTGCAGCCAGTCGACGGTAATTACCTCAAGCTGGTAGTGTTTGTTCCCGACGGTCATGAGCAAGGCGTTGCCGAAGCACTCTTTGCATCAGGTGCTGGCCAGATAGGTGCTTACGATCAATGCTCTTTTCGTAGCAATGGCGAAGGAACTTTCCGGCCCGGTCGGGGAACTAACCCTTTTGTCGGTGAGGTTGGTCAGACGGAACATGTTGATGAGATACGTCTTGAAACGATCGTCCCCAAGCACAAGTTGGCGCGAGTTCTGGAAAAGATGCAGAAGGTCCACCCCTACGAGGAGATCGCTTATGATCTTGTGCCATTGCAGAATCAGGTGCCGGGTGCCGGACTGGGGCGAATTGGCAGGTTGGAGCAGGAGACAACCCTGGATGCCTTTGCTAGCAGGGTCAAGAAAGCCCTTGAGTGTGATCACCTTCGTTTGATTGGGGCTGGTGATCGGAAGGTTCGCAAGGTTGCTCTCTGTGGTGGCAGTGGCGCTGGTCTGCTGCAAACAGCCCATCGCCAGGGTGCTGATGTGCTGGTTACAGGTGATGTCAAGTACCATGATGCCCGTCATGCAGAAGAGCTTGGCATTGCCATGATAGATGCCGGGCATTTTGCAACAGAAAAGTTGATGATTGAGCAGGTTACAGAGGCGTTGCAAATGGCTGCCAGGCGACGTCATTGGGAAATTATTTTCGAAGCCTATACTGGAGAGCAGGACCCTTTCCGGTTATACTGATTATTCGCGGTTATGCTTAGTGGGATGTAATTCGTGATTAACTGGTACATTCAGATTAAAGCAAACTCGATTGCCCAGGCGGTCGATACAAAGTGATTACAGATAAGGGAGGCGTTTATCGTGCAGAAGCAGTTGCAGTTACTGCGAGATTTGCAGGAGTTGGACACGGAAAAGAAGGCTGTTGAGAACGAGCAACAGACAGGACTCAATGAACAGATGGCTCTTAAGGCAGAACTTGATCGGCTTCAAGGGATGGTTGATAGCCTGGCTGGAGAAATCAGTATTCTGGGTGGTGAAAAGGCCGAGCTGGTCAACATCATGGCCTTGGAACAAGAGAATGTTGAGCGCTCGGAGAGTCGACTGCCGCAGATCAAAACGCAAAAAGAATATGTTGCAGTGCTCAAGGAAGTAGATACGGCTAATAAACTTGCCAAAGAGTCGCAGTCGAGCATTGATGCCAAAAATGAGATACTGGAGTCTCTCGTTGCTGACAAGGCGGAGAAGGATGACGAATTGGCGGCAAGTACTGAGCAAGCTGATGCCCGCTGTGCCGAGATAGATGCTTCTCTGGTTGCCGTAAATAAAAAACTTGCAGAGATGGACCGTCAGCGCGGAGTTTTTCTGGAAGAGTTACCGAAGAGCCTGCGTAAGCGTTATGAACTCCTGATGGCCAGACGTGCCGGTGTAGCAGTTGTTGAGGCCCGTGGTGGTGCCTGCCTCGGTTGTCATATGCATCTGCCGCCGCAGATGTTCAATAGTCTCTTCATAATCAATGAGGTCCAATCCTGTCCACACTGCAACCGTTTGCTCTTTGTGACAGCACCAGATTGATTTGCAATTAACGCTGTAAAGTGGTTGGAGACAACCAGACGATCGCCGCCCGCCGAAGCCTTGTGCCGAAGGCGGGGGGAGGAAAGTCCGGGCTCCGCAGAGCAGGATGGTCCTTAACGGGGACCGGGGGTGACCCCAGGGAAAGTGCCACAGAAAGCAAACCGTCCACCACAAGTGGATAAGGGTGAAAGGGTGAGGTAAGAGCTCACCAGTGCCGTCGGTGACGTCGGCAGCTCGGTAAACCCCATCCGGAGCAAGGCCAAATAGGGGAGTGTTTGAGGACGGCTCGTCCGAAGCTCCCGGGTCAGGCTGCTTGAGGCCGTCGGCAACGACGGTCCTAGAGGAATGATCGTCGCCCCGTAGCGGGTAACTGCTACAGGGAACAGAACCCGGCTTACGGTTCTCTCCGACCACATTAGATTGCGGCACCTGAGCTGATTGCCTGGTGCCGTTTTTTTACTCCCGCAAAGGATTCTGTTATGGACATCAACTTCAAGAAAAATAATGGTCCCCTTGACGACCTGATCGATGAAATTCTATCGATGGCCGATGTGCATCACCCGGATATTATTCGCGAGATGGTTATCAGTGCTTTGAAAACCGGCCAGGAAAACGATTATCTTGCTGACCTGAAGATGTTGCGTACGACCATGAAGGAGATGCGCTATACCAGCAGAATGTTTGGTAATTATCGCGAACGCAAAAAGGTTACTATCTTTGGTTCCGCCCGCACCGCTCCGAATGAGGCAGCCTATGAGAAATGTGTGACCTTCTCCAGGCAGTTGGTGCGGCTTGGTTATATGGTGATTACCGGTGGCGGCCCGGGGATCATGCAGGCTGGTAATGAGGGTGCTGGACCGGAAAACTCTTTTGCGGTTAATATCCGTCTCCCCTTTGAACAGGGGACTAACCCGGTGATGGAAAACAGTGGCCATTCCATTACCTACCAGTATTTTTTCAATCGTAAAGTCGCTTTTCTGAAGGAAGCCGATGCGATTGCACTTTTCCCTGGCGGCTTCGGTACCATGGACGAGGCAATGGAAACCCTGACTCTGGTGCAGACTGGTAAGAACCCACCAGTACCACTGGTTCTGATTGACGATGATGACGGTGGTTACTGGGAGCCCTGGCTTGACTTCATTAAGGATGTCCTGCTCAAACGAGGTTTTATCTCCGGTGAAGACTTCAGCCTCTTCACCATCACCCGCGATCCTTTCGAGGCCGCGCAGATCATCCACGATTTCTACCGCATTTATCATTCCAGTCGTTGGGTGGGTTCGACCTTTGTCATCCGCCTTAATAAGTCTTTGAGTGCAGAGAATCTGGTAACTCTTGAAAATGAGTTCAGGGAAATTATCGAACCGGGCAGTCGTCTTGAATTAACCAGTGCACTGCCAGAAGAGCGGGATCAGCCGGACCTCATTGACTTGCCGAGGCTGGCGTTTCAATTTAATCGGCGTGATTATGGTCTACTCAAGGCTTTTCTGCGACGTCTCAATTCTTTTTAAATATAGTTGCTACGGAAGTTTGGTTGCATTTAGTTCATTACTCTCTACTTGCACTCGACAGGCCGTTACCGTAAAGCGCAATATTTACCAACTTGCATAATCACTATTGACTGCTATAATCCTGTTCTGTTTGTGCACTTTAATGTTTTTGTAGTGACGCAAAGTCTAATATTTGTATGTTGATAGGTGTTTGGTTTGAACCCGGCCTTGCCTGGCCATTAACCCGTCGGCTTCAATAGTCCGGCAATTGAGGGAGAGTGTTCATGAGAAAATTGACAGTTGTGATGTTGGCCGCAGTTTTTGTCTGTATCGGTGTGGCGGATGCTTTCGCGACCCAGTACGTAACGATCGGTACTGGTGGTGTTACCGGTGTTTACTACCCTACGGGTGGTGCGATTTGTCGTCTGGTGAACAAAACCAGAAAAGAGCATGGAATTCGTTGTTCCGTTGAGAGTACGGGTGGTTCGGTTTACAACTTGAACACCATTCGTGCTGGTGAACTCGATATGGGTGTTGCCCAGTCCGATTGGCAATATCATGCCTACAATGGCACCAGTAAGTTTAAAGAGCAGGGACCCAACAAGGATCTGCGCTCAGTATTTTCCGTTCATCCCGAGCCCTTTACTGTCGTTGCCCGCAAAGATTCAGGCATCAAAAATTTCCAAGACCTCAAAGGTAAACGGGTTAACATTGGCAACCCGGGTTCCGGTCAACGTGGCACCATGGAAGTTGTTATGGCCGCTGAGGGTTGGACCAAGGATGATTTCAAACTCGCTTCTGAATTAAAATCATCCGAGCAATCCAAAGCTTTGTGCGACAATAAAATCGATGCCATGATCTTCACCGTTGGTCATCCGAGTGGTTCCATCAAAGAAGCCACCACCTCCTGTGATTCTGTTCTGGTAAATGTCACTGGTCCGGCCATCGACAAGTTGGTTGCCGACAACGATTACTATCGCACCGCAACAATCCCGGGCGGCATGTATCGTGGTACCGATACAGACACCAAAACCTTTGGTGTAGGCGCAACATTTGTTACCTCGTCTAAAGTTTCTGAAGAAGTTATCTATCAGGTCGTTAAGGCTGTCTTCGAAAATTTTGACGATTTCAAAAAGCTTCATCCTGCGTTTGCTAACCTGGACCCGAAAGAAATGATTAAAGACGGTCTTTCTGCACCTCTGCACAGAGGTGCTATCAAGTACTACAAGGAAGTAGGTTGGATGTAATTTTAATGGTGCTATACTTAAAAAACGCACCACCGCTATGAGGTGGTGCGTTTTTTTCTGTTATTTTTGTAACACAAAAAGGTTCTTGACATGACTGAAGCCAATGAGAAAATCAAGACAGAAGAAGAACTTGCGGAGATGATAGCCAAAACCGAATCTGGTGCTCGGAACCCGACTGGAGCGTTTCCCAAGAAAGTTCTGTTTTTCGTCCCGCTCATCTGGACATTATTTCAGCTCTGGTATGCCTCGCCGCTACCCTTTATCTTTAACCTCTTTGTTATCAATGATACAGAAGCACGGGCAATCCACCTGGCTTTTGCAATTTTCCTCTCTTTCACAGCTTTCCCGACCTTTAAAAAATCACCGACAAAGTATATCCCGGTACAGGACTGGATCCTTGGTCTAATCGGCGCATTCTGTTCGGCTTATCTATATATCTTTTATGCATCACTTGCTGATCGTCCCGGCTTGCCAACCCAGCTGGACCTGATCGTTTCGGCTGTCGGTATGATCCTCTTGCTTGAAGCGACTCGCCGTGCGTTGGGTCCCCCGCTGATGATCGTGGCTGTGGTTTTTATCACCTACACCTTTGGTGGTCAGTTTATGCCGGAGGTAATTGCCCACAAAGGTGCCAGTATGGTCAAAGGAATGTCTCATTACTGGTTGGGCACGGAAGGGGTTTTCGGTGTGGCCCTGGGGGTTTCAACCGGCATGGTCTTCATGTTCGTCCTGTTCGGTGCGATGCTCGAAGCCGCAGGTGCTGGTAACTATTTTATCCGCACTTCTTTTGCCGCTCTTGGGCATCTGAAAGGTGGCCCGGCAAAGGCTGCTGTTGTTTCCTCCGGTTTAACAGGTCTGGTGTCTGGATCTTCCATTGCCAACGTGGTGACCACCGGTACCTTTACTATCCCCTTGATGAAAAAAGTTGGCTTCAGCTCGGAAAAAGCTGGCGCAATTGAGGTCGCTTGTTCGACAAATGGTCAGTTGATGCCCCCGGTAATGGGTGCGGCAGCCTTCCTGATGGTTGAATATGTTGGCATTACCTACATTGAAGTCATCAAGCATGCTTTCCTACCTGCGGTTATCTCCTATATAGCCCTGGTTTATATTGTCCACCTTGAATCCTGTAAAATGGGTTTGGAGGGGATGAAAAAAACTATCACCAGGACCGTAACGCAACGGCTGCTCTCTTTTGTTTTCACCATTCTCTTCTTGATTATTCTCACCGGTGTAACTTACTACGGTTTAGGCTGGATCAAAGAGGTTGGTGGTGAAGCAACCATCTACATCGTTTCGGTGTTATTGGCTATTGCTTATGCATTTCTGCTTTGGGTTGCCTGTAAGGTGCCAGAATTGGAGCAAACCACCGAAATCACGGAACTTCCTCATCTCGGAAAAACCGCACAAGCAGGTTATTACTTCCTTCTACCGGTTGTCGTGCTGATGTGGTGTCTGACCGTGGAAAGGTTGTCTCCGGCACTTTCCGCTTTCTGGGCCACAGTGCTGATGATCGTTATATTGTTGACTCAGCGGCCTATGAAAGGTTTCTTCCGTAAAATGCAGGGCGAAGAGTTTTCATTCAAAGCCGGGATTGATGACCTGATTCACGGCAGTGTCTCTGGTGCTCGCAACATGATCGGTATTGGTGTCGCAACGGCCGCTGCTGGTATTATTGTCGGCACCGTAACTCTGACCGGTATCGGTCTGGTCATGACTGAATTCGTCGAGTTTATTTCCGGTGGTAATCTAATGCTGATCCTGTTTTTCACGGCAGTCATCAGTCTGATCCTCGGTATGGGCTTACCGACCACGGCAAACTACATTGTCGTGTCAACCCTGATGGCACCGGTTATTGTCAGTCTGGCGGCCCAGAATGGCCTGATTGTTCCGCTGATTGCCGCTCACCTGTTTGTTTTCTATTTTGGTATTCTCGCCGATGATACGCCGCCGGTTGGGTTGGCGGCTTTTGCCGCCGCTGGGATATCAGGTGGTGATCCGATCAAGACGGGTATTCAGGGCTTCATCTACGATATCCGCACAGCGGTTCTGCCCTTTATGTTTATCTTCAATACCCAGTTGCTGATGATCGGGGTCGCTCATTGGTATCACCTGGTTTTTGTGGTTGTTGGAGCGGTCCTTGCGATGCTTGCTTTTGCGGCGGGTACGCAGGGTTATTTCCTGGTCAAATGCCGGATTTGGGAGACTGCTGCCTTGCTACTGATTGCGCTGATTTTGTTCCGACCGGGCATTGTCTGGGACAAATTCTTTCCACCTCTTCTTGAAGAGCCTCCTGCTCAACTTGAGACCTGGGTTGGCGATATGGAACCTGGTTCCTCGCTCAGGATGACACTCAAGGGTGAAAAATTGAGTGGCAAACCATTTACCAAGACTATCATGTTGACAATGGGGGACGAAGCGACAGGTGCCGATAAATTGGCTGGTGCCGGGTTCGAAATTCGTGAGGAAGAAGGCAGAATTTTCATCGACAACGTTATGTTCTCAAGCGCTGCCGAGAAGGCCGGGATTGATTTCGATCAGGAAATTCTGAATCTTCAGGTGCCCGCCCATCGGCTGCCTAAGGAATTGATGTATATCCCCGCCTTGGCACTCTATATCCTGGTGTGGATAATTCAGAACCGCAGAAGAAAGCAACAGCAACCTGTTGTTGCCACGTGATCGATTTGATCAGTTAAAACCCACCTGCCTATTGAGTGGTATGTGGTTAAGGTGTGCGGTGATTTACTTAGCGGGTTGGTGAAGAGAGGAGAATACCGTGAGTATTAAACTTGAAAAGATTCTGGTTGCGAAAGATTTGAGCAAAGAGTCTTCTAACGTTGTTCGTTATGCTTTGGAGTTGGGCCGTAGATTTCACGCACAGGTTCATGTGCTGCACGTCATGCCGACAGTCGATGCCTCAGTGCTGAATATGGTGGCTCTGACCATGGGAGCGGATAAACTGGCAAGACTGAATGCGCAAAACGAAGCAGAGTTGGCTGAGAAAACGCGCGAGCAGCTACATGACATCATTGCGAAGGAAGCTGAACTGATGGAGGAGGAAATCCTCCACCCTCCGAAGGTCGAGGTTCACCATGGTGACGCAGCACCGATGATTCTCAGCGTTGCTGATCGTCTGGATGTCGATATGATCATTCTTGGCAGCCATAGCAAGGGCAAGTTGCGTTACGCATTTTTAGGTAGCGCAGCCGAAAAGATTTTGCGTAAAACGCATCGGACTGTTGTGATAGTCCCTCCTTCAGATGGCTGATAAGTTGCGAAAGATATGATTGTGAGAAAACCCGCCCTTAAGTTAATACTGAGGGCGGGTTTTTCGTCTGAGCGCACTGATTCACCTTTGAGTATAAAGGTACATTGTTTTATGAACTATGACAGTTGGTTGCTTTTTACTTCGATTGCACTCGTTGCCACAATTACTCCGGGTCCGGCGTACTGCTTGTTTCAACCCACAGTGTTACCTTTGGCACAACACATAACCAAGCCGGGGAAACATAAGTGGCTTTTGGGTATGAAGAACTTTCGATATTATGGCCCCTGCATCCAGGCACAAAGCTTATCCACAGCTTCACTGACTTTGACGCAGCAACTATCTACGAATTCATTAGGGAGTGGTTCGTAGCGTGGATAGCGCTCCGTACATGATAGGGCTTTAGCCCCATCAAAATCAACAAGAGCTATTCGGGTCGTCAATTCGTGATCAGGTCGTCCGAAAGCACTGCCAGGCAGGATCGCTACTCCAGTCTCTTCGAGAATACGCTCACACATTTCCGAAGCGGTGTTGATGCCACGTGCTGCCAGTTGCTCTTGCAGAGGGGAAAAATCCGGGAAAATGTAGAAGGCTCCCTGGGGTGGGGCAACAATGGCTCCTGCCGCAGTCAGACGGTCACAGACCGTTGTACATAGCACTTCCAGAATCCGCCTCGACTGGTTGAGATATTCTTCAATCAGGGTTCCCCCCTGGAAGGCCCTGACTGCAGCATACTGGATTGGTGCACTGGTTGCGGTAAAGGTTTCGCTGGAGACGACTGCCATGCTCTCGATCAACCAGTCGAGTGCTGCCGGAAAAGCAAAGGTGCCAAGCCGCCAGCCACCGGCACCGCACCACTTACTCAAGCCGCTGCTGATAATGGTCCCTTCCGGGTAGTGGCGGGCGATCGATACGTGAGCGCCTTTAAAATCAAGTTCACCGTAAATTTCATCGGACAGAATAATGACCTGATAAGCTCTGGCAACCTCTGCCAACGCTTTGAGCTCAACATCGCTGTAGCTGCAACCGGTCGGATTGTTGGGATAGTTGAGAATAACGATACGGGGCTTGGACGGATCCTGTTTACATAGTTTCTCAAGTTCATCAGGCGTCAGTAGCCAGCGGTTGTCACGACGGGTCGGCAGCCAGTGGACATGGCGACCGATGATATATGCCTGAGGCGCATAGGAGACCCAGCTCGGTGTCGGGATTACCAAATCACCGTAATAGACCAGCTGCAGGATGAACATCAGCTCCTTGGATCCTGGACCGACCAGAATATGATCAGGATTGAAATTGAGATGCTGGGTGCGTTGATAATATTCGGCAACCGCCTGTTGTAGAGCCGGTAACCCGCGTACTGGCAGGTAGGCTTTTTGATGGGCGTTAGCGCGCAGTTCTTCGACCACCGGTGTCGGTACCGGGAAAGGCGACTGGCCTAATCCCAGCTTGTAGACCTGGCGACCATCTGCCAGCAGTTGATTACTTAACTCGTTAATTCCAAGAGTTGCCGATACCGGCAAGCCTCGAACGTTAAGGTTGAGGTGCTTTTCAAAAGTGCCTGACTGTTTCATGTGAGTACTCCGCATAAATATATTGATTTTGAACTGGAATCGATAAATATTCCAGCAATGTCGAATGTCGACATTATCCACGCGGAGCAAAAAATAGCAAGAGGGAAATAACAAAATAGTTGACAAGAATTGAATGCCCTTCTGGCTGATGGCCTGTTCAGGAGTTTCTGGTGCTGATGAACTTAGCGATCCAGAGGAATTGCTGGTCGAGCACAAAACACTCCTGACCAGCGTTGCTGAGACACGCGAGGCACTGAAGCAGGAGTAGATGGATGCGCTGGAGCTGGATAAACGAGAAAGGTCGCTTTATACAACCTTGAATCGATCAACCGGAGTAACGATAGATACTGAAGTTTAGAGTTACACCTCTCCCCTAACCTGACTATTCAGGCATGGAGAGCGATCTTTGATTGTTGAAAACTACCGAAGCTAAGCGGCTTTGCCTTGACCTAGAGGTCGATCAGCCCTTTTTGGGCTTCTTTGTGGCTCGAATTTTCCCGACTTTGGGTTCCAGTGGCTGCGAATGTCGACATACCGAAAAATCCTTGCCAAGCCTTGTCGTACCCGACTGGCTGTGATCGGTTGCTTGGCACGCCAGGGAGATAAGTCTGCCAGTTCCTGTACTTGACGACCTCCTTGCATGGCTAGTAACTGTGGCAGCGCATAACTGGTGGAGAGAATTTGTGTCCAGCGGTGCAGAACCTGTCGGGTCTGCTGCCATGACTCTTTCCATCCCCAGCGGTTTTTGAGCTGGTTGAACAGATCTTCAATTGACCACCGGCGACCATAAGCCAGTAATATCCTGGTTGCTGAAAGGCTCAAGTCGGTGCATAGAAATAGCCGTGGTTGACACAAGCTGCCGTCAGATTGCTCCATTTGTGCCCAGACAACCCGTATGAGTTGTCCACCGAGGAAGTAAGCAAGGGCTTCGGTACTACGATAATGGAGTGTTTGCCAACGACCATAAAGAAAGAGTTTCTGACTCACCGTGGGAAGGCCTGCTACTTTCTCTGATGTCAGCTTGTCACCATACTTTCTGGGTCTGCCCCGTTTACCGTTGTGTGGCGGTGGTGGTAAATACAACGCAGTGTCTTTACGTACCTGACCGATGACCTGATACCCCATCTGTTGGGCTGGCAAGAGTAAGGTCTTGCGCATGTACCAGCAATCCACAAGCAGTGTAGCAATGTGGTCCTGAAACAACGGTTGAACAACCCTGAGCAGGGTTTTAGCCGCAACCAGTTTGCCACTATTGCCAGTGAACGCCAGCCTTGCGAAACCGTCAGCGCCAAGCTGACCCAGTTTTGTCCACGGACGTAAGTTGGACGATTGGTCTTTTGCCCGTGTTGGTGATGAATGCGTGATTCGGGTGCTTTTTTCGAATAACGAAAAACCACCGTGTCATCGATTACCAGAAAGCAACGCTTGCTCTGGACGTGACGTAGAGCAAGTTGGCCTGTCTGCAGCCCTAGGGCTACCCATGACCAGCGACCTTGCTGGAGCCACTTGTAGTAACTGGTCCAGTGTCGCCTGGGGTTGATCGCAAGATAGGCTTCAGTGACAAAACCAGCTTGCGTCAGCATGGCACCGAAAAGGAGTTCCAGCCATGTTGGAACCGAACGTTTTGGCAGCGCTTGAGCCAGAAATGTGATAGCGTCAAACAGGGCATTGGGGATATGGCGGTATCCCTTGTCGTCCATAGCGGCCGCGCAGAACGGCCATGCTGTCAAGCACTATTTTTGCTTCGGCAAATTTTCTAAGATCACGAAACTCTAAACTTCAGGATAGATAGTATGGCCTTTAACCCCGACATTCATCACCGTCAATCATTACGTCTAAAAGGATATGATTATTCTTGTGAAGGAGCATATTTTGTGACTATTTGCACCTGGCAGAGAGAATGTCTGTTTGGAGCAATTGAAGATGAGGAAATGCGGTTGAATGAAATGGGCATAACCGCTGAATCCTTATGGTGTCGGTTGCCGGAACATTTTACCAATATCAACCTGGATACACATGCCATTATGCCGAACCACATTCACGGAATAATGCATATCACCAAATCCGTAGGGGCGAAGCAAGGTTCATCTGCTTCGCCCGGTTTTTGTGGTAATCGTGGTGATGACACGGGCAAAGTAGCGAAGAAGGGCAAAGTCCATGGTATGCAGGGGACGGCATCAGAGTCGCTTTGTGCGGTCATTCAAAATTTCAAGTCGGTTGCAACGTGAAAAATCAACAAAATCAGGAGTAGTCCAGGTTGTCCGGTTTGGCAGCGCAATTATTATGAACGGGTGATCCGCAACGCAAATGAATTGGCCACATATCGGCAATATATTGTGGACAACCCAATGAAATGGAACATGGACAAGAACAACCCCAACAATATGTAGAGCAAAGCCTGTAGGGGCAAAGCAAGGTTCATCTGCTTTGCCCGGTTTACGAGGTTAGCTGACACCCCCCGTATCAGAAGAGCCCACTCTCAGCCAAAGATTTGTTGATCGTCAGAAGGTAATCTTTTATGGCCTCGGGGACGACATTTCCCTTGGTTGTGGTGAGTGTCGTCCAGAGGACTTTATCGGTGGCAATATCAAATATTGCTGTCTCTACCGTGGAAATATAATTTTCTATGGTATATCCGGGAGTCATAAAACGATTATAACCGCCCCCGTAATAGTTATACCACCCTCCAGCATACCGGTTCCCATATAAACCATCGTAGTAAGATGTTCCACTGACGTAGGTCGTTTCGACTTTCCGATCGACAAGACGGATCAGAAGAATGCTGTCGATGCCAAACTCTTTAATCATCTTGGCAGCAACGGTTTTGTCAATATCGTCGATGTTTGGAAATGTATCGAGGGTCGGTATGGCCCGAAGATGGGTCGCATTAAGGCTGTCGGCAATGCCATACTCAACCAAACGGCGATAGGATGGTTCCTGGACGACGGCAAGAACAAAAACCTTGTTTATCTTTCCAGTTTTAGTCTGATCTTTCCAGACACTCACAACTTCCGTGTCGTTTTTGGCGCATGCGACAAGCATCAGAGTAGCAGCGCATAATAACCATAAAAATTTATTCATCAGTCATGTTTCTTAAATGTTTGTCTCTAACCAGAAGTGTCTGGAAGTAAAGAGAGCGATTGGTTATCGATGTTCCATGTAATCCTGGTCAACCGTGTACAGTCTTGCCAAAAGCCCCAAGCGCTGCTTCCTTGAAGGCCTCGCTCAGCGTCGGGTGGGCATGCATGGTCAGGGCGACATCTTCGACACTGCCATCAAAAGCCATGATGGTGACTGCTTCACTGATCAGTTCCGAGGCGTAAGGGCCAATGATGTGTACACCGAGAATACGGCCACTTTTCGGGTTGGCCAGAACCTTGACGAAGCCGTCGACATTATCCATAGCACGGGCGCGGCCACTGGCCATGAAGGGAAAACGACCAGTTTTATAGACTGTCCCATGTTCTTTAAGCTGCTCTTCCGTGGCACCGATCGATGCCGCTTCCGGGTGGGTGTAGACAACTCCCGGAATCAGGTTGTAATCGACGACAGGGTTCTCGCCGGCCATTTGTTCAGCGAAGACAACGCCTTCATCCATGGCCTTGTGAGCCAACATCGGGCCGTGGATCAGGTCACCGATGGCGAAGATGTTCGGCACGCTGGTCTGATAGTTGTCATCGACGGCGATACGTTTCATGTCGTCCAGTTTGACCCCTGCGTCATCAAGCCCAAGCCCGTCAATACATGGTTTGCGTCCGACAGCTACCAGAACCTTGTCACAGTTCAATGACTCCTCAATTTTGCCTTCAAGTTTGAGGGTGACGCCCTGTTCGGTTTGTTCCATACCAGCGACTTTGGTTCCGGCATGAATGGTCATACCTTGCTTTTTCAGGTTTTTCAATAAAGTTGCGGTCACTTCTTTGTCAGTGCTTGGCAGCATCTCTTCGAGCATTTCGACAACAGTCACTTTGGAACCGAGCCGCAGCCATACAGAGCCAAGCTCCAGGCCGATGTAACCGCCACCAATGACGACCAGATGTTCGGGGACAGCATCGTACTCCAGAGCATCGCGGGCCTGTCCGACCTGTTTACCATCTTGTGGCAGACCGGGGATATCGATCGCAACACTGCCGGTTGCCAGAAGAATGCGTTTTCCCTGGATCGTCTGTTCGCCATCATCGGTTGTTGCAATCACCTGCAGCGGTCCATTCTCCATGGCAGAACCGATCCGACCAGTGCCGGTCACCAGGGTAATCTGGTTCTTTTTGAAGAGGCTGGCAATGCCACGAGTCAAGCGCGTGATGATGTCCTGTTTACGCTTCATCATCTTGCCGAGGTCAAGCGTGGGAGGATCCACCAGGATGCCGTGACCGGCGAACTTATCGCGAGCCTGAGCAAAAAGTTCGCTTGAATCGAGCAGGGCCTTACTTGGAATGCAGCCTTCGTTGAGGCAGGTGCCGCCTAGGGCTTTACGTTTTTCGATGACGGCAACGGTGGAGCCGAGTTGGGCTGCACGAATTGCGGCGACATAGCCGCCTGGGCCACCACCAATAACGATCAGATCATATATTTGATTCATTGATAACTCCTGTGATTGAAAATTTTGCATGCCCCAGGCACCCTACAGTTCCAGGAACAGTTCGGACGGATCTTCAATATACTCTTTAATCAGTTTAAGGAAACCTACCGCTTCACGGCCGTCAATGATGCGATGATCATAGCTTAAGGCCAGGTTCATGATAGAACGGATGACAATCTCACCATCTATGACGATCGGGCGATCCTGGATCGAATGCATGCCGAGCACCCCGCATTGCGGCGGGTTGATAATCGGTGTACTCAAGAGTGAACCGTAGACACCACCGTTGGTAATGGTGAAGGTGCCGCCTTCGATTTCGGCAAGGGTCAGCTTACTGGCGTTGGCTTTTCTGGCGAGGTCGGCTATCTCCTGTTCGATTTCGGCGAAGGTCAGTTGGTCGGCGTCGCGCAGGACTGGTACGACCAGGCCGCGATCGGTGCCGACGGCAATGCCTATGTCGTAATAGTGGTGATAGACGATGTCGCTGCCGTCGATGCTGGCGTTGACCGCTGGGAATTGTTTGAGGGCCTCGATGCTGGCTTTGACGAAGAAGGACATCATGCCCAGCTTGATGCTGTGCTTTTTGGTGAACTGTTCCTGATGCCGACTGCGAATCTTTTTGACCCACGACATGTCAGCTTCATTAAAGGTCGTCAGCATAGCAGTCTCTTGGCGAGCCTGAAGCAGACGAGCAGCAATGCGCTGGCGGATCGGTGTCATGGCCTGGCGGGTAATTGGCCGATCGTCGCTATCTGTTTTTACCACTGCTGTGGCACTCTTCGGTTCCTTCTGCTCAACTTGTGGCGCAACGGTCTTGTCGTGGCCCAGAACATCATCCAGAATGACCCTGCCGGCACGACCGCTACCTGCAACTTTTTCAAGGTCAATGCCACGATTCTCGGCTTGCCGGCGGGCAGCCGGGTTCGCCGGAGATTTCAGCTTCTCCGTCACGGTTGCCGCAACGGGAGCAGTCTCTTCAGCCTTTTTCACCGTTGTTTGTTGCCGAGAGGAGACCTCAACATCACCTTCCTCAAGGGTTGCTATGACAGTGCCGATCGGTACTGTCTGCCCTACCGGGACAATAATGTGCAAGATACCGGAAGCTTCTGCAGGCAGTTCGACATTGACCTTGTCGGTTTCCAGTTCACAGATAATTTCATCTTTGCTGACGGCATCGCCGTCTGCTTTCATCCAGTTAGCAACCAGGGCTTCGAGGATAGATTCGCCGACTTCAGGGATTTTTATTTCCATTATGTGTCCTTGCTGTTTAGAGCTGAGTCAATAATCTGTTGTTGTTCTGCACGGTGGCGACGGTGCGAGCCGACAGCGGGCGCTGCTGCGGCCCGACGACCGCAATATTCCAGATCTCTGCCAAGGGCGCGGGCCAACGAGTATTGCAGGTGCGGCCATGGCCCCATGTTTTTCGGCTCTTCCTGAACCCAGGCGACGCGCTTGGCGTTGCCGTAGCTGTCCAGCGCCTCTTTTAGCTTGTCCTGATGCAGGGGGTAGAGCTGCTCAATCCGCAGTATGCCAATGTCTTTTCGCCCTGCTGCTTCAATTGCGGTCTGCAGCTCATAAAAAATCTTGCCGCTGCAGAGCAGCAGAGTCTCCACTTGTTTCGCTGGTATGGCGCAGGGCAGAATTGCCTGGAAAGAGCCTGTGCTCAAATCGTCCAGGGAGCTTGTACAGGCAGGTAGACGCAGGAGGCTTTTCGGGGTGAAGACGATCAATGGTCGCCGATAGGGCAGTTTGCACTGGCGACGCAGAAGATGAAAAAATTGTGCCGGGGTGCTCGGGTAAACGACGTGCATGTTGTTGTCGGCACAGAGATTGATGTAGCGTTCGATACGAGCATTGGAATGCTCCGGTCCCTGGCCCTCATAGCCGTGTGGTAGGAACATGACCAGACCGCTGGAGCGGTCCCATTTGGTCCCGCTGGTGCCGATGAACTGGTCGATGATGACCTGGGCGCCGTTGGAAAAGTCACCGAATTGGGCTTCCCAGATTGTCAGGCCATGCGGTGTCTCCAGTGAATAGCCGTATTCAAGGCCCAAGACCGCTGCTTCAGAAAGCATGCTGTCATAAATCTGGATGGCAGCCTGGCTCTGTTCCAGAAAGGCTAAGGGTACATAGAGTTGCCCGGTTTTCTGATCAACCAGGGTCGAGTGACGTTGGTTAAATGTGCCACGCCGCGAATCCTGTCCCGAAAGACGTACCGGGGCATGCTCTGTCAATAAAGTGGCAAAAGCGAGTGCTTCAGCATTGGCCCAGTCGATGCCTTCACCCTTGAAGATGCTCTCTTCACGTCGTTTGAGCAGGCGGACAACTTTGGGATGTGCGTTGAGCTTTTCCGGCAGGCTTGCCAGGCGCTTGCCTAGTTTCTTAAGTGTTTCTGCGTCAACTTTAGTTTCCGGTTCATCCCGTGTGTACTCGCGCTTGATGCCAGTCCATTTTGCCTGGAAACCCACGTCGGTTTGTGGCTTAGGGGCTCCCTCCAGAGCCTCTTCAAGTCGCTGGGTTATCTTGTCAGAGAGGTTTGTGACGATCTGAGGTTCAAGCCCACCTTCAATCAACTGTTGTGCATAGATTTCATGCAGTGGCGGTCTCTGGCGAATTTTTTCGTACATGAGCGGTTGGGTGAAAAAAGGTTCGTCCCCCTCGTTATGACCATGGCGTCGGTAGCAGATGACTTCAACGACCACGTCTTCGCCGAACTTCTGGCGATATTCAAGGGCCAGATTGGTCGCGTAGGCAGCTGCTTCAGGGTCTTCACCATTGACATGGAAGATGGGGACCATGAGCATTTTAGCGATATCGGTGGCATAGAGGGTCGAGCGTGCATGGGCCGGTGCGGTAGTGAAGCCGATCTGGTTGTTGATCACCAGATGAAAGGTCCCGCCCGACTGGTAGCCGTCAAGTTGCGAGAGGTTGAGAACCTCCGGGACAAGCCCTTGGCCGGCAAAAGCGGCATCACCATGAAGCAGCACAGGCAGGACCCTTTTTTTGCCGCCGGGGCCGTAACTGACATGGCGGGCGCGGCACCTGCCGATCACCACGGGATCAACAGCTTCGAGGTGGCTGGGATTGGCGGCCAGGCTGAGATGAATGTTATGTCCGGAGGAGAAGGATCGGTCAGTGGAGTAGCCTTTGTGGTACTTGACATCGCCATCACCAACAAAGGCCAGTTCGAGGTTGTCCTGGAATTCAGCGAAGATATTCTCCAGCGGTTTGTTGAAAATATTTGCTAGCACATTGAGGCGGCCACGGTGGGCCATCCCCATAATCAGGTCGCTGACACCTCTTTCTGCTGCTTGCAGCAAGAGCGTGTCCAGCAATGGAATGATGGCCTCACCACCTTCTAAAGAGAAGCGTTTCTGACCGAGAAACTTGCGATGCAGGAATGCCTCAAAAAGGGTCGCCTCCTGAAGCTTCTCAAGAATATGCAACTGTTCGTCACGAGACATCTGCGGCTGGTTGCGTTTTTCTTCCATGCGTTGTTTTAACCAGGTGCGTTTATTCGGGTCCTGGATATGCATGAACTCCACGCCGATTTTGCCGCAATAAGTTTCCTTAAGCAGGTCAATGATTTCACCAAGAGTGGCGCTCTGCCGTGGAAAGCGTAGCGGGTAGAAGGTTCGCCCAAGGTCGGTTTCATCGAGACCGAATGCCGCCAGGTTAAGTTCTGCGTGGTCAGCCTGGTCGGGTGTGAGTGGATCGGTGTTGGCTTGCAAGTGGCCGAGATCGCGATACCGGTAGATCAGGGAATCGACAGCAGAAGTTTTCGCCGCCAGGTCGCAATCGGTTACAGGTGTTTGACGGGCAAGGTCGAAGCCCTCAAAAAAAGCTTGCCAGTCTGGTGAAACCTGCTCCGGTTCGGATTTCCACAGTTGATATTGTGCTTCCAGCCACTGCGGGCTGATATTGCTGGCTATACCCATTGATGCCTCTAGTTGATGATAGGAAGAATAACGATTTTATCTGGTCGTAAGGTTTGGTAACTAAGATAAAAGCCCCAAAATTATATCAGGGTTTGTCGTTCAGGCAAATGGAGCGACCGCCTAATTCTTCAATTTACAAATCCCCTTCTGGCAGGAGAGATTCGAGTCGTAAGGCAGGTCATCGAGAAAGCGCTCAGCCTGAATTGCCGCCATGCAGCCGGTTCCGGCGGCAGTTATCGCCTGCCGAAATTGCAGATCCTGAACATCACCGGCAGCAAAGACGCCGGAAATGTTGGTCTCGGTACCATTTTTGGTCAAAAGATGTCCTTCATCGTCCCTCTCCAGTTGTCCGGTAAAAAGAGCGGTATTCGGTAAATGTCCGATAGCAATAAAAACTCCGTCACATGTCAGTGACGATTCTTTCCCGGATTTAAGGTTCTGGATGCGGATGCCGGTAACTCCGCTTTGGTCGGCGACTATTTCTGTCAAGGCAGAATCCCAGATGAAATCGATGGCTTTGTTGGCGAGGGCCTTGTCAGCAAGGAGCGGTGTTGCCCGCAGGGAATCGCGGCGGTGAATAATCGTAACCTTTTTTGCAAAACGGGTGAGAAACACCGCTTCCTCTATGGCGGTATCACCACCGCCGACCACGACGACTTCACGGTCGCGGTAGAAAAAGCCGTCACAGGTTGCACAGACCGACACGCCGCGACCGTAGAGCGATTCTTCATTACCCAGCCCGAGCAGTCTGGGTGAAGCTCCCGTTGCAACAATCAGGGAGAGGCAGCGGTAAAGATCATCGCCAATCCAGATGCGGAAGGGACGCTCCTGTAGGTCAACCTTGGTGACCACTCCCTCGACAAACTGCGTGCCGAAACGTTCCGCCTGCAGGCGCATATTTTCCATCAAATCAGGTCCATCTATGCCTTTGGGGAAACCCGGGAAATTATCGACTGCCGTTGTCGTTGTCAGTTGTCCTCCCGGCTGAATACCGTGAATCAACAGAGGACAGCAGCGGCTGCGGGCAGCATAGATTGCTGCTGTCAGGCCAGCGGGTCCCGAGCCGAGAATAATGGTTTCGTAAATCAAGTCAGAATTAGTCATCGTCATTCCTTTCAAATTGTTCTGCGGCATGGTAAGAAGAACGTACCAGCGGCCCGGCCTCGAGATGTGCAAAACCCATCTGCAGCCCTGCGTTACGTAGCTCGTTGAATTCAGCTGGATCAACATAGCGAATGATCGGCAAATGCTTCCGTGTCGGTTGCAGATATTGCCCCAGAGTCAGCATGGTGCAACCTGCTTGACGAAGATCTTTCATGGCGGCAAGAATCTCTGTAATTTCTTCCCCCATACCAAGCATCAGGCCTGACTTGGTGGAGATATCTGGAGCCATCCGCCTGGCGGCGGCGAGAAGATCCAAAGACCGCTGGTAGTCTGCACCTGCTCTGGCTTTCTGGTAGAGTCTGGGCACGGTCTCCAGATTATGTCCCAGCAGCTCTGGTTTGGCCGCGAGGATGATGTTCAGTGCCTCGTGATTGCCTTGCAGATCGGGGATCAGCAGTTCGACACGACAGTCAGGACTTTTGTTATGGATTGCATGAGTAACTGCAGCAAATTGTTTGGCCCCACCATCGACGAGATCGTCACGCGTGACCGAAGTAATAACCGCATGTCTCAAGCCAAGTTCAGCGATGGCCTGGGCAACCTTGGCTGGTTCTTGCGGATCGACTGCCAGGGGGGCCTCATTGCCGACATTACAGAAGCGACAGTCACGAGTGCAATGGGTCCCCAGGATCATGAAGGTGGCTGTGCCCTGCTCCCAGCATTCACCCTGATTGGGACATGCGGCGCTGCGACAGACAGAGTGCAGGCCTTGCTCGCGATGCATGCGGTCGATGCGGGCGTAGTTCGGGCCAGCCGGGAAGCGAACCTTGAGCCAATCAGGTTTTCGTGGTGGACGGGTTGTCATCATAATTCCCGAGGAAAGGCCGTTGTAAGATATCACCGAAGTGGTGAATCAAGGCTTCGGCAACATCGTCCTTGTTAATCGGTCTGCCCAGCTCGTTACTCATGGAAGTCATGGTGACGTCGGGTAGCCCGCAGGGAATGATCGCTTTAAAAACAGAGAGATCATTGTCGATGTTCAGAGCAAAGCCATGATAGCTGATCCAGCGACGCACCGCTATGCCAATCGAGGCAATTTTACGGCCCTCAATCCAGACACCGGTCTTACCTGGCAGAGCTCCAGCCGCCAGGTCAAAATCTGCGAGAGTGCGGATCAGGATCTCCTCCAGTAACCGTAAAAATCGGTGCAGATCTCTTTGATAGTGATTCAGATCAACGATGGGATATCCGACCAGTTGCCCCGGGTTATGCAGGGTGATGTCGCCGCCGCGACGGCTTGCAACACACTCGATTCCTGCTCTCTGCAGAGCTTCATCGGTCCAGAGGATGTTCTTTTTGTCGGTCTTGCGGCTAAGGGTGATTACCGGGAAGTGCTCCAGAAGGAGCAATAAATCAAAGGGCCAATGCAGACGCTGGGCTACCAGTGACTCTTGGTGGGTCTGGGCGTCCCGGTAGGCTATCAAACCAGGACGCCAGACCCTGAACCCTTCAGGTGTTGTCAGCGAATTCGTGTCGAAACTGGTTCGGTTAACTCCTGATTCATGCCGGTTCAAAGTTGCTTGTATCTGCACCGCAGAGGGGGCAGCACCAGCCGTCGGGAAGATCTTCAAATGCTGTGCCTGGGTCAATGCCGCTACCGGGATCGCCTTCAGCCGGGTCGTAGATGTAGTCACAGATTACGCAACGATGCTTGGTCATGGTTCACTCCTTAGATTGATAGGATTCATCCAGCCCGGTGGCTGGACTAATGTTATGACCATTCTAGAATAAGAAGCTGTTCTGGCAAGTCGAGACTAAAAAATAGTCTGGATTTAATAGTTAGTGATCAGTAGCTTGTTTATTCAATCAGGCCAATCAGCTCCTGGACGGTTTTCTCAATGCCTTCGGCTGCTTCGGAAATGTTGCTGGCAAGCATGTAGGCCGGGCTCGAAACCAGTTTGTTCTCCTGGTCGACCACAAATTCCCTGACCTGGCACTGGATATGCTCCGTGCCCATTTTGCCTAAAGCTTCGGCGGTTTCTTCGTCGCTGCCTATGGTCAACTGGTGTGAGACGTTTTCGCTGCCAAGAACCCTGGAGAGGACGGCCGGTGCGATACAGACAGCCGCAATTGGTTTCTTCGCGGCATACATCTCCTTGATCAGGCGGGCCACCTCGGAATTTACAGAACATTCAGGACCGGCAACGGCAAAATCACAGAGGTTTTTTGCCGCACCAAAGCCGCCAGGTAGAATGAGGGCATCAATGTCCGCAACCTGAACCGTCGCCAGATCCTTAATGTTGCCGCGGGCAATGCGGGCGGATTCTACCAACACATTGCGGGATTCGCCTGCAGCGGGTTCGCCGAGCAAGTGATTGATAACATGCATCTGCGGGATGTCGGGAGCCATGCAGACAGCCTCCGCACCGGCGCGGTCAATAGCCAGTAAGGTGATAACCGCCTCATGGATTTCGCTGCCGTCATAGACGCCGCAGCCAGACAGGATAACGCCAATTCGCTTTGCCATGTGTTTCCTCCTGATGTCAGTATGTTTTGTAAGGGTATGTCAAGGTTAAAGAAAAAATCCAACATGTCAAGGCTGTAGGGAATGCATACTGGCCGTGGCCTGCCCAGTCATGATATCTTATCCACTATGTTCCCGTCTTTTTTTCGTAAACCTAGGAAAAACATGATCGACTTGAGCAACATTCAAGCGGTTCTTTTCGATCTTGATGGCACCCTGGTAAACACTGATATGAATTTGTTCGTGTCGGGTTATCTAAGGCGTTTGACGGAACACATGAGTGATCAGATCAGTCCCATGCGTGCAACCCAGACGTTACACCATGCTGTTGCTGCCATGTTTGCCAATACCGATGCCGGTAGAAGCCTGGAAAGTATTCTGTTTGAGGTGTTGCAATCTGAATTAGCTATCTCTCCGGAATGGTATGTAGAGTGCCTTGCACAATTTTGCCAGGACGACCTCGAATCACTACGTCCTTTGGTTACTGGTCATCCGTTGTCGTCTCAACTGATTGAATCTTCTCTCGCCAGAGGTTGGAAGGTTGTACTGGCTACCAATCCGATTTTCCCCCGCGTGATCATTGATGCGCGCGTGAGATGGGGAGAGCTGGATGGCGATGCTTTTCATCATGTGACTGCCTATGAAACGGCGCATTTCTGCAAGCCGAGCCCACTTTTTTTTGAAGAAATTATGGGCCGCCTGCAACTTCCCGCAACAGCTTGCCTCATGGTTGGCAATGATACCTTGCATGATCTTGCCGCCAGTCAGGTTGGTATGCAGACCTGCCTGTTGACACCCTGGGCCGTCAAACGGCCCGGTGCGTGTTTCGAGGCAGATTGGCAAGGACGCCATGAGGAGCTTCTTGCGTTGCTAGAAAAACCAACCAACGCATCTGCAGGCAACTCGTCCAGATTGACATAAGGGCTTGTTTTAGCTAATCTACACAGTTGAACCCTGCTTATGGATTCAGTAACATTTGTTCTAAATATGGAGGTCTTATGGCCAGAACGGTAGACAACCCCAAGTTGGCATTTCGTTTAGCTCGTGCCATTATTTCGGATATCGCTCTCTACAATCCAGAGAAGGTTAAGGAGGGGATCAAAAATGACTCGGTTTTTGAAGTCCTGGCTGAAGACCTGAAAGAGGGGCGCGAGCATTTTTATGGACGAGTTTCACCTGACATTTCAGACCGCGCGCAC
Source organism: Desulfuromonadales bacterium (assembly GCA_027065695.1). Taxonomy (GTDB): domain Bacteria; phylum Desulfobacterota; class Desulfuromonadia; order Desulfuromonadales; family BM103; genus M0040. The sequence continues at coordinate 18,239 of JAMONP010000085.1, read as the reverse complement.
CTTTATGATCGGGCGATTGTTGATGTCATGATCAAGCAGGCTGGCAAGATTGAGAGCTCGATCTGGTAGTCCGACAGGCTCCTGAACCTAGTTGTTTTCAGGTCCCCGCCGAATATGTTGCTGTGCGCCTGGATCGTTTTCTGGATGACAGCTTGCCGGAACTAACCCGCTCGCAGATCAAACGTCTGATTGATGAAGGTGCCGTAACTCTAGACGGTGTCAAGAGTAAAGCTGGTACAAAACTGCGTGGTGGAGAAGGAATTTGCGTGATTCTGCCGGAACCGGTTGCCGCTTCGGCCCAGGCGGAACCGATACCGCTGACGGTCCTTTATGAAGATTCTGCCCTGATTGTCGTCAATAAGCCCGCGCATTTTGTTGTACACCCCGCGCCAGGTCATTGGAGCGGGACTCTGGTGAACGCTTTATTGTATCATTGCAAGGATCTCTCTGGAGTGGGCGGGGAACTGCGACCCGGTATCGTGCATCGCCTCGACAAAGATACTTCCGGAGTAATGGTTGCTACTAAAGACGATTCTACACATCAGCATCTAGCCGGACAATTCAAAGCGCATTCAATTCAACGATGTTATCGTGCTCTGGTTCATGGTATTCTCAGCGGAGCGAAGGGAACCATAGATCAGCCAATTGGCAGGCATCCCGTACATCGTAAAAAGATGTCTACCGTGGCTCGCATCAGCCGCCATGCGGTTACCCACTGGCAGGTTTTACGACGCTATGAAGAGGATCGCTTGACCCTTGTCGATCTACGACTGGAAACGGGACGAACCCACCAGCTCCGGGTCCATTTTGCCGGGATGAACTGCCCGGTTGTCGGTGATTCTCTCTATGGCGGTGCCAGTCGGATCAAAACAATCGGCGACGTCGGTTTGCGGCAGATGGTTAGTCGCCTGGACCGGCAGTTTCTGCATGCCTGGCGCCTCGGTTTTGATCATCCAAATGGTTCCACCATGCTTTTTCAGGCCGGATTGCCGTCAGAGTTACAGAACATACTCAGCTATTTAGAAGAGAAGTATAACTACAAAGCTACCGACCTGGACGTCTTATCGTGTGCAGAGTCGGTTGAAACGACATCCAATGAAAACAGTTAAACAGGGCAAAATCCATTATATGCAACCAGCCTGGGCAGACCGGAGTAATCTGGTCTCCGGTTTTACCACGCGCAACGGTGGCAGCAGTCGGTCTCCTTTCAACTCGCTCAATCTCGGTCTTGGCTCAGGGGATCAACTCTCGCAGGTGGAGGCCAACCGTGCAGCAGTCTCCAGAGCTTTTGACCTGGAGCCACACCTGCTGCTAACGGTTAATCAAGTCCACGGCAGTGAGATTCTGGTGATTGATCAACCCAATCCGGAAGTTTCTCATTTCCAGTCTGTCAATAGTGATGCAATTATTACCAATCAAAGAAACATTCTGATCGGGATCCTGGTTGCAGATTGTTTCCCGGTTATTCTCTATGATCAGAAAAAGCATGTTGCTGCGGTTGTTCACCTAGGCTGGCGTGGAACTGCTGCTGGTTTGTTAGGGAACACCGTCCAGGCGATGCGCGAGATCTTTGGTTGCCAGCCAGCGGACCTCCGTGCAGCGATTGGCCCTGGTATTGCCGCACATAGTTATGAAGTTGATCGCCCCGTACGCGCTGCTTTTCGGCAGGGAACCGGCCAGTGGCAACGGATCGCTACAGAGGTAAGCCTCGGCCATTGGCAGCTTGACTTGCAGAAGAGCTGTCTATTGCAGTGTGATGCTGCCGGGATTGAACGCACGGCAGTCGATATGGTTAAGGAGTGCACCTGCTGTCACAAAGAGACCTTTTTCTCCTACAGACGCGACAATGGCATGACGGGCCGTCAAATGGGTTTTGCCCTTTTGCGTTAATTGAGGATGCTCTATGGATAAGCCACATGTTCTGGTGATTGAAGATGACGACAGTGTCTGTGAGTTGCTTTTCTCTTGCTTAAGCAAGGTGGAGTATCGGGTTTCAATCGCGCAGAGCGGCGAAGCCGGTTTGCAGCAGATCGAAGAAGATCCGCCCAAGATGGTAGTCCTCGATCTCAATCTGCCCGGCATGAATGGTTTGGATGTCTGCCGTGCCATGCGCCGTGATCCCTGGATGAGCAAACTGCCCGTACTCATGCTCACCGGTAAGGCCGAGGAGGAAGACATTGTCACCGGGCTTGAAGTCGGTGCTGACGACTACATGGCCAAGCCATTCTCTCCGAAACTGCTTACGGCCCGTGTCATGGCTCTGCTGCGCCGTGGCAACAACCCTGGTTTTGCTGCTGAGGGTTCGAATGTCGAAGACAGCGTAACCGAGAGTCTTTCTATCAAGACGTTGGGCCAGTGTGTTTTGACTCTGGCGGGTCGTCAGCTATCATGGGCCGAAGACTTTAGCCCTTCACAAAGGCAATTGATGGCAATACTGGTGGGAACTTCCGCCGGCAATATTTCGCAGGAAGAGGTTCAGGTTGCTCTCTGGCCTGACAGTAGTGCTTCGCGGGCCCGTTCCAGCTTCGATTCCCTCTTGTCACGTGTGCGTCGCACTATGGATGACTGTCTCAAGCCCTTCGACAGTAAGCGATATCTGGTTGTCAAACGTGGCTATCTCCGTCTGGAAAATTGTCGAATTGACGCCCACGAATTCAAGCGACTGGTACGTAAGGCCAACCAGCAGGTTGCTGCTCAGAAGTTATGGCCTGCAGAGATTACTTTCTCTTCGGCTTTCAGCCTCTGGCAGGGGGTTTTTATCCAGGGTAATTGCGGCAGTGATCTGAGCATAAACTTTCAATCTGAACTGGAACGGATCTATCTGGATGCCAGCCAAACGTTTGCCCGCCTGCTTGCAGAATCCGGTCGTCTTCAACAAGCTGTCAAGGTAATGCGTGATGCCCTTCGATACGATCCGGCCAACGATGAAATTGTCCGTCTTCTCTACCAGCTCAGTCTTGCCCAGGAACATCCGAGGCAGGCCGGCCAGATCCTCAAACAATATACCGAGGTGCTGACCCAGGAAAAGTTTTCCGAGCAGGAGATCAACGAAGCTCTGAAGGATTTTCCGCAGGGACCGCCGACAGAAGGCTGGATGAAAGCTCTGTGAGAGATTTGTGAGTAGTGGTGTGTATAATGCCCGCAAAATTCCGCTTGTGTTTGCAGGCTTTGCCGATTGGCACAAATTGAGAGGGTTTGCAGTTTGATTGACAGGGGGGCCCCCATCCGATGGATGGGGGCCATTTTTTAGAGCTGTCTTATTCTACAACCCCGCTGTCATGTGTTGCCGGGTCGCGCAGTTGGATGCGTTGCCGAGTTTGGCTCTGGTCCAGGTTCTGCCCTTGGCCTTGCCCTTGGCCCACGTTTTGACCCATGTTCTGACTCCTGTTCTGGTCCATGCTCTGGTCTTGGCTCTTATACTGGTGTTTGTATTGATGTTGGTAAGCATTGCCGGCACCTTGATTCCCGCCACCACCACCGCCTCTTGCCATTACGACTTCAGGAACCACCAGGGCGAGCATGAGTGCTGCGAAAGTGCAAATGGCATAACTTGTACGATTTTTCATCAGAGTCTCCTTTGTTGTTGAGTTATAGAAAATTGCTGTCTCGTTGATATCGGGATATTGGACGTAGCAAGTACGAAAAGGTTTACATGTCATGCAAATTTTCTGAACTGGGCTTTTAAAGTATATGTTCAGCCGACGTGAACGTTCTTGTCAGATATCCGCTCTGTGAGATTTTTTTGAGTAGTTGTGTGGTATAGACCTAAACAGGAAAAACTTCCTACCTCCGAAACAGGAACAACGCCCGGGTCATCAGATCTGGGCGTTGTTCTTTTTAGCTCTGTTCGCGTTCTGTGTCGGTGGTGAAATGAAAGGGGACGTTGTTGATATATTGACATACCTTCCATCCCCTGTTATTATCCCACCATGCCACGCCAAGCCCGTATAGACATCCCCGGCCTCCTACAGCACGTCATCGTCAGAGGCATTGAACGTCGCAAGATCTTTCTCGATGACGAAGATCGCCAAGATTTCATTGACCGTCTGACTCATGTTTTGGAAGCAACCCAAACGATCTGTTACGCCTGGGCGATGCTCGATAATCATGTCCACCTCTTATTGATGCCAACGTTACAGCCACTTTCTCGCTTTATGCGTAAACTGCTGACCGGCTATGCCGTCTCTTTCAACCATCGTCACAAACGGTCCGGCCACCTTTTTCAAAACCGCTACAAATCAATCGTCTGCGACGGTGACGCCTACCTGATGGAACTGGTTCGCTATGTCCATCTCAATCCGGTACGCGCCAGGTTGGTTCCAGACATACGAGACCTGACTGACTATCGCTGGTGCGGCCACCGGCAAATGATGGGTCGGGGGAAAGATCAACTCATCACTGAAGACGATATTTTCGCCCTGTTTGCTCGTCACAAAAATACGGCAAGAAAAGCCTATTTGCAGTTTTTAAACGATGGTCTTCAGCAAAAGAGCGACAAACTCACCAGAGGCGGACGCAAAGCAAGCCAAACGTTTGACGATAGCTTAACTGATCAGGATCTTTATGATGACCGCATTCTCGGTGGGGGACACTTTGTAGAACGCATCCTGGAGCAGATGCAATTGACAGAACGCACTAAAACTCTTGGTGACATCACTGCGACGGTTGCCAAACATTACAATGTCGATACGGATGAACTGTTCTTTCCTAACAAAGCAAGAACCATTGCCAAGGCTAAAGCAGTGATCTGCTATCTGGCAACCCGCCGTTATCGTTTAACAGGAACTTCAGTTGCCAAACGTTTAGGGATTACCCGTTCTGCGGTGAGTCGGGCGGCACAACGCGGGCAGCATCTTTTTGAGGAGGATGATGTGTTGCGGGAGAGGTTTGGTTAAATATCAATATATCGACACCGTCCCTTTGTCCTGTAAAACAGGGGGGATTGATGGGTAGGGTCTCCTGCTTGACGCATGTGTTCTTTTGCCAGCCTGAGTACTATGAGCAAACCATTACGCAGCATTTCCAGTAAAACCAGTCCACTGGAAAATCGCCTGTCTCAGAGCTTGCCGGTAGAGCTCTCCACCCACAACAAAACCGTTGTTATGGTCGGCACCGGGGATCCAGAGGAGCTGTTTCTCTGCTGGTGCCTGTGCGTAAAGTTCCTCTGCCATTCGTGGTGGGCAGACGCTGTCATTCCTGCCATGGATGAGCAGTAATGGACTCTGCAAGGCGGCGATTTTTGCGAGGTTATCGTACTTTGCGTCGATCAGCCAGCCCAGTAGAAGATTGAGCAGCGGGTAGTGGTGTCGGCCCATGGCGCTGATCGAAGTGAAGGCCGATTCCATGATCAGACCGGCAGGGGGCGTACGCAAGGCGGCTTCGAGACCGATCGCGGCACCCAGTGAGCGGCCGAAGATGATGGTCCGCTCTGCTGGCCAGCCACGTCTATGCAGAAATTCCATAGCACCGGCGACATCATGATAGGTTCCTGCTTCGCTGGTCTTCCCCTCGCTCGGGCCGTAGCCCCGGTAATTGATGATGAACACAGCAACGCCCAGATCATGGAGCAGTTGAATGGTCTCCAGTCGATGGGAAATATTGCCGGCATTGCCTATGCAGAAAAGCACAACCGGCGCTCCGGACTGGCCCGGAATCAGCCAGCCGTTGAGTTGATTGCCGTCAGTGGCCTGGAAATCAACCTCTTCGTAAGTCAGGCCCACGGTTGCCGGGGTTGCCACGTGGAGAGATTCCGGAAAATAGAGAAAATGCTGCTCGAGAGCGGTGCGAATAGGCATGATAAGGATCAGCGCAGTGACCAGATAAATGAGGAGTCGGTAACGCAGCTTTTTGAAGATAGCTGCTTTGGGTTTGAAGGCCATAGTGCGATCATTTTCGCCAGAAGCTCGGGAATACCAGCACCAGCACGGTGAAGAGTTCCAGTCGTCCCAACAGCATGCAGAAGGCAAGCACCAGCTTGCCAAACGCCGGGACATGCGCGAAGTTGTCGGTGGGCCCGACCGAACCGAGTCCCGGACCGATATTACTCAGGGTGGCTATGACTGAGGCACCGGCCGATGGCAGGTCCATGCCGGTTCCGGCCATGATGAAGGATGCGGCAACAAAGACCCCCATATAAAGTGCAAAGAAGCCCAGGATCGACTGCATTACTTCCTTGTCCACTGGACGATCGCCGAGTTTTACCAGGCGTACGGCACGTGGATGGATCAGTCGGAAAACCTGCACCTGGGCGTGTTTAAAAATCAGTAAAATACGAGCGACTTTCATGCCGCCACCAGTGGAACCGGCACAGCCGCCAATAAACATCATAAAAACCAACAGGTATATACTGAGGACCGGCCAGAGTTCGTAGTCCGCAGTACCGAAACCGGTGGTGGTCATAATTGAGACAACCTGAAAGGCACTAAAACGCAGATTGTCGAGTAAGTCAGGATAGGTGTTGCCCATGTTGAGTAAGGTAATCAGGATGGTTCCAACCATGAGCAGGCCACTATAAAATAAAAACTCCTCATTACGAATAAAGTCGCCGATCCGACCACGTAAAGCCAGGTAATGAAGGGAAAAGTTGACTCCAGCCATAAACATGAAAAAGGTGATGACCCAGTCTATGTAGGCACTGTTGTAAGCGGCCACAGAAGCATTTCTGGTGGAAAACCCGCCGGTAGCCATGGTAGTGAAGGCGTGGTTTATGCCATCAAAGAAACTCATGCCACCGAACATCAGCATGAGGATCTCAGCCACAGTAAGCAGAAGGTAAACCCCCCAGAGCAGCTTGGCGGTGTCCTGAATGCGCGGCTTCAAACGGTCGGCGGTCGGCCCGGGAACTTCGGCTTTGAAAAGCTGCATGCCGCCGACGCCGAGCATTGGCAGAATGGCAAGGGAAAGGACAATGATCCCCATGCCGCCAAGCCATTGTGTCAGTGAACGCCACAGCAGCAGGCTTGGCGGTAACGCCTCAATATCGATAAGAATCGTTGAGCCGGTGGTGGTGAAACCGCTCATGGTCTCGAAAAAGGCGTTGATATATGAGGGGATTGCGCCGGAGAAAACAAAGGGGAGTGCGCCGAAGAGAGCAAAAAAGGTCCAGCCGAAAGTAACGACGGCAAAGCCTTCGCGGACAGAGAGGTCGGTTTCGGAACGAAATCTACTGAACAGCAGCCCACCGCACCCTGCTGAAATAACAGCGGAAAGGATAAAAGAATTCGCAGCGCCGTCGCCATAAAACCAGGAAAAAGGCACCGGGAAAAGCAGGGCTATGGACAGAAAGAGCAGTAGGGCGCCCAGTATGCGCAGGGTCAGGGTGATGTTCATCTATTCGAAGAACCTTTCGACCTTGGCCAGAGCTTCCGGCAAGGCAAAGACTAGAACCCGGTCACCAACCTTGAGACAATTCTCGCCATCTGGAATTTCGTAGCTCTTCTTGTGAACAATTGCACCGATGATGGCACCGCGTGGGAAACTGAGATCTTTGAGCGGTGTATCGATGATCTGGCTACCGGTTTTGACTTCAATCTCCAGAACTTCCGAGTTACTGCCTTCAATTGTGGCCAGAGAGATGACATTACCACGGCGGACGAATTTAAGAATAGCGCCTGCGGCCGAAAGCCGTGGTGAGACACAGGCGTCAACACCCAGAGAAGGTGCCAGGTCGAGAAATTCAGGCCGGTTGACCAGGCTGAGGGTGCGTTGGGTGCCGTGATGCTTGCAAAGGAGAGAGCAGAGGATATTGGTCTCATCGTTTTCAGTTGCAGCTATAAAAACATCGGCGTCAGCAACTCCTTCGTCAAGCAGAACCCGGATGTCGGTACCCTCAGCATGAATAACCATGGTTTTTTTCAGTTTTGCCGAGAGTTTCTCACAGCGTTCCTGATCGCGTTCCACCAGGCGAACGATAAAATTGCGCTCCTCCAGATTGCGGGCGACACGCAGACCTATGCGGCCGCCACCGAGAATAAAGGCCCGTTGGGATCCTCGTCGCTTCTCCTCTTTGATCTGCAACAGGTATTGGATCGCAGGCAGCTCTTCTTTGTGAGCAAAGATGAAGATGCTGTCGCCCACCTGGATGGTGTCGTCGCCACGAGGAATGATGGTGTGACCCTGGCGTGTGATGGCAACGACAACGAAGCGGTACATACCGCGAAGCTCACCAAGTTCTTTTAGAGTCAAGTCGCACAGCGGGCTGTCTTTGGTGATCCGATAGCCTAGAAACTGGATCTCACCACCAACAAATTCGGCGACATCAAAAGTCCCCGCTCGAGCGGCCAGGTTAGCCAACTCATCGGCCACGGCATCGTCAGGGTTGATCATCAGGTCGATACCGAGCTTGTCTTTGGAGAGCACGGCACCCCGGCTCAGATAATCGATGCTCTTGACACGGGCAATACGTTTACCAACGCCATATTCCCGTGCCAACAGACAGGACAGAATGTTGACCTCATCAAGGTTAGTAACGGCCATGACAATGTCTGTCTCCTTGATGCCGGCTTGTTCCATGGTCTCGGCGCTGGCGCCATTGCCGAGAATGCCGAGCACATTGAGACGATCCTGAGCGGCGGTGAGGTTTTCCTGATCACGATCAATCAGGGTGACTTCGTGGCCTTCCAGAGAGAGTCGTTCGCAGAGGAAGTAACCGACCTGACCTGCGCCGACAACGAGTATATTCATCTAAGGTCCCTTGATTGAGTGTGCGCACAGCAGCAATAGAGCATGTCGCAGAAAACCCTATTGTAGCTTTTTGCTCTATTCTGTATCCTGTATGTCATGAATCTCTTTGCTGACATCCCCGAAGAACAGTTGCGCCGTGAGCGGCAAAAAGCCCGTGAGTTACGTCGTTCCCAGTGGTGGCGTAACCGGATTGCCACCGGTCTCTGTCATTATTGCGCTGCCCATTTTGCTCCGGGTGAGCTGACACTGGATCATGTCGTGCCGCTGGTGCGCGGCGGTCGGAGCACACGTGGCAACTGTGTACCGGCCTGCAAAGAGTGCAATACGCGCAAACGCGATCTGCTGCCGGTCGAATGGCAAGAGTACCTGGACACCCTCCTGTAATTTCTCCGCCGGGTCTATAACTCTTCCATCTGTTCCGGATCGTCCTCTCCGACGTCACTGTCGACTTCATCGTCATCCAGATCATCGTAGTCTTCGTCCATGAATCGCTCCAGGAAGCGCTGGTTGCTGCGCAGACGACGCTGAATTTTTTCTTCAAGTTCAGCAAGCTCTGGAAAACGTTCTTCCTTTGCCTCTATTTCCGGTTGCAGTGGTTCAGTCGCGTTATCTTGCTGGTCCGTCATTGAAATTCCTTTATTCCTGACCCCACATCAACGCATGATCGGTAGAGGTCTACATATTGTCTCGCCGCATGAGCCCAGGTCATGTTCTGAGTCATGCCCTGCAACATCAGTTTTCGCCAATCCTTTGGTTTGGCATAAGTCGCCAGCGCCCTCTCCAGACATTCTAAAAGGCTGCTGTGACGGTATTCATGGAACACGAACCCGTTGCCCCGCTTTGCTGATGCCTGCGGGTCAACAATCGTATCGGCAAGTCCGCCTGTCGCATGAACCAGAGGAACCGAGCCGTAGCGCAGGGCGATCAATTGACCCAGACCGCAGGGTTCATAGCGGCTCGGCATCAGAAACAGGTCGCTGCCGGCATAGATGCGCCGCGATAAGGCATCGTCAAAACGCAACAGAACGCGCACCTGCCCAGGATAATACTCCGCAGCGTCGGCAAGGCGCCGCTCAAGCTCGGGATTGCCGGTGCCGAGGATAATCAGTTGCAAGTTATGCCGCAGGATTCGATCCCAACTCTCAAGGACCAGCTCAATACCTTTTTGGGAATCAAGCCGTGTGATCATGGCGGCAATCGGTACATTCGCTGTGAGCTGCAGGCCAAGCTCCTGCTGCAAGGCTTTTTTACAGGCCCTTTTGCCGGACAAGTCCTTTGCCGTATAGGTATGCGGCAAGGCCTGGTCGTTGGCCGGTGACCACAGGTTGCCGTCAAGTCCGTTCAAAAGGCCATGCAGTCGGTCTGCCCGTGAACGCAGCAGACCATCCAGGCCCATACCGCGCTCTGGTGTTTGAATCTCCCGACAATAGGTCGGAGAGACGGTGTTGACCTGATCTGCAAAGCTGATTCCGCCTTTCAACAGGGAAATTTTGCCATAGTATTCAAGGCGGTCATTGGCGAGCAAAGTATCATCAAGGCCAAGGACTCGCTTGGCTTCTGGCGGAAAGATCCCCTGGTAGCCGAGGTTGTGAATGCTGAGAAGGCTGCCGGTTCCGGCAAAAAAAGGATCGCGCCAGAGCTGCTGATGCAGATAAACCGGAACCAGACCTGCTTGCCAGTCGTGGGCGTGAATGACGTCCGGGGCAAATTCGAGGTGACGAACGAGTTCGAGAGCCGCCCGGCTGAGCAGCCCGAAGCGTTCAGCATTGTCCGGATAGTCCTGACCCTGTTCACCATAGAGTTCCGGTCGGTCGTAAAATTCCGGAACGTCAATAAAGTAGACTGGAACGCCCTGGATTTCACCCGTACGGTAACCTACCAGGTAAATGCGCCCTCCCATGGGGACAGGTATCTTTCTCCTGCTCAGGCGGAGGCTACCGGTGATGCCGCGCACGACGCGATACCAAGGCATAACCAGGCGCACATCGTGACCCAGAGCACGTAAGGCCGGTGGCAAAGAGCCGACGACATCTGCCAGTCCGCCGGTCTTGGCAAAGGGCGCTGCTTCCGAGGCGACCATGAGTAGTTTCAGCGCCGGATCAGACATGATTATTTTCATGGCTTAAGTTGATCATTTCAGGGGCGCATTCTAACCTAAAAGTAGAAATTTATCCAGTCGGTAGCCGACGGCAGCAGCGCGCGCCAAACGTTGGCGCAGGATATCTGCAATGATGACTGCCTGTTCGTCGGTTCTCTTTCCATCTTTTCTCCTCGGAAATTGCATTATTTCAGCCTGCAGAGCGACAACCCCTGCAAGGGCAGTTATGCCTTCCTGCGAAAACCAGGTTTCGTCTGCATGTTTGTTGATGTTGAGAAATCTGGCGTTTCCGGGATCATTGCAGAGTTCGGCAAACGCAGTATCGCAAGTCGCCGGGTGAGGGGAAAGTGTGGCTGTCTGCAACAGTAACGTGGCAAGGAAAACATTTCTTCTGTGCTCCGTGGTCGTCGCGCTCTCCTGCCAGGCAAAGTCAAGTCCGAAGCGGCTAAGAGTCTCCATGACGCTGACGTTAGCAGAGAACCCCACTGTTTTACCCAGGCAATTCAGCAGTAGCCAGCCAAGGATCGGCACGCCCAAACCGACCTGTGTGCGGCTGCCGTGCCACGCATTTGTCAACAGTCTTCCTGGCAGTTCCTCCGTGGAAAGCTCGGTCAACCAGCCAGGCAGAATTGCCAGAACGTCATCCAGATTGTCACATGCGGGAGATCCTTCACCGTGCAATTCTGCTGAGGAGCGTAGGGTGGTAGCAAAAATAAAAAGTTCTTCGTTTAACTCTGTGATCAACGTCTTGATAGGCTCAGGTGGTAGTGATGCTGTCAATCCACCAGCCAGTACACGTAGACGCTCCGGGTCTAGCAGTCGAGTAAATGCTTGCCAGAGTGGTTGATGGCGCATTTGCAGTAACTCGCGATCGAGGTTATCCACCGCTCGGCCCTGCAATTTCTGGTGAAGATTCTTCCAGTCGCCATCCGCATCGTCAAGAAGTTGAAAGTCGTGAAAAACCTGGTGTTCATAAGCTGCCAATTGAAGATCAAGACCTTTGGTCAACTGTTTGACTTGTCGTAGCTGTTCAACTCCTTGCAAGTTGCGAAAACGACAATACTGGCCGTGCGCAGGGTCCAGGCCAAGTTCCTGCCAGAGAGGTGGCATTGGCTGTGCTTTGCCTTCTTGTTCCGGTGCGGCCTGATGTGCGGCCTGATGCAGTCGTCCTTCCGTGTAATGTGCAGCATTGTTGTAGACGACCAGGACTTTTTCCCCGGCAGGACCGTTGCTGAAGGCGTAGACGTTTTCATCGACACCCTGCGCGCTAGTAAAATCATAAAGAGAAAAGTGTTCAACGCCGGAGAAAAGTTGCCTGATGCGCAACAGTGGAAAAATCTGCTGTTCATGATGTGTGACAAAACCGGTATCCGGTGATTCATCCCAGTAGGCACGACGATACTCCATGCCGTATTTTTCCCGATAACCCTCGATTTGGCCATGGCCGAACATCGGCAAACCGGGGAGGGTGGCGAGTAAGGTGGCGACGCCAAAATATTTGTCGCCTTTGTCAAACTGCTCAACGGCAGTGGCTTCATCCGGGTTGTTCATGAAATTGACATAGCGCTTCATGATCTCCGGATTATAAGCCAGGGTATCTTTAAGGATCTTACGGTATTTGGCGTTCTCCTCGCGCTTGAGCATATTCATGAAAGCACTGTTGTAGACCCGGTGCATGCCGAGGTTGCGCACAAAGTAGCTCTCCATCAACCAGAAAGCCTCGGCAATCAGCAGGGTATCCGGGGCTTCGCGATTGACGCGATCAACCACCTCCCGCCAGAATTCGACCGGGAAAGCCTCATCAAAGTCGGCATCAGACAGCCAGAAGGTTGAACGTGACGGTACTCCGGCGCTGCTACCCGGCGTCGGGAACCAGAGCCGGCGGAAATGTTTGCGAGCCAGAGTCATGGCGGCATCGAAACGGATCAGGCTGAAGCGCTGGGCGATGCTGACGATCAGGTCACTCATGGCTTGGCGCACTTCCGGCAGGAGGAAGTTGAGCTGGGCTGTGTCGTTCCATGGCATATGGGTGCCGTCGTTGCCGTGGTAGATGTAACGGCGCTCTCCGGTGTGCTGATTGTGATATTCACAAACCACTGCGGCGTCGCTATGGTCCCAGTAGCCATCCTCGATACGGATGCTGATCTCGGCAGCATCGCAAAGGTCAGGTCCACTGAAGCGGTAGGCCGGATATGGTGGTTGGTCGGTCTGCAGGAACCAGTCAGGGTGTTGTCTGACCCATTCGGAATCTATACCAGTGTGATTGGGGACGACGTCACAAGCCAGACGAATACCGTGATTGTGACAACGTTGTTCAAAGTCCTGCAGGGCGCTTTCGCCACCCAAATCTGCAGCAATCCGGTGCGCATGCAGGGCGTAGGCCGAGGCCTCCGCTTCCGGATTGCCGCTAAGTTGCTTAATGCGTTTTGAGGCCTCGGAACGCTCCCAGATACCGATCAGCCAGAGCGCGTTGAAGCCCCAATGTGCCAGGCAAGCCAATTCCTCATCCGGAATATCATCCAACGTGGTGATGGCACGTTGGTAGCGACTGCTCAGTTGATCGAGCCAGACATAGATTGATTTGGCCAGCAAGACGGTGCTGGACATCCAGTCAATATCAGCAGTAAATGCTGACGGAGCATCGCTGCCGTCTTCTTTACCGAACAGAGGGGAGGATGATGGCCCCGGTCCGGGGAGATGTGGTCGGTTCTCTTCTGCCGCAATCGCACCAGCAAGCTGCATGTCCGCGACGATGCTCTCTGGCAACCACGCTGCCCAGTGCCGGGCAATGTAAGCGACCTGTTCAGCCAGACTATGTGGAGCCGTACGCATCGGTGCACGAAGCAGTTCCGGAAGGCTCTGCCTCCAGAGTTTATCCTGCGGTGATGGTTTCGGCAGTGTCATGAGCCGTTCAATCAGATCATGGTAATCGCAGCGCGAACTCAGCTCGGTGTCATCAAAGAGATCCTGAAAGGATTGGACGGCCGGGTTGTCAAGCAGAGCGTCAAGGACAAAAAGCTCGGCAAGTAAACATTGGCGAGAGAGGACTTCTGCTGCTGTTGCTCCGGGAGCTCTTGCATTTTCCAGCTCCTTGCCGGGGTAGCAGTGAAGAAAGGCGCGGTACGCTGTGCTCAGTCCCGGCAAATCATACGTTGTTCCAGCTAGGTCGACTGTGTCGAGGCCAGGTTGTAGCCCCAGCTGGACAAAGTAGTGTCGGGCCATTTGTCTTGCCGCTGCTGTCAACAGGGTGAACAGGTAGGTCTCAGCCCCTGAACTCTGGTGCCAGAGGGCCAAGTTTCGAGCCGCATTGACGTCATGCAACTCTTCAGTCAACTCTTTCCGTCCCGCTTTGTAGAGTTGATGACGTGTGTGCCGATTCAGCAGCAGTTTTTTGTCAAGAGACTGGGACATCCTGGATAAGTTTCCTAAGCCTCTGCCAGCTCTTGAAGCCAGCCGGAAACTTTCTCCCGGTAGATGTCGCGTAGAGAATCAGCGTCGATTTGTTCGATGGCTTCCACATAAATGTGAGCGATCGGTCGGTGCTGGTCCGGCAGAACCAGAACCCAGCCTCGATCCGTGTCGATGCGTACACCATCGATAAAGGAAGCCTGTTGATCGGCGGCATCTTCACTCATGCGTCGCATCAATCCACCTTTGCTCTCCCATGGGCAGGGCAGTTGCAGGTGATGATAGGTATGTCGAGGCAGTTTGGCAAAGGCCTGGTCCAGGGATAGCCCAGCCCGGGTGCTGAGTTCCATAATCTTGGCAACCGAGAAAAGCCCGTCGAAGTGTGGTTGTAATCCCGGGAAGCCGAAGCGGTCGTCCATCGAGGCGACAAAACATGTCTGGCCGTTACTAGCCGCTGCGACCAGCGAGTGTCCATCGGAGCGCGTGCGTTGTACGGTCATGCCTCCAGCTTGGGCCAAAGCATCCACCGCCTGGGGTGCAGAAACTGGCACAACCAGAGCTCCTTCTTCCTCTGCCGCACAGACCAGAACAGCCAAAGTGCTGAGTGCTTCACGGCTGGAAAAGATGCGACCGCTGCCACTGACCAGACGGATTTTCTCACCCGATGGTCCGATCCAGAAGCCAGCATCGGCTTCGAGCGTTTTGACAATACGGCCCAAACGATCCAGAGCTGTTTCCAGCTCATCAGCAGACATTTCCATAGCTTTTTCGTGAACATGGGAATTTAATTCTGTGACTTCAAAACCAAGGTTATTCAGCAGGTCCGGTAGCAGGTCCGCTGCGGGTGAATGGTTGAGGTCCAGAACGACTCTGGGTGAGGTTTTCTGTAGCAGGCTGTCATCCAGGTTGCGTAGGAATCCCACACGGTAGAAGTCATAGATTCTGGGTAGTTCTTCGATGCCACCGGGTTCTGAATGGTGGGCGCGACGAAAGCTCTCTTTGAAATAGATACGTTCAATGCCTTTGGCGGTCCCGGAGGGAATTTCGTTGCCGTCACCATCAAAGAAAATGATTTCTGTGGCAGCAGGATCTTCCGGTGATTGGCGGAAGTGGATACCGCCGGACTCACCTGAAGTGGTCAGTTTGTAACGCAGTACCGGCAGCGAAATCATCTTGACGTCACGAACATTGATTCCAGCGGAAAGCAATCCACCGACAAAGGAACGCTTGAGCATGCGTGATGAACGGATGGCGTCACGGCCTGCCAGGACGTAGCTGTCCTTGGGTAAAGTCGATCCATAGGCGGCTCCGAGGCGAGCTGAGAATTCCGGGGTCATCTCAACATTGGTGAGGCCGCGGACCAGAGCACCCTCAAAGAGAGACTTGCGCCACTTTTCTCCCCAGATCAGGTTGGTGGACACCGTAGAGCCGCTCTCAATGACTTTGCGTGGCCAGATTTTGACATTAGGACGAATGTTAACCTCATCGCCGACCGTTGTTTCATCCGCGACCACAACGCCTGATTCAATGACTGCCCGCTGCCCAACCCTGACCCGGTGACCGAGGTTGGCACCAGTGACCCTGGTGCCGGCTTTGATATAGACATTGTTCCAGAGGACAGCATCCTCGAGGATGGCGTCCTTTTCAATCAGACAGTTGCGGCCGACCATACAGTTGGTGAGCCGGGCGTTACCCTGGATGCGGGTATTGTCACCGAGGACGACCATGCCGGAGAGCGTGGCTTGCTCATCCACCTGGGCGTCAGGGCTGATAAAGATAGTGCCGTCTGCTGTGCGTGGAGGTTCTGTAATTTGCATGGCAACCTTACCATGACAGATATCCTGACACGCTTCGAGGTATGCTTCAGTATTGCCGATATCAGCCCAGTAGCCCTGCATAACGCAACCGAAGAGAGCGTCATCATTTTTAAGCATTTTTGGGAAAACATCTTGCGACCAGTCATGGTTTTTTTCGTCGGGGATCAGCTCAAGGACTTCTGGTTCCAGGATATAGATGCCGGTGTTGATGGTGTCGGAAAAGACTTCTCCCCAGCCCGGTTTCTCCAGAAACTTGGTGATACGGGCGTGCTTGTCAGTAATGACAACACCGAATTGCAAAGGGTCGGTGACAGAAGTCAGGGTAATCGTGGCCTTGGCCTGCTTCTTCTCATGAAAAGCCATCACCTTCGAGAGATCAAAATCAGTCAGCAAGTCGCCACTGATAATCATAAAGCGCTCGTCAAGATGGCGCGCTGCAGCCTTGACCGCGCCAGCGGTGCCGTAATCTTCCAGTGGTATCACATAGGTGATGTGGACACCGAATTCGCTGCCATCGCCAAAATACTTCTTGATGATCTCAGGCTGATGAAACAGCAGCAGGACCAGGTCGGTAATGCCGTGCTGTTTCAGTAAGACGACGATGTGTTCCATGATCGGCCGATTGACCAGAGGGATCATCGGCTTGGGAGTGTTGATGGTCAAGGGGTGAATGCGGGTGCCGAAGCCACCGGCCATAATGACAGCTTTCAAGGGAGTCTCCTTTGGACTTGAGTCCATGAGGTTGAACCTGAACAGGTAGAAATCAAGATTGTGCAAGAATGCGCCGAATCTTGTTCATAATGTCGGGGCTGGAAACCTATTAAGTATACCAGTCAGATGACTCACTGCAATCGCAGAAAAGGGTTTGTCCTCTTGCCCTTGTCAGACAGCAATGGCATAGTTATGACAATGAAACCCTATCAGCTTTATTCAGAGCATCTTAAAAAACGTTTTGGTCATCGAGTTCACAAGATTTCCATTGATGCTGGCTTTGGCTGTCCGAATCGCGATGGTGGAAGGACCGGCTCAGGCTGCCTTTTTTGCGACCCAGGAGGCTCAGGGGCGGTCGGTATTGAACGACAGTTGAGTGTTTCTGAACAGATTGAACAGGGCAAAGAAGTTATGAGCCGCAAGTATAAAGCTGGTCAATTCATGGCCTACTTTCAGCCATTTTCCAATACTCTCGCCCCGGTGAGTCAATTACGGACCCTTTATGATGAAGCCCTGGCTGTAGATGACATCGTTGGCCTGGCGGTTGGCACACGGCCTGACTGTGTTCCTGCAGATGTCCTCGACCTGCTCGGCGAATATCACCAGAAGACCTACTTCTGGCTTGAGCTGGGCCTGCAGAGCAGCCACGATCGAACCCTTGAATGGTTACGGCGCGGCCATGATTTTGCAACCTTTTCCAGGGCTTGTAAAGAGGCTCAGGCACGTGGTCTGCGCGTATGTGTCCATGTGATTCTTGGGCTCCCCGGTGAGAGCCGTGCTGATATGCTGGCAACCGCGGAGATCCTCGCGGAATTGCAGGTCGACGGTGTCAAGCTGCATCTGCTCCACATTCTCCGGCATACACCGCTTGGTGATTTGTATGTCGAGGATAAGATCCAGTTGTTAGGAATGGATGAGTATGTAGAATTGGCGGTCGATGTTGTTGAACGGCTGCATCCTGCAACCTTGATCCACCGGTTGACTGGCGACGGACCCCGGGACCAATTGCTGGCACCGCTCTGGTCGTTGAAGAAATGGGAAGTACTAAATGCAATTGATGCGGAGTTTGCCAGGCGAGGCTCTCGCCAGGGCGACCGCTATAATTGAAAACGCCCCCTGAAATCAGGAGGCATTATTAATAACGGATGTCGGTTGGGCTGATGTCTCTGTCGGCCCACTCCAGGATAGGAGCAGCAGAGACGCCCAGATGATGCTGACTAATAAAATTACGCAACGGAACATGGCGCGGAGGATAACTGAGAGAAGCTTAAAAAGCAAGAACGCAAAATGAAAATTAAAACTTTTTTCAAGAGGCTATCGGGTTGTCAGGACAGAAGTGAAAAGCTCTGTTTGCGTTCTGAACTCCCTATTCCATTTATCAACAAGATTCGACTTTTGGGTAGTATTTTTTCCGCAACCAGAAGGACACATTCACCAACCCGATCAAAGCTGGCACTTCGACCAGCGGGCCAATCACCGCAGTAAACGCAACCGCAGAATCGATCCCGAAGACAGCAATCGAA
>JAMONP010000084.1 GCA_027065695.1 Desulfuromonadales bacterium | reverse complement strand
TCAAAATGATGTGGTAACGACTGAGTTTATTTCGTTGGATGATGCGAATAATATAAATATCAATGACCTTAAAACCACACCATTCTTTAGCAAGTTCAAGCTGTCGGATTTATTAGTACCGGATTCTTCAGGCAGTGTTTATGCAAAAGACAATCGGAATAAGCTTCTGGCTGAGGTTTTCCCGGCGCTGACAACTCCAGTTGGTGGACTGAATGGAGAAGAACTGGAAGCTTCTGAGTTTGTCAGTGATGGCAACGCAATGGATATGCAAGTTGAATTTACTAATGGATGGGCGCAGGAAAGAGTTGACGGTAATAAGCTCGGTTGGCGGCATAGCGACTTAAGAGAAATGTCATATTCGTATATCTATGAAGTCTTCGAAAGCTTCAGGTAAAGGATGGAAAACATGAAAATAGTGCAGATAATTAGTGCTTTGATTCTTTTAGCGGTCTTACTTGTGCCGCATGCAAGTGCACAGATGGCAAAAGCAACGCTAATTGTTGTGAACGAGAATGGGCTTCCTGTAGATGATGTAGACGTGGGGATCGGTTTTGAAGTTAATACCTTTAGCGGAACAAAATCAAATAGTAGTCGCGGCTTAACAGACATGGATGGTCGGTTTTCTGCGAGTGGGGGTTGTGATGGAATCATGTTCTACAACGCGAGAAAAAAAGACTATTACTACAGTGCTTATAGATATGATTTCAAAACCAAAAATCTAATCAATTGGCAACCATGGAACCCTGAACTAAAGGTTGTTGTGCGTAAAATAGAAAACCCTGTGCCGATGTATGCGAGGATGGTAAGGATCGATCTGCCTGTTTTGGGAGAGGATATTGGGTACGACTTGATTGCGTATGACATGGTTATACCTTATGGACGTGGTACTCACTCAGATATTATTTTTAATGCTACAAAGAGAGTTAAAAACAAGAAAAACTACGAGGCGTATCTAAAAATCAGTTTTGCTAACCAATATGATGGTGTCCAGTTTTTTCAGGAAAATCTGCTTTATGGTAGTGATTTGAAATTACCGAAAGTGGCACCAATCAGTGGGTATTCTGATTCTTGGGAATTATCAAAAACTCGAGATTCAAAGAATGGAGTAGCTCTGAGTTTTTCAGCTGATGACAATTACATGTTTCGTGTCCGTTCTGTAGAAAAAGACGGAAAGCTTGAAAAGGCTATGTATGGAAAAATATTGGGGCCAATGAAAATTGGAAACATTACCAGGAGTGAGACTGCAACAGTAAGTTTTAAATACTACCTCAACCCCGACTACACCAGAAATCTCGAATTTGACCCAAAGCGAAATCTTTTTGGCAAACTGCCTCCGTTGGAGAGGGTTGGGATTAAGTAGGCTAAGTGATCTGCCATCGATTCGAGCGACATGGAATGTCCCCTATTTCCTGTTGATCAAAGTACCACAATGTAGTACTATTAACGCCAATGAAACAAAACACCAAAAGACGCTTGAGTTGATCTTTTCACGCCCGGTGAGCGCTAATATCAAATGGCAGGATATTGAGGGACTGTTTCGTGAGCTTGGTGCCGAATTGGCTGAGCGGGAAGGCTCACGTATTGAAGTTTTTCTGTTTGATGAAATACGAGTATACCACCGTCCGCATCCTCGTCCCGATACCGACAAGGGTGCAGTGGCAAGCATTCGAGAATGGTTAAAAGGAAACGAGGTGACACCATGATGAATATGATGGAGATAAATGGTTTTCGCGCGGTCATAAAGTATGATCCTGAAATTGAAATGTTCCGAGGGGAGTTTGTTGGATTAAATGGTGGCGCTGATTTTTACGCTAGAGATATTGAGAGCTTAAAGCAGGAAGGTGCTACATCGCTCGAAGTCTTTGTTGATGCTTGCAAAGAGCGTGGCATTGAGCCAAGAAAGGACTATTCAGGGAAATTCAATGTGCGAGTTCCTGCTAATCTTCACGCAGATATTGCCAGTGCTGCGAGTGCTGATGGCAAGAGCTTGAATCAATGGATCGTTGATGTTCTGGATCAGTCCGTTCATGCGTAGGTGACAGCAAGTATAGGTCAGAAATGTCCTATGTCGGGGGCTGACCCTGCTTAATGAAATCATGCATTCCATATATCGTCACGACCTGACCTGGTTCAACCCTGAAGAGTTAGCCCTCAACATGCATCATACGGAGTGCTTTCTCCGCTTGCTCAGCCATGGCCCGCTGCTTAACTGTTTCAGTATGTGCAAAACCATTCTCAGCCATGTTGCACCTCCTCGATTTTCTATTTCAGATTTCCAATTGCCTTGAAGTTCTATGCCGCAGGTTTTGGACCAAAAACAGGAAAGGATAAACATAGGAATTTACGTCTGGCAAGACGCAAGGACAAAAACAAAGGCCAATTGGTTATGCCACTAGAGCACCGAACACACCATTGAAACAATAATAATATTATGATATGTTGCCTGTGTTTTAATATGTATACATAGGGGAGATCACACTTATGCAGCGACGACAATTACAATCCCTCAATAGCTGGATAAAGAGTACAAACCGCAAGCCCCTTATCATTCGCGGAGCCAGGCAGGTGGGGAAATCAACCTTGGTGGACATATTTGCCCGGCAATGCCAGAAAGCTTTGCGCAACGTTAATCTGGAACGCCATCCAGAGCTGCTGGAAGTTTTTTATGGGAAAGATCCTGAGCAGATCATTCAGCAACTTGAGTATCTGCCAAAGATGGGCGCTATCAACAACGAGACACTTTTGTTTCTCGATGAGATACAGGCTGTCCCAGAAGCCATTGCTGCTTTGCGGTATTTTTTTGAAGACACCCCCGAATTACCAGTTATCGGCGCTGGCTCTTTATTGGAATTTGCCCTTTCTTATCACTCCTTCTCCATGCCCGTGGGAAGGATTCAGTATTTACATATGGGGCCGATGACTTTCAGTGAATTTCTGTTGGCAGTGGGTGAAGAACGTCTGTATGATTTTATTAACCATTATGAAACAGGCCTGGAGATTGAAAAACTTGTCCATCAACGTTTACTGGATTTACTCAGGTCTTATTATTTTGTCGGCGGCATGCCGGAAGCGGTGGCTGTTTTCGCAGAAACCCGCAGTTACAAGGCGGTAAGTGAAGTTCACAACTCCATCATCGATACCTATCGTGACGATTTCCCCAAATATGCAGGTTCAAGAAACTTGAATCGCATGCTCAATGTCTTCAATTTTGCGGCTAGAAATGTGGGCGTGAAAATTAAATACAGCAACATCTCCAGGCAAGACCAGAGTGTTACGATAAAAAAAGACATCGAGCTGCTGGCAATGGCCAGAGTGATCTGCAAAGTAATTCATAGCCATTGTACCGGGCTACCGTTACAAGCTGATCTCGAAGAGAAAGTTTACAAGTTACTCTTCCTCGATATTGGCCTTATGAACGCCATCTGTGGCCTGGACTGGCGAAACATCTCACAGTTGGACGAAGTTAAACTCATCAATCATGGTGCCATTGCCGAACAGTTCATCGGCCAGCACCTGCAAGCCATGCTGGTAGACAAACCAAACCGGGAGCTCAATTATTGGTTACGTGAAGGAAAAACGTCTAATGCCGAGCTGGATTATGTCGTTGTTCTGGGAGGAGCAATAACCCCGATAGAGGTCAAAGCAGGAGCGTCAGGATCTCTCAAATCTCTACATCAGTTTATGGGTAGCAAACAGGCGCCGCTTGCTATCAGGTTTGACACACAACTCCCTACAGTTCAACAAGTAGCAACCGTCATTAGAAGCAACAAGGAAAGCAGGCCGGTCAAATACTCCCTGATCTCCCTGCCCCTCTACCTTGTGGAGCGGCTCGAGGATATTGTGGTCGACTATCACGAGGCGTGAAATATGAAGGCGTTGAGTGAGTGATGAATAACTTACATAAGTTACCGGCATTCCGCTGCACGATTATGTTTGTGCACTGACACGCAATGCTATACATTGATACTATAGATATCTGGAGGTTTGGTTATGGCAATGGATAAACAAGTAAATCTGAGGCTTGATGGCGCAGATGAAGCGACTCTCAAGTTTATGGCTGAGGCCCAGGGTCGCTCTGAACAAGAGGTTCTGCGGTATTCTTTTCGTAAATATGCAAAAGAATTTCAAGACCGAATGGATTTCCTTCAGTCTGTAGAGCGCGGCTGGGTTGAACTCAAGTCAGGCCTTGGCGAGATCGTGACGGAAGAAGACACCTTCCTTGAGGATCTTATGGAAGAGATTGAGAATGAGTCAACGTCAGCTTAAGAGGTCTCTTGAATACAAGCAGAAGGTCCGCGAATACGCCCGGAACCTTTCCAGGCGCTATCGGTCAGAAATAGCGGCAGTGTTCATTAAAGACGTCGGCCTGGCCCAAAAAAGAATTTTTGATAATAACGAGGCAGGAACAAGCACCCCGTACATCATGCTGGAGCAAAAGGTTGTATTGAGAGAACTTTGTTTTACTTCAGGACCCGCAAAATACTGTCTGGTATACGGCATATTCGATGGCCACATAGGTTTGATTACGCTATGGCACGGCCCTGGGGCTAGGGTCTCCGACGACTTGATGCGCTTGTGGAGTTAATGAGCTTATTCAAGGCAGAACGAGTTCGGTGTTTCTGATATCGAATTGACATAAGGTATTATCCTGATGATACTATCTAGTGAAATTAGGAAACAATAATTGACATCGGTTTATGAAACGCTTAACCTTAGCAAGATCATTGCAATGTTGACTTTTTATTGACTGGGAGGGGGCACCCATTTGAAGTCTGCATTTTCGGCGTGCAATTAACCGAACTGTAGAATTCTCTTTGTTTTGTCGGCCTGGCCTCCTTTGGAGTCGGGCTTTTTTAGTATGCGTTTTTCGTGATGATGAGAAGCGCTCATCTGTCACCCGTTGGAGGGGATAATCGTGATGAAAAAAGAGTTTTGTTGTGGGGTCCTGTCAGTTTTTTTTGTAATGACTCTAGCCGTTGATGGACTGACTGGCAGTCTTGAGCCCATGCGGATTCTTAAGGTTTCGCCACAAGATCATACTGCCGTGGTGAAGACTCCAAAATCCCGCTTACGGCTGGTTAAGGTCGGCGATGTCCTTGCCGATAACGCCCGGGTGGTTGAGATCAGCGCCAAGCGGATGGTTCTGGAGCAAGCTGTTGATCGTACTATAGAAACAGTCATGATCCATTTTGATGGCAAAAGCCAGCGCATCGAGCGTTACAGTAAAAATCCGGGGCCGGTCCCACGTTTAACAATGTCGCTGCAGTAGTAGAATTTAATCGGTAGTTGAAATATAGCAAAGCTGCCGATCTTTTATGTTGTTTGTCATGGTTTAAGGGAGGGGAATATGTGGTCAAGTCGCCATTTAATGGGGATAGTGGGTGCTTTTGTATCTTCGACACTGTCGGTAGGGGTGCTCCTTGCCGGTCTGCTGTTGTTATCTGGCAATGCTTTAGCGCAGGATGCTTTACCCTCCTGGCTTGGTGATTACGGCAATGTCACCGTCATGGCGATCGAGGGGAATTACGATGTTGTACTACCTGACGGCACCATCAATACCGCACCTCGCGAAGCAATCGCCAGTGAATTTTATCGTAGCCACAGTGACGATTACGACTTCCTGATCATTTTTAGCAACTTTGATATCGGCACGCCAGAAGCGCAGGCTCTGGGTTATTATACTTCGGTTCGCAATGATATCCATGGCATAGGCCTGGATCAGTTCGATTATTCCAGTCTCTACGGTAGTGCCAGTCGCTTGCAGGGCACTATCGATATGGGCAACTTGGCCCAGCACTCCGCAGATCCGCTTTCCGCCGATTTCGAAAAAACCCTCTACACACTCAATCACGAAATCCTGCATCGCTGGAGCGGCAAAGTTTCATTTCTGGATGAAGCCGGTCAGGCAAGCTCTGCACTGCTCGGCTTGAATGCTTCTCACTGGAGCTATCTTCTCGATAGTGATGCCTCTCTGCTCTATGGCAGCAACTGGCATAATAATGGCGATGGTACTTTTACTGCGCTTGAGGTGGCCAACAGCTTCAGTCCTTTAGACCTCTACCTGATGGGGATGATCGGCAAGCAAGAGGTACCGCCGATGACGCTGATCGAAAACCCGGACATCGATGCCCGTCAACTGCCGCAGGCTGGTGTTACCATCGCCGGTAGCTCCAGTACCGTGACTATTGAGGACATCATTGCGGCTGAGGGGCCGCGTATACCCGCTGTTGAGGATGCGCAGAAAAGCTTCAAGGCGGCATTTATTCTGGTGGTTGAACCTGGTACCTTTTCAGGGCAGGAGCTGTTTGCCATAGAGAGGATTCGTAACGGTTTTCTCACCCGCTACTCGATCCTCACCGAC
>JAMONP010000083.1 GCA_027065695.1 Desulfuromonadales bacterium | reverse complement strand
CTGGGTGATCGCATGAACATCAAGCGGGTCGAAATGGCGGTTGAAACCGGGGCTCCGACTCTGCTGTCCAACTGCCCGTTCTGCCTGACCATGTTTGAGGATGGCATCAAAGGTGCGGATGTCGAGGACAATCTTATCTCAAAGGATATCGCTGAAGTTCTGGCGGAGCGACTCGAGACTTAGCCTGACCCACAATTTGCCATGGGGCGGCTGTTGCCTCCTTCTAGACTATTGAAACTCTCTCTCAATGTTGGCCGCCCCGTGGTGTTTTTTACAAATATTATGAAGCCAAAACTATAACGACAGATTCTGGAGGTTAGCATGAAAATTCTCGTATGTGTCAAACAGGTTCCAGATATGGAATCGAAGTTCAAGGTCAACAGTGAAGGCAACTGGTACAACGATGCCGATCTTGCCTGGCGAATGAACGAATATGACGAATATGCCGTTGAGCAGGCTGTGCAGCTCAAGGAACAGGTCGCAGACTCTGACCTGACGGTCCTTTCCATAGGTCCTGACCGGGTTAAAGAGATGATGAAAAAAGCCCTGGCTATGGGCTGTGATCGCGGCGCACATATTGCCGATGATGATTTTTTCAAAAAAGATCCCTATGAAATTGCTTCTGTGATTGCGGAATACGCAAAAGACAAAGAATTTGACCTGATCTTTACCGGCATGCAATCTCAGGATCGTGGCTCAGCCCAGGTCGGTGTGCTGGTTGCTGAAATACTTGGCCTGCCAAGCATTACAACCATTGTCGACTTTGCCTTTGACGATGGCCAGATCACAGTCAAACGGGAACTGGAAGGTGGTATCAAGGCGATCATCAAAACCATGGCTCCGGCGTTAGTCACTTGCCAACTCGGCCTCAACACACCACGCTACCCGACTTTGCCGAACATCATGAAGGCGAAGCGCAAGGAACTGCTGTCAACTCCGATTGCTGAGCTGCTTAAGGTTGAGGGCAAACAGGAGACCGCCAGGCTGTATTTCCCGGAGAAGAAGGGTGGTGGTCTGGTTCTTGAGGGTGATGTGGGTGATCTGACGGATCAGTTGATCAAGATCCTGAAAGATAAAACTGCCGTATTGGCATAGGAGGAAATAATGAAAACCTTACTGGTTGCAGAATATAGAGACGGCGAATTGCTCAACAGCACTTATGAGCTGGTTGCCTTTGCAGAACAACTTGGTGCCGATAGCGCCATGTTCCTGGTTGGTGCAGAGAGTGCCTTGCCACAGTACGCTGGCACACTTTACCTGGCTGACAGCAGCAAATATAGCGAATTCAATCCGGCAGTGCATAAGCAGCTATTGCTTGATGTGATCGCCAAAGAAGAGCCGGACATGGTGGTTTTTGCCCATAGTTCCTATGGCTGGGATCTGGCCCCACGGATTTCCCTGGCACTGAAGGCTGCCCATGTATCCGAAGTTGTCGAGATCAAAGATGGTGTACCGGTTGCGCCGGTCTGCAATGCCAAGCTGAGACGTGATGTCAAGGCTAAGACAGATAAGATGGTGGTCACGCTTCAGGGCGGAGCTTTTGGTCTGGAAGATGAGTCAAGCGGCAGCCCGACGGTTGTACAAATCGATACAGATGCTGCCGCTCAGATTGAGTTCTGTGGCTATGAGGAGGCAGAAGCTGGCGGAGTCGATCTCTCCAAGGCGGAGATCATTGTCAGTGCCGGTCGCGGTATCGGTAAGCCGGAGAATCTGGCCATTATCGAGTCCCTGGCCAAGGCTCTGGGTGGAGAATATGGTGCCAGTCGTCCAGTGGTTGATTCCGAATGGGCCGATCACAGCCGTCAGGTCGGCACCACAGGTCAGACCGTTTCCCCAAAACTCTACATTGCCTGTGGCATCTCTGGAGCGATCCAGCACCTGGCCGGGATGAAGAAGTCTGAATTCATCGTGGCGATCAATACTGATAAGGATGCGCCTATCGGCGAAGTTGCTGATGTCCTGATCGTGGCTGATCTCAAAGAGTTCGTGCCAGCGATGACCGAGAAGATCAAAAATCTTTAGCGTGATACAGCGTAAAGAACAAAAGAGGTGTAAGTCATGGCGAGACATTCGGAGGACCCGGTACGGCACATCGTTACCTTTCGGGTGAACAGTGAAGAGAAGGAAATTCTGGAGCAGTTGGCAAAAAAGTCTGGGAGCAGCGTTTCTGGATTTATGCGTCGTAACGTGCAATTGATAAACAAGGACGAACATTCATAACATGATGTTCAGTCATCACCCAGCTACCAAGGTCTCGGTCGACGATAAGTTTGTTGGTAGGCTTTATACTTTGCAAAAAAATGATGCCGAATGACTTTTTTCTTGCCAAAACGATACTCCTTTAGTATCTTCTCAAATCTCGACGCAACGTATTTTTTTAATGACCAACTTGTTTGTCAGTAACATGAAAATGGTAAACAAATATCATTTACCTTTAGTTATATATGAACATCATTAGCTGTTCTGGTAAATGATAAACCATTGTAAAGCAAGCTGTTTAGGTTGGGTTTTGCGGCACATTTGACCACGATGCGTTAAGGATAGATATCGATGGGGTGTCGCCAAGCGGTAAGGCAACGGGTTCTGATCCCGTCATTCGGGGGTTCAAATCCTCCCACCCCAGCCAGTAACAAGGGCATAAGCACAATATTGTTGGGCTGCCCTTTACATAGTTTCATGCGCTCATCGTCTAGCCTGGTCTAGGACATCGGCCTTTCACGCCGACGACAGGGGTTCGAATCCCCTTGGGCGTACCATTTATCACCTTCCGAGGGAGGTGGCAGCGGAGCCTTATGGCTCCGCTTTTTTTTGCCTGTTTTGTAAGTAATCACGAAATCATGATTGACCTGTATTAGCCACTCTAGTAAGTTTTCAATAAATGTAAATTACTCGACAGGCTACTCGATCAGGACTGAATCCTTGCCCAATCTCAAAACAAATAACCTGGATCCGAAACATTTTGTCTTTTGGCAACCACCTGCCAGCTACATGATTCATGTCGGCCCTGATCAACAGCCGGTTCGTCTGTCGCAGATCCCATTACCGATCAAGTGTACTGATTTAAAGGCCAGCTTTGATAATAATTCTGCCAACCCCAGCGACAATGCTATTGGGGAGGGTGTCTATGATTATCTGCGTCAATTTCCAGATTGTCTGCATAATGTCACTTACGCGCTGCTTCTACGCGATGGTTATTCGCATTATCTGGCTGATCTTGCCGCCCATGTGGTCATGCTCGACGCAAAGGATGTTGAGCCTGCTTACATCTTTCGCAAACTCACCTACCTCAAAATTTTGCTCCTGCTTGATCCTGTCAATAGTGGCTTGCTCTCACAGCTCTCTCAAGGGTTCTACGGTCTGGCAATGACGTTTACCGAACTGCCGCAAGTGAATCGTCATCTGCTTGAGGCAATGCGTTTCGGCCAGGATCTTTTAAAACTGAAAGCAGATGACCAGTCTGCCTTGAATCTCTTAGCAGAAATCGATATTCTCTTTGGTGATTATCCGGCCGCAATCACCAAGTTCCGTAGACTTTTGGCCTCCTTATCTGATCAAAAGTCTGCCAAGGCTGATCAAAAAATTGCCGAACGCATTGAGGCTAGACTTGAATCCTGTCTTGAGGTGGGATTCCCGGATCATCCTCTGATTGATGATCTGGAGCGTATCGGGGATGCCATGCAGCTCTATGCGGCGAAAGATTATAGTCTGGCAACGGAGTTGCTGGAGCGTCTTGAGGAGGATGATTATTTTATGTCTGAACTCAAATCAGCTGATTTTCTTTGTCTTTTGGGTATGTGCCGCATTAAGTCCGGTGATCAGGCCGGGGCCTTTGATGCCCTGAGTCAAACTCTCGAAATAGAACCGGAGCACGAACAGGCACGTAAAGTGATAGAGTTGATTTAATAACCATTGTTTCTCATGGGAAAAACCAAGGAGGCATCATGCAAAATATTGGTATCGGCGATGTGATTGCCATCATCATAGCCTTCAGTGTTATCCATGGCATCATGTACTTTGTTGGACGCTCCCAAAAGCGTAAATCGCAAGCAGATGATGATTCCAGTAGTCCGAACACGTGATTCTTCGCCAATCCAGTGAAATAGTCTATTTAATGAAACGAGTCCTTCCACTTCTCCTGATCCTTGCCACCTTGTGGTGTGCGAGTTCCGCTCTAGCGTCTGATGCCACTATCTCCACGTTGTGGCCTGTTTATGATTATCGTTCCTCAGAAGCTGCTGAGTACCAGGCCCTTCATATGTTCGGCCCCTTTTTTAAGTATGAAACTAAAGGCCTGAAGGATGAAACTAAAAGCTTGGAAACGGAGTATGCTCTGCGACCGCTTTTTTACCGAGCAGTCGATAGTGAAGGTATTTCTGAGACAGACATTCTTTATCCACTTTTTGGTCACCAAAGCGAAAAAGGCTCATCCAGTTTTCATATCTTTCATTTGCTGAGTTACGATTTTGGTGAGCCTGAGTCAGGCAGTCGCAAGCGTTCCTATCTTTTCCCGTTTCTTTTCTATGGTGAAGAAGACCAGGGCACTTACATGGCTTTTTTCCCTATTGGCGGCATTCTCTATAACTGGTTCGGCAAAGACCGAATCTTTTTTACTCTTTTTCCTCTCTACAGTCGTACGGAACGTAAAACACAGCGAATTGATAATATCCTCTGGCCATTTTTTGCCATAATATCTGGTGAGAATGAATCTGGTTACAAGTTCTGGCCGATTTACGGTCAAAGCCACAAACAAGGCGTTTATCGGAAAAAGTTTTTTCTCTGGCCAATTTTTTTCTCGGAATCTTTGAAGCTTGACAGTGATAATCCGATAGAGGTCAGGGCTGCCTGGCCTCTCTATATCAGTAAAGAGTCACCGAACAAGACTTCCAAAACTCTGCTCTGGCCTTTTTTTTCCTACACTGAAGATCGCGTCAAGGGTTCCCGGTCGTGGAACGCTCCCTGGCCGTTAGTACGTATTACCAATGGAGAAAAATATCACGGAGTGAAAATACTACCGTTTTATTCTGATGAAACCATGGATGTTAAGAGGGAGAGATGGTACATTTGGCCGATATATAAAATTGAGGAGTTGAATTCAGAATTAATTGAACGGCGCCGGGACCGTATCCTTTTTTTCCTCTTTCAAAATTTGAGAGAGACCAAGTTTGAAACTGGTGATTCGTTGCATCGTATCGATTTTTGGCCCCTCTTTGGATACAAACAGAAGAACGGCGTGAGCCATCTGCACGTTCTTGCACTCCTTGAGACTTTTTTCCCGGGGAATGATTCGATTGAGCGCTTGTGGGCGCCTTTATGGCGCGTTTATCAGCAGAAATGGGATCAGCAAGGCAACCATGCGATCAGCTTGCTGTGGAACCTTTATTGGCATGAGAGACAGGGCGACAGGGTGGCTTGGGAGCTTTTCCCCCTGTTCGGGTATCGCAAAGAGTCGGCAAACGAAGTAGATATCAGTTTTCTAAAAGGTTTGATCAGTTATCATAACGGCGACGACGGCAAACAGCTCAATTTGTTTTATCTGCCATGGGGTTTAAGCTGGGACATACCGTCTCCCGACCAGATGTGAGTTAAGTGTTTTATGGGTTTTTTTACTACCATAATAAATAAATCTCTTGCTGTCGCTCAGGGTGTAGGTGAGATGCTCGCGCTCCTTTGTGAGACCATCTACTTTTTCAAGGAAGCGCCGCGAAATTTAGCCAGCATCTTTCGCCAGATGAGCATCGTCGGTATTGGTACGCTGCCGATTGCCATGTTGGTTGCGCTTTTCGTCGGTATGGTCCTTTCTGTGCAAACGGGCTCGGAATTAGCCAGATATGGCACCCAGGAAGCGATTGGTGCGATAGTTGGTATATCTATGGTCAAGGAACTCGGGCCGGTCATGACCAGCCTTTTGGTCGCTGGGCGTATCGGTTCGGCTATGGCTGCCGAAGTCGGTGCCATGCAGGTCTATGAAGAGATTGATGCTCTGAAGACTCTGGAAATTAACCCGGTACGCTACCTGGCTATGCCGAGGCTGATCGCCTGCCTTTTTGCTGTGCCGGCACTCACTGCTTTTGCAATGGTTGTAGGCATCTTGGGTGGTGGTGTCGTTGCAGCCATCAATCCTCAGATTGATGTTCCCTTTAGTGTTTATTACGACAATATGATCCGTGCTATGGGCTATATGGAGATCTTCAAGGGTCTTCTCAAGGCTATGGTTTTCGGCGGGATTATCGCCCATGTCGGTTGTTATATAGGCTTTAAGACCACTGGTGGAGCTCGTGGTATAGGTGAATCGACAACCCGGTCAGTCGTCCTGTCTTTCTTGCTGATAATGGTTGCCAACTATCTTCTGACCCGTTTGATGATGTAAGGGCTTTTACTTTGAATCCTCTAGGCTCCTTCTTGACCAAACTTGCACATGGTTTCGCACCATCCATCATAGGCGATGACGTATGTCAGATTGGTTATGAGGGCTCCGAAGGTGTGGGTATTGAGATCAGAGGCCTGAACAAGTCTTTTGGTGATAATCATGTCCTGAAAGACATTAACCTGAAAATCAAACCTGGTGAAACTTTTTCTATTATTGGTCCGTCCGGTACCGGCAAAAGTCTATTGCTCAAACATATCGTTAAGCTGGTAGATTCTGACAGTGGTCAGGTCCTGATTAATGGTCATGATATAAATGAAACAAAAGATATAAATGCAAACCGTAATTTTCGTTACAGCATGGTTTTTCAATCCTCGGCGCTTTTTAATTCTTTGACGGTTGAAGAAAATGTGGGTCTCTGGCTACGTGAAAAGCGGATATGTGGTGAAGGGCGTATCCGACAAATTATCAAGGAGAATCTACAGAGAGTTGGCCTTGCAGGCAAGGAAGATCTGCAAACTGCGGAACTCTCTGGCGGTATGAAAAAAAGGGTGGCGATTGCCCGCTCCCTGGCGATGAACCCGGACCTGATCCTTTATGACGAGCCAACAGCTGAACTGGATCCGGTGGCGTCTGATGATCTGGCTAAAGTGATCATGTCTCTGAAGGAGAAGGTTAGTCTGACGACTATTATTGTCAGTCATGATCTCAATTTTGCACTCTACCTATCGGATCGGGTAGCGATGATGCACGATGGCGAAATTGTTGCCATTGGCACACCGGAAGAGATCAAAAAGAGTCAGAATCCAATCGTGCGGAATTTTATCTATACGACGACTAAAGGCATTCAGGAAGAAAAGGAATAGTATGGCTATCTCAGTCGAGCAGAAAGTCGGATTGTTTTTCCTTGCAGCTCTCATTTTGATTGCTGTAATGATCGAGCTTGTGGAGGACTGGCGTCCATTTGAAGACCAGTATCTATACATCGCTAAATTCAGTTCTGCCGTAGGCTTGAAAGTTGGCGACCCGGTCAGAATTGCTGGCGTCAATACCGGAAAGGTTAAAAAGATAAGTATTGAGGACAGTTATGTGCGAGTCGATTTTTTCGTCAATCGCAAAGAGAGCATTCGTGAGGATACTCTGGCTGAAATACGACAGACCAATATGCTGGGTGGGGTTTTTCTTGGCCTGGATTTCGGGTCGCCGTCTAGCAAGACATTGCCTGCCGGCAGTGTGGTGCGAACGGTGGACCCGACCAATCTTGATCAGTTAATTACCAATATTGATCGTAACCAGGAACGCGTTCTGGGCCCTCTTGGTGACATGGTCACCAAGAGCAGCGAACCACTTACCAAGGCGATCAACCGTCTCGAACAAATTTTAACCAAGCTTGATAAAGGTGAAGGCACTCTGGGACAACTGATCAATAATCCGGCGCTGTACGATGAGGTAACGGTTATGTCTGTCCGTCTTAACCAATTGCTGGCTCAACTTGAAAGCGGCAAGGGGACCCTGGGTAAACTGCTTTCTGACCCATCTCTATACGACAACCTAAACCACACCTTGGTCAATCTGACAGACCTTACCGATCAGATTAAATCGGGGGAAGGGACTTTGGGCAAACTGCTGGTTGATGATCAACTTTATTTAGAAGCGACACAGGCAGTTGCTAATCTTAACGAGCTTACCGGTAAGATTAACCAGGGTAGCGGTTCGCTTGGCAAGCTGGTTCATGATGATACTCTCTATGACAATATCAACGAAAGTATGGCGCGGGTTAACAGTATCGCCGGCAAGATTGACGATGGCTACGGAACCCTCGGACGCTTAGTTAATGAGGATGATCTCTACCGTGATGCCAAAACCACGTTACATAAGGTAGAAAAATCAGTTGATGGTGTCAGCGATACAGGCCCTCTCTCTGCCCTCGGTGTTGTCCTCGGCACTCTTTTTTAATTGCTGGCACATGTCCGCATGAAGTTTTAATAAGAAAAGACAAATGTTTTTCCCAAGCCATTGATATTTCCATGCTTTTTGCATGTTATTGTGTATTGAAGGTTTTTCTGCAATACACTGTCTTTTAACGTAGTGTTCACAGTCGTAAGCACTGTACCTGGGCGTGCGATGTTCAATTGTCGCTTCACTTCATGGTTTGAGGGGACTTTGTGAAGCATTTACTGCTTTTTTGCATAATTCTTTTTGGTGGTTGGCTCGGGTTCCCTTCTGATGCCATGTCCGTTGAGAAGCGTTTAATTGCTGTCATCGTGGCAAATTCACAGCCACGTTATCAGGCCATTCACTCTGCTTTTGTTAAGCGTTTCAGAGAATTCTGCGGCGAAGATTGTCAAATTTATGTGCAGACTCCCAATGCCGATATCATGTCGCTGCGTAACAGTGTCAGGAAAGCGGTTGCGTTAAACGCTGAGCTGATTATAACTTACGGTCCTGCCGCAACCCTGGCAGCAAAAGCCGAAGTTCCACCAATCCCGACGATCTTTGCAGACGTTTATGATCCCATACAGCTAGGCCTCGTTTCAGCCAAAAACCGAACTGGTCGTAACATGACCGGGATACGAGGTGATGCACCGGTTCAAGCTCTCTTTAAGTATTTTGTGCAGGCGACCAAGGCCAAGAAACTGGTGGTTCTTTACAATACCAACAGTCCGGAAGGTCGCCTGCAGAAATCTGTTTTGCAGGCAAGTGGCGAGAAGAAGGGGGTTGTTGTCATTCCCCTGGCGGTTGAAAACAATAAAGATCATGTTGATCCCCTCAAAGATATTCCTGCCGATGTTGATGGGCTTTTTCTGGCATGCAGTGAGCATGCTGATTCTCATCTCAAACATGTCGTGGCTTTTGCCGACGCTCGCCATTTACCTGTTATTACCCAGCGTGCAGGAGCTGCAAAACTCGGTGCTTTCATGGTTTTGGAAACCAGTGCTGTTGAGCAGGGAGAAAAACTTGCCGAGATGGCCGAGCAGGTACTTG
This sequence comes from Desulfuromonadales bacterium, assembly GCA_027065695.1. GTDB lineage: Bacteria > Desulfobacterota > Desulfuromonadia > Desulfuromonadales > BM103 > M0040. The sequence continues at coordinate 15,899 of JAMONP010000083.1, read as the reverse complement.
CCGGTAGGAAAATTGATAAAATCCCCATGTACAAACCACGCCAGGTCGCCTTTGTCATCAATCTGAAGGTGGCCAAAAAGTACGGTATCCAGGTGCCATTACAGACATTGACTGTCGCTTCCCGTATTGTCCTTTAAGGAATCCCCTCAATGGTCGCCATCGACAAGCTGTCTGACGCTCTGCAAAACTTCCCGCATTTTGATCTCCTGCATACTCTTTGTTCTACAAAAGATGCTTACTTGGTCGGCGGTGCTATTCGTGATGCCTTGATTGACAGTCCGCTCACTGATCTGGATCTTATCTTTCCCGAGGACCCTACATCTCTGGCCAGAGAATTTGCCCGGGAGATCGGTGGCTACTGGTTCTGGCTGGACAAGGAACGATTGCAGAGCCGTGTTGTCGTTACTCACGATGCCGTATGTCTTAATTACGATTTTGCTTTATTTCGCGCTCCTGACCTGGAACGTGATCTGCTAGATCGGGATTTCACAATCAATGCTCTGGCGTTGAGGTTGGATGAAGACTTGTCCGCTTCTTCTCTGCTGGATCCATACTGCGGCCTGGAGGCTTTACAGCAGAGCTTTCTGTGCATGGTCACAAAGGATTCCTTTGCCAATGATCCGTTGCGGATTATCAAGGGAGTCCGGCATGCTACGGCACTTGAGCTAAGGGTTGACTCTACAACCCTACAGGCCATGCAAAGAGAAGTTGCTGGCCTGGATCGCGTTGCTCCAGAAAGAATACGTCAGGAAATATGGAAAATTTTCTCAAACGCGCAAGCTGCCCAGGGGCTTCAGTTACTTAACGAATGTGGGGCAGGGGAGCATTTGTTTGGAGATGGGTTTGCCAGATTGCTCACAGAAATGACTGAGTGCTTGGCAGCCTGTCGTGTTCACTGGCAACACCTTGCCAAAGAAGAGCCCATTGTCGGCGACTGGCTGGCTCAAGAGATTGAACAAGGCCTCAGCAATGAAACCTTGCTGCTTTCGACGTTCATACTGTCGTTAATCGACAGCAGTTTGCCGATTTTTCTGGCCGAGAAGTGGTTACTCAGCCGTAAATCTAAAGAGAACATAGCAGCCATTGTTGCTCTGGATAAGGTTGCTCTGAATGAGTTTGCGGTTATTGCTAGGAATGAAAGAGCCTATTCCTGGTGGGCAGCACGTTACCGTATCGACCCTAAGTTGCTCCTGCTGGCTCTGGCTGTTGGGCCGCCGAATGTAGCACCTGCTTTACCAGAAATTAAGGCATGGGTACCTCTGATTGCTCATCTTAACGATCAACGACCCAAGGATCTGCTTGATGGCCACTGGCTACGCAGAGAACTGGGTCTCAAAGATGGCCCGGAGATGACAAAGGCTTTGAAACTGCTGAGAAATGCAGAAATTTCCGGGCAGGTCAGTAATAAAGACGAGGCCCGCAAGTTTCTTGCCCTGAATTGCCGGAATAAGGATTGACTGGTAAATTTTGACGCCATATAATTGCTCTTTTGGACGGTTATTGAACTACAAAATTTGCGGGAATAACTCAGTGGTAGAGTGTCAGCTTCCCAAGCTGATGGCCGCGGGTTCGAATCCCGTTTCCCGCTCCAATAATAACATATGGTTAGGCTGATTGATCTGGCCCTTTACACACCAACAAGAGAGGTTATCCGGAATGTTTGAGAAGGTACAAATTGCTCCCCCCGATCCGATCCTCGGCTTGACCGAAATGTTCAAGGCGGACTCCAATCCTGATAAAATCAATCTTTCCGTTGGCGTGTATCAAGATGCCAGTGGCAAGACTCCGGTTCTGGGTACGGTAAAAAAGGCCGAAAAGCAAATTCTTGAGCAGGAAGATTCCAAGAGCTACCTGCCAATGACCGGCGATCCGGCCTATTGTGCACGAGTCCAGGAGATGCTCTTCGGTGAAGGGCACGAAATCATCACCAGCAAACGTGCCGCGACCGCACAATGTCCAGGCGGCACGGGAGCGTTGCGCGTTGCCGGTGCTTATCTGAATGTCGTGCACCCCGAGGCCAAGCTATGGCTCAGTAACCCGACCTGGGCTAACCATAACACTATCTTTGCCGCAGCCGGTCTGACTTGTGAAAAGTACGACTATCGCGATCCCGCTACCAACGGACTTGATTTTGAAGCCATGTGTGCTTCAATCAAAAAGATTCCGAAAGGGGATGTGATTCTTCTGCACGGCTGCTGTCACAATCCGACCGGTATCGATCCCACCACGGAACAGTGGGCTCTGCTGGGTGATATGCTGGCGGAGCAGGGGGTGTTGCCTCTCGTCGATTTCGCTTACCAGGGGCTGGCAGATGGCGTTGAAGAAGACCGTGCCGGTTTGTTGGAGCTGACCAAAAGAGTGAAGCAGATGCTGGTTTGTTCGAGTTTTTCGAAAAACTTTGGCCTTTACCGTGAAAGAACCGGAGCTCTGACTGTTGTTGCTGATAGTAATGAGCAGGCCGCCACGGTTATGAGTCAAATCAAGCTGAGAATCCGCTATAACTATTCTAATCCTCCCTCACACGGCGGCCAGATAGTTGCTACCGTACTCGGTGATGAGGGACTAAAGGCTCAGTGGACTGAAGAAGTTGCTGAAATTCGAAACAGAATCAACGAAATGCGTCATCTGTTCGTCAAAACGCTTAAAGACAAGGGTGTTGAACAGGATTTCTCATCGATCATAGATCAGCGCGGAATGTTCAGCTTCTCCGGTCTGACCAAAGAGCAGGTTGATCAATTGCGCGAGAAATACTCCATCTATATCGTAGGCTCCGGCCGGATCAATGTCGCAGGGATGACGCCTGACAACATGGATCGCCTCTGCGAAGCAATTAAGTCTGTTCTTTGATTGTTTCGTATGGCCTTTATGGATTTAAGAACAATTACAATTCATTTGCGGGAATAACTCAGTGGTAGAGTGTCAGCTTCCCAAGCTGATGGTCGCGGGTTCGAATCCCGTTTCCCGCTCCAATAATAAGCACTTAGGTGGCAATAGCCGCTTAGGTGTTTTTTTTGATGGGCTGACAGCATAAATATTCCGGCAAGGGAGGCAAACGCCTCCTTTGCTGGATTATTTTGTACTGCTAACCCTTGCTAACTGGGCCGTTGCTTAGGTTGGGACAGGCTCTATTTAGGGGGTTGAAAGCTTTCCGAAGGTCTCTTCTATTGCCACTCTTGCAGTTTTTCCCCGGCCTTCCTTTTTTCTTTCGTTTCTTCCGGAAAAGTTATTGGAAGGAGCAGGGCCAACTCCAATTGTGCCTTTGCGGCAGCCATTTTTTCCATACGTTTATAAATCTTGGCAAGATTGTAGCGATGAGCAATTCGATCGTGCAGTTTGATGGCTTGCAACAAAAGCTTTTCAGCCTCATCCAGAGAGGCTTTCGGTAGGCCGCCGTAGAGGACCTTGGCAAAACCTCGAGCGATACCTCCCAGGGCAGAATTCTTATAATGCCAGCGGCTCAGAATGAGATAAGAAATGTCATCATCAGGGTCAATGGCAATGGCTTTTTCGATGTTTTCTTTGACCCTTTTGGATATTCTAACCTGGGCTTTAGTATCACTGTATTTGGCTTGTGCGCCAAGAGAAATTGCCAGCCATTTGTAGCCTTCGGCATTGCCGGCATTCTCTTTTGTTGCTGCTCGGGCATATTCCTCGGCCTTCTTAAAAAAAGCCAAGGGTTTTTTGTCTGTCCCACGGCCCATTTCATACTGTACGCGAGCCATAATCCAGAGTCTGTCGTCAGGGGCGAGGTCGCCTTCAGGGATTTCTTCTAAAACTTGCCATGCTTGCTGGGTCTCACCTTGAATAAGAAGTTTATCAATTGTGAGGAGGTCTCCGGTTGTCTCTTTATTGACTTGGGTTGTCTCTTCATTAACCTGGCTTAGCACATTATTTGCCGTCAAAAGTATTAAAAGAAGTGAGATTAAAAGTCCTGCTTGATGTTTTGTCATTTCAGGCACTCACTATTGATCGGACGGCCGTTGTTGTCTGAGCATGGAGACGCCTCTGGTTCAAGCATTTCAGCTTGCCTGGAGACCAACGTAATACTTCCGTCGGCAACCTGAAAAACCCGGTCGGCAACATCAACCAGAGCCGTTTGGTGACTGATCGCCAGAATGGTCAATTGTCCTCGAAGTTTTCTCAGTGTTTGACAAATTGAGGCTTCCGTTTCCGGGTCGAGGGCACTGGTTGCTTCATCAAGGATCAACAGCTGTGGTTGGTTAATCAGAGCCCTGGCAATCGCTATACGCTGACGTTGGCCACCTGAGAGTTTCGCTCCGCGTTCGCCTACGATTGTCTGCATGCCTGCAGACATTTCATTGACGAAGTTCCATGCTCCGGCTGCTCTCAGGGCCTGTTGTGCGTCTTCGATAGTGAGGGAAGGTTCACCCAGCGTCACATTTGTGAAAATACTATCATGTAACAAGATAGAGTCTTGAGGGACATATCCTATCATGCGTCGCCAACTCTGTAAGTTTATCTCCGCTAGCGGTTTGCCGTCAATCAGGACCGCTCCTTTCACGGGTTGGAATAGCCCAATTATCAAGTCGATAAGGGTCGTTTTTCCTGCGCCCGAAGGACCGACAAAGGAGGTGAATGTTCGACAGGGAATCTCAAATGAGACATTTGTCAGAATCATGTGGTCACCATAACCAAAATCAACCCGATCAAAGATGATGCCGTGCTCGAGGGTTGCTGTAATCTCTCCACCCGTGGGTTCCTTCTGAAGAAGAGCGTTATCGATCTTCCCTTGGAGCGACCAGTAAGCGCTTTCGCAGATTGCCATCATCTGGTATCTGCGCTGTACCTTTCCTGCCTGCGTCAACATGCGCGCCATAAGGAAGATAAGCACCATGACCTTGGGCAGGTCCATCTGTAGATAAACCAGCATCGTATAGAGGCCGATGATCACCAGAAGGGACATCATGGGTTCCTGGATGCCGCGTAAGGCTGCTTTACTGAAAACCTGTTTACGCAGTGCCTTGTTCAGCTTCAAGGTATCCGTTGAAAGTAATTCGTCAGCCATATTTTCCCGGCCCATAGCCTTGAACGCTTTCAGTGATTGCAGGTTGTCAGACAGACGCGCGAGCAGAGACTGCAACAGGCGGGTCTGTTTTCTGCCCGCTCGTTTGGCTTTACTGACCAGATTATAGAGCATGAACAGAATCAGAGCGGCTGCAGTTGTGAAAATCAAAGTGGTTTCCCAGGAAACCATCAAGGCTACAGTAAAATAGGCAAAGGCTTGAATCGCCATAGCTACAGCCGTTGCTGCCTGGAGGTATGACGACGAGGCGCGCATTACTTCGGTTCCTGCGGCATTTACCATACTGCCGACTTGCTGGTCGAGAAAATACCCCCAGCGAGTTGACAAAAGAGCCCGCAACAGAGCCAGGCGAAGGTCGGTGGCCACATGAGCAACCGTATAGCCAACCTTGCGGTCGGCAAGCAGAATTAATAAGCTTCGTAAAAGCACTCCGACCATGATGACAGTCAACAGTGATCCAACAGTTGAGGGAATGCCGAAGAACTCTAAAGCAGAATTTATGGAATTGCCGATGTCGGCGTTAGATGTCGGGTCAACTGTGGAAGACGCAGGCAGATTGATAGCTTTCTGTAGCAAGGGTAACAAGGCTGTGAGACCTAAACCCTCAACTACTCCAGCCAGGATCAGGGCCAACATTGTCATCAGGGTCTGCTTGGGGTAAGTCCTGGCAAATTTGAGAATTAAATGCATGTTGAATTGTCAGCTTCCTTATATACTTCAAAGTCAGGTCGAGAACGATACTCTTTTCGCAGGCAAATATACGAGCACATTAACATTTTTTTGCGAAGCATAACACCCGCTGAAGGACTATCTTGACAGCTGCGCAAAAAATCCACTACTGAAGCAAGAAACCATTTGAATTTATACTCATTTTCGATTTATGCTGATTTTATGCAACTCACAGCTTTTCTTCCCAGCTCATCCAACAGGCTGCGTATATTTTGCCAATTTCCATAAAACCAGATCAAGGCCAATCTTCAACCGAACCCTTCCAGGTTTTTTGGGGCGGCCCAGACTGTCCCTCTCGCACTTTGCGTGACCTTCTGGAAGAACGGATTCACGCTGTACCGTTTGGAGGTGAGATTCTCTGGGTCACCTATTATTTCAGAGATGAAAGATTAGCGCTGGCTCTCCTGCAAGCTTATCGTCGGGGGGTGAAGGTGCGGATTGTCATAGAGGGGAACCCGCGCACTGGAGCAATCAATAGCCGAGTAAGAAAACTTTTGGAAGGTAAGGATGCGTTGGGGGATAATTTTCGTGCCCTCAGTCATCGACTGATCGACAATCGGTATTTGAGAAATAGCCGACTTCACGAAAAGCTTTATTACTTCAGTCACCCCATTCCCAGTGTGTTGGTGGGGACGTTTAACCCTTCCGGAAACATACCGGAAGATCCTGATATTATTCACAAGATCGGCGACCAGGATCGGGGGCATAATGTTCTGGTGGAAGTGCTGGACAAGGTCCTTGTTCAGGGTCTGCTTGCGCATGCACATCGTATGTTCCGAATGACTCATGGCCCTTGGGAACGCTTCCTTCCAGAAAGTAACCGGGTCATTTCTTCAGGGAAAACCCGTATCCTGTTTTTCCCGAGATCAAGAAGGAAAGATTTCGACGAAATCTTTGAAGGGTTGGGGCCCAGCTGCAGGCTGCGCATGGCTGTGTCCCATCTAAACGACAGGGGTATCTGTAAGCGCCTGTTTAGTTTGGCCCGCCAAGGCGTGCATATTGAGATTCTGGCTCATGATACGCAGCGGCGGGTTCCTTCGTGGGTGGAAAAGGGGATGCTAAAGAACGGGATAACCTTCAATCGTTATGTCCACCCGGAAGGGTTGCCCATGCATAATAAATTTATGCTGATCGATATGCCGGATCGCCAGTTGGTGACTGTCGGCAGTATGAACCTTTCGGTGCGATCACTCCACGCCAACCATGAACTGTTTCTTATTTCTGAAGAGCCCTTTTTGTGCCAGACTTTTCAGCAACGTTGGGCTGAAATGTTGTTTGAAGTGAAGGGAGGATGTCATGCTGCCAGTTTTACCGACTATCCCTAAATGTTATATGCTTACAGTCGCTGCCCCGATTGAAAGTGTGGTAAATTGAGTGCCAACAGTCGAATGCAGCTTTTGCTACCCACAACAGCCTTTTTGTCTGTTGGATGATAGATCCTGAGCTTGAGGTATGTTTGATTTGAATACGATGAGACGAGTTGCCGGTGCTTTTCTCCATGACTCAAAGGAGTGGAAACTCGGACTGGTCCTGCCATGGAGTTATGAATGAAGTCATCAAACCAGACTATCAAAGCTGTGCTGGTTAACGATACCGACGGAAGAGTAAATATCGGCTGTCGTCTGACGAGTGTACCACTGAAGCAAAGTTTGATTTGTGCATTTAGAAACCATGATTGTCATTTAACGGTCGATTCCGTCCCTTATCTCTTCAGAAAGAGGAAAAGAAGGATATCGAGAATATGGCACAAAATAGAGAAAGTTGAGACTGGCCTAGCTTCATATTTTTCATGGCCTTTCAATGATTCATTTCCAGCATGGCTGAAATGTCTGGCTCATGCCGAATACGGCAAGGGGCCAACAAGCTTGGCATTAGCGGCCGATTATGTGTTCTTCCAGCCAGAAGGGACATTGTCTGACGATTCGGACTATATTACAGTTGTTGGATTTTTATCGTTATCTATCCTTGCGATTCTGGCTGGGAAGAAAGTCATTTGCCTGAACGGAACGATTCCAGAATACACTGGCGCTATTCAGGACCTGGTCAACTATCTGTTTAAAAACTGTTTCTATGCGTCAGCAAGAGACAGGGTCACAGCCAGGCTCTATGGCTGTGATTTTATCCCCGATGCTGCCTTTGCATATCAGACCACTTCCAGATGTGACCATGACAGGAAAAAACTGCTGATTACGACAGGTGCTAGGAACACAGCAGATGAAGACCTGTTCATCATTGATCAAGCGCTGGAGTACGCAGAAAAAAGCGGTTTGCAACCGTTCGTATTAACCAAAGGTGTCAAACGCTTTGCCTCCAGAAAAGAATTTATAAAAGGCGCTGGTGGGGACTTTCTTGAAACGGCAACACTGGAAGATGCCGAGAAGAAGTTGCAGGATTGTGCTCTCCATATTGGCGGACGGTACCACATGGCGATCTTTGCTCTTAAATTCGGGATTCCGAGTTTGCTTTATGATATCAAAACACATAAGAACATCTGGTTGTCTCAAGAGTTTCACGAAATAGATATATTTGACAAGTCTTCAGATCTTTTTGCGTTAGCGGAAAAATTGTTCAATGAAGCACGGCTTAAGCAATGGGAGGTTAACGACAGGGTCAAAGCGCTTGATGAACGATACCATTCTGCAATCGATGAGTTAACTTGCCGAATAATCAAGTCGAGTTTTCTCCACGTCAAGAAGTTGTATGGTGGGTAGAACTGACAATGTGATTGTCTTGGCACTATTCGCAATCATGAAATTCATGGTTTGACTGCCAGATTGAGGGGAGGTGTGCGTCGCAGCAGGAAGTTGAACAGAAAGGGGAGTACATTCCCTCTTTATATCAAGTATTTCTCACGTTGACGGCCCAGCCATGATGTCAAGTATTCTCGCTGCAGAATCACCAGAAATGAGCGTTCTGTTCAGAAAACGCTCTCCATTCTGCTTCAAATGGATGTATCCGAGATTATCCTTGAGGCGATTGAGAAATAATTGCCAATCTTCAAGATTGTCGATAAAGCTTAATGGCGTATAGTAATCTAGGTTCAACCCGTACCTGGTAACCGCTACAGGAACCTTTGCCAATGCACCGTCCAAAGCGATGGTCGATGGGGTTGTGATTACGCCCAGGGCACGAGTCAGCAACCAGGGTGTTGTCAAAGGGGGTTCTTCCTCACCAAACAGGTCAGCGATAGTGACATCCTTCATACTCCGAAGCCTTGCTGTAAGCTCCTTGCTACGATTACGGACTGAGTCAGGGTGAGACTTCAAGACAAAACGGAACTCCTTGTGTTGTCTTGCAGACTCTTCCATGTGGCTGAAAAATGTTGAAACATATTTTTCATCATAACGATGCCAGTGCAAGTTGTCGAATACGCCGATAATGGGCCGCTCGTCCTTTTCTGCTGAAGGGGCGTTTTCGTTTATAACCAGTTTCTTTGGACAGCCTACTGTGACACACTTGTCGCGGGTATCTTTTCCGACCCAGGCTGGCAGTTCCTCTGTGGGCCCCCATGTGAGTACGGTCTTTGAAGAGAATTTCACATCGGCGTCATGAATCTCATCATGGTAAGTCAGACCGACATTCTCGAAGCCGTGTTGCATGGTATAGGTTGAGATGCCGACGGCATTTGCTAGCCCGGTAAGGACATAAGGTAGCTTATGCCTGGCTGTGGTCGACTCTACCGTGGACAGAAATGCGTCGGTCCACATGAGTTTGTTCAGGACCTTGTCTAGTCGGAGAAAACTGACTCTCATCTCGACATAAACGTTTTTCTCCTTCAACTCAGTCAGGAGCTTAGGATGCCTCTTGGCGCACTTATCGACAACCCAGAAAGAGAGGCTGAGATCTTTGCGACCCAGGGCTTTTTTATGAAGCTCGATAAGTAATTCAATATCATGTGTTCTGCTGATAAGCAGAACGATACGTTTTGGCCGATTTTGGCCTGGAGCTTTGCGAAGGGTTTTGTAGGCGAGCTTGTAGAATGGGGCGGTTCTCGTTAGGAATGCGGTGTAAAATCGGGCTAGAATGTTTTTATGGTTAAGAGCCATTGATTTTTATTCAGGCTGGCAGAGGGGATGATCCCCCTTCATCTGGGCGACAGCCCATCAGTAAAAGGAACTGGAATAATCAGCTCTCTTTTCGTTGCATCGAATAGATAAACTCCGCCAGTTCCAAATCCCAGTAAGTATCAATACTGACCAGATTCCCCTCCAGCACAAGTGCCCCGGTGCGCTCCCCACTGATACTCTTTTGCTCCAGAAGGCAATTGCGTTTGATCGCATAAGCAACACCGTTGCGATGGTAAACAGGAATCAGTTGTTGCCGTGCGATGATTTTCTTGCCATCCTGATCATAGTAGTCGAGATGGCCATCCTTAACGGTAAGTTGCTTCAAGGGGTGATTCTTGGAATCTGTTTCGGAGACTGTCCACACTGCATCCCATTCGCCATCAATGAGCATGTTGATCGTGTCTTTGACATGCTCTGCTCGTCTCAGAGGAGAGGTCGGTTGCAGCATGACAACAACATCATAATTCACCCCATCCAGACGCTCTGATTCAAGTAAAGCATGGGATAAGACCTCAAGGTCAGAGATCCGGTCACCGGAAAGGTCTTCAGGGCGGTAAAATGGAACGTCGAGTCCAGATTCTCTGGCAACGGTGGCTATACCTTCGGAATCAGTAGAGACAATTGCCCGATCTATCCCCGGGATATCGGCGATCAGGTGGCCCACTCGTGCAACCAGAGGAACGCCAAGAAACGGTTGGAGATTCTTGAGTGGGATGCCCTTGCTGCCTCCCCGTGCCGGGCAGACCACAAGGATCCGTTGCCCTTTGATCATGCTGCCTCCTGGTTGAGCTTTGATAAAAGGTCTGACAGCCCCCTCAATTCCTGCACAACAAGAGAACTTGCTTTGGCGACCGGCCTGGTATCATGAGCAGCCATGGCCACGAAGTGGCAGCCGAATTGTTTTGTCGCCAGCAGATCGTCTGGCTGGTCACCGACGTGAACAATTTCATGCGGCTTCGTACCTGTCCTTACGGCAATCTGACCAAGATTGTCCGCTTTGGCCGCTTCGGCTCCGTAAACGCCTCGAAAAAAGTGAATCCAGCCACGCAATTCCAATATCTTTCGTAACGGCTCAACGGGTGTGGCTGAGTTGACGAATAAGAGCAAACCTTTTTCAGCGAGTTCGTTAAGGGTTCGGGTCGCACCAGGCATTTCGGCACAAGCTCCGATTGCATTCTCGCACTCTTTCGTATATTCACTCGCCAGCCGAGAAGCCCATTCCTGCGCAGAGGACCCTTTCGGCAGCAGCTTTATGGAGATTAGCCCCTCGGCGATTTTACGGGTTTTTTCATAGCGATCAGCCGCAGGCCAGCGTTCAAAGACTTCAGCAACAACCGCATCGGATTGATCCCACGGACGAGCTATAGCGAAAAATGTTTCTTTTTTAATGGCGTTGGAATCGACCAGTGTGCCATCAAAATCAAAGACCACACATTTTATCATGCTTGAAAAACTCCAGGCAGCGTCCTTAAGCGTTTATCTGGAAGCGTCCCCAGTGGTCCACGACCGTTTTCCTTTCAGCTCTGGCCAGTTTGTTGATGCTTTTGTCCTCATAAAAAGAGTCATTATCGTAGTCGCGGCTGGAGATCTCTTCAAAGATGACACCGCTTTCAGTCCCGAATGAGTGCCAGACGCCAGGCATAACGACCACGCTTTCTCCAGGTATAAGTTTCCTGTGATGACCATCAACCGTGCATTCCAGTTCTCCATGGAGGACCTGGAAGGTCTCTTCTTTGCGGGCATGGTAATGAGAGGGGTGTTGCTGGCCCGGCAACTGTACAACAAGTTTCTTGCAGTAATCACGGCTGACACATTCGATTAGAACCGCACCCGTTTCGAGGAACTTCGGTACGCCGTAATGATGCGAGTACTCAACTTTGAATTCAGGCCCGAGGTGAATTTTGGCTTCGTTAAGCAGGGCTTTGACATCATGGACGGCGTGTTTGATGACCAGTTCGTCCTCCGATACAGGAAGGTTAACCTTGTCCTCATAAATTGGTGCGTTTGCCGCAAAATCTTTCAAGCTGGTGATTCCTGCTTTGAAGTTGCCGCTGTCAAGCTGTCCTTCATTATAGGGGATCGCAAAGTAAACCTGGTCACTCTCAATGACAACTCCTTTGCGGATTTTAGATTTTGCGAAGACTCCGCGTTTCAAGCCGTCAATGGCGCTCTGCTCGGCATCTGACGCGGGCTGACGCTCTTTCGGCCCACAAAGCAGTTGGGCCCTCTGCTTGGTCTCGATCCATTGGGCAACCTGGTCAGGTGTTGATGAATAAGCGTTCAGCGGTGCTTCCTCGGTTTCAATGCCGACATGACGTTCGAATAGTTCTGCACCGAGGGCAATCGCCAACTGCACGGGCACCATATCTGATGGTGACTCGTGCGTAGACCAGCCGATGTGAATGCCGGGGTAGCGGGAGCGCAGCAGCGCAATCTGATTCAAATTCATATTCTGGTCGGGGGTGGGATAGATGGCAACGCAGTGCATGACTGCGAAGTGAACACCGCGATGCTGAAAGAAGCTGACCAGATTGTCAATATCCCGAAGTGTCAAACCTCCAGTAGAAAAGATCACCGGTTTGCCTGCATCAGCAACCTTTTCCAGTAGCGGCCAGTCTTTTCCGGAACAGCTCGCTACTTTGATGATGTCGAAATCCATGTCGCAAATGACGTCGACGGAAGCTTCGTCAAAAGGGGTACACATGGAGACCAGTCCCCGGGAACGCACCTCGTCAAGTAGGGTCTGGTATTTGTCACGGAGCAGACGGGTCGACATGAAGCGCTGGACTTGCTTGTGGTCACTGTTCTTCTGATGATCTGGATGGATGAATGTCTCGAGTTGTCTGAATTGAAACTTCAGTGCGGCCCGGGCCTTTCGGTCTTTGACAACCTTGGCAAAGGAGCGCACAATCTTGAGCCCGTGCTCCACATCACCCTGGTGGTTGTTTGCCATATCCAGGACGAAAAGATCTTTAAAATCAAATTTCTGGTCCACTTTGACCTCCATTTATAGTGTCGGTTCTACTATCGAGACTCTCGCCTCCCCCCCTTGCTCGTTGCACTCGCTTCCCCCCTGTTTCACAGGGGGGATTGAGGGGGGTCCCAAGGAGCAATGAAATGCTCCAGCAGCCAGTGCTGAATAGTTACGTTTTGCCCTTGTTTGGGGTATAAGTCCGTTAAATTAAGGCGTCCAGAGAATAACCTTTACTGTAGTCGATAAAAACGCGTTGTCCCTCACGGTTCGAAAGGTGTGCAGCCGCGACCACCAGCATGGTGTCCAGGCCGCATTCCAGCGAGATGCCGCTGTCTCCTCGTTCTCCTTTAAGAATTGCATCAACATGTTTGAGCTCGGCAATAAAATCATCAGGACGTGTCTTCTTAATAAGCATTTCTTCTTTCGGATTGCCATCATGGGCCCATTGCACAAGATCCTCGCTACCAATGGTAATATCGACGAAACCCTCTTTACCCTGGATGCGACCCCATTTGCGGGCTGGTTGGGTGATGACATCCTGAACAACGCGACCGACAAGACCATTTTCAGTGCGCAGGTTCAATAGACATAACTTGTCGTAGTCGAGTGACTCCGTCTTTATATATTCCAGGCTCGCTACGACCTCTGTAACGCGGCCTGCGCCAAGACTTCGTGAAAAATGTTGCCAGAGATTGATGGCGTGGGAATGTTCACCGCTCGCGCCGCCGCCTTTCTGCCAAAAGCCCAGGTAACTGTCCTGTGGGCCGTCAAGCCATGGGTGGGCGGTAAAAATGCCACCCCAGTGCTCGCGAAATTCGACATCAAGGGTCTCGATAGCGCCAAGACGAGGCATGAGTTCAACGACCTTGTCGGCAGCCGTGCTGACAACGTGATTGTATCCAACAAAAACTTCGACACCGGTTTCCGCCGCCAGTCGATATAATTCGTCGGCTTTTTCAAGTGCTGGCGTACAAAGTGGTTTTTCCACCAACACGGCTTTTGGGCTTTCACTGATGGCCTGAATAGCGAGATCCATATGAGAGTCCGGTGGTGTCCCGATGAAGATCAGATCGAAGCCTCCCTGAGGCACCTCTGCAGAGGTGAAGAGCTGAATCGAATCATCCCATTGGCCATAGCGTGCGGGATAAATATCCTCCTTCGTTCTTTGCAGGGCGGCGGGGTCTTTATCACATAAAGTAACCTGCCAACCCAAACGTCGTGAGGCATTTGCCAGGTGATTACCAATGGAACCTGCACCAAGAATTTTGACATTGTACATAAGGGGTCTCTCCCAGTAAAAAGATCGTAACTAAGTTGGTTATTTGTGTATCCAGTATAAGTGCTCAGAGTGTTTTTCAACCTGCAGGCCATGGAACCGGTTGAGAAGCTGCCTGAACCGGTCAATAGTATTCAGCATCTCTTCAGCCGTTATGCCAGGATAACGGTGGTCATGCAGAGCGATGTTGTTGCGATGACCACGCTTATTCATGTTGATACGCTTCTCATACGTTCTTATCTTTGTGTGATACCAACCACAGAATCGATCGATCGCAGGCGGAGCCGAAGGCTGTTTCTCTCCGTAACCAGCCTCATCCAGAACATCAATCATGCGGTCCGCAGCCAAACGTCCTTCCAGTGCCGCAATGTGCGGCTCCATAGCGGCTTTCCTAGTTGCGTAATCGAGTGGTCCTGTTTCCCCATCGACGATTGATCGAACCGTCTTTAATAACTCTTCAAGGGTAGAGACTCGACGACTGACATCACTGGTGATGGCGAAGTCATATTCTGCGACAGCTTCCGGCTCGTAATTGACGCCAGCCGTGCCGAGTATTGCTGATTCCACCAGGGTTGTGCAACCATTGGCAACCACCACTTTGGCTGCCATCAGCCAGGGATGAACGTTCCCTTCGTTGGTGACGACCAGGTTCGGGTGGTCTTTGGCAACGTCCAGCCATGTCTGGTGACTTTCGGAGGGGTGGGGCCGTAAAACCACCGTGTAGTCAGCAAAGGCATCACAAAACACCGGCAACATTTTTTTGAAGTGCTCGAAGATGGCAAGTTTGTGGCGGCCTTTACCTATGTCGTAAGGTTCTGTTTTTCCAGATTTCTTGCCTTCGACTGCTTGTTTCAGTTCGCCAAGTTCCGGGTAATAGTGATTGACCTTGCTGAAGTTTGTATTGATGAGGATGAAATTTCCGAATTGCTCCCGAATGGCCTCTGCCTCAGACCGATAAAACTCACGAAGTTCAGGGCGCAACAAGTCTATCCTTGGATTCCCGGTGACCTTTATGGGAGTGTTTTCGTAACCCTCAAAAGAACGAAAAGCGCTTGCATTGTTTTCTCCCCAAGTGGTCAGGAAGGCAATACGCTTCATTGCTACGGAGGAGAGCCGCCAACGATGGTAGATCTCATCCGGTTCCCGCAAAAGGCCTTCCTCGTCCCAGGCTAGAATGTCGTGGCCGAGCTGGTTAAGGATTTTAAACATGCGTATGCTGCGTGTCTTCATGCTTTTCGCCATATAGACACCACGCGGGATTGAGGCCACTGCAAAATGGATATATGCACGGGAGCCGATCAAAACCGGGTAGCCACGCTCTGCTGCCACGCATGAAAGCAGAATCTTGGCGTCCATTTCGCGGACCTGATTTTCCACCGGCATAATGATTGTAGAGGGCGATGCAGCCATCAAAGTTTCTTCCTGATGCAGTTTTGAGTCGTTGAGCAAAGCTTAGTCTTGATTGGTCATTAACAGTTGTAATTCGGCAAAGCTTTTTAGAATAAAATTAATCTGTTCAGTTGTATGGGCCGCACTGACGCTGCAACGTAGCAGACTCATGCCTGCCGGGGCTGCCGGTGGGAAAACCAGATTGACATAGATACCTTGGTCCAATAGTGCTTTCCAGGCGAACAGAGCTTTTTCCCTGGTTGCCACACGGATTGCAACAATCGGACTGGGATCAGGGCCAAGTTTAAAACCTAAACCTTTGAGGCCTTTATATAACAGATTCGCATTTTCCCAGAGTTCGGTGCGTAGTTGTGGTCGGGAATGGATGATTCTCAAGGCTTCGCGTACTGTGGCAATTGT
>JAMONP010000082.1 GCA_027065695.1 Desulfuromonadales bacterium | reverse complement strand
ATTCTGACATCTAACCACGAGCCCTTCAAACTGATCCGCTTCGATATAGCGTTCATCAGCATCCATATCCATCTGTTTGAGAGTTCGAGTCACCATGTCGCGACTCAGCATATAATAACGCAAAACTCTGATACGATCGTCCATTGATGGTGAGACAGTAATGCCTTTCATCAAGCTATTGATGACATTACGTTCAATGAATACGGTACTTTTGGCTTCATAAACCTTGGTCATAAAGAAGCTGGAAATAACCACAATCAACGCAACGCTCGCAGCAACGATAATAAACATCTGTCGTCTGGCATAGACTGCATGCAGAAACTGTTTAAATTGTTCAGACTGACTTTGCATTCACACTCTCCACTTCTGTCTAGAAAATACCTTCCTGAACAATCACATAATCGCCACGGGCAAGTTCAATATTCTGGCCAAGATCACCGTCGCTGACAAGATCATCAATGTTGATTTTGATGCGAGTATTCCCATCTGCATTCTTGCGCAGTATCAGAACGGCACTTTCCTTGGCGTATTTGCTGAATCCACCACACTCCAGGATGGCATCAAGTATCCGCAGGCCGTCTCTGAAGATAAGATATTTCGGTTCATTCACTGCGCCAACAACATAGACCTTGTTTCTTTCGTTGGTCGGCAAATACAAAATATCTTCGGGCTGTAGTTTAATATCCTTGTCAATTTCCCCATCAATAAACAACCCATAGAAGTCGATGTCATGTTGTTTGCCATCCCGTATAAGGTGAGCAAGCTTCAGGTCGGCGTTCTCAATCCCCTCCAGGCTGCACAGGAGTTTAAACAGGGTTGTTCTGCCGGTGAGGTTGATCACTTTAGACGGGACGCCACCACCGGAGATATAAATCCGGTTATTGGTGACGCCGGAGACGGCGACTGTAACAATCGGTTTTTTGACATAACTGTCCAAAACCTTGGTCAGATCGCGGCTTAACTCAACAGGAGTCAGGCCGGTGGCAGAGACATCACCAACCGCTGGCAGAGTGATCTTCCCGTCTGGGCGCACCACCATGTCAACACTTAGCTCCGGAACGCCCCAGACAGACACGCTCAGAGTGTCACCATCTCCGATAACATAATCGCCTGACAAAGCCTGTGTTGGCAGCAATAAGCATATGAACACTGCAAGGTGCATGAGAACAATAAGAGAGTGTCGAATCATTTTTACCTCCCGCCACGGCCGAAAAGGACGACCTTAACCGTTTCCAGTACAATCATAAGATCGAGTGTAATTGAGTAATTCTTGATGTAATAAAGGTCATAACGCAGCTTCTCCAGCGCATCCCTTTCTGACGCACCATAGGGGTACCTGACCTGGGCCCATCCCGACACACCCGGCTTGACGAAATGTCTTTTGCCATAATAAGGGATTTTTTCTGAAAGCTGCTCGACAAATTCTCTGCGCTCAGGGCGTGGACCGATAAAACTCATTTCACCTCTTAAGACGTTAACTAACTGTGGGATCTCATCAATACGCATCTTGCGAAACCAGGAACCCAGCTTGGTTATACGCGGATCATCTTCACTAGCCCAAACCGGGCCAGTTTCAAGTTCTGCATTGTCACACATGGTCCTGAATTTTATCAGGGTGAACTCATGGCCCCTTTCTCCGACCCGTTTCTGCTTGAATAAAACAGGACCTGATGAAGACCATTTAATGCTCAGTGCAACAAAGGGAAGACCAGGTAACACTATAAGAATTCCAGCCATGGAGAAGAGGATGTCCATAACTCTTTTCCATACACGCCTAGCAGGAGTTACCCGAAAACCATTGGAATAGATAAACCAGCTCGGCTGAATATCTTCTATAAGCAACTTTCCGGTCAATTGTTCATAGAACGATGGAGAATCAAGAATTTCAACGCCTCTCATCTTGCATGTCAACAGGTTTCTTACCGGCAGAGCCCCGCGTTTTTCTGTCATTGACACAACCAGTTTGTCAACCTTCTCACGAGACAAAATCTCCTCAATCTGATCAACTGTGCCGACAATGTGGTTAGATGAAACGGTCGGTGTACCTGACTCAGGTTGAACAAAACCGGCAAAAACATAGTTATTTGGAGAGAGCTGAATTGCGCGCTCGATAACCTCAGCCAGCGGACCTACGCCGAGGATCATGATTTTTTGGGAAAGATGTGAAAGATTCTGGCATGCCTGACAGATTCTATGGATCAGGTATTGGAAAAGTCCGAAAACCAGCAACGACAATGCCAGGACACCACGTCCTTGTGCCATATCTGGAGCGGCATAATAGCAGGCGGCCAAAGTAATAAAGGCAAGCATGATGGAAACAGCAATACGAGAGGCCAACTCAGAGCGTGTCAAATAACGATCTGCGGTGTAGAGCTCACAAAAATAACCTGACAAAAGGATTATAATCGTATAAATCATGGTCTGCAGACTATAAATACCTTCAAGCTCGTTAATGACCTGCAATCCACCCAGCCTCACATACTGGCCGACCAGATGGCTGACCAGGGCGGCAACAGCGTCGCTGAAGAATAATATGCCGGCAAATCTGAACATTTCCCTCCTGACTTACTGTTATCCAGACTGGTTTCTAATTCAACTCTTTCAATAATGCTTTTGCTTCCACGATTTGAGCCTCCTGTGCATTTGTTTCATTAATAGTATTCAAACTCGTGACAGCATCATCATTCCTGCCAACGGCCTTGTAAGCCTGGGCTAGGTGGAGATTAATAGAGGCTTCTTGTGGCATCAGAATTATAGCTTTTTCCAGGAATGGAATTGCGTCCTCTGCCTTACCGTTCTTCAGCAATGCATAGCCGAGAGTATCCATAACACTGGCACTCCCAGGGCTGTTCCGGAACGCTTTGACTGCCAGTTTTAAAGCCTCTTTGTTGTCTTCATAAACCTCCAGATTCAAGTAGGCCAGATTGTTTAGCGCCGGCGTATAGTTCTCATCTTTATCGAGTATTTGCTTGTAGAGATCCTGAGCCTTGCGTTTGTTCCCCAGGAGATCATAAATAGCACCTTTGCCAAAGATAGCCGGGATATAGTTGGGATGTTTTGTGAGAATTGTGTCGTAGATGCTTTGAGACTCATCATACTCTCCTTGCATTGAGTAGATACGCGCAAGGTTCATATTTAGAATGGTGCTGTTCTCGTTAAACTTCAGACCATTTTTAATCGCTGTTTCGGCAGAGGACCATTCTTTACGGTATTCATGAATTGCCGAGAGCATGAGATAGCCATACTCAGCCTTGGGGTGCTCAGTTATAACTCGACCCGCGATTTCATTTGCTGCGGCAAAATCCCCTTTGTGGAGTTGCGCGCCTACAAGCAGGGGCAACCCCTTGCCAGGAGACGTTTCTTCAAGATGAATGTATATTTTTATGGCAGCATCAAATTGTTTAAGCTTCTGTAATTCACTACCCAGAGCAACCATGAGTAAGGGATTATCAGGGTGGTTGGCATAGCCTTCCTTGAGAACTTCAAGGCTTTTTTCTTTTTGACCACTGCGGGCAAAAAACGCAGCGTAGGCAATAAAACCTGAGGCTTCGCCGGTTTCCCTCGCCACCAGGTAATGTTGTTCAGCCTTTGTTGTGTCCCCGGTTAACTCGTAAAGAGATGCAAGCTTAAGATGAACCTGTAAATTGTTTGGAACAACAGCTAATGCCGCAAGGAATTCATCCAGAGCAGCCTGATTGTCACCACGACTGATATAAAAGTTGGCCAGATTGAAATACGGGCTGAGATAATCCTGTTTGGATTTTTTGGCCTTTTCCAGACTGGCGACAGCTTCATCCTGTTTGTTCTGGGCAAAGTAGGCAGCTGCCATGTAGTTGTAGATAAGGGCATCGTCCGATGACCCGTTCAGACCTTCAGCGAGCACTTTGATGACCATTGGATAGTTGTGTTGTTTCAAGTGATAAGTAGCTAGGAGAAGTCTGGTATTAAGAATTTCCGGCGCCGCAGCCAAAGCGCTTTGCAAATCGACAACACCCTGTCGTTTATTTCCACTTGCCAGATTAAAAAGCCCTTTCTTTAGATGGGCTCCCGCAAGGGAGGGGTCAACCTCAATGGCCTTGTTTAATTCTTGCATTGCTAGGTCATATTGACCTTGCGCCAGATACGCACTGCCGAGGATGTTGTATGCCTGACCATTTTCAGGATTGCGCTCCAGGACATTTCGTGCTTCACGAATACAGTCTTCTATCCGGCCTTGCTTTAACAATGTCTGGGCCACCATGAGTCTAGATTGATCGTGGTCAGGATTTTTATCAAGAGCTTTTTGGAAACTACTGAGGGCCAGTTCGAATTGGTTGAGACGGTAATTAATTAGTCCGGAGAGGTAGAAGCCAGGCAGGTCAGGCATTCCTCTCAGGGATTTCTGGATTGCGATAATTGCATTTTCGTAATCACCTTTCAGGTAAAGGTAAACACCCTTAACCCTTGAACCTGCAGGGTGACCCGGAGAATCTGACTCGATATTTTCAGCCAGCAAACGACCTTTATCTAACTCACCAGCATCTAAATACAGCAGGGCAA
Organism: Desulfuromonadales bacterium; assembly: GCA_027065695.1. Lineage (GTDB taxonomy): Bacteria > Desulfobacterota > Desulfuromonadia > Desulfuromonadales > BM103 > M0040. Next base: position 1,851 of record JAMONP010000082.1, on the reverse strand, counting down.
GCATATATGTAGCACCGATATCTTCAGGGTCTATCGATCTGATTTGCTCCAACGACTTGACGGCTTCATCACGTTTACCTTGCTGCAAGGCATATTTGAACTTAAGGTAGTAAGGCCTTGCGCTTTGCGGGTGATCCACAACTGTTTTCTGTAGCAATTGCAAGGCTTCATCCGCCCTGTCCGTTACAAAGAGAACCTGAGCCAAACCAAGTTGTGATTTAAGATTTGACGGCTGGAGATCAAGAGCCTTGCGGTACCTGGCTTCACTAAAGTTGTAGTCGCCTTCTAAAGCATAAGATTGGCCCAAGGTAGTCTGGATATCAGGATCATTGGGGTGTTTTTTTTCAAGCTCGGATAGGGTTTGGATCGCCTTGGTTGTTCTTTTAGTCTGGAGATAAATCTGAGCAAAACGTAAGGAAACCTCGTAATTGTCAGGGTCCTGACGAAGCACTTTTTCCAGTTCATTTTCTGCTTTATCGAGTTTGTCAGTTTCGAGATAGGCGACACCAAGCTGGAGTCTGGCATCGATATAATTCGGATCTTTCTCCAGGGCATCTTTAAATAGTGAGACAGCGGCCTGGTAATTGCCAGAATTGACAAATGCCATACCCTGTTGAAAGATCTCTTCTTTCGACTGTTCGCGACATGCTGGGAGAACAACGATGCAAACCAAAAGCAGAAAAAAAACAATTCGAGCCATAGACCCCCCGGTACCATAAGTGCTGGAACAGTTATTAATGTAGTAATTGCAATGCTACTGTTTTATCAGGAATAAGGACGAATGCAACAACAAGCACATACAATTAATTGAGATAAGATGATTTCAGTATAAGATTTCAGTTAGTTTATCTGTTTTTATGAAGATAACAATTTATCAATAGGATAAGCAAGCTATAACTATAGTTTTAGGTTGCGGATTCTTTGTGGACAAAAAGAGGGAGGGAGGTTAGTTAAATTTCAGCAACTCCTAGCAAGTTCTAACAACTCAGGATTTTTCTTCTCCAGATAACTTTCAAGGTCGCTGATCTTAAGTAAATAAGGTGCTCTGGAGCCATGATACTCCCTGGCCGGGCCAACTTGTTTAAACTGAATCCCCCAGCGACCAAGAATGACATACAGTCCTCTGGCCATCACAGCATACCAATGAGTAAGTCCAAGCTTGAGACTTTCACGATAGATTGACAGGTAAAGGCCGCGGATTAATTCATGCTCACATTTTCTTCGTTCACGTTCAATAACCTTCATGTTCGCCTGATGCTGCTCCAGTTCATCGATATGACTATCATCACGACTGAAGATAACACGGTCAATTGCACGGCGACGAAAATCTTTGGAAATGGCCAGTCTTGAAATCTCCGCAATTTTATTGCGTGGTACATCTATCGGGCGTTCATGAATGTCGAAATGCTGTTCAATCGGCAAGGTCGAGTCAGAAACCAGGATAAGCCTGGCCGTGCCTATGATATTGTCCACGGTGTCGGGGTAAGCATAAAAATGCAGAGACTGCTGATCATAGGCATCTTTTTCAAGCCCTTCAGGATGCTCCTTCGGATTCTCAAACCCCCACTCATTAACATAAACCTGGTACCGCAACTGGTATATTGCCTCAAGTATATGGGCCTCTACCTGTTGGTCTTTAACGATCTTGAAGGTAAAGTTGGACACTTGCATATTGTTCCTTACTGACTGGCATTATATACCTAAGCTGAGTTGTTGAACCTTATCCTGTCAGTTTCACTAATGAAGGCTGGTCCTATTCGCTTCTGCCAACAATTCAGGATTGGTTTTCGCAAGCATCTGTTCAACACTTTCAATACTGACCAGATAAGGGGCCCTGATACCATGATAATC
>JAMONP010000081.1 GCA_027065695.1 Desulfuromonadales bacterium | reverse complement strand
ATCGGCCGCCAGGCGCAAGTCGTTCCAGGCTGAGTCTGCCGGGAAGTTTTGCAAAGCAGATTCCAGGCCGCTCTCATCGGCGGCACTGAAGGCAACGATCTGTACATCACCCTGCCAGTCAGCAGCAGCTTTGAGCGACTGGTATTCCTCAAGCAGACAGTGGAAGTTGCTACCGCCGAAACCGAGCGCACTGATACCGGCCCGACGAGGATGATCACCACGGGGAATCCATGGCCGCGCTTCGGTGTTGACATAGAATGGCGAAGTTGCCGAAGTGACGGCATCCTGCGGTCGTTTGACTTTAATGGTCGGCGGCAGCGTCTTGTTGTAGAGCGCCATGGTCGCCTTGATCAGCCCGGCAACACCGGCAGCTGCCTTGGTGTGACCAATCTGGGATTTAATCGAACCGATAGCGCACCAGGGAGCATCAGCCTCGCCAAATACGGACTTCAGGGAAGTCACCTCGACAGCGTCACCGACCTTGGTTCCGGTACCGTGGGCTTCGATCAGTTCGATGGTCTGCGGATCAACACCACCTTGCTCGTAAGCCCGCTGTAAGGCTTTCTGCTGACCGCTAGCACTCGGCTCATAGATGGCCCCGCTACGACCGTCACTCGACGCACCGATGCCCTTGATAACAGCGTAGATCTTGTCGCCATCACGTTCAGCATCGGCCAGACGCTTGATGACGACAATGCCCAGACCTTCGCCCAGGGTGGTGCCGTCGGCATCGGCGTCAAACGATTTGGCGTGTCCAGAGGGAGAGAGCGCCGGGGTTTTGCTGAAGCAGGTGTACATGAAAATATCGTTGAAGGTGTCGATACCACCGGTAATCACCATATCGGACTTGCCAGCGGCAAGTTCCAGAGCGGCCAGGTTGAGTGCGCTTAGAGAGCTGCCGCAAGCAGCGTCAACCACACAGTTGGTACCACCGAAATCAAAATGCTTGCTGATACGGCCGGCGACCACGTTGCCGAGCAGACCGGGAAAAGAGTTTTCCTGCCAAGTGACGTAGGAATCGCTGATGCGTTGCATGACATCCTCGGCAATGTTGTCGGCAATGCCAGCGTCATGCAAGGCTTCGCGCCAGCGGGGATGACCCAGGCGGGCACCTAGAGGCACCACCAGTTCCAATGTGCCAGTGACGCCAATAATTACGCTGACCCGTTCGCGGTCAAATTCCTTCTCGGTGGTATAACCGGCATCCTGCAACGCCTGGTCAACAACCACCAGACCGAGCAACTGCGAGGTGTCAATCGCCTCCAGCGCATTGGGCAGGATACCGTATTCCATCGGGTTGAAATCAACCGGCGAAAGAAAACCGCCATACTTGGCATAAACCTTATCGGCCGCTTTGGGGTCAGCATCGAAATAGTCATCGGAACGCCAGTGGCTCTCCGGAACCTCGGTAATCGCATCGGTACCCTTCTTGATGTTGGTCCAGAAAGTACCCTTATCCTCTGCCTGAGGAAACAGGCAGCCGATACCGACAATAGCCAGAGGCGTCGTTGCCGCTGTCTGCCGGTTCTGTTCTCCGCTGTTGTTCTTCAACTGAGAAACTCCTTGATCTGTTCAATTTCAAGGGGTGTCGTAAGCGCGTCCTCGTCGTCGAGGTGAACCCCTTGGAGTTTAAGTTGGTTGGCCCGTATCAAAACAGCCGCACCAAAGAGAATATTCCATGCTACCGTGGTGACCCGTCGTTGTTCAGTTGCTTGCAGAAAGGATCCCTTGACCCATTCGTTGAAAGCCCCCATAGCCGGACCGCACCAGATCTGATAGTCGAGCCTCCGATCCGCGTCACCGCGATTAGCCCAGACCGGTGATTGGCCAAGATACCAGCGAAACACCAGCGCCAGCTTGTATTTCGGATCGCTCTCAGCCTTGGCCAACTGGCGCGGGTCGCGTTGTTCGAAAAAACTACGCGTTTCCTCCCAGATCTGATCGAGATTCTTGCGAAACACCGTCTTTTCCAGTTTCTGCCGCTCATCAACCGGCAGATCCTCGATGCTGCTATAAGCCCGGTATAGCTCGTAGAGTTTGGCCGCACGCATGGAGAACATGGTGCCGCGCTTGATCACCTGGACCTTTACCCCCATCTCAAACATATCGCCGGACGGGGCCATGGTGACATCCGCCTGCCGGGTTTCGGCCAGCATTTTACGGACTTCGTCACAGGTGCCCGATTCGACACAGGCCTGGTTGATCGTACCGGTCACCAGATAATCGGCGCCTAGAGCAAAAGCCGCCGCCGCAGACGCCGGCGTGGCAATGCCGCCGCCAAGCCCAACCCGCAGTTGCTGTGCATAATTATACTCTTTCTGGCAGGCATTTCTCTGTGCCTTGATCGTCGGCAAGAGCGCCAGGGCCGGACGGTTGTCGGTATGTCCTCCTGAATCAGCTTCCACCGTCACATCCTGAGCCATCGGAATCTTACCTGCCCACTCTGCCTGTTCAGCGGTCAACTGCCCCGCAGCAACGAGTTTCTGCAAGAAACGCTCCGGGGGCGGTGCAAAAAACCTCGCAGCCACTTCCTCACGGGAAATTTTAGCGATAATACGATTTGGTGTAACGATACGCCCTTCAGCATCACACGAGATGCCATGGGTGCGGTAACGCACCAGGGCCGGGGTTAGAGCAAGAAAAGCAGAGGCTTCCACCAGGGTAATCCCCCGGCGCAGGTAGAGATCTACCAGGGCATTCTCCAGTTCTGGTTCGCTGGGGCTATGGATCAGATTGAAACCCCAGGAGCAGTCAGGAACACTATTCTGCAGTTGATCAATAGCGGCTTCAACCTCCTCGATCAGCAGACCAGCAGCACCAAAAAAACCAAGCATACCGGCCCGGGCCAAAGCCTCAACCATAGCCACCGAGCTGATGCCTTTGGCCATAGAACCACCCATGTAGGGATAGCGAATAGCATGGTCGTGACAGAAGTCTGTGCTGCCAAGATTTTCCAGAGGGCAAGCCAGTGCCATACCGTTAAACTGTTGCCCTGCGGCGAGATCCTGAATCAAACCATCTGTGCCGGTCATCACCTGGATGTCACAATCCTGTGTCAGGAGATAGAGTGGCTGGTTGACGCGGCGCAACCCGGCAACCAATGCCGGCCCTGCCGCGACCTGTTCACCAGGGAGGAATACCCCCAGTGGGTCTGTCGATTTATACTTTGCTGCTTGCAAAAGACACTCCCTATACTAATTTTTCATGCAGGCCGAAGGCTTTGTTGTCGAAGCCTAATACGGCTGCTTTTTCCAAGACAATCGCTATCATTAAGCAGAAACTGTTGATTATAGTTATATTTGTCATGCGCTACAAGAAAAGATAGCCATAAAATGGCCTTTTTATGCAGTTTCACAAGATATTATTGGGTTTTTGAGGGTGGATTTGCAATCCGGCTATTGAGCCGGTTCGGTTTGTTGAAATGCCTGCTCGCGCAGGTAGCTTTCCAATGTCATCGCTGGATGACATAATTGGCCAACCAAAACCCTATTCCTACTCCCTACTCATCCTCATCAAACAACCCCATCTGATCAAAACGATGCTTATCAACTTTGAATGGCAAAGGGAAATAACGCGGACATTCAATCAGCAGATTCGCCACAGGCTGCTTGCAGGAACGCAGACATTTCAGACAAAGAGCATTTACAGTGCTGGCCTCAGGTGATGATTTCACAATCCCGCCTCCGGCGACCGCCCCAGGACTTCAGCAACTGCTGATTGAATACGCTCCATCACTGTTTGTTCTGGCTGCAGATCGACTTCAATGCGACGTTCTGGGAGCGTATGTAGGTAAAGAGGATCATAATAATTAACCATCAACTCGCTGACCAGCTGTTGCCAGTTACTCTCATCGAGAAGTTGCAGGTAATGATTAACCGTTTTCTTGCCGAGTTTGTCCTTGAGAGCACAGATCGGTCGAGTGAATTCTTCCTTGAGTTGGTCGACCGCAGGATAATCGTCGAGAATATTTTTAACCCGGACATCAAGAGAAGCGTTCAACCAGATTGACGTCTCGACCTGTAAGGCCTTGTAGATCCTGACTGGCAACGCCACACGGCCGATATGTCGACTCTCTCCTTCTGCCAACACATAGCCATCGCACGGGATCTTGCGTAGTTCATCCCACAGTAACGATTCAAACATCTTCTGCTTCGGCTGCGGTGGCAAACCAAGGTTGCCGAACGCACTGCCACGGTGGTTGGCCAAGCCCTCCAGGTCAATAACAGGGTAGCCCTGCTCTGCCAGACGATGCAGATAATAAGTCTTGCCGACACCGGTCAGCCCACGGAAAACCAGAAACCTGCCCCATTCGCCATGTTCAAAGAAATCCAGCACATGCCTGCGGAAACCTTTATGCCCTCCGGCCAACTGACGGGCCGGGATGCCCGCAAGTTCAAGAAACTGGGTCAGGGCGAGACTGCGCATCCCACCACGCCAGCAGAAGACGACAACCGGTTGGGATGTCCCTGCCTGAAGCGAAGAAACCTGCTTAACCATAGAGGGGATTTTCGGCGCAACAAGTTCAACGCCACGCTGTCGGGCCTGCCGCTTGCCAACTTGTTTGTAAAGTGTCCCCACCTCGGTTCGCTCAGCGTTATCGAGGATCGGCACATTGACCGCACCGGGAATGGTTGCCTCGGAGAATTCGTCCGGGCTGCGAGCGTCAACCAGCAGTGCCCCTTTATCACGCAGAGCCAGGGCCTGCTCTAAAGTAAATGTAATAGACATGAATAATCGCTTCCTGATTAAAGTGGTTATACTCTAAAAGGAATCTACCGGCAAGCATGAGAAGCAGGGTGACTGTCAGACGATCCATGAGACAACCGCAAAACTGGCCGGAAGAAAAGGTTGACATACCGGAGACCTTCCGGTAGTTTGGCGCTCTTATTGCGGGGTGGAGCAGTCAGGTAGCTCGTCGGGCTCATAACCCGAAGGTCGGAAGTTCAAATCTTCCCCCCGCTACCAAAACAAATCAGGGACTTGCATTAATATGCAGGTCCCTTTTTAGTTGTTTTGTACCCTTTTCATCATGTTTTGCAACAAATATAAAAGATATAATCCACTGTATGTTTTCAATATACATGCCCATCACTGCAAAAACTCCCTGCTTTTTCAGCTACTTACAAAATAACATCACAAACAAAAGCTAAAACCCACAGCCCTTTACGTATATTTTTTTATACATTCTCACACATTTAACGTGAAAAACGAGACTGCTGCGCTCACGGGAAAACCCTTTAAAAACAACACATTAAGCCACTTAAATAAAAAAATACTAATAATGGCACGACCAATGCACTACTAGCTAGGCAAGAACTTAAAACGAATCACGAATAAGCGAGAACCATAAAAAGGAGGAAATCATGAAAGCAATTAAACTGATCGTACCAATGGTGATGAGCACAACTACAGCAGCTTATGCAGCAACCAGTGCACAGAGTGAAGGTGCAGGCATCCTGACCTATTTTTTTATCGGATTCTTTGCCTTGATCATTGTGTCCCAACTGGTACCGGCGATGATTCTCTTTGTTGGCATGGTCAAGGGACTGTTCGCCTCTTCAGAGAAAGCTTCGACGAAGAGTAACTAACAGATTCAATGATAGACAAAAAACATTTAAAGAGAGAGAGGAAATCATGAAAAAGTTCAGAAGTTTATTTTTGGGAATCTCGATGTTGGCACTTATGGCTGATCCGGTACTTGCGGTGGATACAACTAAAACCTATTCGAGCGGAATTCTGGTTGGTGCATTTCTGGCTTTCTGTGCGCTAATTGTCGTTATGCAACTGATGCCAACACTTATCATCCTGGCCGGGTTTATCAAAGGGCTGATCACCGGGACCGAAAAACAGAAGGTACGTCTTGGCAGCAGGAGATAGGAGACTGTAAAATCAACAAGCTGTATTGCAAAAAGGGCCTTGCATGAATATGCAGGCCCTTCTTGTATCTCACTCGGTTGTATCTCACCCGGTTTCGCGAGTAGAAACTACATCACACTAAGCGGCATTTCTCCCGACGCAGGCGCGCCCCCCAACAGACGATTGATAAGACCCGGCTCTTGCTGGTCAAGAACCCTGCCGATGTCTGTCTGCGTAAGAATACCGGTCATCTCGCCACTTTCATCAACCACCAGCAAACGTCTTATTGACTTCTTAAGCATAACACCAACGGTTTCATAAGGCGCAGTCATCATCGGTGTTGAAACAATCGAACTGCTCATCACCGAGCCAACAGAAACGTCTGCAAGATCAACACCCTTGGCGATATGACGAACAACATCCCGTTCGGTAAATATGCCCACAGGCTTACCATTTTCCATCACCACGACACAGCTGACCGACCGGCTTGCCATGAGTGACAGTGCATAACGGGCTGGTACATCAGGAGCAACCTGAAGTACCTGCGAGGACATCAAACTGGAAATATCATTGACCCCATCAAAAGCCTTTTCACGCAGGGAGCGAACCAGATCTGTCTGGGTAAAGATGGCCACCATATCCAGG
>JAMONP010000080.1 GCA_027065695.1 Desulfuromonadales bacterium | reverse complement strand
GCATTGTGAGGAAATCAGGTAATTACACCTTAAATACCTGTATTATCTGCCAATTTTAAGAAAATATCTCAATAATCCGTTAAAATAACATTATTACGGATTATTAGCGCATCCCCTACTTCGAGGTGTTCATGTCAAAATCGGGCCAAGCTCGTGTTCCGACTGCTGAACAACAGCGACACCTATTCGAGGTTATCCGGCAACACCACCACCCTGAAAAGAACACGGCTATCATGCAGGTCAGCTTCAAGCTCGGTCTTCGTGCCCAAGAGATTGCCCTGCTTCAGATCAAAGAAGTAACACGCCTGAACCCATCTGGCACTGATTTTACATTGCTCGAGATCATGAGCTTGCCTGCCGCCTACACCAAAGGTGCTGATGCCATGAAGCGCTCCAAGAGCCACTATCAGCGTAAAACCGTCAGTTTCAGTGTTGATGGTTTCAACAAGATGATTCACCAGGTCGAAACGCTTGTCAAAGCTGGCGCTGAGGTCAATCCTGAAGATTTTTATCCTCCAGTAAATAAGCATCGAGGAAAATCCCGTGATCTCCCCATGGTGGATTCAGAACTTCGTGATGCTTTGGAGGAATACCTTCAGCTTCGTCTTCGTAAGGAGCCATTGAAACCAACTGATCCACTGTTTATTACCCAGAAAGGTGGCCCCTACTCTCCCAATACTTTGCAGGAGCACATGGCACTGATGCTCAGAAGCTGGGCCGGGATAGAAAAAGCCAGTTCTCACAGTGGCCGTCGATCAGTAATCACCAATGTCATACACAAGCAAAAGAAGTCAGTGAAGGTTGCCCAAAAGATAGCTGGACATGTGAATCCGTCCACAACTTTGATCTACGAGGATCCACCAGAAGAGCTAATCGGCGAAGCTTTAAAAGGGTTGTAATATTTTCACCTGTTTACAAGGAGGCATACGGTTTATAATCACCTAACACAATTAAGAATATACTCTACCAATAATATTTGGGCGATTTTATTTACCGGTATTGAAGGTGAGCAGCCATTAGGGAGGTGGCGATTTTGTGGTCCGACAGAGAATCAGAAACTGACTATCTGAACTTTGGAGAGGTCTCACAGCTAGCAGTAGATATTCTTGTCTCTGACGGCATGTTGCCCGTATCAATTGGGGTATTTGGCAACTGGGGCGCTGGGAAATCTTCTCTACTCAAGCTGATCGAACAAAAACTCGATGCAGATGACCAAGAATGGATCATCATTAAATTCGATGCTTGGCTTTATCAGGGTTACGACGATGCCAGAACAGCCCTACTAGAGGTTATTGCATCCGAACTTGCCAAAGCAGCGGCTGGTAATGATGACCTCGTCCAAAAAGCCAAAAAGCTTCTAACACGTGTAGACCTATTCCGCGCATTTGGCTTTGTAGCAGATGGAGTGGCCATGGCCACTGGAATACCAACCGGGGGCTTACTGTCCCGGATCGGTGCCGCGATACAAGGGGCAACGGACGGAGTTCAGTCCGAAGAGGAATACAAAGAGCTTGGTAATGTAGCAAAAGAAGCGTATCAGCAGGCAGGAAGCCTTATTAAGCCCGAAGAAAAACGAAGTCCGCCTAAGCAAATAGATGCATTTCGAGAAGAATACGGAGAGCTACTCGAAGCTCTTGGGAAGCCCCTGGTCGTGACAATAGATAATCTCGACCGTTGTTTGCCGACCAATGCAATTCATACTCTGGAGGCTATACACCTCTTTCTATTCTTGCCGAACACCGCCTTCATCATCGCAGCTGACGAAGAGATGATCCGTTCCTCAGTCGCAAACTTTTTTGAAGGTGCTTCAACACGCCACCAAATTGATTATCTAGATAAGCTCATCCAAGTGCCGATACGCGTTCCCAAGGCGGGTATTCGTGAGGTTCGTTCATATCTGTTCATGCTGTACGCACAGGCTTACCGTCTACCTGGAGACAAGTTGGAAACTTTGCGAACTGGCCTTGAAAATGAACTACAAGAATCTTGGAAGAACGATCCAATTTCTCGACAAGATGCGCTGAAATTTACCGGCGAATCTGAAGGTGGCGATTTAGATAAAGCATTTTCCAGGGCCGACCGCATCGCCCCAATTCTCGCGAACTCACCAATCATTCAAGGCAATCCCCGCATCGTGAAACGGCTACTGAACGTCGTAAAAATGCGCTCTCAAATTGCCCATCGGAGGTCAATGCCACTTGATGAGGCGATCATCACAAAGCTGGTCATTTTCGAACGATGTGTTGGTGTAGAGGCGACAGCTGATTTTTATCGGCTCGTCGATGCAGAACAGGGAGCTCCGGAAATACTTAAACAGCTTGAAGGAGAAGCCGATGATATTCCTGCAAGCGCACCGTCGTCATGGTCTGACAACCCCACCACAAAAGCTTTCATTTTAGAGTGGGCAAAGCTCGAACCAAAACTAGCCGAAACCGACCTGCGATCAGCGATATACCTCTCGCGTGAGACTATCCCCCTCGGTGCTTTTTCTGTTGGTCTATCTGCAATCGGGCAAGGCGTATTGAAAATACTTATCAATACCGACAACCTCACCTCTCCTACAGCGATTGCCCAACTCGAAACCCTACCATTTGAAGAGCAAGTCCCAGTAATGGAAGGAGTAATTTCAAGGCTTAGGCTGCACACAAACTGGGCAGTCAAACCCAAAGGCTTCGCGGGGGCAGTTTTACTTGCTCGTCACTCGGCAGAAGCAGGGAAGGTTTTATTGCAGTTCATCCAAGGACTTGAGTTTGGCGAAAAGATGTCACCATGGATGACAACCATGCTGAAAACGGACCAATGGGTTAAAGAAAAATAATGGGCACATCGCAATCTAGTCCCGGACCGGGGGGAAGCTCCCCTTTGGTGCCGCCTTGGGCAGATGATCAACCGCAACAGCCATTACCGACTCCTCCGCCCTCACGCTTCAAGCCTTTCAGGCAATCACTTGGAGGCTTCGTAAAGAGTGGCAACCGCTCGGATTTAAGGCATGCGATTGGCCACTATGCTCGGAAAGCGAGTGGAGGTGGTCGTAGTGCAGCACGACGGCTAGGAAGCGTTACCCAAGCAGGCGGTAACCTATTCGGTGTCCTCAGCGGCATTTCTGCTGCTCCAGGAGAACCAAGCCTAGACCTGGTGAGTTTAGCTGGCCTTCCCAGCGAAACTGTGATCTCAGCAATATCGCACGCATTGACACCCGAAGATGGTGATTCGGAAAAGATTCGTTCGGCGATAAATCAGGCATTAGCAGAAGCGCTAGACGGGATAGAAACATTTGATCCCGACGCCATTACTGATGACGTCATCGTGAATACGATGATTGTGTATCTGGCCGAAAGCATCTTCTTGCAGATCGTTATGGATGCTGGAAAAGCATGGAATAAGGCCGAAACCCCAAAACAAGCGATGCAGGCTGAAACGGAGCTGCGCGAACTCATAAAAGTAGTGGTTGATAAGCATATGGGACCAGCCATTTCTGATAATGTTCGATCTATCAACCAAACCGAGATGATTCGAATCGAACGGGAAGCTATTGGCGAAATATGGACTGAATGGGAGAGCTATCAATGACGAACCTCGTATTCCACCACGATCATCAGAAGCTGCCTCTGGCATCCGACGATTTGATCCCAGTCCAGATCTACGGCTTGAATGGTTATGGCAGAGGTGACATCTCAGTTATTGGGAACCCAATCGTAGACAAGATTAAAAGATTGGGCGTATCTATTCCTCCGTCAGCAATTGATTTCCTGTCAATAGCACTTGCGGTAACAGCGGCTGACACCTTTGTTCTGCGAAGCAACGCCACAGATGGTTGGACCCGCAGTCTAGCACTTCAGCTACCACTTTATGAGCCGAAAAAATGGCAAATTGTCAAACGCGACTTAGAGTCTGCTTTGCATTTCTTAACCGGGGATATTTGGCGTTTGGAATTTCAAGAAGGTGGCTACGCCCCTCCTGAGCCATATCTACGTAGCAAGGGATACAAACTTCTTGGACTAAAAGGGCTGGATTGTATATCCCTCTTTTCCGGCGGACTTGACTCAGCTGTTGGATCTATTGATTTGATAGCGCAAGGGCGATCTCCTTTGCTTGTCAGTCACGCCTATACGGGCGATGCAAATCACCAAGAAAAAATAGCAGAAAATTTGGGTGGCAAATTCTCCCGTTTCTCTGTGAACGCAAACCCTTTGTCAGCAACAAAAAAATCAGATATCACTATGCGCTCAAGAAGCATTAACTTTCTAGCTTTTGGCGTAATTGGTACATGTGCTGTTCAGGCTATTAGTCAACTGGATACTGTCGATTTAATCGTTCCGGAGAATGGATTCATTTCACTTAACGCCCCATTGACGCCCAGACGAACCGGCACGTTGAGCACCAGGACTACGCATCCCCATTTCATAGCATCCGTTCAAAACATCTTTGATTCCGTTGGTATCCCTTGCCTAATCAGCAACCCCTACCAATTCAAGACAAAGGGAGAGATGATCTCAGAATGTCTCGACAGGGATTTCTTAACTGATATTGTCGATCACACCGTTTCATGCAGCCACTGGAAACGCTCTCATCAGCAATGTGGGGTCTGCGTTCCTTGCATTATCCGCCGAGCCTCCCTGCATGCCGGAGGCATATCAGAAAGTACCGATTATCGTTTCAATGACCTAACTGAGGTGCTTCGCGAAGAAGATAAGCGAGATGACTTAATGGCGTTGTCGATAGCAATCGCACAGCGCTCTGCACGGAAGCTTGCCCCATGGATATCCGATAGTGGTCCTATACCTCCCAATCATTTTGACGATTACAAGGGTGTATTTGCCAAAGGCTTGTCAGAGGTAGAAACGTATCTAACAGCCCAAGGTGTTTTGTGACAATCGACATGCATTGCCACTTGGACCTGTATCCCGATCCACACCAAGTCGCAGCACAGTGTCGATTAAATGGCACCTATATTCTTTCCATAACGACAACACCCAAAGCCTGGGCAGGCACTTCTAAGCTAGCGGCCAACAACAGTAGAATCAGAACCGCATTGGGGTTGCATCCTCAACTCGCTCATGAACGCCACTCTGAATTGGAGTTGTTTGACCAACTTCTTCCAAATGCAAAGTACGTCGGAGAGATTGGTCTAGATGGCGGAAAAGGTTTCAAGGAACACTGGGCCGTACAGCTCAAAGTCTTCCGACACGCACTGACCTCGATAAATCGAGCTGGAGGTCGGATCATGAGCATTCATAGCCGAGTAAGTGCAGAAGCCGTTCTTGAGGAGCTTAAAAGCACATCGGGAATCCCTCTTCTTCACTGGTTCAGTGGAACTAGGAGACAGCTTAAACAAGCAGTAGATATGGGGTGTTGGTTTTCAACTGGCCCTGCCATGCTAAGCACAAAGAAGGGAGCCGAGTTAGCTTCATTGATCCCGAAGAATCGACTGCTGACTGAAACGGATGGTCCTTTTGGGAAATATCAGCACAAATCACTTCTTCCGTGGGATGTCGACATTGCAGTCAAACAAATATCTAACATATGGTCAGTTCCAGAGTCTGAAGTGACACACCAACTAATGAGCAATTTTCGTACTCTAGTATCGAATGGATAATTCTCACTCTTTAAATAATGGGATGTCGTATTTGTGTTTTTTTTATTCATTTTGCACTATTAATACAAAGATGCATTTTCGACTAGGGTACGCAAACCCTCGCGAACCAGGGCAATCTTTTCTTTCAGCCCGGTAACCCGCTGGGCCTCGGCCAACAATTCATCATCAATTCAGTGTGGTTCTCATAAACGACTCCCACCACCCAAAGGCACTATATACAGCATCAAATGATGCTATATGGGATATATGGGGAGGCGCAAAGGTTTCTCGTATCTGCAAGCACACTTTCCAGATCCACTCTACGGACTTATCGAGTGCGCTTTGTGCAGCCTGAGTTAGGCAATAGCCAATATGGCTGATCAATCACCCGCTGCAATCAACTCGGCGAGAATACCCTCCAGCGCCTGATTGAATGCATCAGGCTTCACCTGCGCGACAAAATGCCCTACCCCAGGCACCATGACGACATGGGAATTGGGCGGTGCTTCCTTGCCTGTGGGCGCTGCGTTGATGTTGTAGAGTATCGGGGAAAAACGCTGCAAATCAGTGGCGGCATGGCGGGCGTTCCAGTTGAATAGTTCGCGCATGGCGCTGACGCCGACTTTCGGGTTGGCGGTTGCGAATTTGTTGACAATCGCTTCCACAACGGCGGGATCGGCCTCTGCTGTAAACATGGAGTGCAGCATTTCGTCCGTGGTTTTGCGATAGTCGGTTTCAAACGGCTTTACGAATGCCTCGATTTGCTCCTGGCTGGTCGGGTATTCGAAAGGCGTGTAGAAGGTATCGACACCCACGATTCCAATCACGCGGTTTCCCAGTTGTTTTGCCGCTTCGACCGCCACCGGGCCGCCCATGGAGTGCCCCACGAGAATGACCTTGCGGGCGCCAATTTGGTCTACGACTGCCGCCACATCCCCGCCAAAGGCCTGCATGCTGTAGCGCTGCCGGGTGCTGCCCGACTCACCATGCCCGGCCAGATCCAGCCAGACGACCTTGTGGTTTTTGGAGAAGTAATCG
>JAMONP010000079.1 GCA_027065695.1 Desulfuromonadales bacterium | reverse complement strand
TTTCAACCTAGATTTGCAGAAATCTGTACTTTTGAACGAAGCAACCCGTACCAAAGCTGGCAAGACAGTATTTCTTTGTGGCTCGTCAGCAGAATCTGTGGAGATATTCAGGTTCCGGCAACTTGCCAAGTTCATGATATAAGGCGGTTTGTAGGCATTTCAGGGTTCGAAAACCATACGCCTTTCTCATAGTGAGTTTTGCTTTTAGGTTCAGTCCCTCAACTGCGCCGCTGGAAAGTCGCCCTTTGGCTCTGAACCAGTTCATAATCAGCGGTTTGTGCTTACGTAACATCCGCGCCACTTTCTTCATCGGTTCCAAATCGGTTTGCAGCGTTCGGGTCGTCCAGTTTTCAAGAAACTTATCCGCATAGCTTATTCGTTGATACTCCCAGAAGCGCTGGAAGTCCTCACGCAGCAGATACCCCTTGATCGAGGCCAGATTAAGCTTGAGTAGCTCGCCCATGCGAACGGTCTGTTTCTCGGAGAGATTCTCTGGTCGTTTCAGCAATAACCAGCAACCTCGATGGAGAACGTTCTCTTGGCTGTTGGCCTTGAACTGTTTGACTTCATCGCGGCGAATCTCATCAACGCCGATCTCGGTCACTCCCTCAAGGTTTCTGTGGGCAAGACCATAATCAACGACAAAGTTGACGGCCCGAAACACCGTATCCCAACTGGTTTCGAAGATGTCTGCCGTTTCCTTCCAGGACAGCCGCTTCGCCCAGCGAGACAGATAGACCTGATATGAAAACGTCATTCGCTCCTTGCCGTGGCTCCAAGGTAGAAGCTCAACCTTGACGCCATGATCAGGGCATTTAACCCGACGCGGTGCATAGCGGAAATAAACCTTGAACGACCAGACCGGCAAGTACTCAAACAACCGCTGTGGCTACCGATCATAAACGGTGCGGCGCTTAGCACACTCAGGGCAAATCGGGCCACTGTTGCGGCGCGGAACGATGTCAATAACCAGGGCTTCCGTACCGCCAACAAGCGTGACACAGGCGGTGCCGTAAACAAACGACTTGAATCGTTCGACTTTGTTCAGTAGAGTCTTTATTAGCATTGCTTCTCTTTTTTGGAATGGATTGGTTCTCGCAAATCCATCCTATCCCCACAAGGGGGAAGCAATGCTATATTTTTTACTGCCTACCCACAGATTCTGCGGAGGAGGCAAAAACCTTTTTACTGCTGTCAAAGAACAATTTGAACGTTTACGTAATGTCTTACACACAAAATTTGATCTATGCTTGCTAGCACAACTGCAAATCGGCAAGTTTATGCTAAAAGTTGCCTGAGACTTTTTGCAATGGCATCTTAATTGAAGCTGAATACAAGAAAGAGAGTATCAACCTATCGAGAAATCCAGACCATAAGGGCCTGCTAACCTATGACTTCGTTGACTTCTCTGTTAGCGATGTCCTGGCACTCAAAAGCTAACTGACAGTTAAGCCAAGCAGGGAATACTCTTGTACTTTTCTATATGTCATGGTAAATGTTTTGCGTTAATCCTGACCGCAGACTCGGATCAATTCTCCCGACCTGTTTGATGCATAAAGCGGCCAATTGTGGACGCTTTTGTCTTTTGAGACCGTTATGAATGACCTGCTTTTTATCTTTGTTCTGATCGTCATTTATCTGATTGCTGCAATACCGACCGGCATCGTCCTCTCTCGCCTGATGGGCAGCGAAGATATCCGCGAGAAAGGTAGCGGCAATATTGGCGCTACCAATGTCTACCGTGTGGCAGGTAGACTGGCCGGGGTTTTGACTCTCCTCGGTGACACCATGAAAGGCTTTTTGCCGTTGTTGGCTTGTAAGTCCTGGCTGGAACCGACACCAACGCAGCTCGGTGTTGCCAGTGCAGTGGCTATCATCGGTCACTGTTATCCGCTTTACCTGAAGTTCAAAGGTGGTAAAGGCGTCGCTATCGCCCTCGGCATTTTTCTGGTTCTCTCACCACAAGTCGTCCTCGGCACCCTGATCATCTTCGCGCTGGTGGTCGGTACAACTCGTTACATTTCTCTCGGTTCGATTATGGCTGTTCTGTCAGCACCATTGTTGATCCTGATGTTGAACTATCCGTCGCCAATTTTTCTGGCGACTCTCTTCATTGCCATACTGGTTGTCTGGCGGCACCGCAGCAATATTCGGCAGCTATTGGATGGTACCGAAAACCGCTTCAAAGCGTAACGGACCTCTCCTTTAGGAAGCCTTTAGGAGCCTGTCCGACAATCCATAATCGGCTGCAAACCCAGCTGTTTGGCCCATATTTCAGCTCCTTTTCGACCAATAGCTATGGCTATTACTCACAAACGAGCTAAAAGCTGTTCTCAAACTTCTGGATTTTCGCTTCGACCCTTATTCTTGGACAGGCTCCCAGATGACTTTGCGCCCCAGAAACCTGATCTTGACAATCGTTGCTCTTATCGGCATAGCCTTGTTGTGCCTCGGCATCTGGCTGCAGAGTTTTATTACAAGCACCATCACCCCGGCAGAACCGCAAGTCATAGAAATCAAATCGGGCAGCTCTTTCGCGCGCATTGCCAACCAACTCGAGCAAGCTGGCATCGTCAGTGACGCCAGGCGCTTCACCCTGTTGGCACGTTGGCGTGATGCTACTGGTAAGGTCCACGCTGGTGAATACCTCTTTCAAAATACCGCCAACCCGGATGAAATACTCACCCGTCTGGTTGCAGGTGATATCCGTAAATTTCAGGTAACCATCCCTGAGGGCTTTAACCTGCGCGAAATTGCTGCCCGGCTGGAGAAAACCAACATTGGCTCGGCCGAAACTTTCCTGGCTCTTTGCAACGACAGGGATTTCCTGAAAGATTTGGGTATCAATGCCGCATCCCTGGAAGGTTATCTCTTCCCGGAAACCTATACCTACACATCATCGACAACACCGCGCCAACAGTTGCGTGCCATGGTGGAGCAATTAAACGCTCAACTGACACCTGAATTACTCAAAAGTGCTACGGCTCTGCAGCTCAATCGTCATCAATTGATCACCCTGGCATCGATCATTCAGAAGGAAGCCGGTAATGTTAAAGAAATGCCTCTGATCTCGGCAGTTTTTCACAATCGACTTAAACGCGGCATCGCTCTCCAGGCGGACCCGACGGTCATTTATGGCATTGCCGATTTTGATGGCAACCTCACTCGTAAGCATCTGGAGACCCCGACCCCTTACAATACCTACAGAAAAAGAGGGCTACCACCGGGGCCCATTGCCAGCCCGGGACGATTTGCACTGCATGCAGCAGCAAAACCAGCTATAAGTAAAGATCTGTATTTTGTCGCAAGAGGTGATGGCACCCATGAATTTAATACCACTCTAAGGGGTCATAACCGTGCGGTGCGACGTTATCAGCTCCGCCGGTGAAATAATTTATTAGCGAGGAAAGCTACAGGTATGGCAAAACGCATCCTGCTGGCCGAAGAAAACCAGTCGCTGGCAACGGCCATAATCAAACGGCTTAAGCAACAGGGCTTCGACGTCCAGCACGAAAATGACGGCATTGCCGCTCTGCGAACTATTGCATCTGAGCTGCCTGATCTGCTATTGCTTGAACTCAAGCTTCCCGGCCTGCATGGCATTGAACTGATCAAGAAATTGCGACAAAGCCCTCGCACCAACAAACTGCCGGTGATTGTTCTGACCGGTTTCTATAAAGGTGAGAAATTTCAGACTGCTGCCAAGGCACTTGGAGTCCGTCACTATCTGGAAAAGCCGTTTAAGGCTAGCGATCTTATTGCTGCGGTTCACCAGATACTCAACATAATGACGCCAAAAACCGTCACATCAGCAGGAGACGCCCGGCCTTTTGCCCAGCATCTACGGACGGCTTTTTTGAAGCATTTCTCCGGGCTACTGACCTTGCAGTATCCGGATACGGTGCGTTTACTGACATTTATCAACGGTGCTCCGGTTGCCTTGCGGCCAGGATTTAAAAGCTGGGATTTTGGTGATTTTCTCTGTAACCGCGGCCAGATTACCATTGATGAATACCACTATTTCACCACGACAGCGGCTTATCGTCATGACAGCCTGGTTCAGATTGGCTGCCTGCAATACGGTGATCTTCTGCAAGCCGAGATGGACTATCTCAACCAGGAACTGCTTTGCGCTTTTGACAGTGGGCCATCACAGGCCTTCTGGAAAGTTGTCCCGGCACCGGAACTGCTGCAACTGATCACGCTGAATGTGCCACAACTCCTCTATCAAGGTTTCCACAAACACGGCATACAAATCGGCACGCAACTGCTGCAAATGTTTAAAGACAAGTTCATCCTGCTTGACAAGAATTACTATCGCCACATCAATTTTCTTCGCCTTAATGAAGCGGAGAAACGGTTTGTGCAGAGTATCGATGGACAACATAAACTCGCCGATCTACTCACAGAGGAGTTGGACTGCGGCCCGCTGCTGCTGACACTGACAAATCTGAATATGGCGCGCTTTGCGACGCAACCAACCCCATCTGCTGACCCTGAGGACCTGCCGCTACGAACCCTGTTTAATGTTGTTGAGGAGGAAGTTGAAGTTGTCGTAGAAGAATCTCTAGAGAGCTTTGCCGATCTTGTCGACAATGACGTGAAGAGTGACGACATTACTGCCACCTCTGGCCTCTCAGCTGACAGCACAACTGCGAGACCAGCTGAATCTGGGCCTTCCCAAGATGACGACCTTCCTCAGGAGATACGTCTGATCGCTAAAAGCCTGGAAGACAAAAGCCACTACGAAGTCTTCGGCATCAAGCAGGCCAAATTTTCTGTTGTCCTGCTTAAAGAACGCTACTTTGCCATCACCCGTAAGTTCGGCCCTGAAGTTCTCATGCAACTCGGTGGCGAAGAGGCCGTGCTGGTTGAGGACATCCTCTCGAAAGTTGCCACTGCGTATGACACTCTGACTGATGTCGTCAAGAAAGAGCGTTATGATGAGTTGCTCGGAGCAGCCAAGATAGGCCTTGGTCATAAAGGGGATGACCGCTTCCAGGCACAGGTCCAGGCAGAATCAGGTAAGGTGTTCCTGGAAATGGAGGAATGGGATAATGCCGAGGAAGCATTACAGCAAGCGGTTAATGCTGATTCGAACAATGGCGACTATCTGGCCAACCTGGGCTGGGCAATCTATCGTAACCCCAGATATTCAGAAAGCCAGGCAATGCGGAACAAAGCCAAACAGATGCTCAATAAATCGATTACCATGGAACGTACCGCCCAGGCTTTTGCGTACAAGGGTTGGATACTTCTCGAAGCTGGACAGGAATCGATGGCTGAAGCAGAATTTAATAAAGCGCTAAAACTGAGTGCCAGTCAGACTATGGCTCGCAAAGGCCTGAGAACCTTGAAGAATCAACAGGAACAACAGAAGAAGGGGTTTTTTAAGCGGATGTTTAAATGACGTAGCGCACTTCACATGCACGAGAAAGCGCCATGCGCTTACTCATGAACATACGCCCAGTCCCCCACCTTTTCAAACCAGCCACCGTGCCCCATGGTTGGATAATTCTGCATTGGATAATAGAGAAATTGATCCCAACGCAGCGGACCAGTTGGTGTTTCCAGCCTCAGAATCCAGGGATTGCCATGATAATGTTCAGTCGCAATATAGCCTGGATAATACTCAAAATCAGGCAATTCACCTCCCTTGATAGAATGCCCGGGTGGAAAGTTTACCTGCAACTCATCCAGGCTTTCCGGAGGATGTCCGAACTCCTCGTTGTAGGCATAAATCGCTGCAACCAGAGGCGCGGCCTCCTGTGATAATCTCTCAAAACCCTGCAGACGAATTGCATCGGCTGACTTAAGAGAAACCAGGCTCAATGCTACCATCAACCCGGAGCCGAGAAAAATCGCCATTGCGGAACATCTGATTTTGCTGAGGAATAGCCCAAACAGAGAGATGGCCATAATCACCATGCCGAGAAGACAGATCCAGACCACCAATTCCTGACCAGGGACTCCCCAATCACCGTAACCTGAAACGGACAGGTAGCCGGAACCAATGGTGTAGCCACCTAGTAACAGGCCGAGTACGCCGAAGCCCGCAAGCGACGTCAGCAACTTTGATTGGAATCCCTGTTGGCAATCGAGATCGAACACCATAAAGCCCCCATATTTGAGCGTTCTAGTTAGTGAATCTTAATCCCGCTAAGGCATGAGGTCAACTTTTTTATTTTAGCGGGCTGCAATGGACCAGGGAGGATCAGAATGTGCGAGAGGAGAGAGCTAATCAAACTACCTTGACGCGGGCAAATCCACCACCCGGAGTGCGCAGATTGGTAACTTGCCCATGATATAGACGAGCGGTCACACCAAGAGCCTGATCACGGTAGGTATAGAGGCGCAGGTCTGTCTTCATCGGCTCAGTGCCAGGTACTTCGGTCAAAGAGGGTGGGACCAACTCCTGAACAAGGGTTGTCGCTACCGGCAGTTGCTCAAATCGATTGCGACTGATCTTTCTACCAAGCAGAACACCACGGCTACCGAAGCTGTCGACCGGTTTGAACACACACTTTTTTCTTGCCGACCAAGCTTGCTGAAGATCGAGATCGGAGAGGAGGGCACATGCAGGAAGCGTTTCATCGAGAAGGGTCTGCTCGGTAGCTGACAGCGAGAAC
>JAMONP010000078.1 GCA_027065695.1 Desulfuromonadales bacterium | reverse complement strand
ACTGCCATCAATAAAGAGTATCAAGTCTTGCATAAAAAATTAGATGCCTCTTTGATATTGGATGTTCGAGCAGGGATGTATGGCTTTTTTGAGTGCTTCTTTGGCCCCTGGCTTTTTATTTAACAGAGCGTAGCGAAAATCTCGGGGGCTTGCCCCCGTGCTGGATAGTGTAGACTGGGCTTGTCCCAGGCTATATTATCCAGTGCATGGAACTTCAGATAAATACCCATCACGTTTTCAGGTTAATGTATCATTTTGTGTGGATACCCAAGTATCGGCACAAAGTTTTTTCGGAACCATATCGAGAGGCAATGAAAACAATTATTTGTAAAATTGGTTTTGATTACGATATTGTTGAATTGGAAATACCTGAAGATCATATTCATATGGTCGTGAGAAGTGAGCCGAAAATATCACCAAGTCAGATAATGCAGGTGGTAAAAAGTATTTCCGCGCGCGAGTTTTTCAAAATGTTTCCAGATATCAAAAAGCGATATTTCTGGGGTGGTAAACTTTGGACTCAAAGTTATTATTAGCTATCATAAAGTGCCTCTCCCTTGAGGACCTCCGGTGTCTGTTAATGTTAATCAAGAACTATAATGGTTCCCTTACCACAAGACTCATTTTGCTGTTATACTCACCCCATTAATAAGATCGAAAAACCCTTTCGGTTAAGCTCAAATCTAACCCTGAGTTTCCATTGCCCCCCCCCAGACAAAGGAAGCTGAGCACTTGAGAAACTATACTAATGTAGGGGGTTGCCTCATTGTCGGACTTGGCGGAATTACCCTGTACTCAACAGTAACCGCGATCGTCAACGCACTGGTTATCAGGTTCTTCGTTGGCCTGTAGGTAGAGTCTGGTGTTGCCTGGAATGGAAAATACGCTAGAATGAAAATCCATTGTGGACAGTTAATCCATTATAGCTATAAATACATCTTTAAAATATATCATTGACCCATAACTTTGGAGACAACATGTCAGAAATGTTCAAAGCTTTTCTCAAGAAGGATTCAGCGGTTGGCATCCTGCTGATGGTCGCAACCGTGCTGGCTATGCTGTTTGCTAATTCGTCACTAAAACCGCTTTATGATTTCTTTCTGGATACCCCGTTAGAGGTGCGTCTCGGCCGGCACATCTTTATTGCCAAGCCACTGTTGCTCTGGATCAATGATGGCCTGATGGCGGTTTTTTTCTTTTTGATTGGTCTCGAAGTCAAACGCGAAGTCCTGATTGGGCAACTCTCCAGTCGTGAACAGATTATTCTGCCCAGTGTCGCGGCCTTAGGCGGTATGGTGGTTCCGGCTCTGGTCTACGCGTTGATCAACCTTGGTGATACAGCAGCACTGAATGGTTGGGCGATCCCGGCCGCGACCGATATTGCCTTCGCCTTGGGCATACTGGCCCTGCTCGGTGATCGAGTACCGGTATCAATGAAGATTTTCCTGCTCGCTCTGGCGATTATGGATGACCTCGGTGCAATTGTGATTATTGCTATTTTCTATTCCGGGGATCTCTCCACTATTATGTTGGCTCTCTCGGTCATCTGCCTGATTTTACTGGTGCTGCTCAATCGCCTTAAAGTCGAACGCATTGCCCCTTATCTCTGGATCGGGGCTTTCCTCTGGATATTCGTGCTCAAATCTGGTGTGCATGCCACACTGGCTGGTGTGGCGCTGGCCTTTGCCATTCCGCTGCACAGTCGGAAGACCCCAGGTTATTCACCGTTGAAACATCTTGAGCATGAATTGCATCCATGGGTGAGCTTTCTGATCCTTCCGTTATTTGCCTTTGCCAATGCTGGTATTCCTTTGACGGGTATGGGGTTCAGCGACTTGTTACATCCGGTTCCTCTCGGCATCATGCTCGGCCTGATAGTCGGCAAACTGGCAGGAGTGTTCGGCTTTTCATTCGCAGCGATCAAACTGGGTATTGCAAAACTCCCGGCCAAGGCCACAAATCAGCATCTGTTCGGGGTTGCTGCTTTGTGCGGGGTCGGTTTCACCATGAGCCTGTTTATTGGCGGCTTGGCTTTCGAGCATGTCGGCGGTGATGCAGAAACCTACTTGATGACCCATCGTATGGGTATTTTGAGTGGTTCGTTGATAGCCGGAATTGCCGGTTACCTTATACTTTTTTTCTCGAGGCCGGCCCAAGAGGATGTTAGTGCCGAGAAGGTGACGGAGAAGGTGTTTTCTGATGATTCTTTTGATCCTGTCAGGACTGAGACAGACGTTGACTAGTTTGACTTTCGTACATTTACGAATTCGTAGCATCTGCTGGTAATGACGATGAGGCAGGATTTCAGTTTTATCTGGGATCCTGTCTCTTTATCTGCTTTATTAAGCTCCCATGGTTGCCCTGAAGATTTACGCTGTGGTAATTTGTTGATATGGAGTTTTTCTATGCTGAAGTCACAAATCAAATGCCCGCAATGCAGTGAAATAACAGTCTGGCAAGACAACCCAAATCGGCCATTCTGCTCGGAGCGTTGTCAGTTGATTGATCTCGGTCAGTGGGCTGACGAGTCATACCGCATTGCCGGGCCATCTCAGGAAATATTGTCTGACGAAAACGTAATTCAAATTAATGCATTTAAACAGGATCTTGAAAGGTTGTAATTTATGTATCACTTGATGATTAAAACCTCTTTCGCCGCTGCTCATAACCTAGTCAACTACCAGGGTGATTGCGAGAATCTGCATGGTCATAACTGGCTGGTTGAGGTGACAGTCATGGCTCGGGAATTAGACAAAGCCGGTCTCGGTATCGATTTTAAGATTCTCAAGAAAGAGACTAAAGGACTTCTAGGCGAGCTTGACCATAAATATCTGAATGATCTTGATCCATTCAAAGAGGCCAGTCCCTCTTCAGAAAATATCAGCTGCTATCTTTTTAAGCGTCTAAGCCATAGCTTGAATAACGATAATATTACGGTTGAGCGCGTCAATGTCTGGGAGTCGGAGAACGCCTGTGCCAGTTATACCCGCGATTGAAGCTCCATTAATCGAAATCTTCTCATCCATGCAGGGGGAGGGGGTGCTGATCGGTTGTCGGCAGGTGTTCGTACGCTTTGCCGAATGCAATCTGGCATGTGATTATTGCGACACATCTTATCAGCCGGGTCCAACTTGTCAGATTGAGACAAGGCCTGGTTCAGGTCGATTTGCCAGTCATGACAACCCGGTCAATCTCTCTGAAATCACTCGCTTGATATCAGATTGGCAACACAGCAGCAACAATGTTCATCATTCAGTTGTTCTGACAGGTGGGGAACCGCTAATTCATGCCGATACTTTGCTGAAGTGGTTGCCGGAGGTGTTGGCTGTTTTGCCGATCTTTCTCGAGACTAACGGCACCCTTCCAACCGAACTTGAGAAAATACTACCATTTGTGGAGTGGGTTTCCATGGATATCAAAGGTTCTGCCGTAACCGGAGAAACGACTCCATGGGCAGACCATGCCGATTTTCTGGCACTTGCCGGAGATAGGTTGTGCCAGGTAAAACTGGTCGTAGATGCTGGCACGACAAATTCTGAACTGCTTGAAGCGGCCAGCCTGGTGAATAGATATGCACCGAAAGTCCCTTTTATCCTGCAACCTCGAACTCTGACTTCCGGCTTAGCTTTAAAGGGAGGCGCTTTGCTTGGATTGCAGACACTTGCCGCAACTGAACATCGGGATGTACGCGTTATCCCGCAGGTTCATCCATGGCTTGGTGTCGCATAACCGGCCTATAGTCTGTCTAATCAGCTTTTAACTGCCTGGTTTAACTCCTTTAGCAACTTACCAACATCGACATTATGCACCCCGGCACCATGTTCAAGTTCTTCGTAATCGGCAATTTGACACTCGTTGCATTCGAGCCCGAAGGAACGGAAGACATGGATGGTTTCGGGGTGTTTTGTGACTATATCAGTAATGATCATCTCACGAGTAATCATGAATCCTCCCTAAGAGCCTGTCCGACAATCCATGATCGGCTGCAAACCCAGCTGTTTGGCCCATATTTCAACTCCTTTTCGACCAATAGCTATGGCTATTACTCTCAAACGAGCTAAAATCTGTTCTCAAACTTCTGGATTTTTGCTTCGACCCTTATTGTCGGACAAGCTCCTGATTTTGATTTGAACCTGAATCCTCTTTAGCGAACTTCTTGGCCAGAGCTTTTTTGACTGCTGGTGGCACCAGCCCTTCTATCGATCCCTTCAGGCTGGCAACTTCCTTGACGATTGAAGAGCTGAGGTAGCCGTAAGGCACCGAGGTCATCATAAAGAGCGTTTCGACTTTGCCTGCAAGGTTGTGATTCATCTGGGCGATCTGGAACTCATATTCAAAGTCAGAAACAGCCCGCAAACCCCTCAGAATGACCCTGGACTTCTTGGCGACCACATAATCAACTAACAAGCCATCAAAGGTGTCAACTGTGACGCGAGGATTGTCTGCGAAGGTTTCTTCAATCAGGCTGATGCGCTCTGCTGTGCTGAAAAGGCTGTTTTTCTCCGAATTGCGGGCGACAGCTATGATGATTTCATCGAAGATCTCAAGACCTCGCTCGATGATGTCCAGGTGTCCGCAGGTGATCGGGTCAAAAGAGCCGGGATAAACGGCAATCTGTTTGTTCATATCAGTTCCTCTTCAAGGTGACCATAGAAGCTTATCATAATTGTGCCATAACGCCGCTGGTCGATGCATTGCAGTTGTCCTACGGTTTTCGGAAGGGGTTCTCCTTTGCCCGTTTCCGCACAAAGAATACCCTCTTTGCTCAATAATCCCAGCTTCTCGATTTCAACTAGTGCACGTTCGGCAAAGTCCCGACCGTACGGTGGGTCGATAAAGATCAGATCAAACGATCCGCGAGAGAAAACATGTAGAGTTTGCCATGCGTCTCTGACAATCAATTCTGCTTTGACAGACAATTGACAGAGATCAAGGTTCTCGCGGATGATGGTTGCAGACTCTGGAGACTTTTCTACCATGCATGCGGAAGCTGCACCACGACTCATGGCTTCGATTGCCAGGGCTCCTGATCCGGCAAAAAGGTCCAGAACACTTATCTCTGCAAAGCTGCCCAGTTTGCTTTGAAGAATGCTGAAGAGCGCCTCGCGAACGCGATCCGGAGTCGGTCGAATATTGTGACCCTTGAAAGTGGCCAAACGCCTGCCGCGTGCACTACCAGCAATAACTCGCATGAAATCACCTCTGTAAAAAGTTGCTGATTGCGCGTAACATACGAAAAAAACTAGCACAATCATTCCTGATGGTCAAGCAGGAGAGGGTGTAATCAGGCTTGACAGAAGAGTTATAGCGTGGCTTAAATGAGGGTAATTATGGAGGTCATAATGGAACGACAGGACTTGGCAGAATACGCCGCACAGAGCGAATCCTCGCGCGGTCGGAGATATCAGGAACTTTACAAGGATGATCGCCCTGCCTACGAACGTGATCGTGACAGGATTATTCACTGTGCTGCTTTCCGGCGCCTTGAGTACAAAACCCAGGTTTTTGTCAACCATGAAGGTGATTACTACAGAACTCGTCTGACTCATTCCCTGGAAGTCGCCCAGATTGGCCGTGGTATTGCTCGTCGACTGAAGTTGAACGAAGACCTGGTTGAAGCTCTGGCCCTGTCCCATGATCTTGGTCATACGCCTTTCGGGCATACTGGTGAGGAGGTCCTCAACCGCCTGATGTCCTCTTCGGGTGGTTTTGAACACAACCGTCAGTCTCTGCGCATCGTCGAGCATCTTGAAGAACGCTACCCTGATTTTAACGGTTTAAACCTGAGTTGGGAGGTGCGAGAGGGGATTATCAAGCACTCTTCCGATTACGATATTCCGGATGGCTCAGGGTTTGAAGAATATCGCCCAGAAATGCGGGCGACCATGGAAGCCCAGATCATTGATCTGGCCGATGAGATCGCTTACAACAATCACGATATCGATGATGGTCTTAAGGCTGGCTACCTGGACCCGGAAGCCTTGATGGGTGTTGATCTCTGGGCCGAGACCTACAACAGGGTGGCCGCAAAATATCCGTCACTCTCGAAAGATCGCCAGATTCTACAGACGATCAGTCATCTGATCGGTTTTCTGATCCTTGATCTGGTCGAGCAGACAAGTGCCAACATTATTGCGCAGGGCATCAATTCTTTAGACGACGTGCGTGGACTAAGTGCCAATCTGGTGATGTTCAGCAGCGAAACGGCGAGACGGAATCGTGAGCTGAAAATCTTTCTCTACCAGAACCTGTACAGTCACTACAAGGTGGAACGCATGCGCATCAAAGCGGAGCGTTTCCTGACGATGCTTTTCGAAAATTACCTGGAGCATCCGACCTTGCTGCCAACAAGCTATCAGGACAGCTGTTCGCAACAGGGGAAAGAACGAGTTGTCTGCGATTATATTGCTGGCATGACGGACCGTTACGCTCTCGATGAATACAAGCGACTTTTCGAACCCTACGAGAGGGTTTAATGTCCGCGCGAACCGCTCGGGACACTAAGGCAGGGTGATGGTCGCTTCTTCGCTCGGGCGATAAAGTAAAAAGGTGCTGCCGAGGACCTGTGCTACGGCAGAACCGGTTGCGGTGGCAAGCTCAGAGGCGACTGTTTTACGATCGACCAGACAGC
>JAMONP010000077.1 GCA_027065695.1 Desulfuromonadales bacterium | reverse complement strand
CATACAGGTTGAATAAGCAGCCTAGCAAAGCTATTAATGTAGCCATTACTGCTTTTAAGAGAGGCATAAAGTCTACAGAACTCAAAATCGAATTGGCGCGTTCTTACCACTTGACAAAAAACTATAAAAATGCGGTAAAAGTTTTTCGCAATGCACTACAAGATGGTCGAAGAATAGATTTAATCACCAAAGAGCTGGGTCTGACACTTGCCGCTATGGAGCGCTTTGTCGAGGCAGAGCCATATCTGCAGCACACCCTCAAGAACTTCCCGAACAATAGCAAGCTGCGCACATTTATTGCCCTGGCCAAAACGGAAAAAGGCGAAATGACCACAGCAGAAAAACTACTTAGAGAGGTTATTGCTGATGATCGTAAAATGACGGCAGCATGGCTGGCACTTGGCGTAGTCGGGCACAAGTCCGGCAATAAAAAAACCTTCCAGGAGGCCTTGCAACACTTATACAAGCTTGATGAGAAGCAGGCGGAGAAACTGCAGGAATTGGCTTCAGAATAACAGGAGAAATTATTCCGGGCTTGATGGAGAAGACCACTGGCCTTCCAAGGCGATCAACCCTCGCGATTGATGCGCGCCTTTAGGCAATAGGTTCTCATCCGGGTTTGTTACCGTGAAAACCAGGGCCTTTTCCAGGGGCTGCACAGCCTCTCGTGGCCCGGGAATAAGTGTGCCATTGAGCCAATATCGTCCAGACAGTAAGGGCAGATTATCTATCTCCCAGACAAGTTTACCACGTTCATGTCTCTGCAGATATTCGCGAGTCGGCACAAGATCTTTCCGGATCGAAAAAATGGCCAGACCATCGACATTCTTAACCGTTAACTCAAGTTCTGGAGCCGGGCAGCTGGCAAGATTCTCCAACTCAATGGCTACTCTCATTTTCTCGCCACTGTAAACCGTTGCTGATTTGTTGGAAGACAGGCTGAGCCGGCGAATAAAGGCATGCTCTTCTTCTGATACCTGAAGATCATTACTTTGCCCACCATCCGCACCAAAAGATCCAAGATACTCACCAATGACCTTTTTAGGAGCCCCCTCTGAGACGATCTGGCCTTTATCCAACAACAGGCAACGAGAGCAGAAGTCCTGAACCAACGTAATATTGTGACTGACAAACAGGACAGTACGACCCTCTCTGGAGGCAAAATCATGCATCTTGCTGATACATTTCCTTTGAAACGAGGTGTCACCCACAGCCAGGACTTCATCAACAATCAACACGTTTGAGATCAGGTGTACGGCGATTGCAAAGGCAAGGCGGACCTGCATACCGGAAGAGTAGCGTTTCATCGGTGTATCGAGAAACTGTTCGACTTCGGCAAAGGCCACAATCTCGTCAAAACGAGCTTTAATCTCTGACTTGCTCATGCCGAGGATTGAACCATTGAGGAAGAGATTCTCCCTGCCGGTCAATTCAGCATGAAAACCGGTGCCGACTTCAAGCAGGCTATTCACTTTACCATTGATAGCGATATAGCCACTGGTCGGTTCAGTAATCCTGCTGAGTATTTTCAACAAGGTTGATTTGCCAGCACCATTGCTGCCAACTATACCTACGATTTCACCTTGTTGTATGTCGAAATTAACGTCTTTGAGTGCCCAGAACTCTTCAGTGCCTGACAGTCCCGTCATGAGTTCATTGCTAGATGAACGCCAGGGGTGTCGCAAACGTTGTCCGGCATCAGAGAATTTCTGGCTGATAACATCACGCAACATCCCATAGCTTTGCTTGGACTGATGGGAAATCACATATTTTTTGCTGAGATCTTTAGCGCGCAGAGCGATTGTCATGATAAGTCAGATAAAATCAGCAAATGTTCGCTCAGTTGTGCGGAAATATTTGATTCCGAACCAAAGCGTGGCTAGCGTCAGGACGACCGCAAGAACCAGGCCGGGGAAGTATATATCAGCTTCACCTCCCAACAGGCACCATCGGAAACCATCAATAACACCCACCATGGGGTTGAGGGAATAAAGCAGACGCCACTGCTCCGGAATCACGCTACTGGTAAACCCTACCGGCGAGAGGAATAACCCTATTTGCACCATAAAAGGGGTTATGTACTGAAAATCACGGTATTTCACATTGATTGCTGACAGCCAGACACCAATACTGAGTGCCGCAAGAATTGCCAGCAACAAAAAAAGCGGCAGGAATATAATCTGCCAGCCTGGGTTCCATCTGTATATGAGCATCATGACGACAAGCAGGGATGACGAGATACAAAAATCAACAAGGCTGACAACAACCGCGCTAAGTGGAACAATCACACGAGGGAAATAGATCTTTGACACCATGTGACGATTTTCTACGAGAGATTTACTGCATTGGGTCAGTGCTGAGGAGAACAACTGCCATGGCAGCAGTGCAGAAAAGACCAGGATAGGATAAGGCGTTGAACCTTCACTTGGAAAGCGGCCGACACGTTCGAAGATAACGGTAAAGACCACCATGAAAAAAAGCGGATTCAGCAAACTCCAGGCAATACCGATCATCGTCTGCTTGTAGCGAACGAGGATATCCCGCCAGGCGAGAAAATACAAAAGTCCGCGATACTCCCAGATATCGCGCCAATACTGATTTCGACCATGTTCAGGACCGAAATAGATATCAAATTTTACATTTGGACGATCATTCATCAATGTTTACAAATCCAACTTATGAGTCAGGTGGGGATTTTAAAACACCCATTTTATCCAAGGCTAAAGCCTGCCTATCCTAAACAATTGATTTGGCAAAAGCAACTGCAACAGATTATTAATGAGTTCATTAGTTCAAGTTGAAGCTAAATTGGAAATGTTAGCTACAGATCTTTGACCCCAACTTCCAACTAGGTTAAATTGTCTGCATCTATCAGCCCAAGCTTATAATACTGGTCTTGCGTGCCATGTTACGACAACACCAGCATCTTACAGTCTTTCAAGCCTGACCCCAGCTTTTTCAGACATGAAATTATGGAACATCATGAAAAAGAATAAACCCAAGAAACTTCCTATATCAACCTCGTCTAATCAGAATATAAATCAGACTGTAATTGCACGTCATACAGATATTATATGCTGGCTTGTTCTGTTTGTTGTCGGTGCCCTTCTTTACGGACACACACTTAATGCACCTTGGTATCTTGATGATTATTATCACATCGTAGGGAGTCAAAATATCCGCGATCTGTCCTCCGCAGCAAACGATTTCTTCAGGCAACGTGGTCCAGCTTATTTTTCTTTCGCTGTGAACTACAGTCTGGGTGGCTTAAGTTTACCTGGTTTCCATGCCACCAACATCTTGATCCACATTCTCACTTCAGGCCTGGTGTACCTGGTCGCCAAACGGATCTTCCCAAAGCAGTGGCTTTATGCAGCACTCATTGCAATGATTTTTCTCGTTCATCCATTACAGACCCAAGCGGTCACATACATCATCCAGCGCATGGCAAGCCTTGCAGCCCTTTTCGGGTTCCTGTGTCTTTATCTGTACATTCGTGCCCGCGAACAAATTAACAGTGGTATCAAATGGTCAGATACACGCCATCTCTGTCTCTGGTTAATGGCACTGGTCGTCTGTTATCTGGCGGTAAGAACCAAGGAGAACCTCGCTATATTGCCATTGGCAATACTTTTATTTGAATACTTCTATCTGCCCCGAGAAAACGGCAAAACCGGGGGAATAAAAGTAAAAATTGCTTATTTTGTACCTTTTTTCTTGCCACCGTTAATAATTACTCTGCAAAAGATGATCTTTCCCCTAGCTAAGGGTATCTCATTACAAGATATTGCCTCGGTTCAAGAGGCAGGCATTACACCGTTACAATATTTAGTAACAGAGTTCAATGTTATATGGATCTATATCAAACTACTGATTGTTCCGTATCCACAGATGCTCGATTATGCTTATCCTATCACGAAGACATTGCTGAGTGTTCAGAACGTGGTGGCAGGTGCAGGGCTGGTTGCGCTGCTATTAGCTGCTTTTCTGGTCCGCAAACACTATCCGCACTTGTGCTTCGGCATCTGCTGGTTTTTCCTTGGTTTGGCGGTTGAATCGACCCTGATCCCGCTTGACCCTGTATTTGAGCATCGTGTCTATCTCTCCATGTTCGGATTTGCCGTATTTATTGTCGGTGTGGGACATTATTTTCTGTCAAGGCGGGTTCTTGTGCCACTGGCTCTTTGTTGCCTGTTACTCTGGGGTAGTTTGAGTTGGAGTAGAAATCAGATGTGGAATGACGATCTTGTCTTGTATCTGGACAATGCCAAACACATCACACCTGATGATGGTTTCAATATCGCTTTATCCAAAAGTCTGCTCACACGAAAGTTTTATCCCGAAGCTATAGAGGTTTTGACTAAATCGATTGATGCAGACGCAAAAAAAGTTGGCGTGTACACAAATTTAGCGCTTGCATACAGGTTTACCAATCAGCCTGACAAAACTATCGCAGTTATTAATACAGCCTTTGAGAGAGGTATCAAGAATACTGATCTTAAGATTGAGATGGCCCGCGCTTACCGGATGGTGAATAAACGTGAAAAATCTGTAGAGATGTATCGTAGTGCACTAAAAGATGGTAACGAGATCGATCTGATTAACAAAGAATTGGGCTTGACACTTATTACCATTGGACGATTTGTCGAAGCTGAGCCATATCTGCTGAAAACTCTTAAAAATGATCAGGGTAATAACCTTCTGCGTACTTTTATCGCTCAATCCAAAATCAAAAAAGGCGATATTAGAGCTGCAAAGAAGTTGCTGCGTCAGGCAGTAACTAATGACCCTGGGATGATATCAGCATGGTTTAACCTTGGTTTGGTTGGATATAAATCAGGTGACATGAGAATTCTTAACGAGGCCCGAGAGCAACTCTATCGACTTGACAGAAAACAGGCAGATAAGCTTCAGGAGTTGACAACAGAATAGTGATTGTGACTATTCAGCACATGTGCTTAAACCATTTAGAACACCCCCCTGCTCGTGTTACTCGCTTCCCCCCTATAAAACAGGAGGGATTGAGGGTATGAATTATTGGTATATACATCATCCCCGAATAATTTTGAATAGCAGCATGTCGGACTATCGATAGACTGACTGCTAATGCCGCCGCTATTGTCGCTGACGTACAAAAGCTTTGAAATTAAATTTTTTCAGCAATTCAGCAATCTTCCGGGCAGGGGTCTTATCGATATATGGACCGATCAGAACTCGGTGCCAGGTGCCATTGACACCAAGATCTACAGTTACAACAAAAGCAGGGAAACCCTTAGCCTTCAACTTTTTGGCCATTAGCTGTGCTTCTTTCACATCTTTTGATGACATAACCTGTACAACGTTAGTTCCAGCGGGGTCAGTTTTTGGCAGTACAATAACTTTTCTCTTTACCTTGGGTTTTACAGATGACTTTTCAACCTTTGCCTGTCCTTTAGATTGGCCAGTGTCAGGTACAACCTGAGAAACTGCTTTTTTGGTTTTCTTACGATAAATTTGCTTTGATTGTTCTGACTTTTGTTCCGTAGTTAAAGATCTTAAGAGACCTTTATCAATCTCATTGTCAAGCGCAACCATTGCCTTTGTGACTGAGTCTTTCGGGTGGTCCATACAATACAGATTCACCGAAGCTAATAACTGACTGATTGTAGCCGAGCTGGTTCGATTTTTCTGATAGTTGACACCTGTCATAAAGGCCCCAACCATCAAGCCAAGATTTTGTCTGCCTTTATCCATAATCATCAACTGACTGAACTGCTTGCACGGGATCTCGTTTGTATAAGCAGTGTACGATGGTTCCAGGGAGGAGTAATCCTCGCCTGCCACAGGTGCATGTGGCGGTGGATCCATACCTCCTGCGCCACATCCCATAAAAACCAGTACAGATAAGTAGACCACAAACTTATATGTTCGTAGCCAATTACAGTTGATAACTTGAGGTTTCATAGTTTATCCAGCCAATACCAATAAGTGGAACTTTTATAGAGAATATGAAAAAACAAGGCCCCGACTCAGATGAGACGAGGCCTTGTTTTATGCTGATCATACAATTGCTACTTGTTTAACTTAGAAGCCGAAAGTAATACCAGCACGGCCAGCTGTTTCGCCTTCATTGATGGCTGAAGAGACACCAGCGTTGATGAGGATGTTGTCACTGACATAGTGGAACAGACCAGCAGCGAGGGCAGTCTCACCGGAGTAGGTTCCGACGCCCAAGGAAAGCTGGGTGTTGCCAGAGACACGGTCGTTTGGTACCAGAGCCGAGAAAGCAGCACTGAAGGCACCTACAGCGTCAACGCGATCTTCTAGGTCGCCGAGATCGTTGTCAAGACGATTAATTCTGTTGTCCAGGGCAATGTCTGCATTAGCGCGGGTATTAGCCTCTGTGGTGATATCCGACCGCAACGTATTATCAGCAGCAATACGAGCGTTCGCTTCATTGTTGATGTTTGACTGCAACACACCGTCAGCAGCAATACGAGCGTTCACTTCATTGTTGATGTTTGACTGCAACGTATTATCAGCAGCAATACGAGCGTTCTCTTCATTGTTGATGTTTGACTGCAACGCATCGTCAGCAGCAGCAAACTCATCACGGACATCATCGTCAGCAGCAGCAAACTCATCACGAACTACGTCGTCAGCAGCAGCAAACTCATCACGAACTACGTCGTCAGCAGC
>JAMONP010000076.1 GCA_027065695.1 Desulfuromonadales bacterium | reverse complement strand
GGGTCTGGTCAGCGGGTGGAAATCACTGCCAGACAGTCAATTAATGCGACTTCGTGTCGCAGTAACGGTTCATGATAGCCGGCGGCGACGCGAACTTGCGTGACCCACCGAAATTGGTTTTGCTTTTCAATTTAAAGCAGAAGTATTTTCCGTCCGGTTGATTAGTTTGTTAGCTGCTTTTTGTGTTAAAAACTAGGCCTAAACAGTTCGTCAAAAAGTTTGTTTTCTATTGCTAAAATTGACTCAATTGGATCGGTAGTTTTGCTTTGTATTTTGTTTAATTCACTTCTCGTCGTTCGGAAGAAAATGTTCCTTTTTTTGTCGCCTTTAATTTTTATGTGAAAAGATAAAACAAATTTATTCATGTCTGTTTTTGACATGCTTATTAGGTAAAGTAGCTTGAAGGCGTAAAGGCATGTTTCTTTGAACATTTCTTCTGGTGTCGTATTGCCAATCTCTATATGTATATTGAACCATGATTCAGGGTCTTTTTTATTTTTTAAAAAATCGACGTAGTGTGTTCCTTCAAGAAATGGTGCTGGGTTTAGAATGTCTGAAAAATCAAACCCGTGGTCGAGTAAATGCTTTTCGAGTGCTTCATTTTCTTTAGATAGATCTATGTTGTTTTCAGTGTAGTGCTCTTCTGATGTTTGACTTTCCATTTCTAAATTTGATAATTCAAAAAATTCAGGCACAAACCTAACTATTTTTATGATTGAGAAAATGAATAGTGACAGGGTCAGGTAGAAGGCCGACTTTTCAGAAAAAGCAAATGGCTGGTTTGGACTGTAACTTATGCTCGCTGGAAATATAACAACTGCAAAAATGAAAACAACTAAAATTGCCTCAAAAATTATACCGTTGTTCCCTATGTATCTAAAATATTGACGTATCTTTGAAATGTTGCTTGGGACGAACTTGTTGCTGAATATCGTGTTTAGATAACCAATATGCTTTCCATGATCTAATAAGCTCTTGGTAAATAAATATGAAAAAATCACAAATGTTAAATTTATTGTTTTTTTAAATGTCGGCAGGTACAGAAAAAGAAGGCAGATCATAATTATATATGCTAGCGAGTAGAGTATGTTTTTAGAAAAGTACAAATATATTTCTAAAAACATTTTTCTACTGAACTTAAATGAATTAAACCCATTTTGCATAATGAAGATTATTGCTGTGAAGGCGAGACCAAACAAAATGCCAGAAATAGACAAAATTGTTTGGAAATAGCCACTGTAATCTTGGATGCCTGCTGGATTAAATATTTGGCTAATCATGTCCATATTTCAATTCACTTATTTTTGCAGCTAACGTTGTTTTTAAGCGGCGGCACACTGAAATCGCAGGAAACGCACCGCGCTTTAACCGTCCGCTTGAAAAACCTTGTTAGGTGGCGGGATTTCACTAGGAGATTTAAGAAATGATTAAAGAATTTGTTGATCTATTTATGGCTAAAAAGCCTGAGCTTGAACGGGTATTCAAAGAAAAGCACCCTGACGACTACGAAGAGATCGTTAACGCAGTTGTGAATATTTTGCATACTGATGAATACGGAGGCATCGATCCTAAAAGAATCCATGAGATTGACGATGGCGACTATCAAGGCACGTTGTTGTATGTAATTGCCGATAGCAGCTATCAGCCTGATGAGTATTGGTACGTGAAAGTCGGCTATGGATCATGTTCTGGTTGTGACACTTTGCAGGACATTAACGATTCCTGTGATGATAAGCCGCCCACTGATGAGCAGGTTAAAGACTATATGGCATTAGCGCTACATATCGTCCAAGGCCTGAAGAAGATGGAGGGCTAAGCCACCTAACATGTAATCTACAAGCGAGCACGCTAGATAGCGCCACACATGTAGCAGTTTAAGTTATTGCCGGTAAGTACCCGAAAAACCACCCAAGCTCGCAGTTCAAACGAAAAATATCCAGAACAAAGTCCGAGTCAAGCAGTGTCGGTCTGTTCTGGATAACAAGTTCTGGTTCCCCCTCAGAATCCTGATCGTATTTATAGATGACTTAATCTTTTGATTTCGCTATCTTAGTCACATTTGATGCCTTTGGCAATTGTTATTGATCGAAACCACTGGAGGGGAATATGCAGAAACCACGTCTACTGGACCAGGTGCGCGAGTTGTGCCGAGTTCGTCATTACAGCCCACGTACCGAAAAAGCCTATATCCACTGGATCAAGCGCTACATTTACTATCACAATAAGAAGCACCCCAAAGATATGGGCGCTGCCGAGATCAATGCGTTTCTCAGCTACCTTGCCACATTCCGCAAGGTTGCAGCATCCACCCAGAATCAGGCGTTGAACGCTCTGGTTTTTCTCTATTCTCAGGTCATGAAAATTGACCCTGGTGATTTTGGCGATGTGGTGCGTGCAAAGAAGCCAAAACGTTTGCCGGTGGTGCTGAGTCGTGGCGAGGTGGCGGCAGTTCTTGAGAATCTGCATGGTGAACCCTGGCTGGTTGGCGGTTTGTTGTATGGCTCCGGGCTGCGCCTGATGGAGTCGATTAAATTACGTGTCAAAGATATTGACTTTGAACGTGGTGAGTTAATGGTGCGCGAAGGTAAGGGCAGGCAGGATCGGCGCACCATGTTGCCACAGTCACTGATTGATCCCTTGCAAAAACATTTGCGAAAAGTCAGCTCAATCCACGAACACGATCTGGCCGCCGGTTATGGTGATGTCTGGTTGCCGGGAGCCTTGGCGCGCAAATATCCCAACGCTGGCAAGGAGTGGGGCTGGCAATATGTTTTCCCTGCATCGCGGCGCTCGCGTGATCCTGAAAGTGGTATAATGCGCCGCCATCATACTTTTGAGACCAACATTCAGAAGGCCATCAAAATCGCCGCACGCACGGCTGGCATGACCAAGAAAATCGGTCCGCATACTTTTCGCCACAGCTTTGCCACCCATCTGCTTGAGTCTGGTTACGACATCCGCACAGTTCAGGAGTTGCTGGGCCACAAAGATGTGCGAACCACGATGATCTACACGCATGTTTTGAATAAGGGCGGCAAGGGGGTGCGAAGTCCTTTGGATAATAAATGATCCGGATGCGGGCGTGCTTACGCAATCTGTTAACGAAATCTTGACAATCAGCAAGTCTCGTCTTACCATATTGTAAGATTCAAATTATAAGTAAGGAGAGCCTCCATGTCGCTAGCTACGATAACAAGCAAAGGTCAAGTCACTATCCCGAAAGACATACGGGAGTCTTTAAAGTTGCACGCAGGGGACAAAATTGAAATTCTTGTCACAGCAAATGGTGAGGCAATCATCCGGCCTGTTTCAAAAAAAGTAGATGAGATATTTTGCAAACTTCATAAGTCAGGCAGAAAGGCTGTGTCTGTTGATTCCATGAACGATGCCATTGAGGAGAGAATGAAGGATAAGTTCCAATGAAAGGACTTGATACCAATATACTGGTTCGCTTTCTTGTCGGCGATGACGAAAACCAGGCTGAAAAAGTCTATAAAATATTTAAAAAAACCGAGGCTGAAAAGAAAGAGTTATTTGTGCCAGTTCTTGTCGTACTCGAGTTAATCTGGGTACTGGAATCTGCTTACGGAATTTCCAGATCAGAAATTCTAGACTCAATAGACAGTCTTCTATTGATGCCTATCTTCAAGTTTGAAAATATAAAAACCCTGCAAAATTTTATTTTGTCTGCAAGCGAAAATAAATTAGATTTATCCGACTTACTGATTGCCCACTCAGCAAGCGCTCACAATTGTGAAACTGTACTTACCTTTGACAAGCAGGCTTCGAAGTTCAAGATCTTTGAACTGGTAAAATAGATGAGACGTTTGATTTACAGACAGATTATTATGTCTGATCAGGTTCGAGAACGCAGTGGAAGTTCCCCTTCAGCATGGTTTTAAGACAGCCGTTGCAGGAGGTGCAGGTTGATTTGTCGCTGGATCCATTCTGCAATTTGTTCGGCAGATCCGGTTCGCGGATCAACGGTCGACACAGGGAGATATAATCGGCTTGCCCGGTTCGTAGCAGACCGGTCGCGACATGCAGGCTGCGAATGCCGCCGACTGCAATGATCGGACATTCGACTTGCTGCTTTATAGTGCGTGAAAGAATAACGTTATAAGCCAGTTCATTGCTTGATTCGTGGTCCGGACGGATTGGCCCCAAGTCACCGGATGCGGGAGTTCCGCCACTGACCTCAATGGCGGCGATACCGGCGGCATCGAGCATCTTGGCAACCTCGATAGCTTCTTCGACATCCAGGCCACCGGCCAGGTTGTCACTGCCGTTTAATTTGACCAGCAGAGGGTACTCCTTGCCCACCGCCTGTTGCACCGCACTCACAATGGCAAGCAGAAAACGGCTGCGACCGGCAAGGTCACCGCCATAATTATCTTGGCGCTGGTTGGTCAAAGGAGACAAAAACTGATTAACCAGATAACCGTGTGCAGCGTGTAACTGGACGGCATCGCAACCGGCCCGTTTGGCACGGGCAGCAGCGGTTGCAAAGGCGGCAATGACTTTTTCGATATCACTCGTTGCCATCTCCTGAGGTATTTCCGAGTACTGTTCAAGCTTGATTGCCGAAGGGGCCAGTGGTTGCCGGCCACAAATTTTACTGCGGCCCTGACCTCCCGTATGGCCCAATTGCAGACAGAATTTGCCCCCTTCCTGATGGACCGCGGCAGCCAACTTTTCCAGGCCAGCGAGCTGTTCATCACAATTGGCTCCGAGGCCGGTCGAGATCAGTTTTCCTTCTTCCAGAATGTGGGCGT
This sequence comes from Desulfuromonadales bacterium, assembly GCA_027065695.1. GTDB lineage: Bacteria > Desulfobacterota > Desulfuromonadia > Desulfuromonadales > BM103 > M0040. Next base: position 2,028 of record JAMONP010000076.1, on the reverse strand, counting down.
TGCCGCTGATCAGCAAGCTGCAACCACCCGCAGCTAATTGCCGGTAGAGATCGATCAGAATGGGTGTGGCTTGGCCATCCACGCCGCAGAGTCCTTCCAGGGTTGCGGAGCGAATCAGTCGGTTACGCAGCTCCATTCCTTGCAGTAGGTGCGGGGTGAATAGATTTGTTTCAGGTATTGTCATATTCCTCCTTTATGCAGATTGGTGTGATCTTTATAATTCCACAGAACGATCAAAATCAAGACCGTCGGGTCGCGTCCCGACAGCCGGGACCGACGGTCTTGATCTTAAAACAATAGCGAGGAACGCGAAACGAGGAACGCGAAAAAACAAAGCCAAACCTTTAAACCTTTTTAAAAGTCCTCTCCACAAACCCACTTACCGCAGCATGAGTCTCCTCTGACTCCCAGAGAGCAAAAAGTTCCTCCTCTTGCAGTTTACTGCGTGAATCAATCGCCTCACGTACTGGCTGACGGATCTGCTGTTTGGAAAAAGCAAAAACCGCCGAGCGGACGCTGGCGAGAGCTTCAGCCGCTGCAATGGCTTCGGTTAACAGTTGCTCCTGCTCGACGATCTCATCGATCAAGCCTCTGGCTTTTGCCTTCTGTGCGCTATAGGTCGCGGCCTTGAGGATAACCTCGGCAAAGCTGTCAGGACTGGTGCGTGCGCGCATGATTTCCAGGGCTACGGCTGGAAAGGGTACGCCAACACGCAATTCGGCAACGCCGATCTGTGCTTTGCCGTCAACCATCAGGCGCTGGTCGGCGCAACAGGTCAGCAGACAGCCACCTGCTATGGCGTGACCATTGACTGCGGCAATAACCGGTTTGCTGCAGAAAAAAAGTGTCTCCAGCAGAACATCCAGAGCAGGCAGAAAGCGTTGCACATAATCACGGCCACCGGCCAGCAATTGTGGCAGATCGACTCCGGCACAAAAAATCCGGTTCTGCCCGGTCAACACGATTGCACGCGAAGAAGATTTCTCCAGGGTCTGAATCTTTCTCGTCAATGCGGTGCAGAAGTCCACATCCATGGCGTTGGCTGGTCCATATTGCATCCGTAGCAGCGCAATGCCATTCTTATCTTCGACAGCAAACATGCAAACCTCCAGTTTTCAGCTACATATTCCTTCGGTACTGACCACCAACCTCGTAGAGCGCAGCACTGATCTGCCCCAGCGAGGCGACCTTGACCGCTTCCATCAGCTCGGCGAAGATATTGCCACCGCTCTCGGCTGCTTGCTGTAACCGCTTGAGCGCTTCAGGTGCTTGTTCTGCATGCTCCGCTTGGAAGGTGCGCAGGTTATCAAGCTGGTGGCGTTTTTCCTCTTCGGTCGACCGGGCTAGCTCACGTGGGATCTCGTAGCCCTCGCCCTCGGCTTTTGGGTTCAGGTAAGTGTTGACGCCAATGATTGGCAGTTCGCCGGTATGTTTCTGGTGCTCATAGAGCATCGACTCTTCCTGGATTTTGGTGCGCTGGTAGAGAGTTTCCATCGCGCCGAGGACACCACCGCGTTGGTTAATCTGTTCGAACTGCTCAAGTACAGCTTCTTCCACCAGGTCAGTAAGCTCTTCAATGATGAAGGCACCCTGCATGGGGTTCTCGTTTTTCGCCAGACCCAACTCCTTATTGATAATCATCTGGATCGCCATCGCCCGACGTACCGACTCTTCCGTCGGCGTGGTGATCGCTTCGTCATAGGCGTTGGTATGCAGCGAGTTGCAGTTGTCATAGATCGCCATCAGTGCTTGCAGGGTGGTGCGAATATCATTGAAATTCATCTCCTGGGCGTGCAGCGAACGACCCGAGGTCTGGATGTGGTACTTGAGCATCTGGCTCTTCTTGTTGGCACCGTACTTGTCACGCATGACCACCGACCAGATCCGTCGTGCCACCCGGCCGATCACCGTGTATTCGGGGTCGAGGCCGTTGCTGAAGAAGAACGACAGGTTGCCGGCAAAGTCATCAATATGCATACCGCGTGACAGGTAATACTCGACGAAGGTGAAGCCGTTGGAGAGGGTAAA
>JAMONP010000075.1 GCA_027065695.1 Desulfuromonadales bacterium | reverse complement strand
CGAAGACCGTAAAAAGGTGGCTTGGGAACCGGATGACTGCGGTCAATATTGACATCTTTCAGCCCCGGTTTCATGCGCGGCTTGCCATTTTTAGGTGCTGCTGCAGTGGCCTCAAGTGTCCCGGCCTCGTAATCTTTTAACGCTTTAAGCCCGGCAAAAGCATCGGCACAATAGACTACCGGAGCATCATAATTCGGCACACATGAGGTGGCCACAAAGTCGCTGGTCAACGCAGCACCACCGAGCATAATCGGCATCTTGAGGCCCGCCTCACGATACTGGGGCAGGCTCTCCTGCATGACAATTGCCGACTTTACCAGCAGGCCACTTAAACCGATCATATCCACCTGAAGTTCACGGGCCTTGGCGATAATGGTTTCGGCCGGCACCTTGATACCGATGTTGAAAACCTTATAGCCATTGTTGGAGAAGAGGATATCGACCAGATTCTTGCCGATATCATGAACATCGCCCTGCACCGTGGCCAGCAGAATTTTGAGTCCCTCTTCTTCCTCAACCTGCGGCATGTGCGGTTCCAGCCAGGCAACACTCTTCTTCATCGCCTCGGCCGACTGCAGCACAAAGGGCAGCAGCAATTCACCCTTACCAAAGAGTTCACCGACATGGCGCATGGCTGGCACCAGTATCTGGTTGACAATTTCGAGCGGCAGATAGCGATCTAGCAGCACCGCCAGGATATCGTCAATGCCGTCCTTGTCGCCACGGACAATCTTCTGGTGCAACTCTTCTTCGGGACGTTGGTCTTGCGCTTCGTCATCCTCTTTGGTGTCGACGCGCTCGGCAAAATGATCGATAAAACGCATCAACGGCGACTTCTCTTGACCTTGATCACGATTGTAGATCAGATCAAAGCAATAGGTTCTGTCCTCCTCGCTGATCTGCGCCAGCGGCAGGATTTTACCGGGATCGATAATCGCCGCGTCAAGCCCCTGTTCAACCGCTTCATGCAAAAACACCGAGTTGAGAACCTTGCGCGATGCCGGTAGCAGCCCAAATGAGATGTTGCTCAAGCCAAGCACAGTGAAGACACCCGGCAACTCCTGCTTGATGCGCCGGATACCATCCAGAGTCTGGATGCCGGCATCAAACAGGTTCTCGTCGCCAGCGCCGATGGTGAAGGTGAGCGGATCAAAGAGAATGTCCTGGGGTCGCAGACCGTGTTTGCCCACCGCTTGTTGGTAGATCTGGCGGGCCGTTTCCACCTTTTCATCGGCGGTCATGGCCATGCCTTCAACGTTGATGGTCAGGGCGACCACCGCTGCGCCATACTTTTTCGCCAGTCGGCAGACCCTGTCGAGAGTCTTGCCACCATCTTCCAGATTGATCGAATTGATGATGCAACGGCCTGGGTAGAGCTTCAAACACGCCTCGATACAGTCTGGCGTGGTCGAGTCGATCATAATCGGGATTTTGACTGATTCTGCATAAAGCTTGACCAGCCTGGTCAAATCGGCGGTTTCGTCGCGACCGGCGTAAGCAGAGCAGAGATCGAGCACTTGAGCGCCCTGTGCCTCCTGCTCCAGACCGATACGCAGACAACCATCAAAATCGTCGGCCAGCAAGCATTCGCGAAACTTTTTAGAGCCGTTGGTGTTGGAACGTTCGCCGATCAGCAGCGGCGGAATATCCTGGGCGATTTCCACTGCCTGGTAGAGACTTGCAACTGAGGGTTTCATAGTGACACCTCACTTTCAGACAATCTCATATCGCGTTCAACCGGGGAGAGTTCAGTGCAGGCAGCAGCAAGCTGACGGATATGTTCAGGAGTGGTGCCACAGCAACCGCCGACGATGCTGACGCCATCGTTCTCGATGAACTGGCGCAGGCTACTCACAAAATCTTCCGGCGTCATCGGGTAAAAAGTCTTGCCATCAACCACACTGGGCAAACCCTGGTTCGGCATACAGGAGATACGTCCCGGCCAATGTTGGCCAAGGTAACGGATATGCGAGATCATATCGGCCGGACCGGTGGCGCAATTGAGACCAAGGGAAAAGATCGGGAAGGGTTCCAGGCTGGCGCAGATCGCGGCGATATCACTGCCGACCAGCATGGTTCCCTGGCGTTCCATGGTCACCGAGACCAGCACTGGCAGTTCACGGCCAAGCTCTTCGAGCACTTCGAAGCAGGCCACCAGGGCAACCTTGACCTGTAACAGGTCCTGGCAGGTTTCGATCACCAGTGCATCAACTCCAGCCTCGACCAGCGCACGAATCTGCTCGGCGATTGAGGCTGCTAATTCCTCAACAGAGATGTGACTCAGCGACGGCAACTTGGTGGTCGGTCCAACCGAACCGGCCACATAACAACCACCACGCTCACCGATTGCGGCGCGGGCATTGGCCACCGCTGCCCGGTTGATTTCCACAGTCTTATCGGCAAGGTCGTACTCCGCCAGAACGATGGAACTCGCGCCAAAGGTATTGGTTTCGACCACTATAGCCCCGGCATCGAGAAACGATTTGTGCAAAGCAACAATCGTCTCCGGTGAAGTGAGGTTCAGGAGTTCGTTGCAGCCTTCACAGCCCTGCCAGGCCGTATCCGGTATTGTCATTTCCTGAAGATTGGTGCCGCAAGCACCATCGAACAACAGGATCTTTTCGTCGGCAAAGCTCATATCATAAGTTCTCCTTAGCTTAAGCACTTTGAAATATTAGCCTTATCCATAAAATTTGCAACCGGAGAAAGATTAACAGTGATCAAGAGGATTGGTAAGGATTTTTAAAACCGTTAAGGGCATGGGACGCTGATGTTCGCTGATAAGGCTTTAAAGACTTAAAACCAGAAGCCTATGATTTTGACTTGGGTTTATCAGCGTCTATCTGAGTTTATCAGCGTCCAAAAGCTTTTGGCTTTGATCTCCTTGATAGAATCACTGCATTTTTTTAGCATTATCAGCAGCACAAGAGATACAAACCGCAGCCGTTTCATACAGGCCGTTTTTCTCATTATAAAGAGATGCCGATCGTAAATGCAGCGAACAGGTTACCCGGTAACAGAGGTCACAAGCTTTGCTCTCAGTCGCTGCCGAAGTGTAACCACAGACATGGCAGACCCAGGGGGAGTTTTCCATTTTGTCACTACGATCCATAATACTTCCTGTCAATTGATTTTAAGCTCAAGGATTAACCTGTGCCCCAACAAGGGTTACCACCTCCTCAGCCGCTTTACTGTAAGCGAGCTCCATAGTCGGTCTCAATTCGGGAGGGAATGGACTCAACAAGTAATTGATTGATGCTTTTCCACCGTCGCTTTTTCCCACGCCGATCTTGACACGCCGAATTTTTTCATTCTGAAACGACATGATTATCGACCTTACTCCTCGATGACCGCCATCACTGCCGTGCATGCGCAAGCGGACTTTGCCAAGAGGCATGGCAACATCATCAAAGAGCAGAACACATTGTTCCGGACCACAGTCGAGACGCTCGCACAACCGAGCCAGAACCACACCCGACTTGTTTATGGAGACACGCGGCTTAACCAGATACAGAGGGTGCTCCCTGTTTTCAATGTAACCAAGCATCACCTCATCTTCCGCCACCCAACTAACGCCCAGATTGTCGGCAACACGGTCAATGGTTTGGAACCCGGCATTGTGGGGTGTATGGTCGAATTTTTTACCTGGGTTTCCCAGCCCAACGATAATTTGAATGTTTCTTTTAGAATCCACACCGAGAGGCCATTTTTGATCTACCAGGGGCTTCACGCTAAGAGAGGCGCTTACCTCTTTCGACAATTGCTTGCAATCATCACAAAGATAGTCATAAGGGCAATCACTTCGCCAGCACTTAACCTGGATTGTTCGCGCAAGGAAAATGCGCCCAAGGTGATCTACGGTGGAGCTTTTGAGCAGGACAAGGTCCTCTTTCTGCAGAAAATCAGCCATATAATCGGCAGCATCTTTGACCGTGGGAAAAGCCCGTATCGATTTATCCGGACTGGATCTCTTCACTTTCAAGCCGTGTGACGCATTGGGTCCGACAAAAAAGACATGGTCGGCAACCTCAATAGCCTGCCCAGCCGCTCTTCTGTAATGTCGGCTAATGTTTCCTGCCGTATCGGAAATTGTACCGAGGATGATAATTTTTCTTTTGGCTCGTGCTTCCTTCATGAAATCAAAAACCAGCGGCAGCGACCATAGAGGAGCCTTATAATCATCACGAATAAACGTAACCCCACTATTGTCGGTCATTGAGTTCATTCGACCCAGTGTGGAAGGAACAGTTTCTATCGCCTCGATTGCAGTTTTGAGTGGGACGCCAACCGCCAGACCTGTGGCCAGGGCAGCGAGCACGGATGTCACCCAGTACCGGCCATACAACATGGTTTGCACCGGGTATGATTGACCCTGATGGACAACCTCAAAAGAGAGATGACCGGGCCATCTGGCCTCTATCTTTTCCGCCCGAAGAGTTGCGATGGAGGCAACCCCATAGGTGATAATCTGCCCTGTGTGGAGCTGTTTCATCTCCAGGACAAGAGGATCGTCGGCATTCAATACCGCAGTGCCATTTGCAGGCAAAGCTGCGATCACCAGGGACTTCTCCCTGGCAATAGCCTCTTTGCTGCCAAAAGCCCTATAATGATCTGTACCGATGGTCGTTACCACGCCGACCTGAGGTTGGACAGTCATCGTGGCTTGAGCGGTTTTACCTGGAGCACCTCCAGAGATTTCTGCCACACAAAAGCGATGGCTTCGCTTGACGCTCATAATGAAACGGGCAACTTGAGTTGCTCCATTTTGATTTTTCTTGGTTTTACAACAAGAACCCTGGGTGGACAAAATTGCAGCAATCAGCTCCTTTGTCGTGGTCTTGCCAGCACTTCCCGTTACACCGACAAACAGGGTGTTGGAAAGCTTTTTTCTCCTGAGCAGAGCCCACCGAATCACAACCTTTGCATAGACCTCCCTGAAGATAACCAAGTAGGTGCCAACAACAATCCGTCTCAGTGGCGGCCATTCATGCAGAACCGGAGCTGTTGGGAGTATGCGTTGCAGGTTTCGAGTCAGCAAGAGTGCCAACGGATCGAGATATCGATGAAGCAATTATTGTCCTTTCGATCGTAAAATGTTTGCTGTTTTCACATTAAAAGCACGGTAACCTGAGCCTCTTGCAAAAGGCGTCAGCCTCGCGAAGACGAGCATCCATCTTTTAAAAAACCCCAGTAAACCCCTGGATTCCCGCCTTCGCGGGAATGACGATAAATGGACTTTGCGGAGTTTCGCCAGAACCTCACCTGATTACTTCACCTAAGATGTTTGCAACCCGACGCACCGAAGTTTCATCCAGCAACGGCTGCAGAGGGAGACTGAGAATCGTATCAGAGAGCTTTTCCGTGACCGGCAGAACATTGAGTTTGCGCATTTCAACCCAGTAGACTGCCGACAGATGGGGCGGCACCGGATAATGGATAAGAGTCCCGACACCACTTTTCTTCAATTTATCTGCCACCTGATCACGGTTTGCCACCGCTATTGTAAAGAGATGCCATGCTGAGCGCCCATATGAGGGTACCCGTTGCACACCAATCTCAACTCTATCAGCAAATATTTCCAGATAATGTGCCGCCAGTTCACTGCGCTTGCGGTTATTCGTTTCAAGATGGCGCAACTTGACCCGTAGCACAGCAGCATGCAGCTCTTCAAGCCGACCGTTCTCCCCCTTGCAATCATGCCTGTAGCGATTCGTCATGCCATAATTGCGGAGGTGCCTGATTCGTTCGGCGACTTCTGCAGAGTTGGTGACGACAGCACCGGCGTCACCCAGGGCTCCCAGGTTTTTGGTTGGATAAAAGCTGAAGGCGGCGGCATCTCCCAGGCAGGCGGTCCGACTGTTACGCCACTCGGCCCCGCACGATTGTGCGGCATCAATCAGTAGGGGAATTTGACGCACACAGCAGATATGCCGAAGAGCATCCATGTCACAAGGTGCACCGTAAAGATGTACAGCAAGGATGGCTCTGGTCTTAGCAGTGATTGCCCCTGGAACAAGGTTTATATCCAGGTTACGTGTGTCGAATTCCGGTTCCACCGGCACCGGAACTGCGCCAACGGCACTGACCGCAAGCCAGGTGCCGATGAAGGTATTGGCTGGCACAATAACCTCATCACCGGGGCCAACTCCATAAGCCTGAAGCATCAGCTTCAAAGCAGTCAGTCCACTTGAAACACCGATTGCGTGCAACATGCCGTTGTAAGCGGCAAATTCCGCTTCGAATGCACTCAGTTCTGGACCGAAAATGAATTCCCCGCTGTCGAGGACACGGGCTATAGCCTGATCTATCTCCGGGCGAATCCGTTCGATTTCAGATGTGAGGTTGAGAAACGGGATCTGGACAGGGTGTGTCATGAAAAAACAACTCCGGTTGGCGAATATAGTCCGCTTCCTCGTAAGGATGTGAAGCAGCAACAACAGTGACCGTATCGTCCTGGTACTCCCCCAGTTCAGTCCACCACATCGGAGGGATCAACAAGCCATGGCGAGGGGATTCCAAGCGAAAACGGCACGCTTGCGCAAACTGGTGGTAAAGCCAGATAGTGACTGCGCCATGTACACAGAAGACTATTTGAGAAGTTTTTATGTGAGCATGCCCGCCGCGCACAGCTTCTGCTGAGACACCATGGACGAAGAAAATTCTCTCCGCCACGAAAGGGAAGTGCTCTGGAAACTGTCCGAAGCAAAGAGCGCCGAACCTGCCGTGGTCAATCTCAGGCAATTCGATCAGGCGTGGTGTAGTTTCGGTCGTGACGGTTTTCATGGTTCCCAGACCAGTGTCAGCAGGGGAATACCCCGGCAACCGAGGTTTTCCTTGTGTCCATGTAGAGATTTCAGAAGACGGCCTGATTCGGGGTCCATTGATGTGCCCAGGTCAATCCAGGGACGGAGGTACTCAGGTTGCCGTCGGATCCATTCAAAAAGGCGCAGGTGAACATTGGACAGCGACTGCTCAAGATTCCTGAAACCGTACTGGAAACGTGTCACCTGTCCGCTCAAAAACAGGACTTCGCCACCGTACCATTCATCGCCATTGGAAGCGACGGCGAACCGGATATTCTCCGGAAAGCGGCTCTTCAACAGCTTTATTTCGTCCAATCTATGTACCGGTTCCGAGCGATGCCTTGCTTGTAAAAACTTGGTTAAAAAATCCCAGAACCGATCAAGGTCGTCAGTTTCGTGAAACTGACAGGGGAATTTCTCTTCAGCCTTGCGTAGGTTTTTGCGTAGCTGTTTTTTACCAACACGATCAACCATTGTTGACATGAAGGCTCCAAGAATACTCGATTCACAGCGCGCTCCACGCTGCTGCAGAAGATACAGGTCATCCCCGCAGGGTTCACTTTGATAGGGGAAAGGTACCGGCCTGTAGATCAGGCGAGCGAGGTCTAGCTGTCGCATTTCCTGCTCGAGAAGATTGAACCCGACTTCCATATCCTCATAACGACAATCCGGAGCGACTACCCACCCACCAAAAGTAAGCCCATAGTGGGAACGTAACTCGTTACTAACAATATGAGCTGGCAGCAGCGCGACAACCTTACCCTGACGATACAACAGGAAAGATGCATCATCGAAACGATCGGCATGATATTCAAGAAAATCACGAAAAAAAAGGAAAAGTCCATTGCGCGCCGTGGCCACAAGGGAGTCCCAATCACGACGGAATTTACCTGAATAAGCGACCAGCTGATATTTCATGCTGCTGTCAACCATAACAAAGCCTGCGATAGCTCGTTAAGAAACTACTAACCGGGCAACACTTTTTTGCTGACGGCCGGAACACCGGCAACCAGATGCCCTGGTTCAACATGTTTGAGGACAACGGCACCTGCCGCTACATAAGAACCAGCACCGAGAACAAGATGCTCCCGGATAGTGCAGCCGATGCCAAGAATGGCTCCGGTTTTAATGTGAACCGACGAAGCTGTCTGTACCGACGGACCTATAACGACATGCGACTCAAGCCGATTATCATGCCCGATAGTGGTACCACGGTTGATAAGGCTGAATGAACCTATGGAACAGTTGGGGGCAATCACAGAACCTGCACCGACAAAAACGCCTTCATGCAATTCCGACATCGGTGAGACCATTGCGGAGCGATGAACCAGAGGGGGGAAAGTCACACCATGCCGTTCTTTCACGAGATCAAGTAGTGGCTGCGCCTTGGTGCCACGAAATCCGAGCAGGGCAGTCTCTTCTGGATCAGCACTATAATCATCCAACCAGAGTACTTTGACCTGTGTCGAGCAACCGGTGGTCCGCAACCAGCTCTGGTATTTCTCAAGACGGTCTTGAAATCTTTGCCCCGGCGGACGTGACGGTTCCTGAATGTTCAGCACTACCCGCGAGAGATAGCCACCAACAGCATGAATAGCGTCGACATAGTCACCAAAGAGCGGATGCACCCCGAACATAACGAAAGGTTTCATCTTTTTCAACTCTGCCCTGCAGTCGTCTCCATGACACGGCCATAGCTGCCGTTGCCCGGAGCCATCTTCATAGCAACACGAAATTCAGCCGGTGTCATCACTCGCCGATCTAGCTGCTCTGCCATTACATGTACACGTTGTAAAAGGTCTTGATTTGATGCCAACCGAGATCGGTCGGCATTGTAGAAGATATTGTCTTCCAGGCCCATCCGCACCCCACCGCCTGAAGCAAGGCCGAACATGGCCGAAGCGGTCTGGGTGCCACCAATACCACCGACCCCCCAAAGGCTCTGTTCAGGCATAAGTGCCAACATGGCTCCAAAGCTGAGTGGATCAGCCTGGGCATTGAACGGGTTGCCCAGCAGAAGATTAAAGTAGAATGGGGCCTTGACCAGTCCTTTTTTGATCAGGTAAGTGGCATAATTGATCATACCGCTGTCAAAAGCTTCCAGTTCGGGGACAATGCCACGCTCCAGCATTGCTTTGGCCAGGCCCTGAACCATTTCCGGAGCATTCATACTCGCCTGACGACTGAAGTTGAGAGAGGAAAGGGTCAGGGAACCCATGTCCGGCTTCCAATCACCCTCCAGGATCAAAGGACCAGAGCGAGACTCAAAATCCGGGCGTTTGCGACCGCTCAGAGAGACACAGACCACCAACTCTGGCGCGAAGCTGCGTATCTTGCTGATAATCTCACCATAAAGATCGATATCGTGGCTCGGCTCCCCTTGCTGGTCTCTGACGTGCAAATGCACAACCGTAATTCCCAGCTCTACGGCCTCGTGAACCTGCTCAGCAATCTCATTCGGTGAAAGTGGTACATGCGGATTATCTTTACGTTTCGGAACCATGCCAGTCGGTGCAAAGTTGAGAACAAATGAATCACTGCTTTTAATCATGGCTTTTCCCCTGAACCATCAGAAATTGTCATTTGACGCTAGATAGTATTCTATTCGGAAAATTTATGACAATAATATTTTAATATTTTAACTGAAACCAAAATCTGGACGCAGTAATTGTATATTTTTTATCATACAGAGCCCCTTGCAAAAGTCGTCATCCTCGCGAATGCGGGGATCCATTTTTTGACAACTCCAATAAACCCCTGGATTCCCGCCTTCGCGGGAATGACGATAAATGGACTTTGCGGAGTTTTGCAAGAACCTCATACAGACAATATGTTTTAAGTTGACACGCAACCCAGATCAGACAAGGATTATTGCCGCCGATTTTAAGTTACAGGTTTGTAGATGCTTCTCTTATCAACAGGATTACTTCATGGAAGAAACCCGGTGGGCTGAAAAAACCTTCCGCAAAAAAGCTCCGTTGCGACAGATCGTTCTCAGCAGGTACTTCTGGCTTACCAACATTCTGGAGATTCCCTCGGCATTCTTCAGGTCCGCCCAGCAACTCCGTGCCGAAACAAGGGTGTCATTGGCCCATCAAATCCTCGGTCTTCTGCAGACAACCTTTCTGTGCGGATTACGCGCCCGTGAATATTACCTTTTCCGCTTCGATCAGATAACAGATAGCAAACTCAGAAGGAAGTTCCTTTCGCAAAGGAAATGTTTCCAATGGTTGGGTCTTTTGAACATCTGGTTGCGTAATGAAGCGTGTTGGAACAAATTAGCCTTCCATTCATTCTGCACAAAGTATCGACTCCCCACCCCACCGATACTTGCCATCTATGAAGACGGAATCAAAAAGAGTCTTGACGATGCATATCTCAACCGGGACGACGCCGTCATTTTCTGTAAACCGGACGATGGGTCCTGCGGCATCGGCATCGAGAGTTGGCGACATGCAAATGGATCATTCCACCGACAGGGGAAATCACTTTGTCCCAGCGAGTTTGACAGTTACCTGGGCAAAAAAAGCCTGGCAACACCCTACCTGTTGCAACCACGCATAGAAAATCACCCTGGGTTGGCAGGACTTAGCAACGGCAGCCTTCCCACTGTCCGCTTCAATACTTATATCGATACAGACGGGTGTATCGAGGAATTCTGGCCCGTTTTCAGAATGCCGTGTAGGGAATCAATCGTTGACAATTTCCAAGCTGACAACATTGTTGCACCCGTTGATTTGCAGACGGGCCGGCTTGGCAAAGCCGTCATGCGGAAAAACGGCGTTATTTTAGAAACTGTCGTTCATCCGGATACCGGCAGTATAATCAATGGCACACAGTTGCCTTTCTGGGATGAAGTCAGGGCTCTCTGCAGGCAGGCTCAGAAGTGTTGCGAACAAGAACGATTTGTCGGATGGGATGTTGCCCTGACCATTGATGGACCAATTCTGATAGAGGCAAACCCCTCCTTCGGAATCGAATCACTGCAGGTTGCTCATCGACAGGGAATCAAATCAGCCCCAGTATTCCCTACCCTGGAGAAACTTATGCGTACGATGCTTGAAGATTCTCAACCAACGTGAATGGAACGATATCTCAACGGTTTCCCCCTCAACAAGCTGGCAAGCGGAGGCCATAAAGTCCAGAGTGCAGCTTCAAAGGCAATTTCAGCAGCATGAAACCTATGCCTCGAACGCCATTGCCTGCGAATTGGGCTCTGCCGTCGCCGCAATTCCTCTGCCACCTCTTTAGCAGCCTCAAACTCCAGGTGGTGAGAATCTGGCCATTCGACGGTTGCGAGAAATTGGTTCATAGAGAAAAAGTCAGCCCACAATTTCGGGTGATGTTTTTGCTCATACCATCTACGCGCGGCCGTACTCTGTTGCATCAGCCACTCACGATCAATGCTTTGTAAAAGCTGCTTCAGTTCATCCTGATTGCGCCAGAAGGGCGCTTGCGGATATTTCATCTGGAGCCGCATCTCATCAAGATCAGGGTCAGGGGAATTCCACAACATCGGTACACCACTCGCCATCGATTCAACGGCAGTCTTTGCCCCACCGCGAGGGTAAGTATTAATCATCAGATCAACGGAATAGTGGCGAAGAGTTGTTTCCAGAGATGTGGTTTTCGGTACATGGACGAAGCTCTCTGCGTCAAGACCATTTTGCTGCAAGGCTCCTCTTATGTTGCGTATCATCCTGGCAGGCAAAGGACCGATATGAACATGCCTTCCACCTGTTGTCAGCAGGACAGATGTCACCAGACCTGGATAGGCGGGAGAGGCGATCGCCGCAACTTTTTTTGCGCTTCCGGAAAGAGCCGTTGTCAATGAGCCGTCAGACAAAAAAGGATAATCCCTCTTGCCGTGATCCGGGCAGGAGAGCGGCAGCAACGCTGAGTGAAGTCCAAGCTTATTATGGGTAAAAGCGGCGCAACGGGAGTTCAGATCAACGAGGCTTAGATCAGTAAGAAAAATCCCCGCCGACGGGGTGCGGTCGGCATGATGCAGCAGAACGATTTTCGTCCCCATAGCTTGTGCTGCTGCCGCCACGACAACTGCTATACAATCTTCCGGGTGATGTAGCAGAAACAACCTCTCAGGTCTCAGCTGAGCAAGAGCCGCAACCATTTGTCGGGCACAACCCAGGGCTTTGTACCCAGGGAAAAAACGAATCTTCCCGACCATACCGGCCCGTACAACCGACGATCTCTTCATCGTCAGAGCAGAAGGATGAGCCATAGTCAACCAAAGAGCAAGGGGTGGGCGTGGCAACGCACCGACGAGATCTCTGATCACAGCGGTGTGTCCACCGGAATCATAGAGAACAGTCGCCACGATGCAATCGCCACACAGAGGTTTCTCAGTAGAAACGGCACGTTCGCCGAGACTGGTCCAGAGCCACTCACCGACCTGTTGCAAGCGTTGATCTGCTCCTTTGACACCTGCGGGGAAAGGAGGCAAATTTTCCCCGCGTTGCAACCTGACGAACAGATCGGTTTGTTTTGCCAGTATTTCCATTGCAATAGCACTGTTCATCAACCTGGTTCCTGCATGGCTATTCGTGCCAGTTAATTGTTCTACAATTTTCTCTGAGGATATCACCATAGACATCTCCGATGTGTGACCCCGATACCAGAGCAGAGCCTATAGAACAACAAAATATTTTAGAAGTCAAACGTCTGGAGAACAGCAAATTTGCTTCGGCCGGGGAAAGTAGCCAGGGTGCTTCTTGACCTACAAATAGAAGCAGGTATTATTTCTTTATAGTCGGACAGTCTCGCCGACACAAAAACAAAAAGGATAGACAAATGCTGATTCGTTCTTTCAATCCCCCCGTTCGCACCCTGATGGGCCCCGGGCCCTCTGATGTTCACCTACGCGTTCTTGAAGCGCTCTCCCGACCGACCATCGGCCATCTGGATCCGGCCTTTATCCAGATGATGGATGAGCTTAAAGAGCTGCTGCAGTACGCCTTTCAGACTGAAAATGCCCTGACCATGCCAGTCTCGGCGCCCGGATCGGCTGGTATGGAAACCTGTTTCGTCAATCTGGTGGAACCGGGTGACAAGGTAATTGTCTGCCAGAATGGCGTCTTTGGTGGACGCATGAAAGAGAATGTCGAACGCTACGGTGGAATCCCTGTCATGGTTGAAGACGCCTGGGGTGAAGCGATCGACACAGGAAAACTTGATGAGACACTAAAAACCCATGCGGACGCCAGGATCGTGGCTATGGTTCACGCTGAAACCTCCACCGGGGCACAGTCTGATGTGCAGGCCCTGGTTAAGCTGGCCCATGTACATGATTGCCTGACCATTGTTGACACGGTGACTTCCTTGGGAGGAACACCAATAAAAGTGGACGAATGGGAAATTGACGCCATCTACTCAGGCTCCCAGAAATGCCTTTCCTGCACTCCAGGTCTCTCCCCGGTGAGCTTCAATGAACGCGCCCTGGAGAAAGTCCGTAATCGTCAAAGCAAGGTACAGAGCTGGTTTATGGATCTGAATCTGGTCATGGGTTATTGGGGTGAGGGAGCCAAGCGTGCCTACCATCACACGGCTCCAGTCAATGCCCTCTATGCATTGCATGAGGCGCTGTTGATACTGCGGGAAGAGGGCCTGGATAGCGCCTGGGATCGTCATCATTACAACCATCTGGCACTCAAGGCAGGCCTCGAGGCGATGGGGCTGACATTTATCGTCAAAGAGGCTGACCGTCTGCCGCAATTGAATGCCGTCAGCATTCCTGCCGGAGTTGACGACGCAGCAGTCCGCAGCCGCCTGCTCAACGAGTACAATCTTGAGATCGGTGCCGGACTTGGGGCACTGGCAGGCAAGGTATGGCGGATTGGTTTGATGGGGCATTCCAGCCGTGCTGAGAATGTTTTGCTATGTATCAGCGCTCTTGAGTCTGTACTGGGCGAGATGGGCGCTGATATTAAACTTGGCGTTGCCTTGCCTGCTATGCAGAAAGTTCTGGAGAGCAATTAGACCTTTCCTTCACGACCTGAAATGAAATCAATTGGCTCAACTGAAGGAGAGGTTGGGTAAGTTTACAGCTTTGCATTCCTGATCCCACTATTCTTTACCCTCTAGAAAGCATCTACCTGGACTTTAATGGAAATGACTACAAGAATAATTGTACTGGCAGCATTTTTGATGCTTCAATCATTTGTTTACGCCAATGATATCGAGACTTTTTCTTTAACGGTAAAAGTCAAGGGATTACGAAGTTCAAAGGGCATGGTTCAGTTTGCGTTGTACAACAAAGACGGCTCTATTCCAGACAAACAGTATAAAAAATACTATAAGAAACAAATTGCAAAGATACAAGATACCACGGCATATACAACATTTAATGGCTTACCTAAAGGAACCTATGCGGTTAGTGTTTTACATGACGAAAACATGAATGGAAAAATAGATAAGGGCTTTATTTTACCCACCGAAGGAATTGGCTTTACAAATTACACCACTATCAGTCTGGGCAATCGTCCCAATTTTAAGAAAGCAAGCTTTAGCATTATATCTGATGAAGAAAAACTTATAAAGATCACTTATTTTTGAAGTTAATGAGACGACAGGAAGGTACCAGGCTTGACTTATTGGCATTCTCTCCCACAACTTTCAGTAGTTATCATGCCCACTCTTCTGCAAATAATATTCATAATCCCCTTCATAAGGGATCATCTCACCATGATCAATCGCAAAAACCCGCGAGACCAGTGAGCGCAGAAAGTGCCGGTCATGACTGACCAGAACCACGGTACCAGCAAAATTCTTCAGCGCCTCAAGCAAGACCTCACGCGACTGGATATCAAGATGGTTGGTCGGCTCGTCGAGGACCAGAAAATTGATCGGCCGGGCCAGCAGCATCGCCAGCACCAGGCGACTCTTCTCGCCTCCCGAGAGTAGAGCAATGCGTTTATCAACATCATCACCTTGAAAGAGAAAGGCTGCGCAGAGATTACGAACCACGCCAATTGAGGCCATTGGCATCACATCCTGAACTGTATTGAAGACCGTCTTTTTCGGATCGAGCAGATCCATCGAATGTTGGCTGAAGTATCCCAGGTTGACACTGGCACCGATGGTCACACTACCAGAGGTCGGTTCGGTCTGCTGGGCCAGGCATTTGAGAAAAGTTGATTTGCCCGCGCCATTCACTCCGACTACTGCAATCTTTTCGCCACGCCGAATCAATCCGGAAACGCCGCCAAAAACCGATTTGTCCTCACCATCTTCAACCGGCCAGACCTTGGCCAGGTTATCAATCCTGGCAGCATCATCACCGGAACGTGGTGGTTCGGGAAACTCAAATTTGATGACCTTCTGTTCCGCCGGGATTTCGATCCGCTCGATCTTCTCCAACTTCTTGATCCGCGACTGCACCTGGGCGGCATGGGACGCCCTGGCGGCAAAACGAGCGATGAAATCTTCCTCTTTGGAGAGCATCTCCTGCTGCCGACGATGGCTGGCGAACAGCTGTTCGCGACGAACTTCACGCTCGCGCAGATAAAAATCATAGTTACCGCCGTAGGTGGTAATGGTGCCATTGCCAACCTCAATGATACGGCCGACCAGACGGTTCATGAACTCACGGTCATGGCTGGTCATCAGTACAGCACCTTTGAATTCGGTTGACAACCAGTCTTCCAGCCAAACGATTGATTCGACATCAAGGTGGTTGGTCGGCTCATCGAGGAGCAGTACATCAGGGTTGATGGTCAATATCTTTGCCAAAGCGATACGCATCTTCCAGCCACCGCTGAAACTCTCCACAGGCCGGAGGTAATCTTGCGGACCGATGCCGAGACCGGTCAACACAGCTTGAGCACGACTCTCCAGATCGTAGCCGCCACGATGTTCAAACTCCTCCTGAGCTTCACCGTACTTTTCCAACAGCGTCGCCAGAGCGTCATCAGCCATCGGTTCGCACATTGCCGATTCCATGGTTTTGATATCTTCGCCAAGCTGCATGGTGCGAGCAGAGGCCGCCATGACCTCGGCCAGCGCCGAGCGCCCTGTCATCTCGCCGACATCCTGAGAGAAGTAGCCGATCACGGTCTTCTTGCTACAGCTGATCTCACCGCCGTCGAGCTGTTCCTCGCCGGTGATCAGCCGGAAGATGGTTGACTTACCTGACCCGTTTGCTCCAACCAGACCACTACGGCTACCGACGGTAATCTGAAAACTGGCGTTTTGAAACAGAATGTTGTTAGCGTGCTGGCGGGTGATATTGGTCAGATGAATCATGTTTCCCCTCAAAAAAGCCGGGGAGCAGCCAACTGGCGGTTCCCCGGGAAATTGCTCGACAAAAGGTCCTTCACACTTCTACAACAGAGTATAATTTTTGTCACGCGCAAAACTTTTTTTGTATTGACGCTCCCGCCCCTCTTTCTTCTACCCAAATTTACGATATTCTGAAAGACAAGCTTACAAAGCAAAAAAGTCATATATGTAAAAAAAGATGTTGACATGCAAGGTAAAAATGCATCAACCGACCAAAATAGTCATAATTAGATTTTATCAGACAATCAGCAACAAGCAAAGAAGGCATGATGTTGCAGATTCGCGACGATCTCGCAGATAAGTATTCTTCTGTTTATACACCTGAAGTGCTTACCACACTTAGTTTCATGGCGCAGTACAACGCAGAGCAGAAGCGCCTCATAAATGAGCGTACCCAGCGCCGTTTGGCACGCATCAAATCACGCACCCCAATCACCTTCCTCGATCCCGAAGTCGAGATCAAGGATACAGGCATCAAAGTTCAGGATGCCCGCGATGGCAAGTTCGTCGGCGCAGTCATACCCCACGATCTGCAACGCCAATGGCTGCAAGGCACCGGCCCAGCCGCCAAGCCAAACTCCCCTGTCAAAGCAAATCTGCGCAATGTCGCCTATGCCCTGCTCTCCGGAGCCGACGGCTGGATGTTCGACGGTGAAGACGCTCTCGGTCAGGTCACCACCATGTCGCTCGACAATCAGGTCAGCCTCAAACTCGCCATCGCCCGCGACCCACTCTTTCTGGATGTTGCCGAACAGGTTGCCAGGGAGATGAATAACTGGGCCCGTGATTTCTTCGGCCGTGCGATCGTCATAAACTGGCGCGCCCAACTCGATTTCACCACCAAGATTTTCCGAGCACGCGGCCTGCATCTTGATGATCGTCACATTCGCCTGAATGGCGAGTCGCTATCGGCCTCGATCGTCGACATGACTCTTTATGTAGTCAATAACCATAAAACCCTGCTTGAGGCCGGTTCATCCATCGTCCTCTACCTGCCGAAAATCCAGACCGCCGAGGAGGCCGGGTTCTGGAACAGGATGATGACCGCACTTGAGGGCCATCTTGGGCTTGATGAAGGCACTATCAAGGTCTACGTACTGGTGGAACAGCTTGAGCAAACCTTCCAGTTAATGGAAATCCGTGCTGCCTTAGGGTTGCATTTCGTTGGTTTCAATACCGGCCGCTGGCGGCTATATCAACAGCGTCTCCGATGCCAACTGCTGGGACCAGGATTTCATCAATCCCAACATTGAATCAATCGTCATGACCTATGGTTACATACGCAATTACGAAGACCGCGTCCGTCGGGCCGTCAATACCCCGGATGCCAACGGCAACTATGCTCTTTGGCAAGGTGGCATGGAACCGAATATCCCGGTCGGCTCGACAGCAGGCGTCGCCGCCAGCATGAAAAAAGCCAAGGCTGGTGCTGTCCGTCGCGATCACCACTTCATCCTGGGAGCGACCAACACCAATATCCCCAATTACAAAACTGCCTTCCTGGCAATCATGCGCCAGTTCAACAGCAAGGGCATTATCGAGATCAACGGCCACCTGATGTATCGCATTTCGGATGCAGCCTATGCCGAAGCCGATAAGTGGCTCGACAAAACCGGCCTGTCCACAGAAATCGATACGACCATCAAGACCATGCTGAGTAGAAGCACCGCCGACATCAACGCAGCTCTCGATCACGCCGCCACTCGTCTACTGGAATTGTGGCAGATGGAAGCCAGTCTGAAAACCTATGGCGTGGCCGTGGCCGATGTCATGGCTTTCCACATCGACGAAGGCACGGAATTACCGATGACCATTGAGGAATGGCATGCCTTTGTTGAAAACTCGTCCTTCGTCGAAGCACGTGAGCAAGCTCGCAGCATGGGCTTCAGTATTATATGGAACTGCGATATTGCCCGCACCCCCGAGGGCTATTATCAGGTCAGAGGCGGTATTCCCTACGCCATCGCCAAATCTCTCGCTGTGGCCCCCTTTGCCGACATCATCTGGATGGAGACCAAGACCGCAGATCTGCCTGATGCCAAGATCTTCGCCGACGCCATCCACGCCGTCTACCCCGGCAAGATGCTGGCCTATAACCTGTCACCTTCGTTCAACTGGGACAGCACCGGCATGAGCGAAGACAAGATGCGCCACCGCCCTCAAAGAAGACGGTATGCTCGCCCTGGCCCGCTTGCAACGCAAGCTGCGGCTTATCGATTCACCTTTCAAGACCCCACAGAGGACAATCAGCGTCAGGCCAAGGGCATGCTTGGCCTGAAACTGTATGATGACATCCAGACTGAGGTCGGTCAGATTATTGTCGCCCGTGTCAATGCTGAGCGAGTTAAAGGTCTGGTAAAAACAGATAGTGACGATCTGAAAAAGCTCATTGCAAAAGGCTGATTTTTTAGTTTACACAGATCGAAAACGCCGCAGGGGCACTATTCCCTGTGTCGTTTTTGGATTCATGGTACAGAACACAATAAAGACATTTTTAAAAAGAGGCGGTATTAGAGTGGTCGGCCTTGGAACCTCCCTGATTCCCCACTACACAGCTCAAGAACACCAAGCCAACTTTTCCACATGGCACAGTAAACCTATCAACTACACGGTAATGTTGGTTTTGGAATATGGCAATATAATGATATGATAAAGTGACATTCTGAGTATTTAAGGCTAAGCATAGAGGTGCAGTTTATCGTTATTTTCTCACCGGTTGAGATACTAGGACTGCTCTACGAGGGTTAATTTAGTGCATAAAGATGACCTGGCATACCACTCCTTTTTTGAAAATTCAGTCTACCCTATGCTCATTATCGAAAATGGTGAGTTCATAAATTGCAATTCAGCTGCGGTCACGATACTTGGCTATGACAGGAAAGAAGAGTTTCTTAATACGCCACCATTTAAGCTTTCTCCAGAGTTTCAACCGGACGGCTACTCGTCATTTGACAAAGCCACTGAAATAATCCGACTGGCTGAGGAAAAGGGGGCCCAACTGTTTGAGTGGGAGCACCTCAGGAAGGATGGTTCAATTCTGCTCGTGGAGGTCGCTCTTACCGCCATCAACACTGAAGGAATCAAACAGTTACACACAATCTGGCGAGATCTCTCAAGACGTAAGCATAGGGATCAGAAGCTCAGAGAGAGCGAGGAACGCTTCCGAGAGATTTTCGAGATTAACCCGGACCCAGCCATCCTTACAGAACCTGAAGCAGGTGTGATCATTGATGTGAATAAAGCGTTCGAAACTGCAACGGGCATTCCCCGGCTCGAAGCCATCGGCTACAATTCAGATGAACTCGGCCTTTGGGTTGACAAGGGTCTCCACGAGTTTTTTTGCAACCAAATACGCAGCCATGGTGAGATCAATAATTATGAGGCAGATTTTCTGGTCACAGGTGATCAAGTCAGAACCGGTCTGCTTTCGGCGCGCACCATAAGAATCAGCGTTGCCCCCTTCATCCTGATTGTCATTCGTGACATCACCACGGAAAAGGAGGCGGAACGCGCATTGATCGAGATGAACAAAATGAAGAGCGAGTTCATATCGACAGCGGCTCATGAACTACGTACACCAATTACCGGCATCATGGGTTATACCGAACTACTTTCAGATTGTGAACTCTCCGTTTCTTTCAATGAAGAGCAAAGACAGGATTTTTGTCATGAAATCTATGACAACTGTGAACGCCTTTCCAGAATCGTCGATGACATACTTGATGTTAGTCGCATAGAATCAGGACAAAAGCTTCCTCTTGAAAGGGAAGCGACCTCAATAGTCACCTTACTGAATAAAGTAGCTGACCATTTTGCGCTAAGAACCAAACGTAAAATTACTGTAGAGCTTAAACCAGAGGCACCTCAGGTCATAATGATTGACGTGCACCGTATAAGACAGGTCATTGATAACTTGCTGAGCAACGCCATAAAGTACTCACCACAAGGGAGCAGCATTGCAATTGTTATCAGCCGGGAAGGTCAGCACTGTAAGGTAGGGATTATTGATCAAGGCATTGGCATGACGAAGGATCAGATCGCTCGTGTTTTTGATAAGTTCTATCGTGTTGACACATCTGATACGGCAGTCAGTGGCCTCGGCCTGGGAATGAGCATAGTAAGGCAAATAATCGAAGATCATGGGGGCGTCATATTGGTCGAGAGCTTACTCGGTGAAGGTAGCAAGGTCTTCTTCACACTGCCAATTACAGATGATTGAGGATGCCGCTCTTCAAGATACGCTTTCCCTACAACATGCCTGAATTGGGAAAGCTTATCCACTTAATTGATCGACACAGGCCCCTGGACCGAAACCACCTTTTTGGGTCCTTTCTTAAATGGCAGGGGTTGCCATAAGTCTCGCCCCTCCATTTCGACACCAGTGCCTCTCCAAGACAACTTTCAGAACCCCCTCCAGGAAGAGATAGGGGACCTTGTAACAAAAAGTGCTACAGGTTAATCAAAAGTATGTGTGGGTTACATGACCAAGTCCGTCAGATCTAACTTGGCTTGTGTCTAATCTTTTGCGAGATTTGCAAATTCAACGTTTCAGGATATTTGGCTTTAAGTGCCCGTTTTTAAGGAAGCATTCATGATGACCATCTACTTCAGTAGGCGAACCTCCAAAGAGGGCTGGACCAGCTTTGAGACAAGCCCCATATTGGAGATAACAAAATCGAGGGTTTTCGACCGTTGTGTTCCCTGTTTGAACGGGTTGCTGGAGCAGTTGCGCAACGGCTGCAACCATATTTACCTGAAGGAGGCTTGGGACTGTTGGAAGGTTGTCGCTGTGGTTGATAGCTATGATGAAGGGTTGGAGCTTCTCTGTCACTACAGCGAAACCTATCCCAACACCTATGTTTACGGAAAGATCGGTACGGGGCGGGGACGAACCAGCTATGCCATTATGTTCCATGTCGAATCACTGGAGCGACGCGACGAACTGTACCGGCAGCTTACCGAAGTCGTCCGCAGGCATTCTTCGGAAACTACGGCATTTTACTCCCGAGGATGTTCAGACCCATATGAGCGACTCCTTGGCAGTTGGGACCAATGGGAACGTCGCTCTTCTCTTCAGCATCCAGAGAACACCAAAACGATAATTTCAGAGCTGGAAGAAAGTCTTTCGAGAAGTTCGTGACCTCATCGCTAACAGGAAATTGCTTTTTAAGGGACCGCGCCTATCCAAAAAATCAAAGCCCTATCAACAACTAATTATGTAGGAGTAAACAGTTATGAACTAGCTGGTAGCCGGGCTGATTATTTTCTTTGCCGTTCACTCTCCGCAGATTCACCCTGATTTCTTCGGTAAGACCGGTTCGTATTAGTAAAAGCCACCAGGATACTTTCCGGTGGCTTTTCACCTTTTATCTATAATTGCCTGTCATCAGCCTCTCGCTCTAATCGGTATTGAGTACTGCGCTACCTTCAAGCAGTGTGACGTACCTAGCCTCCGGCTCACTGACGTGGCGCACGGAAAGCAGGGCCGGATCGGCCTCGCTTGATACGACACTGTCTCCAGACGATACGAGGTATTCAATGCCGATCTCCATTGGAATGGAACTGCTGCTGTTGCCACCACTGCTGCTGTCGCTGCTACAGCCTCCGACTAAGACCGCTGCGGCAAAGACTGTCAAGACCAGGAATAAATGTATTTTTTTCATGATGGATCCCCTTATCAGAAGCGGAGTTCGCTTTTTAATTTGGTTTTGATGATTATTTGCAGACCGCCGTCGTCGCCTTCTTCAATGCGGATGTAGTTCCTCGACATGAAAGCGGCGTACTGCGACAGTGTGGGAGCTCTCTTCTGCCAAGTGGATTCTTCTTCATCATAGATTTCATACCAGGTCCAGCTCTCGCCATTAGTTCCGGTAATGGCTACAGCGCGAACCTTGCCATCCAGACTAACGGAGGTTCTGATCTGCTGCTCCCCCTCGACCTCATCGGTGATGGTGTCGGCAACAGTACTCTCACACGTTGATTCATCGCCGTTGTCGAAACCGAAGATAATCCGGTGACCTGCCACCGAGTCGTCATTAAAGTTGAAAACCTCGACCGAGATGCCATCGATGGTGTCAAGCGTCTGCCAATTGAGATATGGATGAGTGGAGCCTTCTGCCATCCTCCAGACGGTTGGGAACTCCCAGTCAGTAAAGGTTGCCTGCTGCATCAACTCAGCCGTGGTTTTCGGTTCTCCGTTACCGATATCGTCTACTTGCCCTGTGGCGTCTTGGTCATAGAAGCTGTTGGTCAATGTGACCCCATAGGCCACACCCAATAAGCCGCCAGTCAGGGTTGACCCGGTGACCGAGCCAGCCGCATAGCTGTTTTCGATGTTCGCGCCGTTAACCACGCCAACCAACCCACCAATGCCTTCCGCACCGTCAACATCTCCGGTCGCATATGAATTGAGGATGGTGAGATTGTTACACCAGCCAACTAGGCCGCCTATTTTACTAGCGGAACCTGTTGCTGCGCTGATTGAAACGTCAGCATATGAGCTCTCTATTACTGTGTCGGATGTCGCGGTTCCAGCCAGCCCTCCGCCATACCAGGGGTAGCCGGTCCCCTTGAAGCTCAGCGTACCTGTGACAGAGCTGTTGCTGATAATCCCGCCTGAAATAGAGCCGGTAAGCCCACCTAGATGACCTATGCCAGAAATTGAAATATCCTCAAGCCGGACATTTTTCAGCACGGCTGAGTACCCAACCCGGCCAAACAGACTGGCATAAGTCTCGTTGACCGTGGTGTCGATGGTCAGGTTACTGATGGTATAGCCGTTGCCGTCATAGGTTCCTCTGAAGGAAACATTATCGAGCCAGCCACCGATGGGATCCCAGCCCGCCCCTTCATTCCAAGGGGAAACCCCAAGATCGATATCGGCAACCTGGATGAAATACTTGTCAGTGTAAGCCGCCCCCTGGTAGTTACCGACCATGTCGAGTTGTTCCGCCGTGGCAACTTGCCAGGGGTTGAGTTCAGTTCCGTCGCCACCGGCAAAGCTTGGTAGC
This sequence comes from Desulfuromonadales bacterium, assembly GCA_027065695.1. Taxonomy (GTDB): domain Bacteria; phylum Desulfobacterota; class Desulfuromonadia; order Desulfuromonadales; family BM103; genus M0040. The sequence continues at coordinate 52,349 of JAMONP010000075.1, read as the reverse complement.
AAAAGCGCCCCAGCTGGAAGAACAAGTGCCAGCAACATAACCGCTGCGAATACACCCACACAGGTTGAAATCCGAAATTTTTCCGTCCATGACCTGAACAACTTTTTCATCACCAATTACCCCTTCCCCATTCAAACAAGTTAACCCCGAAAAGACATGGGCGCTGCTGCGCCATCTACATTCTAAAGTCAAATTATCTTTTTCAGGTTCAATTTAACAAACCATATATGAATACTTCGATAACAGTAAAGTCGACTTTTTGTAAACCTTCATAAGGTTTCCTTCATTACATGAGAGCAAAGCTGTAACATAAACAAAACTTACTGTTTATCCTCTCGCATTGCTTACTGAGTGTAAAATTGACTGAAATATAGATTCTCACTGACCCTGATATTTAAGAATCGCAAACCCTTAACAAGAAAAGGCCACCCAAAAACAGGTGACCTTTTTAACCCTTTGACAAACGACTTAGCCACAATCGGCTCTGCCTTTGATCCCGACCCCATACAGACCTGCAAACAATACAGCCCGCGGAAAAGCGGAACAGTTACTATACGGTAACTTCCATCGCCCAGACGCCACAAGGACAGATGCCAGCACAAACACTGCAACCGATACAATCCTCATCGTTAGAGACATACTCGAAGGTACCGTCTTCTTTTTCAACCCGGATGATCGCACCTTCCGGACAGGCTTCGAGACACATGGTGCAGTCGCGGCAGGTGCCGCAAGAGAGGCAGCGCAGAGTCTCATCCTTGGCATCGGTGACACAGAGCTTGCCACGGTTGCGCGGTTTGAACAACTCCTTGGAAAGACAACTCTGGTTGATCATCTCCGGTTTGATAATCGGCTGGAGTTCATTGCCAGCGAGATAATCATCAATCTGCAGGGCAGCTTCCTGACCACCACCGATGGCGTGCGTAAGCAGAGCAGCCTGAACCGTATCACCGATAGCGAACACACCCTTAGCCTTGACCACCTGATTACAGGCGTCGACATCCATCATGCCGCGATCATTCAACCACTCGCTGGGGACATAGGAGAGGTCCGGGCGTTCACCGATTGCAATAATCACTTCGTCAGCCTCGATCAGCTCACCATCTTTGGTCCAAAGCCCCTCTGCGGTAACCTTCTCGGTAAAAACCGGCCAACGGATCTCGCCGCCAAGCGCCTTGACACTGTCAATCTCATGCTTGAAAGCGGCTGGACGCTGTATGTCGATCGCCAGGACCTTCTCGGCCCCCATGGCGTAAGCACCGAGACAAGTGTCCATTCCAGCGTTACCGGCACCGATGACGATAACTTGCTTGCCAACCTTGGGGTTTTTGCCAGCGTTGACATCTTTGAGGAAATAGAGGCCCTTGGTCATCAGTTCATGCCCAGGGAAGGGGATCACCACCGGGTTGTGAGCACCCGAGGCAATAACCACGGCGTCGCTCTCTTTCTGAATGGTAGTGAACAGTTCAGCGTTAACCTTGGTATTGTTCTTGACCTTGATACCGACAGCCTTGATCCGCTGAATTTCTGAGTCGAGCGAGTCGGCAGGCAGACGATCAGTCGGGATGACCTGACGCAGCTTACCGCCGATATCATTATCGGCCTCGTAGACAGTCACCTGATGACCGAGCAGGCGCAGTTGCCAGGCTGCGGCCAGACCACCGGGGCCACCGCCAATCACCGCGACCTGTTTGCCGGTTTCAGGCTTCAATGCGGGCGGTGCAGCATCGAGCGATAAGCGTCCGAGCTCTTTCATAGCGACCGGCTTATCAATGTAACGACGACTGCAAGCATCCATGCATAGATTCGGGCAGACTTCGCCGCAGACACTGGCCGGGAAAGGTGAGTACCTGAGCACCAGTTCGAGAGCTTCGTCGTACTTGCCCTGGCGCAACAGGTTAATGCGGTCCTGAGTCGGGATATTTGATGGACAGGCCACCTGGCACGGCGCACCGAAGCGCTTGTCCTGCCAGCGTGGAATCTTGATGCGATCATCACCGGCGTTAACCAGTCCGGCCACATGGCTGTAATCGTCCTTGACTATATCGGCGAAGATACCGCCGTCAGCGATCCACTTCTGATCGCGGAACTCACGCATAGTCATGCGTGAACGAATGTTGCGCTCTTCGTAGCTCTTGGCGACGATCTTCTGCCACTGCGAGAAATCGGTCAGCTCTTTCTCCAGCTGGGGCCGACCGATTTTGCCGAGGAAGAGTGGCATATTTTCATGCAAAAATTGCTTGTCAGCATCGTCGAGATCAAGCATCCAGACTTCATCGGAAAGACCTGAGACCGGACCACGCACATAGATGGTGCCGCCGACCATGCCTGTGCAGGCACGGTCTCCAAGCACCGAGGGCAGGTCTTCACGACTATAACCGCAGATAACACCAATGCCGCCGCTCATGAATTCGAAGGAAAAAGAACCGGTATTCTTGAGAATCCAGAACTCCGGTTTGTCATAAGCCGGGTCGTGCTTCATCAGGGAACCGGAACGGGTGCCGACGCGTCCGGCAACAAAGATCTTGCCGCTCGCAGCACAGTGCGCGGTGGTGTCACCACCATCACCGAGGATAGTCAGTTCAGCACCAGCATTGAGCCAACCGGCATCCGCAGGAGCCGAACCCTCGACAATGATCTCGGTGCCTTCCAAACCAAAAGAACCGACACGTTGCCCAGGATTCTTAACCCGGAACTTGAGCGGACGACCGTCTTCCGTCCACAAAGGGCCACCAATATTATGATGTCCTGAAGACGTCACCACAAATTCCGTCTCACCCTCCTCCAGCGCCCGATAGATCTGCTGCAGAAGCACCTGAGTGGAGATGCGACGTTGCTTTGCATCATAACCTGAAATTTTTACTGCCATATTGAAACCTCTTAGAACGGAGCGAGGGGCGCGAAAGTCAAAAGCCTTTCTTCGTCCCACGTATCGGGTTTAACAGACGTACTGAATATTCAGCCGTTCAGCGACCGCTTTGTCAGTTGAAATCAGAGCGTCGGAACGACCTACCGGTAGCGACGAGTTACCTACCGGGGCCATCAGCTTCTTAAATTCTGTGTCCATGGCCAGGAAGTAGTTGACGATGTTCTGAGCAACACGATCAACATCAAGGCGGTGGACCAGCGGTGGTTCCTGGGTGGTAATGCCCACCGGACAAAGGCCGGTGTTACAGGCATTACAGCGCCCCATATCGTTGCCGACACAACCGGCCATTTGCAAAATCAACTTGCCGGTAAAAACGCCGTTTGCACCGAGCGCGATCATTTTGAAGGCATCTGCGGCCAGATCACCGGTTTTGCCGAGACCACCCGCAGCCCAAAGTGGAATCTGGCCCTGGCGACCCTGCTCTGTAGCGGCCTGGTAACAGTCACGCAGCTTGGAGACAATCGGATGACCGGTGTGATCAAGTGAGACCTCATGCGCGGCACCGGTGCCGCCATCAATGCCATCGAGGAAGAAGCCGCCGACGATATTGTAGGGATCACGCACCAGATTATTGAAAACTGAGACACTAGTTGCTGAAGCCGCCACCTTGATCGCCACCGGCACGCGAAACTTGAAGGCCGCGTTAAAGGACAGGAACATCTTCTGCACACTCTCCTCGATGGAGTAAAGACCCTGGTGATTAGGCGGAGACAACAGGTCGGCCTTGGGTACGCCACGAATCGCCTGGATATGATCGGCAACCTTGCCAGCCTGTAGCAGGCCGCCATCGCCGGGCTTGGCACCCTGGCCAATTTTGATCAGGATTCCAGCCGGGTCTTCGACCATATACGGCATCGCCTTGGCGATCCGGTTCCAGCCAAAATGCCCGGAGGCAATCTGCAGAATCATGTACTTGAGGTACTTGCTTTTCAGCAGACGTACTGGCACGCCACCCTCGCCGGAACACATACGCACCGGCATACCACACTCTTCGTTGAGGTAGGCAACAGCCATGGCAACCGCTTCCCACATCCGCCAGGAGAGCGCACCGATCGACATATCGCCGATGACCACCGGGTAAATCCAGCGCACCGGTGGCATGGCGGCTTCAACCTGTAGCTTATCATTGTCATCGATACTGAATGGCAGGGTGTTGGCTGGCAGAATGCGGCCGAAAGGTGCCAGCATATCGAAGGTATGCCGCTGAGCATCAAGACTCGGGTCGGTCATCTGCGAGATACGACCAACACGTATTTTGTCGAGGGTCCGTACCGTCGATTCAAGGTTCTTGCGACCGCCACGCTTGATTGAATCTCCACCGAGACAACGAGTGATGATCGGGTGACGAGTATCGGGATTGCGATGCGGAGCGATAGCATCATTAGGACAAACTTTTTCGCATATACCACAACCACGGCAATAATGTTGTACATCTTTAACCTGACGGATAACCGGTACAGCCGAGAAGCGCTGCTGCGGATCTGGCAGTTCCCCTTCGGAGAAGACCATGCGGCGGCGCTCAACCTTGGCTTCAATGGCACGGAAGGAACATGCCGAGACACAGGAACCGCATAGCGTGCAGCGGCTGGCATCATATTTGATCTTCCAGGGCATGTCATTCGGTGTGACATGCTGGACTTTCATTGCCTCCATCGCTGCACCTCCAGATCGTTGTCGATCGCCACGATCTCACGCTCGTGAGGATAGATGTCAGCCTCCCAGTCACGATCAGGCAGGATATCGTTGATGCCGCACACCTCAGAGGAGATAACCACCGTGTCATCAGTGCGACCTATCACCACTGGACGTAACTTTTTGGCATCGCAACAGGTAAACATGCTGAAGTCAGGCAGTACGCCGATGATTGTATTGGGACCGTTGATCTCCAGATGCGCCAGCGACTGGCGCAATGCCAACAGCTGCTCCTTGTCCTCACGCCGCTCGATATCATAGAAGGGAAGCGGCGTGACCACATGTTTGTAATAGCGCAGCGGCCAGCGCAACTCGCGATGCACATAGTGCAATGTGTAAAGGAAGCATTGGGAATCAGATTCAAAACCGATGTAACCACGATGCAGCTTGCGTTGAGCTTCGACGTTTTTCAGGTAAAAGGTGTTCTCGCCGTTAGCCAGGACCGTATAGCCCTGCATGAAGAAGGGATGGGCAGCATAACGAACGATGTCATAGTTGGTGTTCTGACGACACTGAGCAGTGATCACCTTGGCGGTGAACTTGTCATCAGGAGTCCAGAGCTTGAAGTAGGTACCGATATCACGCGGATCACCGATCTCCTTGAGGGTGACCACGTCAGGCCAGAAGGAATAGACAAAACCCAGCTCATTCCCTTCAAGTGCTTTGCGCAACTTCAGACGTGTATCAAGGAGTAAATCCTCTTTTTCCTTCTGATCACCATTACGGAAATAACGAGGGTAGTCGAAGGTCTCAAAGACATAGTTCGGCATGGCGTGAATATCCAGACCTGGTTGCGGATCAGTTTCCGGAACCCACTGCATGACGCGCTGAAAACCTGCTTCGCGCAGCATATCTTCGGCGAGCTTCAGTCCTTCATCAGTACAGGCCATGGAGAGTGTCGGCAGGTGCTTGTAACTTTCGAAAAGTCCGCCAAGGTCGTGCATGACCATGGCGAAACCAGAGTTGTCATGCCCTTTCTGCTGAGACTCCATCAGCTTCAAAGCCTGGCTGGGGTGAACATAGTTAAAACTTTTAATTGCGCCAATTCGGCACATGAGACACCTCCTGAAAATCAGTTACATAGCTATACACATTAGATAAAGAACACGCGGGCGCACTTAAAAAAGCAAGCGGCATGCCATATCTCGTCAAAACAGAGATAACAGCCAAGCTATAAATGTAAATAGCTGAAATTACTTACAATAAAGCAGAAGCATAATCATGGTGCTATGACTGGGGAGGATGCTGACCGGAGAACAAAAGACCATACAAAGCAGATATCTACTCAGAGCGAGTTAACCTTTAACACAAAACGCCTCCTGCATAATAAACAGGGGGCGTTCCGATCAATTGCGGCAGGAGGCAGTCAATCAGAGCAGATCAACCCATCCATGAGGATCAGGCAAGTGACCATACTGAATCCCCGTCAGGGTGTCATACAGCCCCTGCGTCACCTTACCGGTTGTTTTACCGTCCCCGATGACCACCGTGCGATCCCGGTAAGTAAATTGACCAACGGGTGAGATCACCACGGCCGTGCCGGTACCAAAAGCTTCTGTGATACTTCCGGACTCTACCCCGGCAAATATTTCATCTACTGACAGAGCCCGCTCCTCAACAGCCATACCATTGTAGCGCGCCAGCTCAAGAACCGACCGTCGGGTAATACCATCCAGAATTGTACCGTGCAGCGGCGAGGTCACCAATTTGCCGTCGCAGACAAAGCAAAGGTTCATGCTACCAACTTCCTCAACATACTTCTTCTCTTTGGCATCCAGCCAGAGAACCTGATCATAACCCTTCTCTTCTGCCTCACGCGCTGCGTACAAGCTTGCGGCATAGTTGCCACCGGTTTTGACTTCTCCGGTACCACCATCAGCAGCCCGCACATAGTGATCGGAGATCCAGATTTTAACCGGAGCCAGGCCTCCCTTGTAATAAGCACCCACCGGACAGGCGATAATATAGCAGAGGTATTCCTCAGCAGGACGCACACCAAGCATAGGCTCAGAAGCGATCATGGCTGGCCGAATATATAGGCTGGTTCCCTCGCTGCGCGGCACCCAATCAGACTCAAGCCGAACCAACTCTTTCAAGGCTTTCACCATAAAAGCTTCATCAACTTCGGGCATACACATACGCCTGGCACTGTGATTGAAACGCCGAAAATTATCCCTCGGTCGAAACAGAGCAATTTGTCCGTCTGGTCGCCGAAAAGCTTTAAGGCCTTCAAATATCTCCTGGGCGTAGTGCAAAACCATCGCCGCAGGATCAAGCGAGAAGGGTTGATGCGGCTGGATACGGGCATCGTACCAGCCCTGACCGGCTTTGTAATTCATAACAAACATCCGGTCAGTAAACTCTTTGCCGAAGCTCAACTGTGATTCATCTTCAACATGCGGCTTGCGGGTTTCAAGAGGAAGAACTTGTAGTTTCATGCGCTTACACCTTCGGGAAAATTGAATTTATTATTAAATTATGACTATTTTTTTATCACAGAGGACGCATTTTGCGCAAGTGGGATTCGGCCTGGAGTGGCGAGGGTGAACCGGAGCAGGTCTAGTTTTACTTTTTTTTGAGTTCATTCACCAGCTCGAAAGCTTCAGTCTGATCGTTGAAGTTAAAGACTTCCCCCGTCTCAATAATATAATACCAGCCATAGATATTCAAACGTCCCTGCTGATAACGTTCCCGGATATATGGGTAAGTCAGCAGGTTGCGCATCTGCACCAGGATATTGATCTGTTCGGTCAGCCATTCGCGCTTCTCCGGAGATTCAACATCCATCTGTCGATCAACTCGGCCCCGAACCTCTTTGGAGATCTCCAGCCAACGTCGCACATTAGGAAGATGAGCCAACTCTTCGGGCGGCTGGTTCATAGCCGCACAACCGCCACAGTTGGAATGCCCGCAAATTACAATGTTTTCGACTCCAAGCGCCAGCACGGAGTACTCAATTGAAGAAGTGGTTCCGGCAAAGTCCTCAGTCTTGTGGTAAGGTGGAACAATATTGGCGACATTACGAACGGTGAAAAGCTCTCCGGGCATGGTATGGGTAATCAGCTCCGGAACAACCCGGGAATCGGCACAGCCGATAAAGAGGGTATGAGGTTTCTGTGTTCGACCTAACTTCTGAAAAAGGTCCTTATGCGCCTCGAAATCATCCTGACGGAATTTGGCCACACCTTTAAATAGTTTTTCCATAAATCCTCATCTCAAAGACGCACAAAAGGCCTCTCGCATGAGGCCGTGTCCGTATCTGACAAAAATAAGCTTTCAATTAAAGATCGTCATTCCCGAGGGTGTAATCGGGAATCCAGACCTTAAAGCATGGATCCCCGATAAAATCATTCGGGGATGACAGCTTTTATATCGTGCTGAATAGTGACCTGATTTTTACCCTTGTCAACTTACCCCAGAATGGTCGTTATGGGGTGCTTGCTCTCTTTCGGGCCATCGATCGGCAGGCGCACTGAGAAGGAGCTCCCCCTGCCAACTTCGGATGTTACTGAGATGCCACCACCGTGAGCCTCGACAATCCACTTGACGATTGCCAGACCGAGGCCGGTACCACCATCCATGCGGTTGCGTGCCTTATCAACCCGGTAAAAACGATCAAAGATGCGGGGAAGGTGTTCGGCGGGCATACCAATGCCGGAGTCATCAATATCGACACGTGCAAAGCCATTGTCCATCGCCAGGACAATCTTAAGATGACCATTTTCAGGCGTATACTTGATACCGTTGGAAATCAGGTTGAGGAACATCTGACGTAGGCGCAGATCATCACCGCGGATACGAATCTCTTCATCGACTTCGAGAAGCAGGTCTACTTCAATTTTTTTCGTCTCGCAAAGGATACAGCTCTGCAGGTAAAGTTCCTGCACCAGATCGCTCAGGCTGAGTTCTTTCATCTCCAGAGTCAGCTCGCCGATTTCACTCTTAGTCAGGGTCAACAGGCTTTCAATAATCCGTTCCATGCGATCGATTTCTTCCATGTTGGAACGCAGCATGTCACGGAATTCATCCGGGGTCTTGGCCCAGCGCAGAGTCACTTCCGTTTCACCGCGCAGAATGGTGAGCGGCGTACGCAGTTCATGGGACGCATCACCAGAGAACTGCCGGACACGACGAAACGATTTGTCCAGACGATCAAGCATCTGGTTCAGACAAGCTGTCATCTGCGCGAGTTCATCCTTGTGATTACCTAGAGGCAGGCGACTTGAGAGATTGTCTGCATTGATCCTCTGGGCAGCATCGGCAATTTCGATCACCGGTGCAATAGTACGTTCAGCCAAGAGCCAGCAGCCGAGACACAACCAGAAAATGGCAAATGGGCCAACCACCAGGTAGATCAGGCGCAATTCCTCAACGGTCTCTTGCAGAGGGCCGAGGGCCTGGCCCACCTGGACAACACCCAACAGGTGACCATTCTGAACCAGCGGATAGGAAAGCAAGCGCAGACGCCCACCATCTTCCAGACTAACTGTTTCCAGATGTTCATTCAGCCAGCGCACTTGCTGGCGTGCAACTGGCCCGAACGGAAGCTCATCTTGCAGCAGGTTATCGGAGATACAGACTTGTCGCAGGCTGGCATCTCGCAAGGCTAAATAAGCTCCCCAATTATTACTGTGACTCAATGTTTGCAGAGCTTCACAGCTTGTGGGAGAAGAAGATTCCTGGAGAATTTCGCCACGGTGCTGATCAAGAGTCCGGGCAATTTCCCTGACCTGACGATCCACCTGTTTACTCAAACTATGAGAAAAGTAGTTGTACGAAAAAAGAGCACTGACTGCCAGGATGACAGCCAGTGTCATTGCGTACCAGAAGGTCATGCGGACTCTGATCGAATGTAATGGCGAAACGACCAAACCTACCCCTCCTTAAGGACGTAGCCGATTCCACGTACGGTATGAATCAACTTCTTGGAGAAGTCACGATCAACTTTCTTGCGCAAATAGTTGACATAAACATCGATGATATTAGTGAACGAATCGAAGTTATAATCCCAGACATGCTCGGCGATCATGGTTCGTGTCAGGGTCGTCTCCGGGTTGCGCATGAAAAACTCCAGCAGAGCATATTCCTTGGCGGTCAGGTCAATCTCCTTGTCTCCGCGCCAGATCTTGTGTGCCACCGGATCGAGGCGTAAATCCGCATAGGTAATTTCCGCTCCCCGCTCGTGGGTCCCACGACGTGCCAGAGCCCGTACTCGCGCCAGCAGCTCCGAGAATGCAAACGGCTTGGTCAGATAATCGTCACTGCCAGAGTCGAGCCCGGCCACAATATCTTCAACCGTATCCTTGGCCGTCAAACAAAGAACTGGAGCAGCCACATCCTTCTCTCTCAAAGCTTTGATTGCTGACAAACCATCCATCTTCGGCAGCATTATGTCCATGAGAATCAGATCATAGTTGTTTTGCAAGCCAAGCTCGACGCCCGACTCACCATCGTTAGCAACATCAACATCGAACCCCTCGCCTTCCAGGCCACGTTGGATAAAACTGGCAACTTTTTTTTCGTCTTCCACCACAAGAATGCGCATGATGATTTCTCCTTTAAATTTCGCGTTATATTTCCTGATCAACAAAGTTTATTATCAAATTAAGCCGCTAACACCAATAGGCCCGATATCAGCAGACCGGCTATTTCAACCCCAAAAGAACCAGAACCTCATTAGCAGTTTCTTCTACTGCTTTGCTGGAGACGTCGATCATCACCCAGCCATGACCTCTGAAAAACTTCTTGGCATACTTCAGCTCTTCTTCAATTTCCTCATAATCGGCGTAAGCGGCCCTGGTATCTTGCCCCAGGTTGCGTAAACGCGCCGCACGCACCTCAACCAATCGCTGTGGATCTATTATGAGCGCCGCAATCCTCTTCGGATCAACATCAAAAAGTTGTGACGGCAGGTCAATACCCTTGACCAGGGGTACATTGGCAACCTTCCAGCCTCTATGTGCCAGATAGATGGAGAGAGGCGTTTTACTTGTTCGCGAAATCCCGACCAGGACTATATCTGCCAGGTGGAGATTGCGTGGTTCCTGGCCATCGTCGTGTTTGACGGTAAATTCAATCGCCTCAATCCGACGAAAATAGGCCTCGTCGATCCCATGCAGCAACCCGGGGGTTTCTTTTGGTGAAAGGCCAACGCATTGAGCAACCTTCATCAACAGAGGCGTCAGCAAATCGATATTAATCAGACCCAGACCTTCACACTCATCATGAACCAGTTGGGCAAGATCGCGATTGACAATGGTATAAACAACGAGACCGCGATTACTAAGAGCTTCATCCAGGGCCTCATAGACCAGGTTCTTGGTGAGAACGTTGTTAATACGCTTCAACCGGACCGGCTTGTCTCGGAACTGGGCCAGAGCAGCCATGACCATTTTTTCGGCGGTCTCACCAGTTGCATCAGAAAGCAGGTAAATTGCTTGGGCCGTCGGCATTACTGATCCTCATGAAAATGTCGGTAAAGTCTAACAGACTCTAATGAAAAAGAAAACACCAAAAGGCTTATTCTAGCGGTTTTATAATGATAAATCAGCAACTTCCAACAATTCAACACAAACCCTTATGTGTTATTTCTTTAGACATAGATCATTGTTCTCATTAGACCTATAAGCTATTATTTCAGAGCCCGCCTCCGTAGGTCAAGAATTTCTATTGCAATGGCCCATAAACTCCGTTAAACAACATCCATGACAAACAAATGGCTGGAAATGTCCCTTGCTGTACCTGATCAGGCAGTCGATCTGGTCTCTCAAGCCTTGATGGATCTGGGTTGCACAGGAATCACTGCAGCGGAAAAATCTCTGGATACTTTTATCGTGCCAGCACCTGAGTCTCTCGCTAACGATCCGGTTCTGAAAGCTTATTTCATCTACCCGGAAAACGCAGAGAACCTCTGCCTGGCCGTGCAACAGACCCTGGCCAAACTCTCTGGCATCTATCCGGAATTGGCCGAAACCCGCCTGGATTATCGACAGTTGGCTGACCACGACTGGGCAAGTGACTGGCAGCAGCACTTTCCCCCTTTCAAAGTCGGCAACCGCCTTGTCATCCACCCTTCATGGATAGACTGGCCAACATCAGGCGGCGAAGTCGTGCTCACGCTTGATCCTGGGCAAGCCTTTGGTACAGGCACTCACGCCACTACCGGTCTCTGCCTGGAGGCACTGGCCAACCTCTTCGAGAGTTCTTCTCCGCCGCAGCAGATTCTGGATGTCGGTACCGGCTCCGGGATTCTCGCCATGGCTGGCGCTGCACTCGGTGCCACAGAAGTGATGGCCTGCGATATCGACAGTGAGGCCTGTAAGGTTGCTACCGAAAACGTTCTAAAGAATCAACTCACCCAGCAGATAACAATTACCGACCACCCCCTTGATGAGATCCCTGGTCAATATGACCTGGTGCTGGCTAACATTCTGGCTACAGAGAATATTCGCCTGGCAGACCAGCTTGTGGACCGCCTCGCAACCCAAGGCTGCCTGGTTCTTTCAGGGATTCTAATTGAACAGGAGCAGCAGGTTGTAGACGGCTTTGCTGATTTCCCACTGACACTGCTCACCACAAGCCACCGTGAAGAGTGGACCTGTATCGTCTACCAGCGCCATATCAAGACTGACTGAGAGTGCATAATGAGTGACCCTTTGCGATTTTTTGTTCCTGCTGCAAGCCTGCATACTGACCAGGTCGTTATCGCCGGCGAACCTTATCACCATCTGCGCAAGGTCCTGCGGGTCAAGCCTGGAGCCATTATTCTGCTGCTGGACGGCCGGGGCTACTGCTGCCAGGCCCAGCTTGAGCAACTGCAATCAGAACAGGCAACAACCAGAGTGTTACGCCGCTGGCAGGAAACCAACGCGACCCTGCCGATCACCCTGATGCAGGCGCTGCCAAAAGGAGATAAGTTTGACCTGGTTTTACAGAAAGGTACAGAACTGGGCGTGAGCTGTTTTCAGCCGATAGAGACTGAGCATGCCGTCCCGAACCTGAACACAGCACGCTTAAATAAACGCGCACAACGCTGGCAACGAATTGTCAGTGAAGCCGCCCGTCAGAGTCGTCGCACTTTTCTGCCGGAGGTAAAACCACTACAAAAGCTGCAAGCGACACTCGACGAATCCACCAGCGACCTCAAACTGGTCCTCTGGGAAGCTGGTTCAGTGGCCCTCGCAGAGGTTCTGCCGAAAGAGCACCCCACAGGTATCAGGCTTCTCATCGGCCCGGAAGGCGGTTTTTCAACCCAAGAAATCAGTGCCATAGTTGCAGCAGGTTTTCTAGCCGTACATCTTGGCCCACGAATCCTACGGACAGAAACTGCAGGCTTGGCAGCGACCCCCGTCTTGCAGTATCTTTATGGTGATTGGCAGACATCTCCTGTCGACAACGACCTGAACCAGCATGAGGAGAACCTATGAAGTGCCCCAAATGCAGTTACCACAGCTTTGACCATCTGAACAGCTGCAAAAAGTGCGGCCAGGACCTGACCGAACACAAAGCAAAATTCAACTTAAACGGCTTCTACTCTCCAGGAAAGATAACGGTATCAGAACCAGAACCTGTCGTTGATGAAGGCAACGAAGAATTGGACCAACCTGCAGATGGTACTGTCGATTTTGGCTTCGACTTTCTCGAAGAAGAAGAGGGTCTCGCCGAGAAACCTGCTGAGAGCATTGCACTCGGTGACGATAACCAGTCTGTCAATATTAACCAGCCTTTCGGTGCTGACAGTGAAACCATACCGAATGACGCTCCCGCGTCCGGCAGTGAAAGCGGCTCTGACAACAAACCTGAGAAAGGCCAGGAATTCACCTTTTAACCCCAGACCTGAGGAAAACGAAACCACCCTTTAGACTTTCAGCCTGCCTATCCCTCTTGGAAAAAGGCGAGGCTGTTCCTGTTTGAATACTGTTCATCATATCACACAATTTCCCCTGCGCGGAATCGGGAGTATAACTAATGCGTAACCTAACCTGTATCATTCTGGCAGCACTGAGCCTGGCACTGCTCGGTGGCATCGCCATAGCTGAAGAGCAAAACAAGCCAGCAGGCAGGCCGCCGCCCATGCTGGTCGCCACCACAATAATCGTCACCGGCAAAGCTGAACCTACGGCTAAGTTTATCGGTACAATCTATTTTTCACGCACGGCCAAAGTTGCCGCCGAGGTTGACGGCATTGTCCGTCAGGTTTATAGCAATGATGGCCAGTTCGTTAAAGCCGGAGACCGCCTGGTACGTCTTGATGACGACCTGATGGTAACGGAAATAGCTGGCACAAGAGCGGTCTATGAACAGAATCTGGTTGAACTGGAGCAGGCTCAACGGGACTACAAAAGGATTGAAGCCCTGCACCAGCAGGACTCGATTGCTACCTCCGAATTCGAAGCCTACGGTACCAAGGTTAACCGCTTGCAGAAGCAGTCAATAGTTCTCAACGCACGCCTGGACCGACTGCTTCTGGAACAGCAGAAAAAAACTGTTCGAGCCCCATTTGACGGCATGATTATCGAGAGGCTGGTCGAGGCCGGAGAATGGGTCAAGGCCGGAGGCCTTGTCGTCACGCTTGCCGACAACCAGAACCTTGAAGCAAGGATCGATATCCCCGCCAGCGTCATCCCCTTTATCACTCCCGGCCAAAAGGTTGTCATGACCGTAGCAGGACAGGAAATATCCGGGAAATTCATCACCATTATTCCCCGTGGCGACATCACCACCCGCACCTTCGTTGCCAAGTTCAGCCTGCTGGAAAACGCGACCTTGATCGAAGGGATGCAAGTACAAATCGTTTTACCGATTGCAGCCGCCAGCGAGAACCTTCTGGTGCCGCGAGACGCCGTTACCAACAGCTTCGGACAGGATGTCATCTTTATCAACGACAACGGCCGGGCACGTATGATAGCAGTTAAAATCGCCAGTCATTCGGGAACCAGGGTTGGCATCATAAGTGACGAGGTAGAAGCCGGTCAGCTAGTGGTCATCAAAGGCAACGAACGCATTCGCGACGGCCAGGCCGTACGTACGGAGTAGACACACATGGACCTGATCCAAATCTCCATAAAACGGCCGGTCACGATCCTGTCCATCATTATTATGCTGGTCATGTTCGGCATAATCAGCTTGCAGCGTATTCCCTACCAGCTCAGCCCTTCGGTGGTCGAACCTGAGATCACTGTCACCACCACCTGGCGAGGGGCCACCCCTTATGAAATCGAGCGGGAGATTATTGAAGAGCAGGAGAACACGCTCAAGGGTCTGCCGAACATGGTGGAGATGGAGAGCACTTCGCGCAACGGCCGCGGATCAATTACGCTGAAGTTCAAAGTCGGTACCAATATTGATAATGTCCTGCTGCGGGTTTCCAACAAGCTTAATGAAGTCTCCTCTTATCCCTCGACAGTCGACAAACCGGTAGTGTCCGCGTCTGGCGCATCGGCCTCACCGGTGGTCTGGATTATGCTCAAGACCCGCAAGGGCAACACCCGTCCGGTGGAGACCTATCTGACCTATTTTGAGGACGAGATACGTCAATATCTGGAGCGGGTACGCGGAGTGTCTGATCTCTTTGTCGGTGGCGGCACCGAAGCTGAGATGCATGTTGAGGTCAGTGCCGAACGACTTGCAGCCTACCATCTGACCACCGCCAATCTGATCAATACTCTGCAGACCGAAAACGTCAATGTATCAGCCGGGACCATGAGTGTCGGCCGCCGTAACTTCCGCATTCGTACCACGGCAGAATTTAAAACTCCAGAGGATATCAGCAACGTTGTCCTGAAGTCGACCGGTCAACACCGTGTTACCATCGGCGATGTCGCCAAGGTGCGAAAAGGCTTTGCCAAGCGCGAAAGTATCGTCCTGCAAAACGGTGACAATGCCATAGCTCTAGGGGTACGCCCCGAAGCTGGCATCAATATTCTCGAAATGACCGATCAACTTGAGAAGACGGTCAACTGGCTTAACAAGGAGAAACTGCACGAGAAGGGTTTACACCTGGAGTGGGTCTACGATCAGCGTTTCTACATCCGCAGTGCCATCAGCCTGATCAAGCAGAACATCATCTTTGGTGGCCTGCTGGCCGCAGCCGTACTGCTGATTTTTTTGCGTTCGGTGCGCGCCACCCTGGTGGTTGGCCTGTCGATCCCGATAAGCATCGTCGGCACCTTCATTCTGCTCGACCTGATGGGCCGCAATCTCAACGTGGTCAGTATGGCTGGCATTGCTTTCTCGGTCGGCATGCTGGTCGACAACGCCATTGTTGTCATTGAGAACATCGACCGCCATCGTAAGATGGGTAAAAATGCATACAATGCTTCCCTGGACGGCACCAAGGAAGTCTGGGGGGCTGTCTTCGCTTCCACCATTACAACTCTGGCGGTCTTTCTGCCTGTGGTTTTCATCCAGGAGGAGGCTGGCCAACTCTTCCGTGATATCGCCATTGCCGTAGTTGCCGCCGTTTCCTTGAGCTTACTGGTCTCGGTTTCAGTGATCCCGATGTTTGCCAATTGGTTGCTGTCCTCTGATGCAAAAAAACCGCCCAAGGCAACTCAGGGTCTGGATAAGATTGGTCAATATTTTTCCAACGGCATGATGAGACTGGTACATCTCGCAACCCGCGACTGGATGACACGTCTGACCACTGTAACCCTGCTGATCAGCCTGGCTGTGGCTTGCGTTGTTCTCCTCATGCCGAAGAAGGAATACCTGCCTCAGGGCAACCGTAACTTCGCGCTGAGTATCCTGGTGCCACCACCCGGGTTGTCCATAGAAGAACGCACAGAAATCGGCGAAACCTTTTTCGCCATAGCAGGACCTCATATCGGCCAGGAGAAAGACGGTCTGCCGGCCATTAAGAATATGTTCTACGTCGGTCGGGAAGGCTTCATGATCGTCGGTGCCATGGCCGAAGAGTGGGACCGGGCACGTGAATTATTACCTTTCTTCAACCGTATGATTTACTCGATTCCAGGCATGTACGGCGTCAGCCTGCAACCCGGCGTATTCCAAAGCAGCCTCGGCCGGGGTCGCAGTGTTGAAGTGGATGTCAGCGGAGATGATCTCAACCAGATTGTCATGGCGGCAGGAGCCATCTTCGGCAAACTCCGACAAAGCATCCCCGGTGCACAGGTGCGACCGGTACCCTCTATCGAACTGACTTATCCGGAAGTGCGTTTCATCCCAAACCGCGACCGTCTTAAGGCCAACGGATTCACGACCCTGGACTTCGGCATGGCTCTGGATGTCCTGATGGATGGTGCTGTCGTCGGTGATTTCAAGGCTGAAGGCAAAAAGAAGATCGACCTGGTGGTCAAGACAGCCGATAGTGACATTCTGACTCCGGAGCAACTCTACAGCGCACCTCTGGCCACACCACAGGGAAAGATCGTGCCGGTCTTCAGCCTGGCTCGTATGGAGCAAACCACCGGCATGGACCAGATTCGTCACCTGGAACGCAAACGAACAGTCACCCTGCAGGTCACTCCACCTTCAGATATGCCGCTACAAGTGGCGATGGAAACCATTCAGGACGACATCATTCCACCTCTTCGCAACGCCGGTCTACTTGATGGGCTTACGGTCCGCCTCGGCGGGGCTGCCGACAAACTGGTAGAAACTGCCAAGGTTCTGCAGTGGAATTTTGTTCTCGCAGCAATAATCGCCTACCTGCTGATGGCTTCGATGTTCGGCAACTTTATCTACCCGATGATCATCATGCTCACTGTACCTTTGGCCAGCGCCGGTGGCTTCCTCGGGCTGCGTCTGCTCAATGTTTACCTGGCGATGATCGGAATGCCGGAGCAGGCAATGGACATCCTGACCATGCTAGGTTTTGTCATCCTGGTCGGCGTCGTCGTCAACAACGCTATTTTGATAGTCCATCAGGCACTGAACAACTTTCATCATAACGGCATGGACCATCGCGAGGCCGTTCTCGAATCAACTCGCAGCCGTCTACGACCAATTTATATGAGCGCGATCACCAGTATCTGCGGCATGCTGCCGCTGGTGCTGATTCCTGGTGCCGGAGCCGAGATGTATCAAGGGCTGGGCAGTGTCCTGCTTGGCGGACTGGCGGTGTCAACTGTGTTTACCATCTTCATCATTCCAGCCATTTTGATCTTTGTTATTCGTCTCGAAAAACGCAAGCCAGGCAAGGAGGGTACATCATGAAAATCCTGCTGATCCTAGGGCTGGTATCGCTGACTCTGGTCAGCAACTCGGTGCAGGCACTCACCATAGATCAGGCCGTAGCTGATGCACTGCAACACAATCCGCAAATACAGCAATTTCTGGAGATTGAATCTGCCGCTAGCGCGCGGACCGACGTGGCCAAGGCTCCTTTCTGGCCACGTATTGATACAAACTACAGATACTGGTGGGAAGACCGTGATCCAAATCTTGACAACCGCAAACTGAGCGTGGCTGAAGCCCGTGCCGACTATAACCTGTTCAATGGTGGCAGCGACTGGTTCCGCCTGCACGAAGCCAGATATAAGGCCTCGGCAGCCAATTACAAACGGCGTAGTATCGTTGCCGACATAGTTCTGGAGGCCAAGAAAGCATATATTGAGATTTTACGTGCCAAGCGCAACGTGGCAACAGAAGGCAAGAGTGTTGAACTGCTGGCACAGCAGCGCCATGACACACAACTACGCCTGGAGCAGGGGCTGATCGCCCGCAATGATCTGCTACGAGTGGATGTGGAAATGGCTACAGCACAGCAGCGCCTGGCGTTGGCCAAAGGCCGTTATGAAATCGCTCGTAACGTTATGGCGAAGACGCTAGGCAGAACGCTTGGTAGCGAAGAACAGGTTGCCGACTTTTCTCTGCAGCCTGTATCGCTGCAGCAAGAGGAAGTGCTGCGGCAGGTGATGTTTACAAAGCGCAGTGAGCTGCACTTCTTACGCAGTCTATTGGCCGGACAAGAGGCCGGGCGTAAAGCCGTGCAAGGCGATCTCATGCCCGATGTCGACCTGATTTTAAGTTATACCTGGTTCGACAACAACGGCCTTCCGGAAATCAGCTACGCTGGTTACGATAGTGAAACCAAGGCAATCGTGCAAGCCTCCTGGACCCTCTTCAGCGGTTTCGATACCAGCTATGAATTGATCGGGCGCAAGCACGAAATCCGTTCCAGACAAGAAGAGATCAAAGCCACTGAAGATCAATTAACCTTGCAACTGCAAACCGCCCTCGAAGCCTTCCGTGTCTCTGAAAGAAACCTGGCCACGGCCATAACAGCAGTGGTCCAGGCTGAAGAGAACTACCGCGTCAACGACAACCGCTACCAGGCAAACGTCGCCAGCACCGTCGATCTGCTCGACGCCCAGGAGTTTCTGACCCGCGCCCGCAACGAAAAGGTCAAGGCACAATATGACCTGTTTCTTGCAGAGGCGGTAATCGAACGGGTTCTTGAACGTGGGCCGACTCTTTCAAAGTAGCGGGATGTGGAAATCAACTGCCTTAGACACAGATTCAAAGTCGCCTTTAGACTAAGGTACCCTTTGGCTCCAGAATTGCCATACCCTCAGCTTATTGCAACTTAATAGTCAGCATGTCACGACCACCCGGCTAATGATACCCGGCCGAATACCACACCCTGTTGCTTAAGGAATCTCGAATAGCTGTGGTTAGAGTTGTTTTTCTGTTGACAATGTCTATAATTAACACATAATGTCCAAGGATGTCACTCAACACCACTATATGTCCCATGGAATACTTATGAATCTCTCGGTTAAAGATGCTGCCCGCATTCTGAGCGTTACAGAAAAAACCATCTACAGATGGATCAAACAAGAGTTGGTGCCAGCGTACAGAGTTAATGGCCAGCATCGGTTCAATCAATCAGAACTCCTGGAATGGGCAACCTCAAGACGAATGGGGATTTCTCCAGAAGCGTTTAATGAACCAGAAGAAGCTGCAACGCCACTTCCTACCCTGACCGAGTCAATTGAAGCCGGTGGGATTATCTATCGTTTAGATGGAAACACCAGGAATGAAGTTCTTGACAGACTAGTTAATAATCTGCGCCTTTCCGATGGAGTTGACAAAGATTATCTTCTCAAAGTTCTGATTGCCAGAGAAGAGCTTGCATCGACAAGTGTGGGTAACGGCATTGCTATCCCTCACCCTCGAAATCCTGTCTTGCTACATACATCTCAACCTACAGTGACCCTAGCTTTCCTTGAGAGCCCTATTGATTTCCACTCATTGGATGGTTTGCCAACCAAGGTGCTTTTTTGTGTGATCAGCCCGACGTTACGCGCTCACCTGCACCTTCTTTCCATGCTGGGGTATGCACTAAAAGATTACAAATTCCGTGAAGCCATTGAGCAGGCGGAAAGTAGAGAAAACATTCTTGAAGCTTTACGGCAAGCCAAGCAAGGCATGGGTCAACTTAGTCAATAAAGACAACCTGAAATGATTTTAAAACTCACAGCCATGGATTACGAACCAGGGCAACATTGTTGAATTGGATGCGAAGATGCGAGGACTGACTTACAAGAGCTTAATCGGGGACATCTTTGGCGGGGTGACTGCCAGCGTTATTGCTTTACCTCTTGCTTTGGCTTTTGGAGTTGCCAGCGGGGTTGGTGCGCAGGCAGGGATCTACGGAGCGATTATCCTTGGCTTTGTCGCGGCATTGGCAGGAGGAACAAAGGTACAAATCTCCGGGCCAACGGGGCCAATGACGATTGTTGCTGCTTCAACCCTCGTCCTTTTCAACGGCGACGTTGCGGTATTAATGGCCGCCATTCTGCTTACCGGTCTTTTCCAGATTGTGCTTGGCCTGTTAAAAGTCGGTAAATTTGTAAAATTTGTTCCCTATCCGGTCATTTCCGGATTCATGAGTGGCATTGGTATCATTATCATCCTTTTGCAGATAAACCCTTTGCTGGGGATTGAAGGGGTCTCATCCCCTCTGGACGCAGTGGCCTCTCTTGGCAATATCCGGTCAATGTTTCAGGTTGACGCTCTCTATGCCAGCGGACTTGCTTTGCTGATCGTGTTTTTTACCCCGAAGAAGATCGCCAGGGTTATCCCCACCCCACTGCTAGCCCTGGTTACAGTCACCGTCTTTTCTCAACTTACCGGGTTGCAGTTGGCAACCATTGGCATAATTCCCAGCGGACTGCCCGAAATAAGCTGGCCGAGTTTCTCTGGCAGCCAGATCACGGTTGTAGTCACTGCAGCCATGAGTCTCGCGGTCCTCGGGGCCATAGACAGCCTGCTCACCTCTCTGGTTGCCGATTCCCTGACAAAAACCGAACACAACTCAAACCGGGAACTGATTGGACAAGGAATTGGTAACGCTCTGACGTCCCTTGTCGGCGGCATTCCAGGAGCCGGTGCGACTATGCGAACAGTCGTCAATGTTAAGTCTGGTGGTACAACCAGATTATCGGGGATCCTGCATGCCCTGATCTTGCTGGCGGTTCTCCTCGGCCTGGGCAAATATGCTGCAGTTGTTCCCATGGCAGTCCTTGCAGCTATCTTAATAAAAGTCGGCCTGGATATTGTAGATTACAGATTTATAAAAATCATAAGAAAAGCGCCAAAACACGACCTTGCCATCATGTTTACAGTCCTTTTCCTAACCGTTTTTGTCGATCTGATTATGGCCGTTGGGGTTGGCGTCGTGCTCGCCTCAGTTCTTCTAACTGTGCGTGTGACAAAACAGGTCCATTCCTCAGTGAATGATTTACAAGTCCCCGTTAAGGGCGTTGCGGGTTGCGAACAACTTGACGATGACGAGAGCTTCTATGTCAGAGTTGTCGATATTGATGGGCCTTTCTTTTTTGGTTCCACTTCTCGCCTGGTTGGACAGGTCGGAGCAATGCTTGGCACAAAAATCGTAATTTTCAACTGTCTTAAAGTCCCATTTATCGATTTGTCTGCTTTTTTTGCCCTGAGTGAAATTATCTTAAAGTTGAAAGAAAACGATATTATTCCGTTTATCGTCGTCAATGATGAGATAAAAGCAAAGCTGATCAGACTGGATATTTCCTCCATTCTTCACGAAAAGCATATTTATCTTTCGTTTGACCAAGCCGTGGAGCACGCGCGAAATCATGTATTATTGCCAGATAGCCATACGGCGCCTCTGCACGACAGCAAATCGTGAAATGACCCGATCGGAGTCGTAACTGCAACTGAGGCCGAGCAAATCATAAATACCGCCGAACCTTACATCACCACCTGCCAAAGCTCGGCGACTTTTGTCAGCCATAATCATGTAACCATCGAAATGTGTCCAGATTCGTTGTTGTCCCCAGCCACTCTCCTGCCCGATTCGCAGATAAAGATCCGGTGGGATACAGACTAGTTTGAACTCATTTGGATCAAGCCCAAGTTCGTTGCGCAAAATATCGCTGCCCTTCTCCAGCAAAACGGCTTCGATCTGCCAGCGGCTGAGCTGATTGCGCTGTTTTAGGCCCAAAGCTTCCAGTAGACCGGAGGAGGGGAGATTAGAACCCTCTTTGGGCTCGGGAAAGTCTTCAACCAGAACGTCTTCGGCAACCATATTGGGCAAGAAACGGACCCCGGCAGAATTAATAAAGGGGTGGATAGCATAAAGTTGAATGCGTGATTTTAATGCTTCCGGCAAATCCTTTGGCAGGGGTAAATCCGGCAGCCGCATAACACTCGGGTGGTCACTCTGCAGGGCTGCATATGCCGGGTGCCACGCAAAGCGTAAAAACGGCTCATATTCAGTACTGCGAGAAGGCACAGAGTAGAGTCCAAGACCCAGTTGCGCCGCTTTTTTTAAAGCTTTTTCCGAGAACTCAAAAAGGTATGCAGAGGGGGGCTTGTGCACGGCCTCTAATAACTCGGCAGGTGTCCTAGAGCTGTCGGATTTACTTACACCCTGCAACAACTTTTGCGCCAGAACCTCCAAACGTGCCATGTTGCCGTTTTTAAACGCTTGTGCAGCCTCTTCTTCCAAAACAACTACTGATGATGGCTGAGACAATGTATCTGAACCATTGGTGTTCACAGTCAAGGCTGTAAAGATCGCCAAGCGCTGCAGATAAAACTCTTTCCAGTCACTATCCCATTGGCAGAGTTCTTTAAGCTTTCCGATAATTTTATTGCGCAAAGCTGAGAGCCGATCCGTTGTAAAGCCAGCAAGTTTATGCATTCCCGGGGAGAATGGATCGATAGGGATCGCATGGCTTTCGTAAATCTCCCTGGCGAATTCCTGTAGCGGTCTTTTACCCTCAAGTTCTTTCTGCAGGATTTTATCACTGCCGCTCAATTCATACACTGCATGCCAGTCACTACGAATCATGGCATTGCGAATTTGATTGGGGAGATTGGCCTCTCTGGTTTGCATGCGCTTCAGGTTCAGATAACCATCATAAGAAAGCTTTTGCTCAAGGTAATATCGAGCCCGCAGTATGTACACATCGCGGTAGAGTGTATCCGTATTTCCCATATAAAGAAGAGTAGCCTGCAGGTCGTGCATGAGGGGTGTCTTTTGATCTTTTTTTCTCATCGGTTACCTCACTGTCCATCAAGAAAAAACCACCAAATCATTTTGTGAATTCATAACAACAGTATCCCCAATATGGAAGAAAGCAAGGTGTGCATCAAACCTTACCGATTTGTAATATTTCGGAAATGAATCGGTAATGGGTTGCAGGTATAATGATCACCAAGTAAGCAGCTTTCAACACATTTGCATTTTTCTTGTACTAGGAGACTGCGGATCGATAGCCTCCTAAAGGAGAACAACCATGAAGAGAATATTCAAGGGGCTCTGTTCGCTATTCTTTGCCACGACCATAGCTTTCCCGGCCAGCGCTATGGCAACATTTGTTGAAGAATTCGATGATGTCGCTGAGGAGCAGGTTATCCAATCTTCTGAACCCGACAATTACAAACTTGCATTTCTCACGGGAGATTTCGGCCTGCATTTCTCCAATATGGGGAGTATTGATCAATCCGGGACCCTGGTCATGTTTCTCAGCGATCCCAATGGAAGAATTATAAAAAATGCGCAGGTCATTACTACCATTATTGATCAAAATGGTACCCAGCAGATGTATCGGGCAAATCCTATGAAAGGAGGTTATCTGGTCAATACGACACATTTGATAGAGGGGCCGTACCGGTTGGAGGCTGAAATCGTCACTAACGGATGGTTATTAACTGACGAATTCTACTTCCAGAAAGCCTGAGCGCTTTAAATGTTAAATGAGGTAAAGATTGGTTTGCCGATCAAAGATCTGGCGGTTACAATAGCTTGTGGAGACGATGTTGTGTTCGCCACTGCGGAGCCTTGAGATGCGCATCCTTTTGATCGAAGACGATACCGACACGGCTGCCTACCTGGCCAAAGGCCTTGGTGAACTGGGCCATAACGTACACCAGGCACATGATGGCAAAGACGGTCTATTCATGGCCCTTGATCAACCCTACGAAACTTTGGTGGTTGATCGAATGTTGCCAGGTATGGATGGGCTATCAGTAATTCGCGCCATGCGGGCCGCTGGGAACCGAACGCCGGTTCTCATCCTCAGCGCCCTCGGCGAAGTCGACGCCAGAGTCGAAGGACTTCGTGCTGGCGGCGACGATTACCTGGTAAAACCCTTTGCCTTTTCAGAACTGCTTGCTCGCCTCGAGGCACTTGTCCGCCGAACCACCACGACAACCGAACATACAACCAACCTCAAGGTCGGCGACTTGGAGATGGACCTGCTTTCCCATGAGGTCAAGCGGGACCAACAGACTATCAGTCTGCAGCCAAGGGAATTTCGTCTTCTGGAGTTTTTCATGCGCAACAGCGGTCAGGTCGTAACCAGGACCATGTTGCTGGAAAACGTCTGGGACTACAACTTCGATCCCCAGACCAATGTTATCGACGTACATATCAGTCGCCTGCGTAGCAAGATCGACAGGCAATTCGAGCAACCCATGCTGCACACCATCCGGGGGGCCGGGTATGTTCTCCGTGCAGTCCGCTAAGCTTTTCAAGAGCTCAACATTCCGGCTGGCCTTGATTTACATGGCACTCTTCAGCTTGTCAGTACTGTTGTTACTTGGCTTTATTTATTGGTCCACAGCTGGCTACATGGTACGTCAGACCAAGGCAACCATCGAGGCCGAGATTACCGGACTTGCCGAGCGTTATGATCTATCCGGATTGCCGGGGCTGAGCAAAGTCATTAATGAACGCCTCTCCTATCAGAAGACCAAGTCATCTCTCTACCTGCTCACTGATCCACAGTTTAAGCCAATTATCGGTAATCTCAAAAATTGGCCTGCAGTACAACCGTCTGCAGAGGGATGGATGTCTTTTGAGATTGATAGAGGGGGTACCGATGACACTGAAAAGCACCAGAGCCTGGCACGAACTTTTCGTCTGCGAGGCGATTTTCACCTGCTGGTTGGTCGAGATACCCACGATCTAGCAGAGATTCAGGCCCTGATACAGGAAGCCCTGTTTTGGGGGCTTCTGATCACCATAGCCATGGCTCTGGCCGGAGGGGTCATGATGAGTCGCACCATGATGCACAAAATTGAAGTTATCAACGCCACCTGCCATCAGATCATGGCTGGCGACCTTGCACGTCGCATCCCGCGCACTGGTGGAGACGACGACTTCGACAGGCTGGTTGACACACTCAACCAGATGCTCGAGCAGATCGAGGAACTGATGCAGGGAGTTAAGCAGGTGACCAATAACATTGCTCATGACCTGAGAACTCCATTGACCCGCTTGCGCCGGCGCCTCGACATGCTGCGGGAGAATAATAACTCGACAGAACAAAATGATGAACTCCTCGACCAGGCAATCGGCGAAGCCGACAGACTTCTAACAACATTCAAGGCTCTGTTGCGCATCAGTGAAGTTGAGTCCGGGAGTCGGAGGACCAGCTTCAAGAACGTCGACATGACTGCTCTCCTGGGTGACGTAATAGAACTCTATGCACCTTTAAGTGAGGAGAAAGGGCAAACCTTCATGACCGAGATAACCCCCTCCATACCGATTCATGGTGACAGAGATTTGCTCTTTCAGGCTTTTGCCAACCTTCTGGACAACGCCATCAAGTACACGCCCACACCGGGAAGCATCAAGCTGCTTATGCATGACCAGGATGATCAACTAAAGGTCACTCTTTGTGACACTGGACCAGGGATTCCGCCAGCATCAAGAGAGAAAGTTTTTGAACGTTTTTTTCGCCTTGAAACAAGTCGCTCGTCTCCTGGCAACGGTCTTGGCCTGAGCCTGGTTGACGCCATAGTCAGCCTGCATCATGGCCGGATTGAATTGACAGACAACCATCCAGGCCTCAGCCTCGATATCAGTCTGCCGCGAACTTCCTGAGTATTTCAATAACAATGCTAAGGAATAAAAAACATTTATTATTCAAGGAGAAGGTTATGAACATTCGCATACTCTCTACCGTTTTTCTGCCCCTTGTACTTATGCATACATCAACATCTAACTTTGAAAATCAAAGGAGGTCATTATAATGCGTTGGAATAAAAATAGAACCGTCCCTGTTATCGCACTTTGGTTTGTCCTTTTTAGCTGTATATTTGCACCAGCTATTGCAAACTCTCAGGAAAGTGGTATTGAAAGTCTGAAACAAACCGGCCAGGCTTTTCGCAGCGTCGCCAAAAAGGTTTCTCCTGCCGTTGTCTTTATTGAGGTTGAAAAAGAGCTTTCTGTCTCTAATTCAGCCGGGTTTTCTACGCCCTTTAATGATGAGTTTTTCCAGCGGTTTTTTGGTGCCCCACCGCAACAACAAAGGCCCAATAGCCCTCCACAAAAACGAAAAGAAGTGGGTCAAGGCTCAGGGTTTCTGATCACACCAGACGGCTACATTCTTACCAATAATCATGTGGTTGGAGATGCCACGACCGTTCGTGTAAAAATGCAGGATGGCAAGGAGTATCTAGCCGAAATTGTAGGGACTGATCCTGGTAGTGACCTGGCCGTGATTAAAATTGATGCGAACGACCTGCCCTTCTTGACGCTTGGCGATTCCGAAAAACTTGAAGTTGGCGATTGGGTTTTGGCGATCGGTAATCCCTTCGGACTGTCTCACAGTTTAACCGCTGGAATAGTTAGTGCCAAAGGTCGCAGCGGTATCGGTTTGAGCGATTATGAAGATTTTATCCAGACAGATGCAGCGATTAACCCCGGCAACTCCGGTGGGCCCCTGGTCAACCTTGATGGTGAAGTTGTCGGCATTAATACGGCTATTTTTAGTCGTAGCGGTGGTTATATGGGGATTGGCTTTGCGATTCCTGTTAATATGGCAAGAAAGATCAAGAGCCAATTAATTGAACATGGCGAAGTTAGGCGTGGTCGCCTCGGGGTCTATATCCAGGATATAACAAATGATCTTGCAGAATCCTTTGATCTCGACAGCGTGGCAGGGGTTCTGATTTCCCAGGTTATCGAAGGTTCTCCCGCTGATCAGGCAGGCTTAAAGCAGGGGGACGTGATTTTACAGATCGATGGAGAGAAAGCGAACAAAGTCGCCAGCTTCCGCAACCGTATAGCTTTGACTTCGCCAGGGACAATAGTTAATTTGAAAGTCCATCGGAATGGTGTCATTGAGGAAATCAAAGTCATCATAGGCAAAAGTGATGAGGATGAAAGTGAAGGTCCAGACGGTACTTCCAAGTTGCCGAAAATAGGCTTAAATCTGCAAGAGTTAACCCCGGAGCTTGCTGATCGCTTAGGTTATGAGGGAGAAACTGGAGTTCTGGTATCGGCAGTAGAGGGAGGTTCTCTGGCGGACCGTGCCGGGATAAAACGAGGCAGCTTGATTCTGGAAATCAACCGGAAACCTGTTTCAACGGTTGCAGATGCCCGAAAATTGCTAAAAGCTAAAAAGGGGGAATCGCTTTTGCTTTTAATCAAGCAAGGAGAATCGCTACGCTATCTGGCGCTGAAATTTAATAAATAACGGTAAAACATGTGCGGTAGGCGTAATTTGAACAACCAGCTGCGGCCTCAAGGAACGAGCATAAAACCCTCGCGCTTCCATCTCCTGGCGATTTTCGCCATTGTTGCCATGGCCATGTTTTTTATCACCCGCCTGGGCCTGCTCTGTTTCAGCTGGCCGGATACGGAGCTTTCTCCGGTCGGCGTTCTGCAGGTCTTTGGGCGGGGGCTACTGTTTGATGCAGGCTTTTGCGCCTATGCCCTGATTTTACCTGCCATCTATCTTTGGCTGATGCCAGAGCGTATCTGGAGGTTACGTTTACATCGCTACGGGATGCAGGTTTTAACCTTCGCCAGTTTTTATGCGCTGACTTTCATCGCCGTAGCCGAATCCTTGTTTTGGGAAGAATTCAATGTTCGCTTCAATTTCATTGCCATCGACTACCTGATCTACCGCCGCGAGGTGACAGACAATATCCTTGAATCTTATCCTGTCATCCCGATCCTGGCTGTACTACTGATAATCACCGCGGTTCTTTATTACAGCCTGCGTCGCCACATCGCTCGGGCCTTATCCTCACAGGAGCCATTCTCACGGCGGAGCATGGCAGCAGGCCTGTTATTGTTGTTGCCTATTGCTGCTTACAGCGGCCTCAATCAACCCTTACGTACCGTTTCCGACAATGTCTACCAGAACGAACTCGCCAGCAATGGCCCATACCAGTTTGTTGCGGCCTTTCGCAACAATGAACTCGACTATATGCAGTTTTATGCAAGTCTGCCCCCAGAGGAGGCCTCCGCACTCCTCAGGCAGGAAGTAATCGAGCCAAATGCAACCTTTCTCAACAATGATCTTTTCGACATCAAGAGAGATATCGTGCAAAACGGTCCGGAAAAAAAGTTGAACATCGTCTTGATTATGGTGGAAAGCCTGAGTTCCGATTATCTCTCCTTCTTCGGCAACACCAAACATCTGACCCCAAATCTCGACGCACTGATCGAGAAGAGCCTGTTTTTTTCGCAATTTTACGCTACAGGCACCAGAACTACACGCGGACTGGAAGCCGTAACCCTGTCGATTCCGCCAACGCCGGGGCGCTCCATTGTCAAGAGAATTGGCAGGGAGACTGGCCAATGGTCACTCGGTAATGTCCTCAATATGAAAGGTTACCAGTCATTTTTTATTTATGGAGGTCGAAGTTACTTCGAGAACATGGGGGCTTTTTTCAGTAGTAACGGTTATCAGATTGTCGATCAGACAACCGTTCCGAACAGTGAGATCAATTTTAACAACGCCTGGGGTATGTCCGACACCGACCTGTACCGACAAACGATCAAAGTGGCGGGCAAGTCCTGCCAAAAGGGACAACCCTTCTTCCTGCATCTGATGACGACCTCCAACCACCGACCTTATACTTACCCGGAAGGAAAGATAGATATCCCCTCGGGAACAAATCGTGCCGGGGCGGTAAAGTACACTGACCACGCGATCGGAGAATTCCTGGCCGAGGCCGCGCAGCAACCCTGGTTCAAAGATACCCTGTTTGTGATTGTCGCTGACCATCAGGCTGGCAGTGCCGGAAAGCGTGCCCTGCCGATAGAACGCTACCATATTCCACTCTGGATCTACGCACCGCACCATATAGTACCGAGACAGATCGACCGTTTGTCGAGTCAGATCGATATTGCCCCCACCCTGCTCAGCCTGCTCAACATGAGTTACCGTTCGAGCTTCTTCGGTAAAGATATTTTAAGTATGGCCCCTGATCAGGAACGCTCATTGATTAGTAATTACGAGAACCTTGGGCTGTTCGATGGCAATTCAATGGCGATTTTGTCTCCTCGAAAAAGAATACGACTCCAAGAGAAACTGGCTAGCGGACAGGCTATTGAGCGGCCTGCACAAAAGACTGAGAATCTGGCAAAAAGAGATATAAGCTATTATCAAGGAGCCGCCTACATCTTTGGCCACCGGCTTAATGCATGGCAATCACCGGACAACGTGATAACAACAAGTAAGGATTGAGACGGAACTTTTAAGTTCACTCCAGGCTAATATGTCACTAAAGCCGCTCCCCAGACATAGACTATCAGCAGAAAAATGGCTTTTTGGGTTTACCCTATAGAAACAGGTCAGTGAGATATCAACATCGGAACGGTCATCTGCCCGAGCAAATGACGGCAAACAACACCCATGTCTAAGCGGCCACGTCGGGTCGTTATATGAACACCGAGAACCAGGAGATCGATATTGTCATCAGAGACCTGGTTAAGAAGAGTATCTCCGACGCTCAAATCTCCTGGAGGAAGCAACTCCATGTTAGCCGAGACATCATGCAATGAAAGGTAACGAGAAAGCCTCTCGTCCTCGTCGGGGCTGAATGTAGACTGGCCGATAGAAACTATACTCACAGACTTGGCCACTTGCAGCAGCGGCATGGCATCATGCATCGCACGAGAGGCCTTGGGACCGGCCTTCCAGGCGACCATAATCCGCTCGCCGATAGGTTGGATATGACCGGAACTGGGGATTATCAATACCGGCCGACCGGAACTGATAAGCAGGCGCTCCGGACTAGTGATAACTTCATACTGTTTATCTTTGTCAGCGGTAAGCGGCTGACTGACCACCAGCAGATCGGTGAAGCTGGCATAGTAGCCGATCATCTCGGCAACACCGGTCTGTGAGAAGCCGAGATCGACCTCAAGCAACTCCGCAGCAACTCCGCTTGCAGCAGTCTCTTGCTGAAACATCTCGCGGGTTTCCAATAATGGCTGATCCGACTGTTCCGACCGCGGCAATGAATAGACATAGAGACCGGTCAGATGAGCACCATGCTGTTTCGCCAAGGTAATCGCTGCGTCAAGCCTGTTTTGACAGGATGGTGCATGGTCCATATAGACGGTAATATCTTTCAGCATAATTATCCTCTCCTTATCGTAGTTATCTCTTAGATAACCCTTGTATTTAGATAACCCACGTATTTAGATAACCCACGTATTCAGACAACCATTGTACTCAACATCGGGTCGACAGCAAGCTCTTCCGAGCCAGGGCAACCTTGGATCCCGAGGAACGATATAGCAGACGGCAGATAAACAGACCGGCATCAATCAGCTTATCAAGTTCAACCCCGGTGTGAATGTCAAGACCATTCATCATATAGAGAACATCTTCTGTGGCGACATTCCCCGCAGCCCCAGGTGCAAAAGGACAACCACCGAGACCGGCAACAGAACTGTCAACCACGGCAATCCCGGCCTCGAGCGCAACCAGAATGTTGGCCAGAGCCTGACCGTAAGTGTCGTGAAAATGGACAGCCAACTGTTGTACAGACACTTTTTCAGTTACCACATCCAGCAGGGCTTTTATCTGGCCCGGCGTGCCGACACCAGTGGTGTCACCGAGAGAGATTTCATAACAACCCATATCAAGCAGGCGCAGGGCCAGATCAGCTACGGTCTCAGGTGCAATGTCTCCTTCATAAGGACAACCAACCACACAGGAGATATAGCCGCGGACCTTCACCCCTTTAGAGAGAGCCAGACCAGCAACTTTGCTGAAACGTTCTAGGCTTTGTGCAATGGAACAGTTGATATTGCGCTCCGAAAAAGTCTCGGAAGCAGCAGCAAAGATAGCAATTTCTTCAACACCGCAAGACAGGGCATTTTCCAGACCTTTACGATTGGGCACCAGAATCGGATAACTCACACCTGGCCACCGCTCAATCCCTGCAAGTACTTCGACAGCATCAGCCATTTGCGGCACATGTTGCGGCGAGACAAAACTACTCACCTCAATTGCGCTCAGACCTGTGGCACTCAGGCGATCAATCAGGGCAATCTTGTCTGCAGACTCAATGATGACCAGTTCATTTTGCAGGCCGTCACGAGCACCGACTTCGACAAGTTTGACCTGACGAGGCAACTTCATCAGACGTCCTCCTCGACCTCGAAAGAGAGGAGTTCTTCTCCTTCGCTGACCATATCACCGACAGCGAAATGAAGCTTCGCCACAATTCCAGCTGTAGGGGCCATGATCGTATGCTCCATCTTCATGGCCTCGAGTATCATCAGGGGTGCGCCTCGTTCAACACTATCGCCAGCGGCAACCATGACCGCGACAATCGTGCTAGGCATCGGCGCGGTCAGTCGACCGCCAGCCTCTTCCTGCTCAGTTTCAAACAGCGACGGATCATCGATAGTCAACAGATGACTGTGGCCATCACAGAGGATCGTCAGGTCTTGACCATGGCGAACCACAGTCGCTCGACAACGGTTGCCACCAAGGTCGGCGCACAAGTAACCATCAGCATCGATGCTGCCACCAACCTGCAGCGACCCACCTGGCAGCTCCATCAGGTAACCATTGCGGCGGAAGTGAACTGTGACCTGTACCGGTTCACCGTTATCGAAGAAGTCCAACCGATGGAAATTATCGGAATTGAGTCGCCAACCATCTGTGCCGTGCCAGGGGGCAAAGGGATCACTGGAGGCCCGCGCCGCCTCGGCCGCTTCACGGCTACGGCTGAGAAGCACATCGAGGCAGGCCAGGGCCAGAATGCGGTCTGAGGCCGCTTCGGTCTCGGGGAAGAGATCAGCACGGTGTCGTTCAATAAATCCGGTGTCAAGCTCTGCTGCAGCAAAAGCGGGGCTAGCAGCGACTGCAGCGAGAAAGCTGATGTTGGCGGTAACCCCAATCACCTGAAAATCGGCCAGCGCCTGTTGCAAACGGCGCACTGTCCGGGTGCGGTCATGGTCCCAGACAATCAGCTTGGCAATCATCGGATCGTAGTGCATGCTGACTTCATCACCCTGTCTAACCCCTGTATCAACCCGCACATGGGCGTTCTCCTGCGGCTGGCGCAGGTGTCTCAATGTGCCGGTAGATGGCAGGAAGTCCTTCACCGGATCTTCGGCGTAAACGCGAACTTCGATGGCGTGACCACTGATAGCCAACTCCTCCTGCCGACAAGGTAGTGGTTCGCCAGCGGCCACCCGCAGCTGCCACTCAACCAGATCCTGACCGGTAATCATCTCGGTCACTGGATGCTCAACCTGTAGGCGCGTGTTCATTTCCATAAAATAAAAAGAACCGTCAGTGTCGAGCAAAAACTCCACTGTTCCAGCACCGACATAGCCGATGGTCCGGGCTGCCGCAATCGCCGCTGCCCCCATGCTGGAACGTAGCTCTTCACTTAATCCTGGAGCTGGAGCCTCCTCGACCACTTTCTGGTGCCGACGCTGGATTGAACAGTCGCGCTCGAAGAGATGAACACAGTTGCCGTGGGTATCAGCAAACACCTGGATTTCTACATGCCGCGGTTGCTGCAGATACTTTTCCAGCAGCATTCGGTCATCACCAAAAGCGGAGGCTGATTCGCGTTTGGCGCCTTGCAGCGCGGCCTCGAATTCATCCGGGCTGCACACCACACGCATGCCCTTGCCGCCACCACCGGCGCTGGCCTTGATGAGCAGTGGATAGCCCACCGAATCAGCGGCCAGTTTAAGACGCTGCGGTGATTGATCCTCCTCATGGTAGCCGGGAACCAGAGGAACCCCGGCGGCACTCATAATCTGCTTGGCGGCACTCTTCGAGCCCATAGCTTCAATTGCCGCCACCGGTGGACCAATAAAAACGATCCCGGCCGCAGCGCAATCGGCAGCGAATCGAGCATTCTCCGAGAGGAAGCCATATCCTGGGTGAATTGCATCGGCACCACACTTAAGGGCGGCCTGCAGAATCCGCTCCGCGACCAGGTAGCTCTCTAAAGCTGGCGCAGCCCCAACCAGGATGGCCTCATCGGCCAGACTGACATGCAGCGACTGAGCGTCTGCCTCGGAGAAGACAGCAACCGTAGTAATGCCTAACTGACGGGCAGTGCGGATGACACGGCAGGCGATCTCACCGCGATTGGCAATCAGAATCTTGTCAAACATCACATCATCCCCTGATCCAGTTAGGTTTGCGCTTCTCAAGAAAAGCCGACAACCCTTCACGGCCTTCATCTGAGGCCCGAATTTCGGCGATACGCTCGGCGGTGTCGGCAATCAGATCATCGTCCAGATAACTTAAGGCCACCTCGGCGACCAGAGCCTTGACTGAGGCCATAGCGTACGGTCCATTCTGCAGTAACAGGTAGCTCAACTGCTCCACCCGCCCATTGAGTTCATCCGGTGCCACCACTTCGTGAACCAGGCCAAGCCGGTGAGCTTCTGTAGCATCGAAACGCTCAGCGGTGAGGAAATAACGCTGGGTAGCACGCGGGCCAATAGCTGCCGCTACGTAGGGTGAAATGACTGCTGGAATCAGACCTAGCTTGACCTCGGAGAGGCAGAAGTTGACTTTCTCACTGGCAACGGCGATATCACAGCAGGCCACCAGTCCGACACCGCCACCAATGGCAGCGCCCTGCACCACAGCAATAGTCGGCTTGGAGAGGTTGGCCAAGGTCTTCATCAGGTCTGCCAACTCTATGGCATCGGCCAAGTTCTCCTCGAAGGAATAGTCGGCCATACGCCGCATCCAGTTGAGGTCGGCCCCGGAGGAAAAACTTTTACCCCGGGCAGCCAGCAGAACCACGCGCACGTTTTTATCCTGCTCTAACCGCTTGAGTTCACTAGTCAGGGCACTGATCAAAGTGTCGTCGAAGGCATTGTGCATCTCCGGCCGGTTGAGGGTAAGGGTGGCCCGGCCATGTTCGTCTATTTCGCTCAGAAGGGCTGCACTACTCATAAGTTCATATCCTGAAATGGGTTTACATCCTAAATGGGGGTTCACATCCTGAAGATGCCGAAGTTGGTTTTTTCCGCAGGAGCGTTGAGCGCCGCTGAAATCCCCAGACCGAGGACCATGCGGGTGTCGGCGGGCTGGATAATGCCATCATCCCAGAGTCGAGCGCTGGCGTAGTAAGGGTGCCCCTGAGTTTCGTACTGCTGACGGATCGGGTCTTTGAAAGCAATCTCATCCGCTTCACTCCAGACCTCACCCCTGCTCTCGATACCATCGCGCTTGAGCTGGGCAAGAACGCTGGCAGCCTGTTCACCACCCATCACCGAAATTCGGGCGTTAGGCCAGACCCAGAGCTGGCGCGGACTGTAAGCACGACCGCACATACCGTAGTTACCGGCGCCATGGCTGCCACCGATGATGACAGTGAATTTGGGGACCGCGGCACAGGCAACTGCCGTGACCATCTTGGCACCATCTTTGGCGATGCCGCCACTCTCGTACTTGCTGCCGACCATAAAGCCAGTGATGTTCTGCAAAAAGACCAGCGGAATACCGCGCTGGCAACAGAGTTCTATGAAGTGAGCTCCCTTGAGGGCCGACTCGGAGAAAAGGATGCCGTTATTAGCCACGATGCCAACCGGGTAGCCATGAATCCGCGCAAAACCGCAAACCAGGGTCGTGCCGAAAAGCTTCTTAAACTCGTCAAACTCGCTGCCATCGACAAGTCGCGCAATCACTTCACGAACATCATAGGATTTGCGGATATCTGCGGGAATTACTCCGGCGAGCTCGGCCGGGTCATAGAGTGGTTCCCGGGGTGGCTTCACGATCAGGCTGGCCGGTTTGTTGATATTGAGATTGGCAACAATGCGCCTTGTCGTTGCCAAAGCGTGGCTATCATTTTCGGCGTAATGGTCGGTGACTCCGGAAGTACGACAGTGAACTTCGGCACCGCCAAGATCCTCAGCGCTCACCACCTCGCCGGTAGCCGCTTTGACCAAGGGTGGACCCGCAAGAAAGATGGTACCATTGCCCTTGACGATGATACTTTCGTCGGCCATGGCCGGGAGATAAGCACCACCTGCAGTGCAAGACCCCATGACGACCGAGATTTGTGGAATTCTCTGTGATGAGAGACGGGCCTGATTGTAGAAGATTCGGCCGAAATGATCGCGGTCGGGGAAAACCTGATCCTGCTCCGGTAAATTAACCCCACCAGAATCGACCAGATAGATGCATGGCAGCCGGTTCTCGGCGGCAATTTCCTGGGCGCGCAGATGCTTCTTAACCGTGAGCGGGAAGTAGGTACCACCCTTGACCGTGGCATCGTTGACGACGATCATGCACTCCTGGCCCATGACGCGACCGATGCCGGTAATAATTCCGGCGGCAGGGGCAGCACCGTCATACATGCCATAAGCAGCAAACTGTGAGAATTCGAGAAAGGGCGAACCGACATCAAGCAACTGGCGGATGCGTTCGCGCGGTAACAATTTCCCCCGACCTTCATGCTTAAGTCGGGCTTTCTCAGGCCCACCTAAGCGGATCTGGCCAACCTTATCTTCGAGATCCTGATTGAGCCGCTTCATAGTCTCGGCGTTATTGCGAAACTCTTCGGAAGCTGTGTTTATAGCGCTCTTGAATATACTCATTTGTGTGTTGCCGTCCTTTACTATCGTCGCCCGTCTCAGACCGTTTCGGCGAAAAGTTCACGACCTATCAACATGCGTCTGATTTCGCTAGTACCGGCACCAATCTCGTAGAGTTTGGCATCACGGAGCAGACGACCTGTCGGGTATTCGTTGGTGTAGCCGTTGCCACCAAGGCACTGGATTGCTTCAAGCGCCATTTGGGTTGCTTGCTCGGCAGAAAGGAGAATTGCTCCGGCCGCATCTTTACGGAGTGAGCCACCGTGACCACAGGCTCTGGCCACAGCATAAACATAGGCCCGGCATGAATTCAGAGCCGTATACATATCAGCCAGTTTCCCCTGCATGAACTGGAACTCACCGATGGCATGGCCAAATTGCTTGCGTTCATGCAGATAGGGAACTACCACATCCAGGCAAGCCGCCATAATCCCGAGAGGGCCACCGGAGAGCACCGCACGCTCATAATCGAGACCACTCATCAGCACCCTGACGCCCTTGCCAACCTCGCCAAGGACGTTCTCCTCCGGAACTTCACAGTTTTCAAAGACAAGCTCACACGTATTGCTGCCACGCATGCCAAGCTTGTCGAGTTTCTGTGCGGTGGAAAATCCGGGGAAACTCTTTTCTACTAGAAATGCCGTGATACCATGTGCACCGGCTTCCATATCGGTTTTGGCGTAAACCACCAGAGTATCCGCATCGGGACCATTGGTGATCCACATTTTGTTGCCATTAAGCAGGTAGCGATCACCATGTTTGTCGGCCCGCAGACGCATACTGACGACATCGGATCCGGAGCCAACCTCACTCATGGCCAGAGCCCCAACATTTTCACCACTTACCAGCTTGGGTAGATAACGCTGCTTCTGATCGGCGTTGCCGTTACGATAAATCTGATTGACACAGAGATTGGAATGGGCACCGTAAGATAAGGCGACCGAAGCCGATGCTCGACTGAGCTCCTCCATGACCACCACATGTTCCAGATAGCCCATGTCGGCACCACCGAATTCTTCTGCGACAGTGATACCGAGCAGGCCAAGATCGCCCATCTTGCGCCACAGGTCTGCGGGAAATTCGTTATTCTGATCGATTTCAGCTGCCCGTGGTGCAATTTCCGCGCTGGCAAAGTCACGGACTGTTTCACGCATCAGGTCTACCGTATCACCCAACATAAAATTCAAACTGGGATAGGACTCCATCGTATCTCTCCGTTAGCAGGAGGTTGTTATCAATCTTTCAGAACAAATTCCCACGCACACCAGAACTCTTCAGGATGCGCATCGGGCGGACAGGCAATGCAACGGGTCTCAATCCGGGGATCAATAGTCCGGGCAAATCCGGAATATTCAACCAGGCCGACACTCTTGCATGGAAAATCAGGCAAGCCCTTACGTTTTCGCGCCGATTGTACCCGGCAATCAACCATACGGAAGACCACCCTATTATCAGTGACTTCCAGAGCTTCCTGTAAGTTGAGTCGTGCATAAAGGCGGTGTTTAAAACATTCAACCAGAGCCGGGATACCACCTCCCGGTTCAAGGCCAAGACGGGACATGATCCGCTTGGCTTCGACCACAGTGAACTTTTCCCAGGCAGCGGTATCTATCTCTATAGCCGTTTCCATGCCATACTTTTGATCAACCGCCTGAAACCAGAGGCCATCATGAGCTAACCAGTTTTTAGCGTCATCAACGATAATTTTGATTAACTCTTCCTTGCTCAATTCCTGCAACAAAGCAACGCCTTCATCCAGTTTTGTACTCATATCCTCTCATCCTTTGCATTCGCATTACTTGTGCACACAGACAACTTAACCACGGGTTATGGTCGATCCGATTACAATCCTCTGTATCTCACTGGTGCCCTCATAAATTTCGGTAATTTTGGCATCACGCATCATTCTTTCCACCGGGAAATCACGCGTATAACCGTAACCACCAAGAACCTGAACCGCCTTGGTCGTCACCCACATGGCCGTCTCCGATGCGCTGAGTTTCGCCATGGCAGACTCCTTACCATAGGCAAGACCGGCACTCGCTCGCCAGGCCGACTGGTAAACCAGCAAGCGCGAAGCCTCAATGCGTAGAGCCATATCAGCGAGGATAAACTGGATTGCTTGAAAACTCGCTATGGGCTGATCAAATTGCTTGCGCTCACAGGCATACTTCAGCGCCTCTTCATAAGCACCCTGGGCAATACCCAAGGCCTGAGCGGCAATACCGATACGACCACCGTCGAGGGTTTTCATGGCGACCTTAAAACCTTTGCCTTCTTCACCAAGCAGCTGATCCAGAGGAATCCTGCAATTTTCAAAAACCAGTTCACAGGTCAGCGAGGCACGGATTCCCAGCTTTTTTTCTTTCTTGCCAAAACTGAAACCAGGTGTATCTTTTTCGACAATAAAGGCACTGATACCATGATGCTTCTCGGCATTTTTGTCAGTGCGGGCAAAAACAATATAGGTCTCAGCTTCGCCACCATTGGTAATAAATATTTTACTGCCATTGAGAATCCATTCATCACCATCGCGAACCGCTGTTGTCCTGGTACCACCAGCATCAGAACCAGCTGTCGGTTCGGTCAAGCCAAAGGCTCCAAGCTTGGAGCCTTCTGCCATCGGCGTAAGAAACTTCTGCTTCTGTGCTTCGTTGCCAAACAGCCAGACCGGGTTGGCACCGAGAGACAGATGTGCTGATAAAGTCACGCCAGTCGAGGCACAAACTCTGGAGAGTTCTTCTACGGCGATTGCATAACTGAGATAATCCGCTCCAGCACCACCGTATTCTTCAGGAAAAACAATTCCCGTCAAGCCCAGTTCAGCCAACTTGTCAAACATCAACTCGCGATCAAAACTCTCATTTTCATCGCGCTCGGCTGCCAACGGAGCCAACTCGTTTTCAGCAAAGCTACGGACTGTTTCACGAATCAGCTTCTGTTCTTCAGTTAGCTGGAAATACATGTGCTTCCTCCCTAAGGTCTCAAATGAAAAAAGCTCTTATGCGTAGCTGCGCAGCACTTCCCGGGCAATAATCAGACGTTGAATCTCACTCGTGCCTTCGTAAATTGTCGTAATCCGTGCATCGCGACTGTAGCGCTCTACAGGGAATTCACTGGTATAGCCATAACCGCCATAGATCTGTACGGCCTCGTAACAGGCCCGATTGGCTACTTCGGTGGCATAGAGCTTGGCCATAGACGCTTCCTTTGAATAGGACTTACCCTGTTCTTTGCGAAAAGCAGCGTTCATCAAGAGCAGGCGAGCGGCCTCCAGTTCGGTTGTGGCATCAGCAATCTTCCACTGAATCGCCTGAAAGTTGCTGATGGTCTGGCCAAACTGCTTGCGCTCAAGAGCGTAACGAGCCGCTTGCTCGATAGCCACCTGGCCAAGACCAAGACCAAGAGAACCGATACCAATTCGCCCGCCAGCCAATTCAGCAACCGCCACCCGGAAACCGTCGTTAAGCTTGCCCATCAAGGCGCTGCAGGGGATACGGCAATCCTGGAACAACATTTCGTTGGTCGCCGAGGCATGCTGCCCCATCTTCTCTTCGGCGCGTCCGACAATGCATCCGGGGGTCCCGGCCTCAACCAGAAAACAGCTGATGCCTTTGCCCTTGGGCAGGCCAGGATCCGTGACTGCCCAGACAATAAAAACTCCGGCGTAGGGTGCGCTGGTTATAAAAATCTTGCTACCGTTGAGAATCCAGTCATCGCCGTCCCGAACAGCAACTGCCGTCATCGCCGCCGGATCGGAACCGGCACCGGTCTCAGTCAGTGCGAAGGCTCCAGCCAGGAACTCGCCACTACAAATCTTGGGGATATAACGCAATCGCTGCGCTTCGCTGCCAACCGCCTGAATCACCTCACAGACCATATTGCTGACCGAGACGGTGACTGCCGTCGAGGCACAGGCACGCGCGATTTCGGTCAGAGCAACGCTGAAAGCGATCACACCAGCTTCGGTGCCGCCGTAATCAGCCTTAACATTCAGCCCCATGAAACCGAGCTCTGCCAACTTTTTCAAGTTGTCGAGAAAGAGCTCCACCTGCTCTCCGCGATCTAGCGCAGCGGCTACCGGAGCCAACTCGGCTGCGGCGAATTCACGTGCGGTCTCGCGGATCAGGTTCTGCTCTTCGGTAAGGTCAAGAAACATCTGCGGAATATCCTCTCATGATGCTTTAGCAGCCTATTTGCCGGTAAATTTTGCCGGACGTTTTTCCAGAAAGGCCTGCATACCCTCTTTTTGGTCAGCAGTGGCAAAACAAAGCCCAAACAGGCCCGCTTCAAACCGACCAGCTCGGTCAAGGTCCATCTCCAAACCGTTATCCACGGACTCTTTGGCGAAGCGCACGGCAAGCGGTCCCTTGGAGGCAATCTTAGTTGCCATTTTACGAGCCTTATCAAGCAGTTCCTCAGCAGCAACCACCTTATTGGCGAGACCGATACGATAAGCCTCTTGTGCATCAACCATATCGCCGGTAAAAATCAGCTCTTTGGCCCGTCCTTTGCCGACCAACCTGGCCAGACGCAAGGTTCCACCGAAACCGGGGATGACACCGAGATTGACTTCCGGTTGACCGAAACGGGCATTCTCTGCAGCTATTCTGATATCGCAGGCCATCGCCAGTTCACAACCACCACCGAGGGCAAAACCGTTGACGGCCGCGATGACCGGCTTGGGAAATTTCTCAATGGCATTGAAAACAGCATGGCCGAGCTTGGCAAAATGCTCTGCGGAAACTGCGTCGAGGGCTTGCATCTCAGCGATATCAGCACCGGCGACAAAGGCCTTGGAACCACTGCCGGTCAGGATGACACAGGCCACTTCCCCTTTTGATTCAAGCTCAGCAAATGCAGCAGCAAGTTCTTCGAGAACGTCTTTGTTCAGCGCATTGAGTGCTGCGGGGCGATTGATCGTGACAACCGCGACACCATCGGCAATTTCAACCAACAGGTTGTTGAAATTCATATCTGCTCTCTCCTTAATGAGACTCTCTGGCCTTATGAGTCTATCTGGCTTGCCAGTCTCCTGGGCTTAGTAAGCGTAGAAACCCTGGCCACTTTTCTTGCCGAGCCAGCCGGCCTTGACCATCTTGCGCAGCAGTGGACAGGGACGATACTTGCTGTCGGCAAAACCTTCATAGAGGACTTCCATGATCGCCAAACAGGTATCAAGACCGATAAAATCTGCCAGGACAAGCGGTCCCATAGGGTGGTTCAATCCCAATTTCATGACCTGATCAACCGCTTCCGGGGAGGCGACTCCCTCATAAACGCAGTAGATTGCTTCGTTGATCATCGGCATCAATAGCCGGTTTGCGATAAAACCGGGATAGTCGTTGACTTCTACCGGCGTTTTTCCCATAGCTTTGGCGAGGGATTCAACCGTCTGGTAAACTTCATCGCTGGTGGCAATACCGCGAATAATCTCGACCAGAGTCATGACTGGCACCGGGTTCATAAAGTGCATGCCGATAACACTCTCGGGGCGGCTGGTAACCGCAGCAATTTCAGTAATCGGCAGCGACGAAGTGTTGGTCGCCAAAATCACGCCAGGTCGGGTGATTTCGTCGAGCTTACGGAAAATCTGCTCCTTGAGTTCCATATTCTCGACAGCCGCCTCAACGACAAAATCAACGTCGGCAGCATCCTGCAGGTCGGTAGATGGAATCAGCCTGGCAAGGACTGCCTGTTTGTCTTCTTCAGTAATACGACCTTTCTCAACATTACGAGACAAAGTCTTGTCGAT
This sequence comes from Desulfuromonadales bacterium, assembly GCA_027065695.1. Taxonomy (GTDB): domain Bacteria; phylum Desulfobacterota; class Desulfuromonadia; order Desulfuromonadales; family BM103; genus M0040. Next base: position 10,679 of record JAMONP010000075.1, on the reverse strand, counting down.
AAATGCCACCCGCTTATCAATAAAGGCCGCATCGATATCATTGAGTACCACCTGCAACCCAGACTGGGCAGCTACCTGAGCAATGCCACCGCCCATCTGGCCGGCACCGATCACCATGATTTTTTTGATTTCCATGCTCTTCTCGTCTCCTTAGCTGTCTTTTAGGAATAGCGTTCATGCGCTACTGATCAAGATTGAATTTATAAATTTCAGGCATCCTTACCCAACTTGCGTTGTTCTTCGAGCTGGCGTAACTCAACCCGGCGAATCTTACCGGAGACGGTTTTAGGCAGCTCAGGAAGAAACTCAATTTCACGGGGATACTTATAGGGAGCTGTCTCCTGCTTGACATGATCTTGAAGTTCTTGTACCAGTTCCTCGGAAGGTTGATAACCTGGTGCTAAAATAACGAAAGCCTTGACGATGGTGCCACGCAAAGGATCAGGAGAACCGACTACAGCACTTTCCGCCACCGCCGGGTGGCTCTGCAGAGCACTCTCCACTTCGAAAGGACCGATGCGGTAAGATGAAGCATTGATGACATCGTCAGCCCGGCCAACGAACCAGAAGTAACCATCCTCGTCCTTATAAGCCTTGTCTCCAGTGAAATACCAGTCACCACGGAAGGATTCCTCGGTAGCCTGCGGATTCTTCCAGTAGGCACTTAGAAGACCAACTGGCGCTACGGGCTTGACGCGCACGGCAATGTTACCCTCTTCTCCCTGCGCCAGAAGCTTGCCATCATCATCGATCACTTCAATATCGAACCCTGGTGTCGGTCGTCCCATGGAGCCATATTTGATCGGCATGCAGGGGAAGTTGGCAATCAGGTTGACAGTTTCTGTCTGACCAAAGCCATCATAGATTGTGGTGCCGGTATGCTCTTTCCAGGCACGAATAATCTCCGGATTGAGTGGTTCACCAGCAGCCAGGGAATGACGTACGCTTGATAAATCGTAGCCGCTGAGATCCTCGAGAACCAGCATCCGGTAGACCGTTGGCGGCGCACAGAAGGTGGTAACGCCACAGTTCTCGATCAGACGCAGATGAGTGTCAGCATTAAACTTGCCATCGGCATCGTGCACCATGATGGCGCAGCCGATTTGCCATTGACCAAATAGTTTGCCCCAGGCCGCCTTGGCCCAACCGGTGTCGGATAAAGTCCAGTGCAGATCGGTCGGCTTGAGGTCCTGCCAGAACTTGGCGGTGATGATGTGGCCGATACCACAGGAAGCCTGGGTATGTGGCACCATTTTCGGGAATTTAGTGGTTCCAGAGGTGAAGTAGATAAGCATGACATCGTCAGAACGCGTCGCCTCAACCTCATCCGAACTCAGTCGCGGTGAGGCGGCAGTGGTTAACTCTGCATAGCTATCCCAAGCAGTTGCCTCGCCACCTATACTGATAAAATGTTTTAAACTCGGACATTGCTCACGAACCTCATCAACTTTGGCGAGGTTCTCATGCCACAATACAGCACCGACAGCATCCGCCTGCTCGACCCGGTAGGCAACATCGTGCGGGGTAAGAACATTGGGTGCTGGCAGAGGAATTACCCCTAATTTAAAACAGCCCAGCATAACCGCATACCACTCAACCACGCGTGGCACCATAACGAATAAGCGATCACCCTTGCGGATCCCCTTTGCCCGCAAACTGTTGGCAAAACGATTGGAGAGACACTGCAGGTCATAGAAGCTGTATTTGCGAATCTCCTCGCCATTGCGGCTGGCCCAGACCATCGCTAGCTTGGTGCGATCAGCAGCACGCCGGTCAATGACATCAAAACCGAAGTTGAAATACTCAGGGATAGTCAGGGCATAGTCCCGCACTGTCGCCTCATAATCGAGCATATTGGGCCCGTCAAGGTTGACTGGGATATTGTCATAGGGAGTGGTCAATGCCATTTTGCGCTCTCCTGTGTATTGTAAAGTTCAAAGGTCTGTCAGACACGTTCGAAAACCACGGCCACAGCTTCGCCACCACCGATACAGAGGGTTGCCAGACCATAGCGCTCTTGCCGCCGCTCCATTTCATAAATCAGGGTGGTTGCCAGACGGGCACCACTGGCTCCGATCGGATGACCGATGGCAACCGCACCGCCATTGACATTGACCCGTTCATCATCAAGGCCAAGATCCTTGATAGCAATCATGGTTACCAGTGCAAAAGCTTCATTAATCTCGAACAGACCAATATCCTCAGGCTGTAGACCAGCATGGGCACAAGCTTTTTCTATCGCGCCAACCGGCGCATCCGGATAGAGATCAGGATGCAGGCTGTTTGTAGCAAGTCCGACAATCCGTGCACGCGGTTTGAGGCCATGACGTTGTACCGCGTCGGCACTGGCAAGCAGCAGGAAAGCCGCACCATCGTTAATAGTTGATGCGTTGGCAGCAGTGATCGTACCGTCCTTTTTAAAAGCCGGACGCAGACTACTAATGCGGTCAAAGTTAATCCGTGAGGGCTCTTCATCCTCACTGACTGTCACCTCACCCTTGCGAGTTGACTTGACTACCGGCACGATCTCTGCGGCAATGATGCCATCCTTTAAAGCCTTTTGAGCCCGTTGGTAGGAACGGATCGCATAGGCGTCTTGCTCTTCACGGGAAAATTCGTGTACATCGACACGCACCTCAGCAACCTCACCCATGTGACGTCCGCTGTAGGGGTCGGTCAGGCCATCATAAACCATCAGGTCGAGAGCCTGGGAGTTCCCCATGCGCTGGCCATTGCGAAGTGCAGGGAGAGCATAAGGGGTAGAAGACATATTCTCCATACCGCCAGCTATAACGATATCCGAGTCGCCGAGCCGGATAGCGTCGGCTCCAAGCATAACTGCCTTCAGGCCGCTACCGCAGACCTTGTTTATAGTCAGGGCCGCAACCGAGTCAGGCAACTCGGCAAAACGCATCGCCTGACGTGCCGGTGCCTGACCTGCTCCACCGGAGAGAACTTGCCCAGAAATAAACTGGTCGATGTCTTCACCTTTCAGACCACTGGTCTTCAGCAGATGGCTGATGACCGGGGCCGCTAATCGAGGCGCTGGGACATCGGCAAGAGCCCCGCCAAAACTGCCGAAGGGGGTACGATAGGCATCAATAACAAAAACATCCTGCATAGTTCTAGTCTCCTTCTGAAATCTGCTGTTCATCCTTCCAAGCGGGCTGTCAATGCCGGCAAAAACTGTTTGAGATCGGCAACCACCAGCACATCGGCAACCTCTCCAATCGGTGCGTCACGGTCTGTATTGATGGCAACTATAAACTCCGACTTTTTCATGCCAGCCAAATGCTGGATTGCTCCGGAAATACCGCAGGCGATGTAAAGCTTGGGTGCCACGGTCTGCCCGGTGCTACCAACCTGGCGCGAGTGCTCAGCCCAGTCAGAATCGACGACCGGTCGACTGGCACCGTACTCACCACCAAGAACCTTGGCCAAAGCCTCGACTATCGCCAGGTTCTCCGGCTTGCCGATACCACGTCCGGCGCTGACAATTATTTCCGCCTTGGTCAGATCGACGCCGCCTTCTTCAGCCTCTTCGTAACCATGAAATTCAAATTTCGAGTCAGCCTGCACGGAAAGTTTTTCAACCGTTGGCGTCCCGGCCGGTTCATCATCCAGACCGAAAGCTCCGGACTGCAAAGTGACAACTGTCACCTCTCCTTGCGCCTGGACCACACGCTGCAGTTTAGAATTACAGGCTGGCACCACCATGGCACCATCCTGGTAGCCTACAACTTCAGAGATCTGCCCAACTTGCAAAGCCAGGGCAATGCGCGGAGCCAGATCCCAACCGTAAGAGGAATGCGACAACACAATCAGTTGCGGCTTCTCTTTATCGACAACCTCCAATATCAGCCGCAGGTGTTCTTCGGGGTTATATTCACCCACTTCGCTCTCTTCGGCGAAATAGAGGCTACCATCGAAATGCGGCAGGTCACTTTCACTGCCGACCAGAAACATGGCGGCCTCAGCGCCGATCTTGTTTGCGAAGTCCAGGGGCTCATAACTGCCCGGCAGAAGTTTGCCTTGCCGGGATTCTGCAATAAGCAGAGTTTTCATCATTTCCTCCTATTTTAAGACCGTAGTCTTGTCTTTGAGTATGGCAACCAGCTGTTCAGTAAGCTCGCCAACATCTCCTTCGAGGATCATCCCGCCACCTTTCTTTTCGGGGAACTGGGTCGCAGCAGTGGTCGTCAATGCCTCGACCTTGAGCAGGTCTGCCATCGGCAGAGATACCAGCTCCTTCCTTTTGGCTTTCATGATATTCGGCAGGGTCGGATAGCGTGGCGTATTGAGACCAAGCTGACAGGTAAACAGTGCTGGCGAAGCCAGTTTGACCACTGCCTTGAGGCCACCCTCAAGTTCACGTCGCACGGTGGCTTTGCCGTCGTCGTACTCGAAGCCAACGATTGTGGTCACGGCAGGCATTCCGAGCAGACCTGCCAACAGAACTCCGACCTGAGCCGAGCCGCGATCCTGAGACTGCATACCAGTAAAGATTACGTCAAAGTTCTGATCACCGGCATAGGCGGCAATTACCGAAGCGATCTGAAATGGATCTTTCTCGTAGCTGGTATCGTCCTGTATGTGTACGCCGCGGTCAGCACCCATGGCCAAAGCCTTTTTCATAGTCTCCTTGACTCGATCAGAGCCAACAGACAGGACCACAACTTCTGCTTCGCCAAGCTGCTCACGCAGTTGGATGGCCTGCTCAACGGCAAATTCGTCGTACTCATTCATGCGCCAGGCCAAGTCCTGATCACTGTACCAGGTTCCTGCGTCGTTAAGTTTGAAACGTGACTCCATGTCCGGCACCTGCTTGATGCAGATAAGAATTTTCATAAGATGTTTCTCCTCTTTAAAATGATCACTGTTCTAAAAAACATTGTGCCCTACAAAATACCGACTTCTGTGTGCTTATTATCCTGAGGGTAACAAACTGTTCCGTTTGTAGTCATCATTGATGCACCGACGAGACTATAGAGCAAGGAAGATACCAACCCTAATTTTTATTGCTCAGGACAGGCTGTCTCAACTGTTTGTCGGACTGGAACCGCACAGGAAGGGGCTCTTCGATGTTTAAGAAAGATGTCCACCAAGATGCGGTTGAAAAGAAGAGATCTGTAAAACCGGCAATCAAGTGTTGCGTTAGTGACACTTTCTCCCTGAGTTTACATGAACCATGGGTTCATTTTTCGAAAAAACCTTTAAAGAAAATGATTTGACGATTGAGGAGCTTTTGTTAAGCTCGGAAAACTTATTTCTCTGAACCTTTAGGGAGGCGACAATGGCAGAGAAAGTCATATTGACACGCAAGGAGAACCGGATCGGCTTCATTACGTTGAACCGTCCCGAGGCAATGAACACCTTTATTCCCGAGTTTGCCGATCAGTTGGACCAAGCACTGTGGGATATGGAAAATGATGATGACATTATGGTTGTGGTCATCAATGCTGCCGGTAAGCATTTCTGCACGGGAATCTCCCTCGACCAGTTTCACAGCAAAACCCACAAGGAGTACCGTGATTTTCTCTATGGAATCGACGCCTTCTATCACACCCTTGCGAAAATGAAGAAGGTCACTATTGCCTCAGTGCAGGGCTTCGCGCTTGCCAATGGTGCTGGTCTCGCTTACGCCTGCGATCTAACCGTTGCAACAGAAACCTCGACCTTCGGGACCACAGCGATCAAGGTTGGTCTGATCTGTCTCGGTCCAGCTGCGCCCATGGCTAAAATTGTCGGCCGCAAGAAAATGATGGAGATGGTGCTGACCGGTGAGATGTTCTCTGCTGCAGAAGCAGAAAAGCTCGGCCTGGTTAATAAACTGGTTGCTGAAGATGAATTGGAATCGGCAACTTTAGCGCTGGCCGAAAAACTGGCCAAGAAAAGCCCGATTGCGTTGCGCATTGGCAAAGAAGGTTTGAACCGTCTTCTGGACGACGCTTACGACCAGAACCTTGACGAAATGGACGATCTCTTTGCTGCGATCTGCGCAACCAAGGATGCGGAGGAGGGAGTGCAAGCCTTCCTCGAAAAACGGCGACCAAACTGGCAGGAAAAGTAAATTATCGCCATTAACTTTGACAGATGCTCTCCGGAAAAGGAACCCCAGACAATGACAGACCATAGTGACTGTAATAGCTGCAACGACTCATCCTGTTCCGCAAAATCCCAAAATCCACAAGAAAATGACGAAGCATTTCAAGCTCGCCAGCGACTGGAAAGTCGTCTCTGCAATATCGACCAGAAAATCCTTGTCATGTCCGGCAAAGGCGGCGTCGGCAAAAGCACCATGGCTGTCAGCCTGGCGCTGGCACTCTCTAAAGAGGGCAAACAGGTTGGCCTGCTTGATATCGATCTGCACGGCCCAAGCCTGCCAACCATGCTTGGCCTGAACAAACAGCCAATTTTCTCGAACGATGAAGGCATCGTCCCTCTTGAGTTCGAAGGCATCAAGGTAATGTCGATCGGTTTTATGATTCAAGATGTCGGCCAGGCAATGATCATGCGTGGTCCGATGAAACATGGTGCCATTCAGCAGTTTTTGGCCGATGTTAACTGGGGAGAGCTCGATTGCCTGGTCGTTGACTGCCCACCTGGCACCGGTGATGAACCATTGTCAGCAGCACAACTGCTCGGCAAGGGTGCCGCAGCCGTCGTGGTCACCACACCCCAGGATGTCGCTCTGGTTGACGTTGAGAAATCGATCAGCTTCTGTAGCGAACTCAATCTGAATATGCTCGGAGTCGTTGAAAATATGAGTGGCTTCTGCTGTCCACATTGCGGCGAGGTGTCTAATATCTTCAAGAGCGGCGGCGGAGAGGAACTCTCCGCGAAACGCAAGGTTCCCTTCCTTGGGAAGATTCCGCTTGATCCACGCATGGTTCTGTCCGGTGACAGCGGTAAACCCTTTATTCTGGAACACCCCGAATCAGAAGCGGCCCAGGCGCTAACAAACGTAGCACGGAAGATCAGGTAAGATAGTTAAAAAACTGTGGACATCTGGGAGTTAGAAGCGGATGGTCATAGTTTTATAGATTAAATGATGGCATAAGCTTGTTACCATACTTAGTTGTGATGGTCAGCTCCATCTGCGGTCATAGCCAGTCCCGGAAAACGATTTGCAGCAAACTTTGAATGACAGGAAACGCAAGCCTGATTGAGTTTGGAAAAATAGAAGTTCATAACATCGGCATTTTTCATTTCTGCCGCATGCGCCAACATCCCGGATGATTTATGGAAATCCTGATCCATCTCAATAAAACGCGGCGGCAAAACCCGCTGCAATTCCTCTTTCTGGGCTTTGGTAAGTTTCTGCTTCATTATGAAACTGGCCTTGATGTTCTTGCCTATACTGGCAACCTCTTTCCAGTTCCCGGATGACATTGCCGGAATCAGAGCCATCATACCATCCTGAATTGCCGACATCTCCTGATTAAGTAGTTTTTTAAGATCAGGCGACACCTGAATGTCATTATCTGTAGCTGGTTTTTGGTGATGTTCTTGCTCAGAAGCAACGGCAAGGGGAGCGATTGAGAACAAAATTGCGGTAAAAATCAGGATAGTTGTTTTTCGCATGGACATAGTTTATCTCCAGAATAGGTTGGACAGATGAATCGGCCTTGGTTGTCCCAACTGTTGGGCATACGGGTTTTTCAGAACCTTGTATTTTAGAAAAAAAGCCCCACAGCCAGGAGGGTGAACTGTGGGGCAACGGGTTTTTATCTTTTTCTTAGGAGGAGAACATGAAGAAGCATGTTCTGTTGATTATATATTACCTCTTCGGTCAGAATTGTCAAGTGGCAATCAAAAAATAATGAGCTGGCTGCAAATTCACCCGTTTGGCCCATATCTCAGCTCCTTTGCTATCAATAGCTATGGCTATTACTCTCAAATCAGCCAAAATCTGGTCTCAAAACCCCCCAATTTTCGCTTCAGCCATGATTGTCCGACCGGCTGCTAGGGCCACAAAGTTGACCAAGAGAACATGGCATTAAACCGAAGATGATATTAACATTGCATTCAGGAGGGGGCTGTGATAGGCTTAGTGAACTTAAACGTTTGTGCAGAGATAGTTTGTTGGACGAGATTAAAAGTTAATCAGTCACAAATATGCCACGCAGACCTTTTATGGTTGCGTGTTTTTTATTTTTAAGCAGATATGGTTGCACAACCAAAACGTTCCCAGAAGGGAGCATGGAGTTAAAAATGGCTGAAGGTACTGTGAAGTGGTTCAACGACGCAAAAGGTTTTGGTTTTATCGAGCAGGACAATGGACCGGATGTGTTCGTACACTTCTCTGAAGTCCAAGGCGACGGTTTCAAATCTCTCGCCGAAGGAGACAGGGTAAATTTTGATGTCACTGAAGGCCAGAAAGGCCCCCAGTCGTCAAATGTTCGCAAAATGTAAAGTTTGTATTTACAGATAATTTGAAAGCCTCACGGATTTCCGTGGGGCTTTTTTGTTGCCCTGATACCGAAAAGAGAAATGGCCACCAGAAGTTGATCCAAGTGGCCATCGTTTTGTGGATTTCTGGCAGAGAGATAGTTACCGACCAACTTGCCAGCCAAACAGCCGACAATAAAGTTTGTATATTCAATCCGCATTATGACTTTTAGAGTTATAAAATCTGATCAAAATGTGTCTATCAATAATAAGCCAATATTCTTCTCATAAGTAGTGACTTTTGATAATCGTAAAGATACGACTGGTGGAGCAACACAGTTATTTTTGTGCCAGCAAGGCATGTCTTGAGTTAAATAGTTGTAGCTACATGGCCTAAGACAGAACGACGCTGGCGCGGAAAAGAACCAGTTAGATGCGTCAGTTCGTTGTTGACATGACACTAGGCTGTCGGACTATCAATGACCCGGCTGCAAATCCGGCTGTTTGGCCCATATTTCAGCTCCTTTTCGAGCAATAGCTATGGCTATTAACCTCAAACGAGCCAAAATCTGGTCTCAGACTTCCGAATTTTTGCTACGGCCCGTATAGTCCGACAGCCGCCTAGGGTAAGCCGAAAAATATGAACATTAATTTGATTCTTCCCGCTGGGATTTGAATCGCTATTTATTTCAATATGTATTACTAATAGTAGGGGAGAATCCACACCGATAACTATGAGAATTATGTGGTTTTCTTTAATAACTATTACTCTTGCTAAAGGTCACTCTGTGAATATAGAACAACGTAAAAAAGTTATCGACGATAAACTTATCGAGATGGACGAAACTCTCAATTCCTGGGCAAGTAAAAACGATCTGCACCTCCGCATTGTCACCGATTTGATTGATGGTAAGTTGAAAGGAACTCGTGGTGTTCCTCAGGATAATCGACAGAAAATGGAAACAGCTTTCGGTCAAATTTTTGATGATTGAATCTCTCGAAGAGGTATGCACGGCGAGGGATTAGTCATGAGTTGCATTTGATGATTGCTCCTGCGAGTTTTTTCTACGCAATGAATACTACTTTTAAACACATCACAATTCGTGGCAAAGAGGCTCAATACTTACAGCTTAATGATGAAGGAATTGATGCTGTATTTTATTCAGCCAACGGGTTCCCTCTCGGCACATATTCAGCTTTCCTGAAACAACTTATCCCTAAATATAAATTGAGTTGTTTGCCACCTAGAGCTTGCTGGCCTAATATTGGCAAGCCTTCGCGACAAACCAATTGGGAAGTCTATGCTGATGATCTCATTGCTTTTATTGAACAGAAATACAGTCTGCCCATTGTCGCCATCGGCCATTCACAGGGAGCTACTGCTGCCATTATTGCTGCTTCCAAACGCCCGGACCTTTTCAAATCGTTAATACTCATTGAACCCGCATCTGTTTCTAAATTCCTTGGATTAGCCGTCAGGCTCACGCCCTATTTTATAAAAAAATATTTTCAACCTTTTAAAAGCGGCCTGGAAAAACAAGACGTCTGGGAGACCAGAGAGGCCTTTTTTGACTATTACAGAGAGGATAAATCCTACAAAAGAATAAGTGATGCCGTGCTTAAAGATTTTGCAGAGTTCGGGTTGCAGCTAACCAATAATGGCAAATTCACCTTAACTTATCCTGCGCAATGGGAGGCTTCAAATTATGCGTTGCCACCCACCATTTGGAAATATTTGAGGAAAGTTGAATTACCTATCCAGGTCTTGGCAGGAAAGCCTTCGCTTTTTTTCACCCAGGAGGTACGAAATGAATGGATGCAACGGTCATCTAACTCTTCTATAGAAATCAATGAAAAATATGGGCATCTATTCCCTTTGGAAGCGCCAGAAGTTTGCGCAAGAATGATTCTCTAGAATTAGAAAGTGAAGGAGTATGGCGGGACAATCATTTGCTTAATCTAAGGTCCTGTCCATTAAGACTTATGGTTCAAGATCCAACCGATCAACATATCAAAGCCATTCTCTCTGTTTATGACTTGTTCGGCAAAGAGGTCCTCGAAATTGGTTGCGGCGGAGGACGAATCACCCGTGATCTGGCAAAGCATGCCGCACGGGACACCTTCCCTCACCTTTTAAACACAGGCCAATCAAACCCGACAAACACCCAGTGACAGTCTTTTAAAGATTCGCGCTGGCCCTTCAAGACTCTTTTCGCTTGACCCCAAGACTCTCCTCAAATAATCTGCCGATCAAACGTTCGTTTAACTAGTTTTGATGCAACACTTAT
>JAMONP010000074.1 GCA_027065695.1 Desulfuromonadales bacterium | reverse complement strand
TCAGGCATGCTAGTTGCAAAAGCCACAACTGTCAGACCGATCACCAGTGGGCGCACACCAAAGGAAAGAGCCAGCCGTGAACTTCCGGTAACCAGGTATTCAGCACCGTAATAAAGCAGTAACAACCCAGCAATGACAAGTATGACACCAAGTAACATCAATAATTCCTTAAATCTGTAATCAGTCTATGCGAACCAAAGGTAATTTCCCATTAGTAAGACCTTAGTCTAATACCTGCATCATCCAGAGTCGAGGGTAAGACGCACGCAAGATGAATATCTTGACTTTTTGCCTATTGGAGGATTAATATCCATATATTCAATTATAAAAGAGGGGCAATTATGGCAAACGTTGAATTCGATACATCCATCAGTTTTATTCACGAAGCAGAAATCCTGAAAGTTCTCGGCCATCCGATCCGTTTGAAGATTGTTGCGGGCCTTATGTCCCAGTCCTGCAATGTCAAGAAAATCTGGGAATGTCTTGGCCTACCACAGGCAACCGTATCACAACACCTCGCCTTACTCAAAAACAAAGGGGTCATCGAGGGCAAACGTGATGGCGTTGAAGTCTTTTATCAGGTTACCTCAGTAGAAGCTCGTAAAATAGTCGAATCCCTGATGGAGGGGTTTGAATGCGCATAAGGACCCATATGCTGCAAAAAGTTTGATCAGGCTCGCGGTTTTTCAGCAATCGCAAGAATAACCTCAGAGCTTGCCAGCAACCTAACTGAAACACCACCGCCAACATAGACCAGCCGTGCACAGAACAAGAGGCTGTCCCTGACCAACCTCATGCCAATACCAACTACCGTCCATCCAGATAGTTAAAACAACTCTCCTTCATGCAGCAAAGACCTTAGTTCACTCTGCAAAAACCTTATAAACGGCAAGAATCATTTCCGCTGCACGTTCAAGATCAGTCGCATCATGACTGGCCATGACCGTCGCACGCAGGCGGCAAAGTCCCGATGCCACAGTCGGCGGACGGATACCTTGCAGGAAAACCCCTTCTTCGAGCAGCCAGCCGGTCATCTTCATGGTCGGCTCCGGCTCTTTTGTCAATACCGGGATAATTTGTGTCGTACTACCTAGCAAGTTCATCCCACCAGAGGTTAATGACTCTGCGAGTTGAACGCGATTACGCTCAAGTTTCTCACGCATCCCCCGGCCCTCCTCGCTGTCCACAAGATCAAACGCCGCCATGGCGGCAGCCGCGACACCCGCAGGTAAACTTGTCGAGAAGATGAAAGACCGGCTACGATTGATCAGCGTATCAATCACTGCCCGTTCTGCAGCAAGATAGGCCCCGGCACAGCCAAGAGCCTTACCGAGCGTTCCCATGTGCAGATCAATGCGCTCAAGACAATCAAGATATTCTCCCGTACCTCGACCGGTTTTGCCAAGTACGCCGGTGCCATGAGCATCATCCACCAGCAACAGGGCATCTTGTTCTTCCTTAAGGTCACAGAGCTCCACAAGGGGAGCCATATCGCCATCCATACTGAAAACGCCATCGGTGACAACTAACCAACGTCCTTTACGCTTTGGCCTCTCCCGCTCCATAAGTTCCGCAAGAGCAGCCATATCGCAATGGGGATAAACAACCGTACGGGCTGTGGTCAAGCGACAACCATCAATAATTGAAGCATGGTTAAGCTCGTCAGAAAAGATGACATCATCCGGGCCTAACAACCCCTGAATAATTCCCGTATTGGCCGCATAACCGGAATTAAACATGAGCGCAGCCTGGGTTCCCTTGAAGTTCGCAATCCGCTCTTCCAAGGCCACATGGGTCGGCAGAGTTCCGGAAATCAAGCGACTTGCACCAGAACCGGCACCAAATTGCCGGGTTGCGGCCAACATCGCCTCAACCAGAGCAGGATGATCGGCAATGCCGAGGTAATTATTGGAACAGAGCAGCAGGACTTCATGGCCGTTGACAAAAACCTTCGGCCCTTGACCACCCTCAGTAACACGCAAGGTGCGCAGCATCCCCTGCCGATCCAGTTGATCAAGCTCTTTCTGCCAGTCATTCATTATCAGCACCCAAGTTAGTTTTCGATGACCCGTGGATGAAGAAATTATCACTGCCGCCAGACATTGTCAACCTATTCACCGGGGCGGTTTACAATGCTTTACGCTTGGGTTAATTAGTGTTCTTATTGCCTCTTAGGAGCTTGTCCGACAATCCATGATCGGCTGAAGACCCTTATTGTCGGACAAGCTCCTAACGTAAAAAACGCAAGGGCATCGTTACTCAATGAGAACATGTTACTAATATGAGATCGTTTACTACTTGTCTCAACCAGCGGTATTCGCTATTATTTAGCGGATTTAATTTTTACTATCCAACCTTGTAATCTTATCTTTGTTAGTGACAACGTTTCTATGGGGGATCATGAAACAATTTCTTTTAACATGCCTGTGTAGTACCATCCTGCTGGGTAGCTTATATCTTCCTGCAGAAGCACGCATAACTCTAGGCATGACTCCTGTTGCACCACTCTCCGAGTATAGCCAGGCAACCCTTGATCTACTGGGTGCAGAACTAAAAAAATCCACGGGAACAATCGTCATAGTACGTCGCTTTGATAATGATGCCGCCCTCAGCAACTGGCTGCTGCGCTTCCAGGAAGTCGATGCGGCCATCGTTGCCCCTGAGTACATCAAGCAACAACCAGCAGGGTCACTGAAACATCTTGCTGACCTGCATGCTGAAAGCAGTAAAGCAACACCGCTGGCTCTGGTGATTCGCAGCAATCTGAACAACAGTCAGGCAACCAGAATAAAAGAGGCTTTTCTAAAACTTGGCACAAGTAACAACGGCCGCAGAATCATGAAGAAACTTGGGTTTGCAGGCATCACCGCGCCGGGAAAAGCTCTCAAGCGCAAGATCATCAAACCTGCCCCCTTACCAGTCAAACCTGTTCCGATTAAAAAGAAAGTTGTACCGTCCCCAGATCTTAAACCAAAACCGACACCACAGCTTCCGAAAAAAACTGTAGTTTCACCAGAAAAGCCTGGGATACAGCAAAAAGCTCCGCAGATTACCGCCAAAGCGCCAGCCAAACCTGTAGTCAGAACAGCAGATAAGCGGACGCCCAAAACAGAAGTACCGCCGAAACCTATAGTGCAGGAACCGGCCAAAGCTGAGGTTGAACCTAAGGCCAAGGAACAGCTAAAAGCCAAACTACCTTTAAAGAAACAAGCGACATCCCCTGAAACGCCTAAAGAAAAAACTGTATCGAGCAAACGGCTGACACTTTTTATCGCTCTGGTTATCCTTGTCGCAATTCTCATCAAGACATGCCTGCTTGTGCTGCGCTGGCAAAGCGAGAAAAAACCAAAGTCCAGGCTGGAGGCAGCACCGGACATTGGAGTTGTTCTGGAGTGTGAAAAGATTGCTGCTTCAACTTCAACTCCAACTCCAGAGAAAACGCCGATCGATGAAGAACTTATTATTGAAGCTGGCCAATTGGCTCCTGGTAACGTCCCGACATTGCTCAAACGCTGCGCCAATATGCCGAGACCAGTGGTCCTGCAAGTAACCAAGGGCTCCTGTGAAAAGCTGGTCTACTTTGCCGGCGGTCAAGTTTCCGGTGCCCTGACACAGAATACGACAACTTCAGAGTCAGGAGTGCGCTGGAACAAGCTAGGCAACCTGCTGATACGTGAGGAGCTACTCTCCAGGGAAGAATGCGATCAAGGAATGGCTCTGGTAACAAAGGAGCCGGGACTGCGTTTCGGTGAAGCACTGCTTAAATTGGGCCTGATTGACCTGGTAGGGCTCAGACATGCTCTCACACACCAGGCCAAGGTCACAATCTATTCATTGATGCTGTTCCATGAAGGTCGCTATCAGGTTTTCGCTGATGATGGTTCATTGCCCCCGGAGGAGAGTGTTTCTATCGAAGTTATTAACCTGATTCGCGAGGCCTCTCATCACAAATCGGAGTGGACTGCAATCCGCCAAGCCCTTCCCAACCTGAATACAGTATTGACTTTCTGTCCGGAGGGCCGCAGTAAACTTGAGACTGTCAACCTCTCACCCCAGCAGGAGTCGGCCCTGGCTCTGATAGACGGCAAACGCACTATCAATGACCTCTGCGTCGAATCAGCCATGATGGACTACGAACTCTATCGTTTTTTATACCTGATGGTTAATGCAGGTGTATTAGAATAACAGCATTCTTTATGGGAGGATGCCTGCTCTCAGTAAAGCAATCGAAACAATCAATTCAGCTATTGAAGTCAGTGATCTTCTGAGTCGACTGCTTGACGCTGCCATCGGCACCCTACACGCAAACCGGGCTCTGCTTGCCCTGATTCGCGGCAATGGTCACGGCCATTTCGGCATTAAGATGAGTCGTGGAATTTCAGTGGCCTTTGCCCAGAAGTACCCGGACAAACTACCAGAAGGCCTTATTCTTGATATTGCCCGCAGCGGCAGCCCGATGGTCGTTCCTGGACACCTGCCAGCTTACATGATGGACCGTGTCACAACAGAGGAACAACCCCTGGTCGAAAAGCCTGGTCTTCTCTCTGTACGACTTTACCATCGTGACCGTGCCATCGGCTTCATGATCCTCTTCGGCCACGCAGAGGGCACACCATTCACAGACCAGAACCTGCAGTTTCTGGTACAACTGGCACACCACGCCGCTATAGCTCTCGAAAAAGCAGGTATCATTCATCAGTTAAAAAAACATGGGAAGTCAGATTAAGGGGCATACTGAGTCGATTCAGCACCCATCCAAAGGAACTTTTTTATGCAAAGATTTCTGTTAACAGTGCTGCTTTCAGTTTGCTGGCTATCTCAATCCCAAGCGGTCGAACTACGTCTGATGACCGGCTTGGAGCAAGGGACCTACTACCAGATTGGCCAGGAGATCTCCAGAGTTACTGATCGTACCGGTGTACATCTGCAGGTACTCCCCTCACAGGGGTCATGGGATAATATCGTCGCACTCTTTAACAACGATACGGAGTTCGCTATCTTCCAGGTCGATGCATTCATGAAGGCAGCGAAAAACCTCTATCGCAATACCTCAGTCAAGATCGATGATGAGATACGAGTAGTTATGCCGCTTTACCGGGAAGAGATCCATGTCATCAAAGCCTTGGGCAGGGAACTTGATTTTGCCAGCCAGGAGAGTTTTGTGGTCACCTGCGGTTCAGAAAACAGCGGGTCATGCTTAACCGCTGCGGTGCTCGAAGAGGCCTATGGCAAGAAGTTTAAATACCGCCCGGACGATTATGAAACCGCCTTCGCCAACCTCAAAGCCGGAACTATAGATCTTGTGATTATCACTGCAGGAAAGCCCTATCCGCTGCTGGTTAATCAGAGCGGCCTTGAACTGGTGTCTCTGCCGCGTTTCGACAAGGTCACCGAATTCTATTCTCGTGCCAGCCTGGGCCCGGAAGACTACCCGTGGTTAAAAAAGGAAGTTGAGACCTACGCTGTCCGCTCGGTTCTGGCAACCATGATTCAGGAGGAGGAGGGCCTGGCCAACGACCTGGTCGGCTCGGTCCATTTTGCCCTGCGGGTCAACGAAATCGAGCTTAAAAAAAACGGCCATCCTAAGTGGAAAGATGTGTTGTTCAACGGTTATATCAAGGGCCTCAGCCATGCCGGAGCGTTGCGATCTCTCAATACCTGTAATGCCATCAAAGGTTTTGGCTTTAGCTGTACGGACATGAATCCTGACTAAGAAAGTCACCCGACTGCCGGGCGGGTTAGGCAGTTTTGATTATTATGATTTTTTTACGCTGGTCTAATGCCCATCTATTCAGGTTGGTCAACTACATCCCACTTTCCTAAATTTGACGCAGTAAATTCATTTTGACTCTTTTTGTGCGTGCTATATACTAATAATACATATCAATTGACTCTAAGATATTTCATGCGAGGTGCAATTATGAAAAAAGATTCAGCAAAAGTTTTCATAACAGGCCGAAGCCAGGCGGTACGAATCCCAAAACAATACCGTTTTAACACCAATGAAGTGTACATAGAACGGGTTGGTGAACAGATTATCCTGAGCCCGAAGCCGAAATCATGGGCCCAGTATTTTGCCACGGCAAAACAATTCACCGATGATTTTCCAGACCACATTGAAGAGTTAGTCCCTGAAGAACGGGAATCACTTCTATGACATATCTGTTGGATACAAATATCTGCATTGCAATTATCAAAAAATGCCCTGCCGAAGTGAAGGAAAAGATAGTTCGTACGACTATTGGTAAAGTAGCAATTTCAAGTATTGTTCTAGCAGAACTTTGCTATGGAGTTGAACTCTCTCTGAAACGAGAGGAGAACATGGCCGCGTTAGCTAATTTCCTGGGATATATAAGGATTCTGGACTGGCCAGAACAGGCGACCCATGAATATGGCAAAATTCGTGCATACCTAAAACGACAAGGCACACCTATAGGCGCAAATGATCTTCTTATCGCCGCCCATGCGGTGGCGCTGGATGCTACACTTGTCAGCGACAACACTAGGGAGTTCTTACGAGTTCCAGAATTAAAGCTTGAAAATTGGATAGATAGAGAAAGCTAAGTATCCCTATTTAATCGTTGAATCTCCTCCTTTCCCGGCATACATCACAATGGTCCTTCCCGCGTAGGGGCAAAGCAAACGTTACACCTGCTTTGCCCTTGTTTCCATCATCACGAACAGTGTAGAACATCCTGGACAACCTAAAAGGGTGTCCCAAGCCCTCAACTTACATTCTTACAGGCCTGACCCTGCCCTGTATAATCTGACAACCCCTTTCAACGGGTCAACTCAAACTAAAAGTTCCCACATGTTTCTCATCTGTTTTATGTGGCAACTAACATCTAATCCTTGCCCAACGCACCCTTAATCGTAGCAACAATACCTTCGACATCCAGACCACAGCGTGCCCGCAACTCTGTCTGAGTCCCCTGCTCGATAAA
>JAMONP010000073.1 GCA_027065695.1 Desulfuromonadales bacterium | reverse complement strand
TCTTTCTTCTTTACTTATCAAGGAGACCACAACAATATACTGACTTTTTAATCCACACGTTAGAATATACTCCTAACAAGTTTGGTTACAAAATAACAAAACTGGAATTGCTGACTTAAAGCTGACAAACGAGTACAATCCACAAAATCCTAACACAAAAGAGGTGAATATGTTGCGCTGGCTCTTGCTACTCTGCATGCTGTTACTGCAAACAGCCTGTAATCCTTACAATGATCAGGAACGTCCGACTTCGCCCGTGCTTAACCCGAATGGAATCTTTGTTAATGTCCGAACTGACACTGAACCACTAACCACAACCACCTTGCTTGGCGAACCGACAACTGTTTACCGTTTTGAAACTATGGCTGCGGCACTCTCTGTCTGGCGACGTGCAGCGGCAGAACAGCCCACCCTGCTGCTACTCTCCAACAACCCGCATTTACAACCAGTGCCTGAAGAATTGCGCAAACAGGTAAGCACTCTGGTCAATACAGCCGATGTCGTAGATATTGCTTTGGCAGGCAGCGATCGCAACCCCGAACCGTTACTTTTATCGGGCATGACAGTTGATGCCGCCCTGCGAAACGGCTGGTTTCGGGAATTAGCCTGGGTACTGCCATTACGTGACCAGGAACTGAAGTTAAGTCTCGACAAATTTTCTGCTCAGCTAAAAGAGGCTGGTATTGCCGACGCGCAAGAAGCGACATCATTGACGTTGAACGGGCGAAGCTTTCATGGCTCAATTCGTGGCACGAATTTTACCGCAGCAGCTCTTGCAGAGCTCAAAGAACTGCAGCAACCGGTTGTGGTCCATATTGATTTGAGTTACTTCCAGCCTCTCTACAAAAACGAAATTGCCACGCCAATGCTCGACATCATCTTCAACACCTTGATGACCCTGAAGAAGATGCAATTGAAAACATTGGCCGTTACCTTCTCCTACGGTCATCTGGATAATCAGATTTCGCTTGATGTGCGCTTTCTCGGCGAGATCATCACCGAACTGATCGAGAATCCTGTGCTACTTGATCAACCGATTCCACTCAACTGGCAGCGTCAGCGCGACGCTCTTTACCTGGGTAATTTTTTTCAGAAAGAAAAGGTTCGGGAACTCTATGAAGCACAGGAGCAGGAAGCCCCTGATAAAGCCTGGATCAAATTCAACCTCTATCGCTCTGCCAGCGCACATAAAGAGGGTGGAAAAGCTCTTGAACTCCTCGCGCAAGCTGTCTCACTCGACCATCTGTTCGCTCTTGAATATATTGAATTAAGCAAACGTGCCTATGCGAGTGAGCGCCCGGACGAAGCTTTACGCATGCTCAAGCTGGCCTCAGATTCATTCCAGAATGACACTTTTATCAAATTGCAGATGGCACAGCTCGCCGCTGAAAATGGCAAGCAGCAAGAAGCCCTGCGCTTGCTGAAGCAGCTAAACAAGCTACAATGGTCAGAGGTTTACTATGCAGATATGCCGGGATATCTGGCTAATTTCATTGCGTATTTGCAAAATGGCAATAGAGTCGAAGAAGCAACTATCCCAAAAACAAAGCAATTGCGACAGAGGATACTGCACTCAAGGTAGGACGAGTTGAGGTTGGAATCCGAGCTAATAAGACCACTATGGGGCTGTCCGAGAATAATGGCCGAAGCGAAAATCCGGTTGCTTTGACACGGCTATTCACACTGTGACCTCCAAAATCAGGACATTGCCATGAATGATGGGCTGCAGAAGCTGACGGATTCCATGAAAACACCACCACAGGGTCAGAGATCCAACTCTAGCTGGCTGAAGATCCTTGCTATTACTGTTATTGCCAGCATCATTGCAACTCTGATTGCAATATGGGTTGTCTATGTTTACCTCTTCCCAGGTTCCTTCAAACCGGTAACCCTGAATGCCAACGAAAAACAAGTACTGGCAAGCAAGCTGGAACGGCTGGACAGTACACAGAGATCACAAATACTGCACAAACAACGTCTTCAAGCCAGTCAGGACGGGACTCTATACCCTGAACACTACAGTGAGACCGATGCTGATCGGGAGATTATCCTCACAGAACGTGAACTGAACGCCCTGCTAGCGCAGAATACAGACCTGGCAACAAAACTGGCCATCAACCTTTCTCAGGATCTGGCCAGCGCGAAGCTGCTGATTCCACTTGATGAGGAGTTACCGCTACTCGGCGGGCAAACTCTGAAAGTTACCGCAGGTCTTGAACTGGCCTATAAAAACAACAAACCGGTCGTGGCTTTACGAGGCATCAGCCTCTGGGGGGTGCCGATCCCCAATGCCTGGCTCGGTAACATAAAAAATGTTGATCTGGTAGAGGAGTTTGGAGATAAAAAAGGCTTCTGGGGAGCCTTTGCCGATGGCATTGAAGAGATAGAGGCCAGCGAGGGGCAGTTACGGGTGAGGTTAAAGGAGTGATAGTTTTAACTTGTATCTCAAGCTGAAAAACAAAACCATTTAAAACCGTCGGTCCCGGCCGACAGCCGGGTAACTTTCTTTGGCGTTGTAAAAAGTATGGCGTCTGTCGGGACGCGACGGTGTTGCTTTTGATTGTATAACGATTCAGGACATATACTAAATTATCAAAAACACCCCCCTGCTCGTGGTACTCGCTTCCCTCCTGTAAAACAGGGGGGATTGAGGATCTGAATTCCCGATTACACCATAGGGAATGACAATCTTTAATGGTAAGCGGAATAGCAAAATTTTTCAGAACGAAGTAAATATCCGTGCCGTTGACCGACCTGGTGCCTGCAGATCAAGATCAAGGAAATAGCCGAAAGGCGTCTGCCAGACTTCGTAGCCGGAACCACGTAAGCGTTTGGCGGCTCTTGCCAGCAAAGCCTTGGTAAATTCAGGTGAGGCCTTGGTTTCGGCCAGATGCGAGAATGTATGCAGGACGATACGTTGGGTTTCGTTCTTGCGCGCCCCCCACTTGAGGTTCTTCACCAGCTTCTTCTCCACTCTCGACACATTCTCCTCATCGACAGCCTCAGCGTGAATCAAACCTACTACGGTTGCGGTAATCTCACCAGGCTCAGTACAATCCGGCTCATCTTCGAGAGTTTTGCTGGCAGGAGTGTAGGCGAAGCGGTCTGTGTAGAGCATCAGAAGTTTCATGGTTTAGCTAATAGCAAGACTACCCTCAGAAGACAAGAAAAAGATTCGCAGCAAGATCCAATCATAAACCCTTCATAAATTCTTGCCTCATCACTATCGAACATGCCAAAATGCCTTGCCAATTAGCGGCTTTGTATGATAAAAATCCCGCTCTAATTACTTACTTCAAGACTGAAACGGGATGTAGCGCAGCCTGGTAGCGCACCTGCTTCGGGAGCAGGGGGTCGCTGGTTCGAATCCAGTCATCCCGACCATCAGCATCATGAGAGCGACCTTCCCGGGGTCGCTTTTGCTTTTTGGGCTCCGGTTCGTGTCCGGTACCGGTAGTGTCAAGAATTCCCTCCAACAAAAACCAGAATCATGGTCAACAGATACACAACAACGAATGCCCCCAAGGCAAAATAGAACCTAACCCTCTTCGTAAGGCTGCCTCTGACCCCAGTTATGAAATAAACAAAAACAGCAGAGCTTAAAAGTATTGCCATCATTCTCATTGCACATCCTCACTTTGACAGAACAGGCTTACTATAAGACTACCATGACTCATATCTAACTGGGTGAGCCTTTTCTTTTTCATGAGGTAACAATGATCAGACTTTATTCAACTGACCACATATAATTATCGGTGGAGCGGACAGGAGCATTAGCTGGCTCAGTATCCGACGCGATTGCGGTATTCATGTGTTCTGCTGTTACCAGTTTTCCCCAAGCAGTTCAAAATGTGCCTGCGGATGAATACAGGCCGGACAGAGTTGCGGGGCGCTGTTGCCGCTGTGCAGAAAACCGCAATTACGGCAACGCCAGGTGGATGAAAAGCAGATAACTGCTGTTTTGATTTTACCTATTGAATGGTTACTCCGCTGCTCTTGTTGGATATCCCCCTTGACTTGGAGTGCAACAGCCGCTAACCTAAAGATAGTAATCAATTACTATCTTTGCCAGAGAGGCCTGATGAAGAAACCAAACAAACACCTGCCAGCAGAGCAGCGCCGGGCCGTCACCGTAGCGACGGTGGTTGAGCTGGCCGCGGAACAGAACCCCAATGATATCACCACTGCGGCGATTGCCAAACGGATGGGGCTGACCCAAGGGGCTCTGTTCCGGCATTTCCCCAGTAAAGATGCAATTTTGCAGGCGGTCATGGAATGGGTGGCTGAACGACTGATGGCACGGGTTGACAAGGCTGCCCGGACCGTCTCTTCCCCCCAGGCGGCTCTGGAGGCGGTTTTTATAGCGCATGTTGAATTTGTCATAAATCACCCGGGGGTTCCACGCATATTGTTTGGTGAGTTGCAACGGGCCGAAGAGACAGCTTCCAAGCGGATCGTACAGACATTTCTCTGTTGTTACAGCGAGCGAGTTAAGCAACTGATCGCCGCTGGCCTGGAGGCGGAAGAGCTGGATCCTCAGCTCAACCCGGAGGCGGCGGCCAGTCTGTTTATCGGTACCATCCAGGGTCTGGTAATGCAGTCGATGCTTGCCGGTAAGATGGGTCAGATGCGCCTGGTAGCTCCTGAAGTCTTTAAAATTTACCGTCGCGGTATCAGCGCCCCGGAGCTGTATTTGCCATCGAACTGTGCATAAGGGGAAAATGACGATGAAATCTTCAAAGTATTTATATCTTTTAAGCCTCCTATGTCTGTGCTTCTCCCTGGTGCCGGTTTCCCGGAGTCTGGCACTCTCCCTTGATGAGTGTGTTGCGCTGGCTTTGCGTAATAATCCCGAGCTGCACAAGCAGCAATTGCAACTGGATGCCTCACACATTGATATTTCCGAGCAAAAGGGACAGCAGTTCGGTCGGTTGGAGCTGGTCTCCTCTTACACCCACTACAATCTGCCCCACACGCTGGCTCCTTTAACCCCCGGCTCGATCATTGCTAATCCAACGGCGGTACCGACCACTGAAGATCTGTTTACCACCGGGATTATCTATGAGGTTTCGCTGTTTACAGGCTTCGCCCATACTAGCTCTATCGAGGTTGCGAAACTGCAGAAAGAGCTGGCAGCGGCAGCTTTGAAGTTAAGCAGGGAACAGCTGGTCTACAATGTCAAAACCCTCTATGTGCAAATTCTTTCCCTGCAGGCTCAGGAGCTTGCCCAGCGAGCTTATGTCGAGTCGTTACGACAGCTGTATGAACAGGTTTCCCGCGAGCTGCAGCTTGGCCAGAAAGCGCGCATCGACCAGTTGAAAACCGCTGCTGATCTGGGAAATGCCAGGACTGCAGAAGCACAGATCAGCGCCAACATCAGCATTCTGAAAGCTTCTCTCGCCAGCTTGCTGGACATAGATCAGATCCCGCCGCTTGCAGAAATTGAGCTGACCCAGGAAGCCATGACCACAGTAGATGATGATTTTTCTAGCCAGATCTCAGACTCACAGCGACTGCGCTCAGCCCGTTTAGTGATCGACAAGAATGCCAGACTGGCTGACAAGGTTGCTGCCAGCCTCTATCCGCAGATTGTACTGAATACCAGCTATGGACAGAATTTCGGCCCCAACGACAGCAGTCATCGTGACTCCGGAGACTGGAATAATCAGGAGGTCTGGCAGGCTGGACTGGTGCTCAGGTGGAACCTCTTTGATTTTGACAGCACTCGCAGCAAGATGAAAAAAGCCCGTATCATCGAGCAACAGAGCCGCTACGAACAGACTCAGACCGAGCTTGAACTGAAGCGCGCCATCACAGAAGCGGTGACCCGAATCAATATTGCTGTCAATGTTTACCGAAGTTCCCGCAGCGAACTTGAAATGACCAGGCAGACTGCTGCAATCGAGCAGGTCCGCTTTGATCAGGGGGCTGCCTCTATCAACGATCTGCTGTATGCCAGAGCCCGCAATCAACTGGCAGAGAGCCGCTTTATTGATGCCGGCTACAGCTATAAGATTGCGAACTTCCACCTCGAATATCTGCTCGAAAGCGGAGAGAAATAATGAAAAAACTATGGCTGACTATTCCTTTAATCCTGTTGCTGGTGGCTGGCGGGCTGTTGTTGAACAAACGGCGGCAGGAGGTTGCTGATACTCCGGTCGCGGCAACGATGATCCATGCGGTCAGAACAACTTTGGCGCAGAACCGCACCATTTCACAGACCAGCAGTTTTCTGGCGGAGCTGCAAGCGGCAAAAAGTGCGGCCATCTCTTCAAAACTCTCCGGGCAGATCATTCAGTTAGCAGTTCACGAAAATCAGCAGGTTGAGACCGGACAGTTGCTGGTTCAGATTGACGACCGGGAGATGCTTGCCAGCATCAGGGCACTACAGGCCAGGCTGGTGGCAGCACAACAGCAGCTGAAATATTCCCAAGCCCAATACCAACGCAACCTGGCCCTCTATCAGGCTGGCGGACTTGCTCTGGAAAAACTGGAAGCAGCTGAAGTCAACAGCAGTTCAGCAATGGCAACAGTACAGGAATTGCGCGAGAACCTCAAAAACCTGAACAGCCAGCACGAATATCTTCAAATCAGGGCTCCCTTTGCAGGTATCATCGGCAACATCCTGTTACGACAGGGTGATTTGGCCACTCCAGGCCGTACCATCCTTAAGCTGAACTCCCTGCCACAGAAACTGATTTTCCGCTTTGCTTCCGGTGCCAGCTCGATTCAAGTGGGTCAACCAGTTCTCTCCAGGGGCCGGGAAATCGGGGTGGTCAGCCGTCTCTACGATGAAGCAGACAGAGGCCTGAGTGTCGCCGAGATTACTCCGGAGCAACGGCTTGATCTGCCCAGCGGCAGCTATCTGACCATCAAGGTGGTGACCGCCACTGCCAGTGGTTGTGCCCTACCCCTACAATCGCTGCTGCACCGAACGCAAGGGGTCAGCGTCATGTTGTACAGGGAGGATCATTTTACGGAACAACCAGTTACCGCCACGCTGCAGAGCAGTGACCTTGTTCTGGTAACCCCCTGCCCAAGCAGCCCGGTAGCAGTTGCCGCCGAAGCGAAACTGAGTCTGCTGCCAGGCTATGGAAAGGTCAAAATTATTGAGGGGGCGGCGGATGAATAGCAGCTGGATCGAGCGCCTGTTGGGGCGGCCCTACTTTATCTATTCTTTTTTGACTCTGTTTCTGTTTCTGGGGGTCCTCGGTTACAACAAGCAGGATCGCAAGCTGTTTCCCGAGTCAAACTACCCGGAGATCGCGGTGGTCATAGTCCAGCCGGGCGGATCGGCTAAGACCATCGCAGCTAATATCAGCGTTCCGGTTGAAGAGGAACTCTACACTCTGGAGAAAGTCCGACGGGTTTATTCGACCACAATTGACGAAGTTTCGGTCATCCGCGCCGAGTTCGAGTACAGCAAAGATCTTGAAATGGCAGCCAGTGATGTCAGCAATTCTCTTGGCAAAATCGCATCTACACTGCCGAGTGATATTCTGCAGCCACAGGTACATAAAATCTCCGCTGCCACTGCTCCGGTGCTGGTGATCGCCGTCAGCCCGAGCGCTCAGATGCCGTTGGAGGATGTCCGTCAGTTGGCTGAGCAGAGGCTTAAGCAGCGGCTGATCAAGTTGCCTGGGGTAGCCAATGTTGATGTCTTCGGTGGTTACAAAAAAGAGCTGCAGATTATCGTCGACAAGCAGAAACTTGATCGTTACGGGTTGGGAATCGGAGCGCTGCTGGCCACTCTGCAGGTCAACAACCGTGATTATGCCATCGGCTTTATGACCAGCGAGCGGAGCCGATATCTGCTGAAATCCGCCGCCCGTGAAGAGAGTCTCGAGGGGCTTAAAGGCTTGCGCCTGAGTACCGATGTGCGGCTGGCAGATGTTGCTCAGGTCTATTTCGGTCACTATGAAAACAGTGCTGCCTATTACGGCAACGGCAAAGCGGCCATCGCCCTGGCGGTGCAGCGCGGTCTTGATTCCGATGTGGTACGGACCGTTGAAGGGGTCGAAGCGGAGCTCGAGAAAATCCGGGCCGAGTACCCACAGCTGCATTTTGCGATCACCGATACCCAGAAAGACACCATCGTCCAGTCGACAGACAACATGTTCGAATCGCTGCGTGATGCCATCCTCATGTCGATCTTCGTGGTTTTTTTGTTTCTGGCCAGTTTCCGGCAGGTGCTGGTGGTGCTGATCACCATCCCCCTGGTCTATGCTACAACCATCGCCCTGATGTGGCTGGTCGGTATCGAGTTCAACGTGGTAACCCTGACCGGGATTATTCTTGCCTTGGGACTGCTCCTCGATGATGCCGTAGTGGTCATGGAAAATATCGAGCGCCACTACCGGGAGCTCGGCTCCAAGATTCACAAAGCGGTCATGGACGGCACCAAAGAGATCATGTTCGCCGATCTCTCCGGAACGGTCACCACCATGATCGCCCTGGCGCCGATCCTGTTTGTCGGCGGCTACCCGCAGACCGTGTTCCGGCCCCTGACCTCGACCCTGCTGCTGGCTCTGGCCGCCTCATATATCATTTCGATTACCGCAGTACCACTTTTGTCCCTGAAAATCCTGACCCTCAATCAATCATGGCTGCTGAGCGCAGAAGGATTTTTCCATCGTATCACCAGCCGAGCCAACGATGCGATTCAGAGTTTTTTCCGGCGAGTGGTTGAAGCGGCCCTGCAGCGTAAAGCGGTTGCAGTCTGCTACTTTGTGGTGCTGCTGATCTTGTTTGTGGTCAGTGTCAGAGGGGTGATGCCGACCGTCGGCCGGGAGTTGATGCCGCCAATGGATACCGGCGGGGTACGGATCAGTATCACTACTGATCCCAACCTGCCGATTGCAGCCAGCCAGCAGATTGTCCGTGAGGTGAACCGGATCGTTGCTGAAAATGGTCAGCTCGACTACCTCTCCTCAGCCATCGGCAGTGAGGCGGGAGTCCTGAGCATCGGCAGTGGTTCCGGTACCGACCATATTGCCGTAACCGCCACCTACGTCAACCGTTATCAGCGGGACGAAACCATCTGGGAGATTGAACACCGCCTGCGACAGCAACTGGCGGAGATTGAAAATATCAAGCAGTTGGAGGTGGTTGATTACGGAGCTACGGCGTTATCGAGCATTCGTGCCAATATCGACATCATGCTTTCCGGTCCAGATTTTGCCGACCTGGTGCTGGCCGGACAGCAGGTGGAGAAGGCCCTCAAGGCAACCCGCGGGATCGTCTCGGTTTCCAGAACCTGGGATATCGACAAAACCGTTTACAACCTGCAGATCGACCGCTCCAGAGCGGCATTTTACGGTCTGAACAATGGCGATATCACAACCCAGCTGCAGACTCTGTTGCGTGGAGCATCAGTCAGCACTTTTCCGGCCGCCAACAGCCTAGATTTTGCTGTCCGGGTCTGGCTGCCAGCGGCCCAGCGTGACCGACTTGAACTGCTCACAACTCTGCTCATCGACACTCCCGGGGGAACAAAAGTTCCTTTGGGGGCAATGGCGACCCTGAGTCGTGATCTGGAACCGGGGGTGATCAATCGGGAAGGGCTCAACTACACCCTCAATGTCTACGGCTACCGTGAGAAGGCGGCGATCTCGCATATCATGGAGAACTTTGAGCAGAGCTTCAAAGGGACGACGCTGCCTGCTTCTGTAAGCATGGAACAGGTTGGTGACATCAAGGAGTTCAACAACTCCGCCGGGCGTATGGCCGGAGCCATAGGTTTTGCAGTGTTTCTGATTTTCTTCACCCTGATCACCTTTTTTGATTCGATCCGGATCTCGCTGATGATTATTCTCTCGATCCCGCTGACCATCATCGGTGCGGCCTGGATTCTGCTGCTGTTCGGCTATCATGTCTCGATGCCGGCGATGATGGGTTTTATCCTGCTCTCAGGGATCATCGTCAACAATGCGATTCTGCTGATCCACTTTGCCCAGGAAAAGATCGCCGAAGGGCTGGATAAGAGAGCGGCAATGCTCGAAAGTATCCGTATCCGTACCCGACCGGTGCTGATGACCGCCTTCGCTGTCGCTGCCGGAATGCTGCCGGTAGCCCTCGGTTCCGCCATCGGCCTGGAGCGGTTGGCTCCTTTAGGTGCCGTCGCCATTGGTGGCCTGCTGGTCGGTACTTTCCTGACCTTGGTGTTTATCCCACTGATCTTTATCTGGACTAGCAGGCCGTGACGCTAGGAGCTTGTGGAATAGATGCTGCGTGTCCACGCCGCTGTTAACATTGTTTCAGAACGGCGACTAGATGGTCATCAGAGCGATTTCTATGGCAAAAGGGCTTCAAACCGCCGCGTCAATGGCGAAAACCTACAGTCTTTCATGCCTGACCCTACCTGCTAACCCCTGTAACAGCGTCTCTCTCTTCCCTTTCAATTTAAACCTTTGGCAGGGGCCGATCAGGCCCCTTTCTTTACGAGACAGGTGCCACCTTCCAACCCTGTTTGCAAATAAATCAAATTTCAAATAGACATACGTTCAACTCATCGCTATTATTCCCGAACTTTTAATAGATTCGTGGAGTTTAATATGAAACGACTGTTGCTTATATTTGTCCTGCTTATTATTGCGATGCCAGCTTTTGCCGACCAACAAACTGGACGGTTCACTTGGCAATTTGACCTTTCCACACACAGCCCCGGCAAAGAAGCGAAACTCTGGATTCCATACCCTGTCTCAGATAACTACCAGATCATCAGCGACATAAGATGGGACGGCAATTATTCCGAATCAGCTGTCTACACAGAAAGAATCTTTGGTGTCCCGATGCTTTATGTGTATTGGCCCAAGGAAACCTCAGAACGCCAAATCACATTTAGTTTTGCAGTGGAACGAGTTGAGCAGGTTAAACGCGATTTTCCTGCGGAAGAGGCAACTTACGATCCGCGTGACTACAAACTTTATCTTTCTTCAACCAAGCTCGGGCCAATAACCGGCGAGGTCAAAAAGCTTGCTGAGCAAATCACTTCGAACAAACAGGGAGTCCTTGAAAAAGCCCGCGCAGTTTATGATTGGACGATTGAGAACACCTATCGTGACCCCGAAACAACCGGATGTGGTGTTGGTGATGTCACCTCTTTCCTACGCCGACCTGGCGGCAAATGTGCCGATATCAGTTCTATCTATGTTTCACTCGCACGTGCTGCAGGTGTGCCCACTAGAGAAGTATTGGGCATTCGTACCGGTAAAACAGACAATCAAGACGTAAGTAAGTGGCAACATTGTTGGGCTGAATTCTATTTGCCAGGATATGGCTGGGTTCCTGTCGACCCGGCTGACGTACGGAAAGCCATGTTGAAGCAGAAGTTAACTCTTGATGATCCAACGGTAGATAAATTACGTGACTATTTCTGGGGACGCGTTGATCCGTATCGTATTCGCCTCAGTGAAGGGCGAGATCTGCAATTGAACCCACCACAACAAGGCCCGGCAATTAATTATCTGATGTATCCATTTGCGCAGATCGGCGGTGATACACTCGACTGGCTTGACTCAGAGAAGTTTGCCTACAAGATCATATGGAACAAGACTCTGTAACTATATAGGCGGGGTTTCTTTGTAGCACTTCTGGGGCGAGTCTAAACAGGGTGAATCAGGACGCAAATGACCATAGGTTTCACTGATTTTTCTAAAACCATCTATGTCCATAAAAATCAGCGCGAGGGGAAGCATAGCAACACGACCATTCGCAACCTCCGTGAAAACTGGCTCAGCTTGGCCTGTTCGTCATTATCTGAGAGGTCAGATCTTCCGACCATAAGGCAACCTCATTGTCAGTGCCCCGGAAAAGTCCTTCTTCAAATAGGGAGAAACGCTCTGAGACATAGACATTGAAGCGCTGCAGAACAGCCATCAACCTATTCAGCTGATCAGCCCTATCTTCCGCCTGTTCCGGGTTCGCATTTAACTCCAGCAAAGAATAATCAAAACATGCGTTGAGAACCTCCTCCATAAGGGAATTTCCCTCTGGATCACCCTGCATCAGTTTCGAAATTTCAAACAATCGTCTATGCGCACCGTCCATGATTTTCTCCTTCTTTAAGCAATTATCTCACAGAGATTTATGCATTGAAACATTGATCTTGATATGCTATGTTACTGAAAGTTAAATGATATTTACTTATACACAGTAAAATCATCCCAACTGATTCACCATCTTTATATATCACTATGCAATATTATGTCAACAAAATATCACCAAGAGATACCATGACTAAAGAAAAAGATGCTCAGAGGATATCAATCGGCAGACGGATAAAAGCTGCCCGTCAGTCCAAAGGCTTGACTCAGAAGGAGTTCGCAGCGTCTCTCGGCATAGTCCAGGGGTTCCTCAGCGGCATTGAACGCGAGAGGAAAACCCCATCGGACACCCTCCTCATAGCCCTTTGCCACTACTACAGGATTAACGAGGTGTGGCTTTTCACCGGTGTCGGAGACATGTTCCGCGAACCGGACGTCACAGGCGAAGACGCGCGCGCAACCAAGACCCCTCTGCTAAAAAAGATTCCGGAAGGATTCCCGGAAAAAATCAACGAGGAGGAAATGAAAGATTATGTTTCTCTCCCAAATGTACCAGCAGGGTGCTACGCCACCATTGCTTATGGGGACTTTATGGCCCCCACCATCCGCGACGGGGACCTGGTGACCTTCTCCCCTGGAGAAGATCTCGAGAATGGTGACATCGTATTGGTAAACAACCGGTGGGGTGATGCGATCTTACGAAAATACAGACTGAAGGGCACGGAGGTTTTTCTTGTGTCGGACAACCCGGTCTACGCCCCTTTCAAACCTGACCCTGAAACTAGAACGATTGGCAAGGTGCTGGAGGTCTGGCGGAAAATCAAAATTTGATTCTGATATCAACAGTTACTTGCAACCTGTCGGACAATCATGGCTGTTTGCCGCACAAGTTTCAATCGTGAGCATTACACGCAGGTATAGATGACAACTAAAGGCTATTACACTGAACGTGCCGGACTATAAAGCGAGCTCATCCTTATTCGCTATCGTTCTCCCGATTTAAATCGGAATCCGATACCTTCTACAGAAACTACGCAGCACAACCTCCGCCTGATTCAACCTCGTCAAACGTGTATTTTTTGCCTTAAGCTGCACAATATCATCCTGTGACACCTGAAGCGCCCGGGTTTCCCGTTGCACAATGCCCATATTTGACAGAATTATCTTCAGATCAGTCGGGGTATATCTTTTCAGCGTCGGTGGCGAAAAGCTGACAAAGCCATCAGCGATATCTTGCGCCATTTTTTTAGGGTTGCCAGCAATAGCCATCTGCTTCTCCTTGCAGTCTTTCAACTTGATTCACTTTTGTCTTCAAGTTATCGTTCAGTTCATTGAAGCCTGAATCCGTAAGGACCAGACATCTTCTAGGAGCTTGTCCGACAATAAGGGTCGCAGCGAAAACCCAGAAGTTTGAGAACAGATTTTAGCTCGTTTGAGAGTAATAGCCATAGCTATTGGTCGAAAAGGAACTGAAATATGGGCCAAATAGCTGGGTTTGCAGCCGATCATGGATTGTCGGACAGGCTCCTAAGGTTAAATCCAATCCATGGAGGCTCGCAAGCAATGAAACTTGCCAAGTCGATTTTAAAAAAATTCACGCCACTTTTTCAAAACAGTTCTTTCTTCATGCAGGGGCAAATGGACATTAATCCGAAATCTCGCTGGAACAACGCCATCCTGCGCAGTGAAACCGGTGGCTTCTACCCCAAAGGAGAGAGCTCTAAGCGCCAGATCCAAAACCTGGAGCCCTGGGATAATACCCGCCGCGACATGATCACACTCATGCTGCGTACTTTAATAGAGAAAAATATTGCAGGAGCATTGGCGGAGTTAGGGGTTTATAAAGGCAATACGGCAAAATTAATTCATCACTATGTACCCGAACGACAACTTCATCTGTTCGACACTTTTGAGGGCTTTACCGACCGCAGTGTAAACGCTGAAAAAAGCCATACGGACTTCGATACCAAGGGAAGTAAATTTTCAGACACTTCAATCACGCAGGTGCAAAATTACATATCGCCGCAAAATGACAACATCACTTTTCATCAAGGGTATTTCCCTGACAGTCTTCCTGAAGATTTTCCCGAACAAAAATTTGCCTTTGTCCACCTCGACGCCGACCTCTATGAACCAACATTGGAAGGTCTCAAATATTTTTATCCACGAATGAGTAAAAAAGGCATCATCCTGGTTCACGATTACAACGCCTGGATCGGAGCACGCAAAGCAGTGGATGATTTCTTTGCCGACAAGGATGAACTCCCCGTCCCCATGCCCGACAAAAGTGGTTCCGTGCTAATTATCAAGCAATAGAACAACTATTCAGCACAATCTGAACTATTGCTAAAATATCTGTCATCCCCGAATGGTTCTATCGGGGATCCATGGTTTCAAAATCTGGATTCCCGATTACACCCACGGGAATGACAATCTTTTAAAATGCTGAACGGTTACACAATAAGCTACTTTTCCCCTTAACTTCCGTACGAGTCGCGATCTTTCTCCAAAGCTCCTTAGCGGCACGATCCAGAGATTCACGACCAAGATAGATCAGCAAAAAACGCATTCGATCCATACGGCTCCAGCCTTGAGCATGCCGATTCAATGCGTACAAGTCACGGAAGCTTGCGTAACGACGCAGCATTTTCACCTTGGCCTTTTCCAGGTCAATGATGCGGACGTTAATCGCTTCATCAGTAAAGCGGATAAAGATATGTTTTGGATAAAAACAATTATGCTGAATTTTATGATCATGCATTTTTGACATAACTGAGGCGACTGCTGCCATCAAACGTTGCCGGTTTTTTCTATCAGGCCAACCTTCTGTTGACCAACGCTCGCCTAAATTTTCCAGAGATTCATAGCCGTCAAGAGCTTCGCTGCAAAGGATAGCGCGCAGATTGCCATCGATTTTACGAACAGCAAAATAAACCGGTTCAAGCGCAGGTATAGACGCCCCTTTGAAACGCAAAATATTTTGTATTTCCCGGACGAAGGTTGACATACCAAAAGGGTGCAGCACTGTGCGGGTAATATGGTTTTCCTGACGTTTGAGAAAAACACTCACCTTGCCACCTTCAGGCAAATCCAGATCACAACGGGACACCCCGCTCCAGCCACCACGGCGCTGGTTGGGCTCTTCGAACCAACCGGCCTCCAGATTCCACAGACTCTCGAAGCTATCCAGATTATTATGACGTAAAATTGCTCGCCATTGATCCGGGAAATGGTCCTTCATTCATTCTCTCCTGGCAGCTATCCACATAAAAGGGCTGAGCATCACTTCTACTTCAGACCTAAAGGTCATGTCAAACCCAAAACCAGCGGCCTCACGAGCCACTATCTTGGGGTTCTTCTATTCTTGCGCAAGGCCATGCCTATGGTTAGTGTGATGGCGAGGATCAGCATAGCACCTGCAGCCCAATAACCGATTTGCTCGACTCGGCCACCCATATCCTGGCCGAGTGTGTCGAGCTGTGAACGGGTCTCGACCATTTGTGAGCGGACTTCAGCGAGCTGGGCACGAAGATCAGCAAGTATCTGCCCTGTATCGGCCTGTTTCTTCATAAGTTCAGCCTGAAGTGCTTTTAATGACTCCTCTAGCACACTAATCTTTCCAGCCTGATCCTGCAGGACACTGTTCTGCTGTTGAGCTTCCGTCACCAAACCGCTCAAGGACTCTCCAAGTCCCTCCAGGTCGCTCTCCAGCTGCCTCGTCGCCTCCTGCTGGTCGGTGGTTGACTGGATCAAGACCGTGAGGCGTTTATTCAACTCAAGCTGTTCCTTGTCGTTGTCGGCGCCCAGTTTCTCGAGCTGTTTATGCTGTTCTTCGATCAAGGTCTTATTCCTGCCCATATCCCTGTTCAAATACCAGATTTTTTCCTGGATCATTTCGATTTCCGTCAGGATAGATACATTTTCAGCGTGCACAGATGTTGAGCAAAACAGAATGACAAGCAGAACATACAGAGTTTTCAAATCTACCTCCATGAACTCGCCGTAGGGGATTGACCCCACTAGCGTCCAATAATAATATTGACTTACTGATCATTGATCACAAATTTCTAACTCCTGACAAAGCTTGACAATGCTAGCAACGGTCAGCCTCGGTCGAACCTACCCGAGATCAAAGACGATTGTTATTGACATAACTTTCCTCCATAAAAAAATTGAGGCCCATCTGTAGTTGTCATTAGCAAACCGGAGCGTTAGTATACATTATACAACACATCATGGAGGATACGCTTTTGCACAAGATCGCTATAGAACTGGTCCCGCGCGATCACGAATCGCTGCAGCATGAATTACAACAGGTACGGGAGCATTTTCCCGCCATCAATATAGTCAATATTCCCGACCTGCTCAAGTTCTCACTGAGGAGCTGGAACGCCTGCATCCAGGCGAAGAACTTATTCCCTCACACCATACCCCATTTACGTGCCATCGACTTCGACCTGAGCAAGCCTTTTCCTTTGATGGAGACCTTTGAAAAAAATGGCATCGATAGCGTTCTGGTCATTGCTGGCGACCAACCTCAAGACATGTCACGCAGAGTGTTTCGCACCAGTTCGGTCGAGTTGATTCGCGCTATCAAGGCACAGATGCCCGCCCTGAAAATCTACGCTGGCATCGATCCCTACCGGACCGGGATCAAAACAGAGCTTGATTATGTCAAGCGCAAGCTCGACGCCGGTGCTGCAGGTTTCTTCACCCAGCCTTTCTTTGATCTACGGCTCATGGAGATTTACCGTGACCTGATGGCAGGGATTGATGTTTTCTGGGGGATCAGCCCGGTCATGAGCGTGCGCAGCAAGGACTATTGGGACAACCTCAACAACGCCATCTTCCCTCCTGATTTCGAGCCCACCCTGGAATGGAACCGGCACTTTGCCAGAAAAGCACTGGAGTTTAGCCAGCGGACCGATTCGAGTCTCTACTTCATGCCGATCCGGGTCGATCTGGCTGAATATCTGGGCGGCATTCTCTGAGAGATCATTCAGTAACTCGGTTTGGGGGAATCGTATCTTTAATCAATACCCCCAATTCTCATGACGTACCGGCAATCTATTTAACTCGTCTCTGTAGAATTGCCACTTCGGCATGTATTGATTCATGAAATCAACAAAACGGCTATTGTGAGTTGGTTCAAGCAAGTGCACCATTTCATGTACAACTATGTATTCGAGACATTCCGGTGGTTTTTTGGCCAGTTCCAGATTGAGACGAATAGTTTTGGTTTCTGGAACACATGAGCCCCATTTAGTTTTCATTTTGCGCACGATGAAACGCTCAGCCGTTACACCCATGTGCCGTTCCCATTTTTTGAACAGTGGCGGAATAGCTTCCTTGAGTTGCAGACGATACCATTCATCCAGTACCGATTTTTTCTTTTCGATGTCAGCGCCCGGGCGAACATGCAAGACCATAGTGTTATGTTTGAGTTCCACCTTGGGAACTACTTTCTTTTCCACAACTTTCAGTAAATATCGTTTACCCCAGAAGTAGTGACTTTCTCGATCAAGAAACTCGCGTGGTGATTCCCGCTCTTGATTGCGGAGTTTTTGCTGCTGCTTTTTGACCCAACCTAATTTTGAAATGGCAAAAACACGGATGGTGTCGACATCCATGCGCAAGGGTGCCGATATACGCACTCTCCCCGTTGGTGGGTATACACTCAGGTGGATATTTTTGATGTCTTTTTGCACCACATCCACAACCATGTCACCGAGCTTAATCTTTGTAACCATCAGTACTCTTCTTGCCGTTTGATAATCAGGAAAATACGTTCTACCTCATCTTCATTTTGCAAAATTCCATACAAAGCCGCCTTAATAACCTGCTCGCGAGCCTGAACACCTCGCCAACCATCAGGTCGAGTGAGTTTGACAGTTTCATCAATCTTGATCGCCAGTTCGAGATCCTCATCTTTCCGACCCTCCCAGACCGACGAAACAGAGTTTGCTGACACGCTCGCGCCACCGGGAGCCTCTGCCACAGGTCTGAGGTTGTTATACAACGCTCTGCGCCCGGGCGTGTTTAACTGTTTAGGCGTCTCCTTTTCTAGTCCAAGCGCAACGCGTTTTGCAAGTTCGGCAATACGTTTCAGATATTCTTCATACTCGATCGCCTTTGCCTTGCGCGCGGCAATGATCTCATCCAGCAGCTTCGACATTTTGTCGTAA
Organism: Desulfuromonadales bacterium; assembly: GCA_027065695.1. Taxonomy (GTDB): domain Bacteria; phylum Desulfobacterota; class Desulfuromonadia; order Desulfuromonadales; family BM103; genus M0040. The sequence continues at coordinate 8,944 of JAMONP010000073.1, read as the reverse complement.
AATGCCGGGTCATTGAGATGATCCTTAATGATCTTGCTGCGAACATTATTTTCAATTGTTTCTGCTACAACATCTTTGTTTCCCTTCAAACCGTCAGGTAGCGCATTGATCGCATTAGCGATGCCAGACTTTACGATTAGTTCCAGCAGCGTCATATCATCAAAAGGCGAAATTTTACGTGGTTCATCTGCTTCAATATAAGTATCAATCAAGTGCCGCATATCAGCTTCATAAGCCTTAAGGTCGATGGTTTCCTCGCTGGCATTGCGAATAATCTCACGCAGTTTGAGGTAATGATCGAGTTTTTTCTTGATACGAACGATATCGGCTTCGCTGTATCCAGCAGCTTCCAGTTCGTCGGCAATGTTGGCAAATGAGCGCACCAGAGCAGCCGTCGCTTTATAAAGGGCGGCACGTTGTGGCTCATGTGCTTTCAAATCCGCAGCGATTTCCGTGTTCCCACAGAAGTAGTGGATATGTTCCAGATCATCTTTCGGTGGCTCAACCGGTTCGCAAAGAACGGCAATCGCTTCCAGGGCATTATCGAGCCGCTCGCACCCATTGCTCAGACGATTCTTGAGCAGCACGTCTGCAGACACATTGTCTCCCTCAATATGGTTTAGCTCAGAAGTATAAACCGCGATAGCATTTTCGACTTTTTTGAACAGATCCTTGTAATCGACAATATGCCCAACCTCTTTATCGACACCATCAAGACGGTTCGTTCGGCATATGGCCTGAAACAGACCATGATCCTGCATAGTCCTGTCGATGTAGATATAGGTGCAACTTGGTGCATCAAAACCGGTGAGGAGCTTTTCAACAACGATCAGCAGCTTCATACTGGCGGGCTGATCCTTGAACAAATCTTTGCTTTGATCCTCATAAGTTTCCGTCTTGCTTTTGTTCGGTTTTGCGTCAATATCCTTCAATAGTTCAGAGTAAATATTATAGATGTATTCCCTGTCAGTCTCCGTGTTGGCCCCAGTATCTTCAGTCGTAATATCTCTGGTCAGAGGATTATATGATGTCACAATGGCACATTTGCCTTTGAAGCCGGTTTCCGCCTTCTGAAACAGCTCAAAATATTTACAAGCCTCATAGATGCTTGATGCCACCAGAATTGCATTGCCGCGCTGATCTTTCAGCCGGGGTTTTACTGCAAAATCGAAGACGATATCACTGACCACCCGATCCATGCGCGATTTCGAACTGAGCACATTCTGCATGGTGCCCCACTTTTCGCGCAGAGCAGCTTTTTGCCAGTTATTAAGTCCCTTGGTTTTGGCCTCAAACCAGGCGTCGACCTTCTCTACGGAACCGAGATGTTGATCGATGTCACGGGCTTCATAAACCAGATCAAGGACGACCTCGTCTGCCACCGCCTCACTGAATTTATAGGTATGGATGTAGCCGCCGAAGACCTCAAGGCTGGTCTGTTTGTCCTCCTTGAGTAAAGGAGTTCCAGTGAAGCCGATGAAAACCGCATTCGGCATCAATGCCTTCATGGTGCGGTGGAGCTTACCGCTCTGGGTACGATGACATTCATCGACGAAGACAAAGATTTCACCCACAGTCGCACACGGTTGGGCTTCAAGTTCTTTGATGAATTTCTCGAAATTATCGACATCCCTCCGACCGAACTTATGCACTAACGAACAGAGCAACCGTGGCTTGGCCTGACTGAGCTGACTCATCAACTCGCGACCACTGCTGGTGCGTTTGATGGCGACATCAGCATCGTTGAAGACGCCCTCAATCTGCTTGTCGAGTTCATCCCGGTCGGTCACAATGGCTACGCGGGCTTTGGGATTATTCTCTAATATCCACTTGGCGAGCAGCACCATGACGATACTTTTGCCGCTTCCCTGAGTGTGCCAGATGATGCCACCCACACGACGTTGAATATGTTTCTGCGCCGCCTTGATACCGAAATACTGATGCACACGCGGCAGTTTTTTCTGACCGGCATCGAACAGTACAAAATCGAACATGAGCTCGATCAGTCGCTCTTTAGCACAAATCTTGAGCAGGTATTTATCGAGTTTGTAACGACTGTTATCGTCCTCATCCTCTTTCCATTGGAGGAAGTATTTCTCCTCCGTACCAATGGTGCCGTAGCGCAAACCTTCAGAATCGTTACCGGCAAAAACGAACTGTATCGTACTGAAAAAGGGTTCAATAAACTCCGGTTGTTGATTGACAATGCTCTGACGGATACCATCGCTAATAGAAATCCGACTGTTCTTCAACTCCAGCACACCAATGGCAATACCATTCACGTAGATGACAATATCAGGACGTTTTTCGTGATTGCCGTAAACAGTGACTTCTTCGGCAATGGCGAAATTGTTCTTTTGTGGCTCCGTCCAATTGATCAACTGGATTGTTTCAGTATTTTGACCCGCATCTGTTTTTACCGGCACCCCATAGCGAAGCAGGCTGTAGACCGCTTTATTGTTGTCGTAAAGGCCGCGATTGTGATTATCAGCCTCTGTGCGCAGCTCGTAAATAGCTTTGCTGGTTTGCACCGGAGAATAACCGCAGCTGTGCAGGTAGGCCGAAAGCAACTCTTCATTGATGTTGCTGTTATCGTCCTCATATTGCCAGTTACCAAGATAGGCATAAGCAAGTTCATTTTGAAACAGGGCAATAATTCGGTTTTGAGTTACTCGCTCCGGTGAGCCGACAGCATTCATTTGGTGACCTCCCAAGAGCCGCCATGTGCGGGGCCTATCCGCCTGATACTGCCATCAGCCTTCAGCTTATTGATTTGCATTTCGATGGCTCGTGAAGTTTTCCCCAGACTCTCGGCAATTTCTGGGATTGTGATCATTGAGTTATCTCGCATCAATGCCACAATTTCATCCGAAGTTTTCCCCGAAGTTTTCCCCGAAGTTTTCCCCGAAGTTTTCCCCGAAGTTTTCCCCGAAGTTTTCCCCGAAGTTTTCCCCGAAGTTTCTACCGAAGTTTCTACCGGCGTTTTGGTTGCGGGAAGAGGAAACTCAATCCACAAGCCAGATTCTTCATAACGAATAGCCGGAACTGTATTCCCTGCTGAGCGGCAGGCGTCGATGATCCGTTCGATCCCGCGACCCCAGGCCTCAATCATCCCGGCGCGGAAGAAAACATTGGCAATATCAGGGTTGAAAGGCTGCGATGAGTGTTTCCCGGTCAGCGTCTCCACCGTCCAGCCCTCGTGCAGCTCTCCATTGTTCCAGAAGAGAACCTTATCATCATAGACACTGATCTGAATCGGCACATTACTGCCATAATCCTTGTGCGCAACGGCGTTCAGTAACGCCTCACGCAGAGCCTCTTCGGGTACAGGATAGGTCTCAACCCGTTGTACGCCTTCGTAGCTGATCATTGCCTTTAAATATTTGGTCAACAACAGATCGATGGTTTTATCGACCTGGGTGAAAAGATCGCCATGAATTTCATCGTGGTAAAGCAGGTCACTGTTACTCTGGAAGTAGCCGATCTTGATGTAGGCCCCGGTGACAAAATGTTCCGGGTCGGGATGGAAGAGGAGCAAAGCGGCTCGTTTCAGGTAGTCGCCCTCCTTGAGGTGGAGTTTGTCGATCAGGTGGTGATCGTCTTCTTCAAGGATGTCGCGAGAGAGGCGTTTGCTGCGTTCTGCCCGTTCGCGAAAGCGAGCCATTACGGCGCTGTCGAGATCATCGACTGTAACCTTTGGGATGGGGACGCCGTCCCAGCGTTTGCCTTGCTTCTTTAGCAAAAAAGCATCAAGCGCCGCGCCCTTCAGCTCTTGTTTGGTGCTGCCGATACGAAGATGATATTGGCCTTTGTAGCTGACCGGGTAGGGTTGGGGATCGACAACGATTTCGATATATTCGAGTTCGCCGTCGCGGTGCAGATTGACTTCCACGACGATGCCAAGAATATCGCGCACCTTGTTGGGGATATCTTCAAGTAACTTTTCAGCCTTATCTAGGCCGAGCACTACACCCGCATCGTTGCGACCGATATGCAGCACTCCGCCGTCGGCATTGGCAAAACCGCTGATCCATTTCAGGTACTCATCACGCCAGGACTGTTTCCATTCCGTATTCTGATTTTCCTTCGGCATCCTCTGCCCCTTTACGGTGTGCTGTTGAACAACTCACGGCTCGTTTCGATAGCAGATAAAATGTTTTCATCCGAAAATGACGCACGTTTCAATTTTGGTCGCCATTCCGATTCGGCAGCGATCAATTGACACACCAAATACAGTGATGGTTCCTTGTCGTCTTTGATCAGATCTTGCATTGCCATATCGACAGTGGCGATACATTCCAACTCATCGTTCGGCTTAAAACGGAATCGTTCAAGCCAATCGAGCATCTCATCACCATACCATTGATCGAAATAGTCTCGCGCTTGTTCAATCTGTTCGGCGGCGATGAAACCTTTATATTTTCCGTTCCTATGTTCTTTTATATAGCGGCTCTTTTGCGCAATGCTTTCAGGCCCGGCATAGCGGGTTTTGGGGTTGTAAGGGCCAGCGGCTTTTTTCAGATAGCCTTGCGTTTCCCCTTCTGCTCGGCGATGTAACAGGTAGGTCAGTTTGGTGCAGCGTTTACGGCCCAACGGAAAATCGGTGCTACCGAACTTGTCGGCCAATGCGGCGATAATAACGGCTTCTTTAAATGCCCATTTATGTTCTGCCGGTTTGGTCTCCACCAGTCGAATACTTCCGGTGAGCAATTCGGCCATCATTCCTTGTTTGATTTGGCGGGTTTTGGCGAGTTTGGTTTCGAGGGCGGTGATTTCATTGTCCATGTCGGAGAGGATCACCGCAATTTTTTTCTGTTCGTCTAAGGGGGGTGACAGAAAGGGATAATTACTAACGGCCCCTTGCGAAAGACCGAAAAAAGTGGTCCCAGATTTATTCATCTCAACGAAATCTTTGAACCGCTTCGAGTTCAGTTGATAATAGAGATATTTCGGATGGTAACTATCTTGGATAGGCCGGAAAAGTAACAGATGACTATTTAGCGTGGCCTTATTGGGGTTAGGTATATGATCTACATAAAGAACTTTTCCAATGGTACCGTCTTTCGTCATAAGAACGTCATCACGTTTTAGCTGAATGTCCTTCGCAATGTCATAACGCTCTTCTGAAATGTGGTAGACCTCTTCCCACCGAATAGCACCATCTTTGAAATTCATTCCCGTGATCAAGAAAGGCTCATCTGCATTGTTTGTAAATTCAGTTTGTTTTAGCCCCTGCCAACCAATTCTTCCTTTTAATAAAGAGATATCTCCTAATCGCTTCACGTCATCTCTTGCCGTTGGTTGTAGCAATTTCTGCATAGCCCCTTGTTTGATCCGGCGCTTTTTTGTGATGAGTTGTTCAAGGGATTCAATGAATGCATCGGTGTCACTTAAAGTCTTTGCAATGGCTTCTTGTTCGGTTTTGGTGGGGGGTAAGAGTACTTTTACGCCTTTAAGTATCTTAGTATTAAGTGAAGCCATCGTCTGACCAACAGCAACAGAAAGAACCCTATTCTTAAATTCTGGCGTATGGAAATGATGACTTAGGTACTGTGGAAATTCTGTTTGAGTATTAATCCTGACTCGAAGTAGCCTACCAGAAAACAACCAGCCCTTCTCATTGCTCTTTATCAATGCATTTCTATCAACTGACCCCACCCTGCTAAAGACTACATCCCCTTCCTTCAAGATATAAGCGTTTAACCGTTTTTTATCAGTTTCAGACACTCGGGGTAAGTTCACATGAACAACACCACGCTCACCTAAGTGCTCGACTGTAATAATAGGTGTCCCATCATCGACATAGTCCTTTTCGTGCAAAGCAGAACCAAAAGGCCCCGTTTTAACATCAGCGATTTCACCTAAATCCTTTATTATCCAATCATTAGGAATTACACCAACCTCAGTCCGTGTATATCCGGGCTTCAACTCCATGCGAACCCCATCTTCACCAGATGCGTGTTCACCTTCTTCTCCAAATCCGCCACACGCTCAACCTGACGAGGCATCGGCGTCTCATACCGCTCAACCAGCTCCTTCACCCGTTGAGTCAGGCTTTGACTGATCCGATCCATCTCACCATGGATGGCGGCACCGATGGTGGCGAGCCACTTGTCATCGACCACCAGCGATTTAATCTCTTCCACAGTCAGCTCCGGGTACTTGCCATAAACAAGAGCATCCAGAACAGACTCAGCAGCCTTCAGCTCTGCCTTAATCTTCGTCTGTTGCTCGGAGAGTTGCAGCCAGCTCTTGAGAACAGCGATCTCCTCAGTAACATCGGCCTCACCCTTGATCGCTTTGAGATGAGCAGAGACATTGCCCTTGTTAACCTTGTCCAGCAGGGCAAAGACGCCATCTTCACCACTGTGTTCTTCCTCCAATTCAGTCATCTGCGCCGCGACTGATTCCAGTTCAGCTTCAAGCTCCTGAATAGCCTGCTGTTCTTTGGATAAATAACGCGCAACAACCAGCAATTTCGGCACCAGATCACAGGCCCAGCCTTTATCGACCTCCTGACCCTTCTTCTTGCCAGCCTTGACCGTTTCCATCACCCGGTAGGTCTCCGCTTGCCAGCCATCGACGGCAATCAGGTAGCAATCGTCCTGCATGGTTGCAAACCAATAGTCCATCAGATGCTGGTAGACATCGTATTGATCGATCAACGGCTTTGCAGCGTAGTGATCAAGCAAATCTTCACCAAGTTCCTTGATGATCTCTTTCGGATGACACCCTTCGGTAAGGGCTTTGAGGGTTGCGACACTCATCTTCTGCCAATCGATATAGAGCGCCTCCATCTCATCAATAAAATCAACAAACTCCGGGTGCTCGTAGATGGTGTTTTTGATCACCTCTTTGCCGATAGCGAGATCAAGATAGCCGGGACGGTTGCCGGTAAAAAGAGTTTGACGGAGTTGCGGGCAGATGGCCCAATAGTCAGCCAGAGCGTCTATGTCGGCAGCAGGAATACCGCCACGCAGGTGACCTTCAATATCCTGCATATCCTCGACCTGTTGGCTATCGATATAACGCGGGATGTTGAGGTTAAAATCGTTCTTCTTTTCAATCTCGTCAATTGAGACCATGCGGGAGTATTTGTCGATTTCAAGACGCTTGTTAAATACATCGACGATCTTGTGCAGATCCATACTGCGCAGACGGTTTTTGTTGCCATCTTTGATGAAGCCACGACTGGCATCGATCATAAAGATACCTTTGCGGTTGTGGGCTTTCTCTTTATCGATAACAATGATGCAAGCCGGGATACCGGTACCATAAAAGAGGTTGGTGGGTAGACCGATAATGCCTTTGATATAGCCTTTGCGCACCAGATTACGTCTTATGTCAGCCTCGGAGTTGCCACGAAACAGCACGCCGTGCGGCAGGATACAGGCACCTTTGCCGTTACTTTTGAGTGAGCGCACAATATGCAACAGGTAGGCATAGTCACCCTGTTTGGCTGGCGGTGTGCCGAAATGCTTGAACCGCTCGTAAGGGTCGTGTTCAGGGTCGATGCCGGTACTCCAGCGTTTGTCACTGAACGGGGGATTGGCAACGACATAATTGAAGGTTTTGAGTTCACCCTGTTCGGTCTTGAATAACGGATTGGCGAGGGTATTACCCTGTTTGATCATGGCCGTGGGGTTATCGTGCAGGATCATGTTCATATAAGCCAGATCGGAGGTCGCGCCATCCTTCTCCTGGCCATATAGGGTCACTTTTGCGTTGGCTTCGTCGCCGACTTTAAGAAGCAGCGAACCCGACCCGCAGGTTGGGTCATAAACCGTTGTCGAGGTGGTCGTCTTTGCTTCATGAATACCGATGATCTGCGCCATAATCCGGCTGATTTCAGCGGGAGTGTAGAACTGCCCCTTGCTCTTGCCGCTCTCGGTTGCAAAGTGGCGCATCAGATATTCATAAGCATCGCCAAGAATATCATCACCCTCAGCACGGTTTTTGCTGAAGTCGAGCGCCTTGTTTTCAAAGATAGCGATCAGATTAGTGAGCCGATCAACCATCTCCTTACCGCCGCCCAACTTGGAGGGGTCATTGAAGTCCGGCATGTTGGAGAGGTTATTGGCTTTGGCCAGCGGCGCGATGATCTTCTTGTTGATCCGATCACCGATATCCGGCTTACCCTTGAGCGCAACCATATCCTTAAAAGCAGCGCCTTTGGGGATGACGATTGGCGCAAACTTAACCCCGGCATATTTGTCGCTAACGTATTTTACAAACAACAGCACCAGCACATAGTCTTTATACTGACTGGCATCCATGCTGCCACGCAGTTCATCGCAACTGGACCAGAGAGAGCTGTAAAGTTCAGATTTCTTAATTGCCACGCGTTGTATTTCTCCTGCAGGAGTCGATTTCAATTAGGCCAAAAATGCTTGCTATTATGCCATCCTATGGCGATCGCGGCAAAGATATTCTCCTGCAGGTAAGTTTAGTGATGAAACCATCATGTTAAGCAAAAGAGAAGGGATGTCCCCTGCACGGGAAAACAGACAAGACAAACCTACGGATAGAGGCCACACGAACAGGAAGTCGAGCAGGAACAGGATCAGAAGCTATTTGACTCAAAGCGCACAGGGGGAATCCGATCAATCAAGCGGATCAAAAGAATCCTTACCTGCGTAGCACAAGGGGCAAACCCAGTTGTCGGGCAGGTCATCGAACGCCGTACCCGGCGGGATATCATTCATCGGGTCGCCCTTTTCCGGGTCATAGGTGTAACCACAATTAGCACAGATATATCGCACACTAGCCTCCGTTAATTACCTCGAAACTACCCCCTGCTCGTGGCACTCGCTTCCCTCCTATTTTATAGGGGGGACTGAGGGGGGTTGTCCCTAAACCGCAAAATATTTAGCCTGCGGATGATGAGCAATAATCGCCGAAGTACTCACTTCGGGAACCATCTCCATGGTCTCAGTCAAGGTCA
>JAMONP010000072.1 GCA_027065695.1 Desulfuromonadales bacterium | reverse complement strand
CGTCCATTGCAATGCGTCTTCCGAGCTGGCCCCAAGGGGACTGCTGAGAATTAAACCGGCAGAACCAACTGCAGTGACCACTGTTCCGTTGGTTGCGAGGGCAAGAAACTGGTCTGTGCGGCGCACTGACTTGTGCAATTCAGCCTCTACGCCATCAAGATGCAGCTGCGCCTCACAACCATTCAGGATTAAAGACAAACCCAGCACTGCCAATGCCGTTATAATTTTTAGGGACAATGGATCCCCCTTAGTAGTTGTACTTATTCCTGCCATTTCTGACATACTTACCCTGTCCTGCTCATCACTCGGCACGTCCATAAAACAACTCCATATTCTTTTAAGATGAAAACCTTATGACAAGTGGCGGTTTGTATTTACGCCTGTCTACAAATAGTTAGTGATTGCAGCTTGAATCAGAAGTGTGAATTACAATCTGTCAAAAAAACCTCGTTTAACACGGGCAAATAAAGCAGGTTCACAGAAGAACATTGTTCTAAATAAGTCTTTACCAACGAATGACAAGAGAAGTGAAACTGAAGAGATTCCCTAGCGTAAGACCTCTGCTGATAGAACGTAGTTATATTTATGTGCAAGGGCAGTGCCATCATCAAAGCACAGGAACCGGTTGCCATAACCTACTAAATTTAAAAGAAAATAATTTTGCTCGGAAGAAAGGAGAATTGGGGCGTAGATGTATTTATGAAATCCCATAAGCAAACTCATGAAATATCATAACGTTGGGAGTCTTCTAAATAGACGACATAGGTGGAACGAGGGCAAGCGATTAGGCACTCACAATTCTTAGTCAGCGCAGGGTTGGGTTGTGTGAAAGTTCTTGGATTCTGTAGAAAGGTTTAGAGAGCCCCGATCCTGGCTGTCTCTTGAGGGAATAGAAACAACCTTAAGTTGTCATAGGTTGAAACACTTGCTGAAGCGGGGTGTTACGTTCCAGTTTGACTCCGTTTGATTCCCAGTTTTTTCATTCTAGAAGTTAGAGTTTGTGGGTTCATTTCAAGAATCTCAGCTGCACCTTTTTCTCCACTGACCTTCCACTCAGTTGCTTCCAGGGCACGAATGATATGTGCACGTTCGTTATCTTCGAGGGAGGTTATGGTTTGAGAAGAGGTTGCTTGCGTTCCTGAAGGGTTAAACCAGGTCTCTAACGTGAAAACGCCATTCATGGAGGTAATAACAGAACTTTCGATGATATTTTGAAACTCCCGCAAGTTACCTGGCCAGTCATAACTTATGAGTTTTTGAATTTCTTCGTCTGGTATGACAGTGATTTTCCTGCCGATTTCCTTGGCAAATTTTCTCACAAAATAGCTGAGCAGCAAAGGAATGTCTTCCTTTCGGTTCCGCAGAGGCGGACAAAGAATGAGAAAGACATTGAGCCGGTAATAGAGATCTTCTCGAAACTTACCTACTGTGCTCAGTTTTTTCAGCTCACGGTTGGTGGCTGCGATGATGCGGACGTCGACCCGCTTGGTCTGTTCGCTGCCAAGACGCTCGAATTCCCCGTCCTGCAGCACTCGCAAAAGTTTTGCCTGAAGCTCCAGTGGCATTTCACCTATTTCGTCCAGAAAGAGAGTTCCCTTATCAGCTAGTTCGAACTTGCCTGCCTTAGAAGTGATTGCACCAGTAAAAGCACCTTTTTCATGACCGAAAAGTTCGCTTTCGATAAGGGTCGCGGGGAGAGTGGCGCAATTAACCTTGACCAGTGGTTTAGATTGCCTGTCGCTCGATTCGTGGATAGCTCTTGCGATCAGCTCCTTGCCGGTTCCGGTTTCTCCGAGCAGTAACACCGTCGCCTTGGTTTTCGCAACCTGGTTGACCCGCACGAGTACCTCATTAAGTGCTTTGCTGTCGCCAATAATGTTGTGGGAATTATAAGATTGGCCGATTTCTTCCTTCAGGTAAACGTTTTCTCGGGTGAGCTGCTGTTTCGCTTCCTCTAGTTCAGCCAAGGCCTGGTGGAGTTTTTGTTCCGCTTTTTTACGTTTAGTAACGTCCAGGAAGAAGGTACAGGAATATTCCTGTTCGTCAAAAGTGAACATAACTGTCACCAACTCCGCAGGATAGAGGGAGCCGTCTTTTCTCTTTTGAGTACTTTCAAAAAAAGCTACGCCTTCACTGAACACCTTGTCCCACAATTCGTTAAGCATCTTCACGTCAAAAACAGCATCGATATCAAAAACCGTCAGGCCGGAAAGTTCATCTTGAGGGTAGCCGAGAAGCCGGGCGGCCTCCTGATTCCACCTGACAAGGTTCCCAGCCCTATCATGCCACAATATGCCTACGGGAGCTTTCTCGGTAGTTATATGGGAAAAGAGGTGTTCTACACTCTGGTCGAAGCACTTCACTGTCAACTCCACATTCCTTACTCGTGTTGCTATGAGGCTGTCAGACTATCCATGATCCGGGGGAATAATACACCGTTTTAAATGTTTTACATATGAAAATTATACTCAGCACCTCGCCCAACCCAATGCGCCATACAACGCAAATACCCTAAGGTCCACTGTAGATCAATGGCCTTACCCAGTAACTGCAAAAACCTCCAGGCTACAAGCCTAAAAGAGGAGTGTTGCGGATTTGCTGCCAGGTACTTTTAAATCAGAAAGGAACCACCATGTCTGGCAATTTGAGGTGCGAAGAAATAATCCTGTCAGGACAATGCATCGACAGCATGGCGCTATCACCGACCCCGGTAAGCACACCCACTGCGCGCACACCAGCGGCGCGGCTAGCTTGGATATCGATCGGAGCGTCGCCGACGTAAACTGCCTCAGCAGGCGAGATGTTGAGTTTGTGAAGACATTTTAAAAGTCCTTCAGGATCAGGCTTGCCTTTTGCTACGTCGCTACCGAGAACAATGGCTTCAAAGTGACCCAAGAGTCCTGCGGCACGAAGCAAGTCCAGCACCTCAGGCCGGGCACCGCTGACAATGCCGAGCCTGATCCCTGAAGCCCTCAGCACATCCAGCGTTTGTGCCAACCCTGAGAACACCTTTCCGAACTCTCTCAGCACCCGCGGCCATTCGCGAGCGGCATGCAGCGACATTTCTTTCACTACAGCATCTTCGTCACGCCGCCCTGGCGGTATAATGCCTTTCCAGAAATTACTCCCCATTGCGAGCGAGCGATGGACATGTTTTGCTGTTACTTTGACCCCGAAAGCACTAGCAGCGTCACGTGCCACCTCGAAGTAAGCACCTATCGAATCAACCAGGGTTCCGTCGATATCGAACAGCACAGCCCGTACTGCAAGTGGTCGACACAAGGCCACTCGAATCCGTGCATTTTCAGTAAGCGCCAAGTGCTTACGTATCGACAGTGCTGCAACAAGTTCAACTTTATCATCAGGATAGCCCCTGATGTCCGGCAACAACACTGCGCCTGGGATGCGCCCGGAAATTATCACCGGATAGCAGCGTGCGCGGCAGAATCCGGCGGCCACAGGCTCAACAATATGCGCAGGCAACTCTCGCCAACCATGCCAGCGTCTACAGTTATCTTCATCTGTCAGTGCAATATTGAGAGTTCCTGGATAGGGGTCAATCCCGGCAAGCTCTATAAGTTGCCGACGAACCCAATCCATCTGAGTGAAATCTGCTGACCGCCCCAAGCCATTGACCAGATGCCCCTCTATTGATGTCATGGGCTCAAACTCCTCCGAGTCTAAAACAGAAACTGCTTATGAAGTGTAGTCATCCAGCCTATAGTGCCAGAGAATACAGAGGTCATGGTTCCCAGACTTCGGGCGTGGTGGAGCCTGGCGTGCAGAGTTCAATGCGATAAGGAGTTATAATAAGAATGCCGTAATTCGGGTCGTCCGGCCCCTTAAAATAGCTTCTGAGAGAGTCTTTCCAGAAACCATGCCGCTCTGCCCTGTCGGTGACATACTCAGCGGTCCCTTGAATCTGCAAATATGGCTGCATGTCAGCCAGGCCGGTAACACCACAAGTCAGGTGAACCTCCGAATTATTTTTGACCTGGGCAACCTTGCGTGAGTCAGCAAAAGTAGCTAATCGGATACTCATGTCCTCCTGCCCGAGACAGACAACATAGCGTACCCAGGGTTTGCCTTCCTCAAAAACTGTTGCAAGACTGGCAAGCTGAGACTGGCTTAGGATTTCAACAATGCAGCGCTTCAGTTCATGCATCCCGTGATCTCGTTACCTAACAAAGCATATTCTATAAACTCTACTTGATTGCGTTGTATAACTCCTAAAGTTTTCTCGGGTGCTGAAAGAAGGTTGGGAAGATCTTCGGCAACCAGGGGACATACTTCTCTGCATTTCCATAAATATCTTGTGCAAGCACAGAGCTATGAACCCATTTGTAATCATCAATTTCGTATGGATTAGGCGTTACTGGCCCATCATACCTACCGAGAAAAATATGGTCAAATTCACGCTCGCTAAAGTCATTATCCAGAGGCAAGTCATATTGGGCCGTTCCAATTTTTTGGAGTACGGTCGAAAATCCGAATTCAACCTCTAGCCTGTTTTCTGCACACTCAAGTAATGACATCCCTGGTTGTGGGTGACTGCAGCAAGTATTAGCCCATAGGCCTGCACAGTGATATTTCATTTTGGCACGACGTTGCAGTAGGACACGATCCATTTCATCGACAACAAAAATGGAAAAGGCTCTATGTAATTGGCCACCTTGCTGATGGACCATAAGCTTTTCCTGCGTTCCCAGGCAATTGTCATGCTTGTCTACAAGGATGACCAAGGGCCATTCGCTGGAATTTATGGTTTTCATGTGGATCTCACTCCAAGAGGTTGGTCTGTTTCGCTCGCTTCTAAAGGACTAATCTTTTTTATTCCGACACATAAGTGGCCAAAGCGATCGACCGCAGCTTGGTGTCAATGGAATCTGCCCTAGAGAGCATAACGATAGGGGCACTGGCACCCATAACCGATGCGGCAATCTTTTTTTCGGCTAAAAACGTCAAGGCCTTGTGGATGGGGTTGCCGACCTGCAAGTTGGGCACCAGAATGATGTCAGCTCTGCCTGCGACCTCTCCGTCAATTCTTTTCTGCTTTGCCGCCGCAACCGAAATTGCATTATCCAATGCCAGTGGTCCATCGACAATGGCATTCTTTATCTGGCCACGGTCGGCCATTTTACTAAGGATAGCCGCATCCAGAGTGTCTGGAATTGCCGGGTTAACAACCTCCACAGCAGATAGGACTGCCACCCTGGGTTTCGTGTAGCCCAGTTTCAAGGCAAGTTTCACGGCGTTCTCGATGATCTGTTTCTTCTCCTCCAGATTCGGCAGTATGTTCATTGCGCAATCGGTGATCATGAGCAGGCCAATAGCTTCGATCTTCTCACATAAGGTTATCTGACTGACCAGGTTTCCTGTTCTGAGACCTTTTTCTTTATCCAGTACAGCCTTCAGGAAGGTCGAGGTTTGAAGCTCTCCTTTCATAACCACGTTGGCCTGCTTTGCTGCGACCAGTTTGACCGCTGTTTCGGCAGCCTTCCGATGATCCGGTTGGTTGATGATCTCAAACTTTGCACCATCAAGCCCTTCATCAGCCAGCAGTTCCCTGATCTTCCGTTCATCCCCTACCAGAATGAATTCGCCCAACCCATCGTCCATTGATCTTTTAACCAACTGAATGATTCCAACTTCATCCGGTGCGGCTATGGCAATCTTTTGTGCTTTTTTATTCCGAACAGCACTGAACAAAGCACCAAAATCTTCGATCATTTTTTGTCACCCCTTAAGCGTAGACGGAGAGTTTTTGTTCTCCATTGAAATATCTCACCACCCCTTCAGCCAGAGCTAGCATCTCATTCTCGCCAGGATTCAGGTGGATAGGCGCAATGAAGGAAATCTTCTTTTGCAAGTTTTTCATCATGGTCTTCGAGTAGACCAGGCTCCCGGTTAAGGCGATCGCATCTATCTCGCCTTCGAGCACAACGGCACAGGCCCCGATCTCTTTGGCAACCTGATAAACCATGGCCGCAAAGACTTCCTCTGCTTTTTTGTTGCCTTCAGCAATCTTCTTCTCAATCTCAACGACATCCGTGGTTCCCAGATAAGCGACCAGGCCACCACCTCCCGTGAGGAGCTTCAGGATTTCAATTTCACTGTATTTGCCGCTGAAACACATTTTGACCAAATCTCCTGCGGGCAAAGATCCTGCACGTTCAGGAGAGAAAGGGCCGTCGCCATCGAGGGCGTTGTTGACATCAATTATCTTGCCCTTTCTGTGGGCACCTACAGAGATCCCGCCACCCATATGGGCGACGATCATATTGATGCTTTCATAGGGCTTGCCGATTTCAGCCGCGATCTTTCTGGCAGTGGCCTTTTGGTTCAACGCATGAAAACTGCTCAGCCTTTCGATCTGCGGAATCCCGGAATATCTAGCCGAGGTGCATAATTCATCCGTCATCGGTGGATCCAGAGTAAAGACGGGGATATCAAACTGCTTGCCGAGGTCAAACGCAACCAGACCACCAACATTAGTAGGGTGCTTGCCATACACTCCGCTTTTCATATCCTTGATCATTGCGTTGCAGATTGGATAAATACCCCCGGGAATAGGTTTGACGTTGCCACCCCTGCAGGCAATCGCTGTAATCTCCGCTATGGCTATATGGTGTTTTGCCAGAAAATCAAGAATTGCTGCTTTGCGATAGTCGTACTGATCCCATATCGTCTTGAATTCTTTTAACTTTTCTGCAGAGTGAGAAACAGATTCATTGATCAACATTTCCCCGGAACTATACAAACCAATTTTTGTGGACGTGGACCCGGGGTTAATAATCAGAAACCTATTGTTTTCAGTCATTCCATAACCTCTCTTTATTTCCAGTACCCTTAAGGTCTACGGGCTGTCTGCCATTCGTCAGTAATATCGGTTTGCACACCAAGATTCTGTATTATTTTACGAATCCAGGATTCAAAACAGACGGTTCCTGGCGGGTTGACTAATGTCACCAGGAACCGTCCTGGAGCAAATGCCTATCTACCAGAGGCGCGCATATTTTGTACGGTAAATTTCGAAGCCGGGCTAAGTGCGGGATCGACGATGCCCTTGAACTTCCCGGTGGTACAGTGCTGAGCCTGAACATCGATCATCGAGAAACTGTCGTCGATAGAAA
>JAMONP010000071.1 GCA_027065695.1 Desulfuromonadales bacterium | reverse complement strand
AAGGTACCACCGATGAACATGTCGCAGGCATAATGACCGGCGGTTTGGCTGAAGGCCCGATTGGAACGCATAGTACCATCGGGACCAAGGAAGAACACATCACCACGGGCCTCGCAGTATTGCTGCATACCGAGCTCACCGCCAAAGCTATAGATTGACTCGACCCAGCCACTCTCGATTGCAGGGATCAGAGTGGGATGAGGGTTCAGGGCAAACTGAGTACAAATCTTGCCCTTGAGGCCCAGTTCTTCACCATAGGTGGGCAGGATCAGTTCGATCGCAGCAGTATTGAAGCCGATACCGTGATTAAGACGTTTGACTCCATACTCACCATAAATTCCCTTGATAGCCATCATGGCCATAAGTACCTGGGTATCGGTGATGTTAGCCGGGTCGCGTGTGAAGAGCGGTTCAAGGAAGAATGGCTTCGGCGATTCGATGACCATATCCACATATTCACCGGGAATATCAACGCGCGTGACCTTGTCGACCAGTTTGTTGACCTGGGCAATAACAATCCCCTGACTAAACTTGGTGGCTTCGACAATAACCGGGGTGTCTTCCGTATTGAACCCGGTATAAAGGTTGCCATTGGCATCACCCTCATAGGCACAGATCAAGGATACACGAGGGGTCAGGTCGATGAAATAACGGGCGAAGAGCTCCAGGTAGGTATGAATGGCACCTAACTCCAGCTTGCCACCTTTGATGGCTTCGGCAACGCGCCCTCCCATGGGCCCGCCATAGGCAAAGTCGAGCTTTTTGGCGATTCCGACCTCGAACATATCAAGGTGTACAGGCAGAGGCACGGCAGATTGCACCATATGCAGATCATGTACGCGCTGTGTGTCGCATTTGATCAGGGCCTCTGCCAGAAAATCGGCCTGCTTTTGATTATTACCTTCAATGTTGACGCGATCAAAGGGCCGAATAACCGCCTCCAGCACATTGGTGGTGTCTTCTGCCGCAACAACTTTGCCGTTTTTGATATACGCCTCTGCAGCGCTCATCCGCTCAAGGTAATCAGTCTTGCGTGTGTTCCAGTTTTTTGTTTTTTTCATCACGATTTCCTTAGGGCGCCAACATGCCGATTGTGGAAATAAACACACCTGCGGCGATTGCAGAGACAATGAGCCCGCTGAGGCTGGCACCCATAGCCAACGGCATGATCATGCAGTAGGGATTTTCTTCCATGGCTATCTTCTGGGCTATCTTGGCGGTAGTGGGCATGCAGGAGACCCCGGCAATACCAATAACCGGGTTGAATTTTTTCTTGGTGAAATGATAAATGATCCAGCCGCCAAGAATTGCCCCAAGTGCCGAAATGGTAAGCGCCACAATGCCGAGCACAACCAGGATACCAACTTTTGGGTTAAGGATGGTTCTGGCATCGCAGAGGACCCCCAGGAGCAAACCCAGGAAGAATGTACCACCGTACAAGATGGTGTTTTCCAGCAACGCATGCAGAGGCTCAATTTCAGCTTCCTTAACAGCCATACCGATAAAAAAGGACATGATCAGCGGCGCTGCAACGGGTAGAAGCAGACAGAGCACCGTGTTAATAACCAGAATAGAAACGAATTTCTTTCTTCTGGATATGTTACCCATATCAAACTCAGTTTCGATGCCACGATACTTGGCAGGAATAAGCAGTTTAACCAGGTAGGGATAGCCAACGTAGGTCAAGCTCAGATACAGATATGCAATGATGGATATAGGTACAAAGAGGTCCTTGGCAAGCATCAGCGATGTAAACAGAACCATGGGGCCATCAGCTCCGCCTATGGTGGCAACGGCAGCGGCCTCTCCGGGAGGAAGACCGAACTTCAGGCCAATAATCAGCGTAGCAAAAGTACCCATTTCCGCGAAGATGGCGACAATGATACAGGCCCAGGGGCGCATGAGAAGAAAGCTGATATCGCTCATTGCGCCTATGCCCATAAAAACCAGGCAGGCCACAAGACCGTTGCTGAAGCTGAAATTATATATGGGCTGCAGAAAGTTGACCTGCAGAATGTTGACCAGGTTGCTGGGGTCACTTACCAGGGGATTGAGAATGATGTTGCCTGTCGCACCACCGTCAAGGAAAAGTACGCCGGAGTTGATGGCTATCATACCTATGCCCATAGGCACCATGATCAAAGGTTCCAGGGTACGTTTGAAACCATAGTAGGCCAGCACCATACCGAAAATAATCAAGGCAATACGCGAGAAAGCTACGATTGGGTCATCGATAAAGAAGGACCCGATGCCCGGGAAAAGATGGATCAACATGTCCATCATCAGTCGGCCCCCTGTTCGCTGTCGGCAGAGGAATTTCCACCCATCAGTTTGTTTATAATGACAATAAGTCCTACTACTGCCAGTGAAATCAATGCTGTGAGTCCGTAAGTCATAAGTGCGTAAGTAATGCTGTTCATTCAATTCACCTGTGGTCTGCAGATTTATTCGCAAATAACAATACGTCTTTGTACACTAAAGACACCTTCTTGTATACAACAAATGTGGCTAGATATACATGCAGGTATGAGTAGCTGTAGACTCACAACTGAAGCAGGCTATCGCTATTATTTCCTGGTAATGTAAAAACCAGTTGCAAAATAGATTATAGTAAAGCCCCAACCTTTGGAAACAGGCTGGGGCTTTGTTTTACTGCAAATCGTGACTTATAAGAAAAACAAAATTAATTTTACGAGTCCAGCACGACTCTCCACCTCTGAACTCGAACTCTTCCGGTCAGACAGGTAGATTCTTACTTCTCCTCCCGCATTGATTAGGATCGTTTAGATTGACAATTTTTGTGTGTTTCTCAAAACCCCTGCATTCCAGTAACGCTGAAAGCTTCCTGGCAGTCGTGGTTTCTAGGATACCCTGTATATAACAACAGTCGTAGACGCTAGAAATACCCAGTGCAGGTAATCCATCCTTCTCCTCTTTCTTTTTGGTATTCGCATATAATACAAGAGGGCGAATGGTGGACAACACAAAAACAGAAGCGCCTCAAAGCCTTTTGCTCTGGAATCATCCCTTGCCACGATCGCCATCCAGACATGGGTGAAAATCATAACCACTCCAGCCATTAAAGTAATTGGATCTTCAACCATGTGAAGGCACTCTGAAGGAAATATTGGTAATGAACGAAACTATTGCGTAGCTCGGGTCTAATACCCCGCCGCTGACACACTTTAAAATTCTCAGAAATCCTCTCACATTGATTTGATGCAGTCAAACTCACAGAAATGAATAATTATTACTGACCCTGACATTTAAGAATCGCAAACCAAGTCAACGCATTGTAGCAGACGCATCCCACAATTTTATTATAATGTCTTTCGGGTTGATCCACGTAAAGAATCTTGGCTGAATTACTGAGTTCTTACTAAGGTCACCCCACCAAACGGAAAATTTACGTCAGGAAGTCAGAACTGCTGGCGCATCCGACTTGTAAGGCAAGTCCTTGAATCCTTCAGGGATGCGGACCAGCAATACCGGGATGGTCGATTCATGGACAACCTTAAAAGCACAGGAACCGAGTAAGGAACCCCGCCTGGTTGTCTTACGGTGGGTGCCCATGACAATCATGTCGGCCATAATCTTTTCGGAATATTGTAAAATGGCCTGATCGGGAGAGTCTTCAATGACATTGATACTATTCACATACTGGTAACCATCAGGATCGTCAACGATTGCCGATTTACACATTGACTCCACCTGCCCTTCAAGCTCCAGTTTGATTCTGTCTCTGGCCTGCTGATGGAACTCTTCTGTTTCATCGTGGCCGAGATAAATTTCAGCAACCTCATGCGAATATTGTCTGAGCGAAGCCATGCCACAGACAATTTCAATTTTTGCTTGATATTGGCGGGCGAGACTGAGTGCGTAACGAAAAACATGGGGAGCTCCATCACCCAGACCAGTGGCATAAACGATCTTTTTAATATCCGGTGTCATAATAACCTCCATATATCAGCTGAGTATATCTAGCCTGCATTCACCCGTTTAGCTACAGAACAAGCAAGCTTCCGGCCTTGTCGCAGAAGACCATTTTGCCGTCTTTGGTCGGCACTGGTCTCAACCCCTATCACCTTTACCAATTGTTCCGCTAGTGGTTGTCGCCAAACAGTTTGCACACCACCCAGCTTGATAAAGTTTTCAATCCCCGGAGCAAAAATGGCAGAGGTACTACTTAACTCCTGCAATTGCTCCAGTGGTAGCTTAGTTATGCGCGACATCGCGGGGAGATTCATGACACGGACTTTTCCTTGCGGCAACGTATGAATTTCATCCGCCATCATACCAAAGGCAAGAAAACCACCACTGACCGCTTCAGAGTAAACCAGGGTGATCAGCTGGTGCCCTTGCTGCCGCGCTAACTCCAGGCATTTCACCAGATGCGCCAGATAACCGTTGATGCCAAGCAGTTCATCCTTCAAACTCAAACGCTGACCTTGTGTGTCTACGAGCATCAGAATTGGTTGTCCAGGTCTGTCCTTGATAACCTCCAGCACAAAATCAGCAAGTATAAGCGCGGTATCCACACCAATTGCGAGATGGTCGGTGGTTCCCATAACAGCGATCTCGCCCTTTGATGTCATACCAAATCCGGTGAGGATATTATCCGTATTTATTACCGAATGCTCTCCCGGAAAGAGTTCGTTTAACAAGGTGTCAATCTTCATAATTAACCTTAAATATTATTCTCTACAGCCTTAAAAAAACGGGGTATATCCATTAGTGGTAATTTTTCTGGATCGTCAATACACATCTCAGACCAGATCTCGGTTCCATCCTGACAATGCCCATAGTTTTCCAGACGACGACTCAAGTCCAGATGCTCCTGTTGCAGAGATTCCAGAGTTAGTTTCTGAAGTTCCGAAGACCGCTCCAGAGGTTCCAAACACGGGGACTGCACTTCATCAATAATATTTATTGCAGTCGCACGAAATGCCTCAATATCATCTTCAACCAGGTGCTGCACCTCCCCCAACAGGTAACGATGTTTACCGCCGACCGTGCGCCAGACAAGCGCCCGGTCATTGGAATCGAATTCCTCCACACCCATTGTGGTTTCAATCACGTCTGGCCCGGAAAGACCAAGACGCCCTTCTTCGTTGATGATCAACGTATCGCAGCAACGCGCGACAATGCCCATCCCCCCAAAACATCCATTGGCCCCGCCAATCAGTCCAACAACAGGAATCCCTGCAGCTCTGGTTGAGAGTAACGCCCGGATCACCTCGGAAATGGCAATCAGGCCAGCATTGGCTTCATGTAAACGCACACCGCCGGACTCAAGCAACAAAAGAACTGCGGCAGGCTTTTCATTCACCGCACGTTCGAGCAGGCCGGTCAGTTTGGCACCATGCACCTCCCCTACTGCCCCGCCCATAAAACCACCCTCCTGGCTTGCAATCAGGACAGACAAACCATGCAGTTTTCCAGAACCAATAATGATGCCGTCATTGAATGAACACGGCTGCCCCAAAGGCTCCAGGTGCGGGCTGGTGAGTCGGTCGGCCGGTCCGAGAAGTTCCTGAAAGCTGTTGCTGTCCAGAAGTCCGGATATGCGGCTACGGGCAGTGGCTTCATAGTAACTCTGACCACGACGTAAGCCGGACAGGTCGCTCATGTTAAGGCCTCCAGGTATTCTTCCATGGCCTGGTCAAGACGAAGGCACACCACTGCAGGGGTTGCTCCGCCGTCATTAATAGAAATCTGCAAATCTGCCAGATCATAGCGAGCAGCAAAATCGTTCAGAACTGCTTGCCAGATTTCGGTAAAGCCTTGAGCTGAAGTGCTTACATTGATGCGACAGAGGCCATGCAGGTCAACATTTTCCAACATAACTTCAAGGTTGCCAGAAGAAACCACGCCAACCAGGGTTGCTTGCCGGTCAACCTGACGATTCCCGGAGCCTTTAAATTCGAACTCTAGATGTTCCATTGTTTGTCCTTACTACCAGTTACGAAAGCGTTTAGGGGGTTGGTAAAGTCCCCCGGACCAGTGGACGAGTTCCTTGACCGAACGTGCAGCCAACAAGTCACGGGTGGCCATGCGACGATCAACGCCAAGGTCCTCCGGACGGCGGATGATACCGCGATCACGAAGGTTCTCCACCACGCTGTGAGAGCGGCCGAGCCCTAATGGTGTGTACCCTGCCACTCCCCTGATTGCCTCATTTCGCTCTTCATCTGTGCGACAGAGCAGGAGGTTGGCGATACCCTCTTCGGTAACAACATGGCTGATGTCATCACCGTAGACCATTATCGGCGGCAGCTCCATGCCAGTTTTTTCCATCATCTCCCAGGCATCGAGACGTTCTACAAAAGCGGGTTGCATGTGTTCACGGTAAGTCTCCATGATCTGCACGACCAACTTTCGCCCACGTGGTGTGGTCGTCAAACCTGACTGTGCTTCGCGCCCGGCTTTCAGCCAGGCAGGACTAGCATGCCGACGGCCACGGGCATCAGCACCCAGGTTCGGAGCCCCGCCAAAACCGGTAATTCGGTCCAGAGTCACTGTGGAGCTGTTACCCTGAAGATCCATCTGCAACGAAGAGCCAATAAAGAGGTCACAGGCGTAATGACCAGCAGCGTGACTGAAAGCACGATTAGTGCGTTGGCTGCCGTCACTGCCATTGAAGAATACATCGGGACGAGCGCGTACATAGTCCTCCATACCCAACTCTGAGCCAGGAGAGTATACCGATTCGACAAAACCGGCTTCTATTGCAGGAATCAGCGTCGGATGTGGATTCAGCATCCAGTTTCGACAGATTTTACCTTTCAGGCCAAGACTGTCCGCATAAGTCGGCAACAACAATTCAATGGCGGCGGTATTGAACCCAACACCATGATTCAGGCGATTAACATCGTACTCAGCATAGATCCCCTTAATTACCATCATCGCCATCAGTATCTGAATTTCACTGATCTGTGCGGGGTCACGCGTAAACAGAGGTTCGAGCAGATGCGGGGTCGGTGCCTCGGTAACGAAATCAACCCAATCAGCAGGAATATCAACCCTTGGCAGATCTTCCACGATCTGATTGACCTGAGCGATCACGATGCCACTTTTGAAAGCAGTTGCCTCGACAATGGTCGGGGTATCTTCAGTATTTGGACCGGTATAAAGGTTACCCTGTGAATCGGCGCTGTGCGCGACAATTAAGGATACTTTGGGGGGAAGGTCGATAAAGTAGCGGCCGAAGAGTTCCAGATAGGTATGAATCGCGCCTATCTTGATCTTATCATCAGCAACCAGCTGGGCCATGCGCGTGCCCATGGGGCCGGAATAACTGAAATCGACCTTGTTTGCTATGCCGCGTTCAAACAGTTCTATATGTGATGGCAGAGCAATGACCGATTGCACCATATGCAGATCATAGACTCGTTGCGGATCAACCTGAGCCAGACAACGAGCCAGAAAATCAGCCTGTTTCTGGTTGTTGCCTTCAAGACAAACACGATCACCGGGTTCGAGTACCTTTTCGATTAATGCTGTCATACGTTCGCAAGGAACGATCTTGCCCTCGCAAACTTCTGCAGCACGTAACAAGCGGGCTCTGCGGTTTTCGGCCTGTGTGTGCCATTTTCTTGTTGCCATCAAAGCATCCCCATAACAACCAGATTAATGGATAGCTTCACCCATCATAGCGGTCGGTAACCAAGTCGCTATTTCGGGGAAGATACACAAGATAATAATCGCCACAACCATACATAACATGAAGGGGAAAGCGCCCTTAAGGATTGTTGGTAGCGATATGTCCGGCGCAATTCCGTTGATCACGTAAAGGTTCAAGCCAACCGGTGGTGTAATCAGCCCTATTTCCATATTGATGGTAAAAACGACAGCAAACCAATAGGGGTCAAAACCGACCTGTTCAATGATTGGCAACAGAATAGGTGCCGTCATCAATATAACCGCTACAGGTGGCAGGAAGAAGCCTGCAACCAACAGGAACAGGTTAATCATGCCCATCAGAACCCAGCGATTAACGTCCATATTGGCAATGTATTCTGCCACTGACTGAGTAACATAGAGGCTCGACAAGGTGTAAGCAAACAGGGCTGAAGCCGCGATAATCATCATGATCATCACGCTTTCCTTCATCGAACCACTGATGATCGCCCATATTTTTTTCGGCTGCCAGACTTTGTAAACGACGGCAACCAGAATAAGCACAAAGAGTGCGCCGACGCCTGCTGCTTCCGATGGAGTTGCAACACCACCGTAAAGAACGAATAAGACACCGACAATGATCACCAGAAAAGGCAGAACGCGCGGCAGAACTTCCAGCTTTTCTTTCATGGTGTAGCCTCTGCCCTCAGAGCTGAAGCTGTAACCATTACGCCAGGCAGTAAACAATGACCAGGCAATGAACAGCAGCATCAGCATAAGACCAGGAAGCAGCCCTGCCATAAAAAGGCGACCAATCGAGGTTTCCGTTGCAATGCCATAGACGATCATGGTGATCGAAGGAGGGATCAGAATCCCCAGAGTACCACCCGCTGCGATAGCACCAGTCGACAGCCCATCAGGATATCCGCGCTTGCGCATTTCAGGGATACCCATTTTTCCAATAGCTGCACAGGTCGCGGGTGAGGACCCACTGAGAGCTGCAAAAATGCCACAGGCACCGATATTCGAAATAATCATGCCACCTGGAATGCGGTGCAGCCAACGGTCCAGGGCTTCGTAAAGGTCCTTGCCAGCAGGTGATGAAGCGACTGCCGCTCCCATGACAATAAACATTGGGATAGAGACTAGAGAAAATTCAGCAATGCCAGCAAAAAACATATCAGCCAGAATGTCGAGGGAGTCGAACCCTTCGAAGATAACCAGAAATGATATCGCGACTAGACCCAGACCAAAGGCGATTGGGATTCCTAACGATAATACGAGGAGAGTGCTGATCGCGATGAGCGCGCCTATTACAAGAGGATCCATACCCTACTCTCCTTCACTTAGACTAGGAGAATCCATACCAAACGGCATGGCGTCACCACTTATCAGGGCCAAAATATCGGCAACATATTGCAAAGACAGGAGACCGATACCAAAGGGGATAGAAAGGTAAGGAATCCATAAAGGCAAAGCCCAGATGGTGTCAGTTGTCCAGCCATTGACCAGAGCTTCATGAAAAAGCACATAACCTTTCCAGGTCAGTATTGAGCAGAAAAGTAACGCCAGGAGACTTGAGACTATAGCCAGGAAATAACGCCCCCTGCGCCCCAGGTAATGAGGCAAAAGCTCGACGTTAACATGCCCCTTAACCAGCAGCACATAGGGACAGCCTATAAATGTAGAGCCTACCAACGAGAAGATAACGAATTCGGTTTGCCAAATTGTTGAGGCGTTAAGGAAATAACGCATAACCACCATCTGGCAAACAACAAGGATAGCCAATCCGACCAGTACAGCGGCGACAACACCACAGATATTTGAAATCACACCAACTAATCTGATGAAACTTTTCATGGAAACCTCTTGGTCGTGGTTGGCAAACACCCTGTTTCGGGAAAGAGTAGAAGAGCCCCGAGGACACTCTGTTAAAGCTGTCCCCGGGTGTTAATTAGGTTTATTCGACGGCAAGAGCTTTCTCGATCAACTCTTTACCACCAGGAACCTTTTCAGAGAAAATCTTATATGATGTTTTTTGGGCAATATCCTTCCATGCAGCGGCTTGTTCAGCATTCATGGTGACAACTTTAACACCTGCTTTTTTGTAAACTTCAACCATTTTGTCGTCCAGACCCGCAGCTTTACTAGCCATGTAGTCTTCAGCCTTTTGACCCGCGGCCATCAAGGCATCCTGCTGGGCCTTGTTAAGCTTATTCCAGCTTTTCTTCGACATCAGGATTGGCTCATACATGAACCACAACGCATAATCTCCAGGAGCTGTCATGCATTTGACCTGCTCGTAGATACGATAGGAAACAAAACTACCGGAACTGGTATTAGCCGCATCCAGAACTCCTGTTTGCATAGCCTGATAGATGGCTGAACTGGGCATTGAAGAAATCGACGCACCGGCACCTACCAGCATTTGTTCGAATGCCGGACCGGCAGCACGGGTCACCTGCCCTTTGATGGTTTCTGGACCCAGGATGCAGTTCTTCTTTGAAGCAAAACCGCCGGCCAACCAACCGTCAGCCAACACAATAACGCCAGCATCATTGATGATTTTTTTGATATCATCCATGAAAGGTGAATCATTCAGGCGTTGAGCGTGCTCATGATTCTTGACCAGACCAGGCATCAAAGTCGCGCTGAACTGTGGATGACGGCCACTGGCGTAATCGAGTGGGAATGCGGAGATATCGAGTTGACCTTTAACCATCGCGCCCCATTGTTCTTTAGGCTTAAAAAGGGATTTACCAGGATAAATCTTGATTGTAAGATCGACATTGGCCTTGGCAACTTCCTTTGCCATGATCTGCACCATCTCGTCTCGCACATCACCCTTACCACCTGGCCACTGATGTGAGGCTTTCAACGTTTTAGCACCGGCAGTTCCGGCGACACATACAAAAGCCAAAGCAATTGTCCAAACCATTGTTCTCTTAAAAAGCGTCATTTTGTTACCTCCTTTAGATGACAGTCATTTGCTTTTCAGGGGATTGCGCCGACGGCGCTTTTCTTCATAATCCCAATAAACGGTTATTCTGCAAGCGCATCGTATTTGCGCAAAGCTTCCCAGCTACTCTCTATAATTAGATGAAGTACCAAATGCACTCTGTACCCAATCGGCAACCATCAACGCACGGGCATCGTCACCGAATCTTCCGACAACCTGCACTCCAAGCGGGAGTCCGCTTGGAGCATGTAATCCAGGAACATTGATACAGGGGACACCGAGTAAAGTCCAAGCCCGACAAAAAACAGGATCTCCCGTTGCCTCCAACCCAGCGGGGGCTGCTCCGATCGCACTTGGCGTTAGTAGGGCATCGAGTCCCAATTCGTCCATTTCGTCTGCGAGGCAACGCCGACACTTATCAGCCAACATCTTGCCCTGATCAACAGACATGGCCGAAATAACCAGACCTTCGTTTAGATCATTGCGTAATCTATCGCTCAAATGATTTCGATGAACACGATGTTCATGAGCCAAGGCCTGGGCACCTTCGAACAGCATGATCGCTTTCTGGACTGTAGCCAGTCCGGAAAAGGGGGATGACAAATTAAAATTGACGACCTTCGCCCCTGCCTTTGCTAACTGTGTGCCTGCCTTATCAAAAGCATCCTGCATGACGGGTTCGGCGTGATCCCACTCGTAACTACGGCAGAGTCCAATTCGAGGTGTGAATGCTGCATCACCAGGAGACAAACCATCCCGACCACTCAAAACAGCAGCAAGGAACGCTGCATCCTTGACGCTGGCGGCAAAAACCCCTACCGTATCCAGGCTCTCGGAGAAGGATTTAAGACCAGCCCTGCAGACAAACCCGAAAGTAGGTTTATAGCCAACGATTCCGCAAAAGGCCGCTGGCCGAATCATCGAACCTGCAGTTTGAGTCCCCAATGCCAGCGGCACCATTCCCGCAGCTACAGCTGCAGCGGAGCCACTGGATGAGCCCCCAGGCGTATGAGCCGTGTGGTGCGGGTTGCGGGTCTTACCTGGAGAGAAGAAGGCGAATTCCGTGGTCACAGTCTTGCCCATAACTTGACCACCAGCATTGCGAATCCGTGCCACACAGGACGCATCCCACGCCGGTTGGTGCCCACTATAGATGGATGATCCGTAGGCCGTCGGCATATCACTTGTGTCAAAAATATCTTTGACCCCAACGGGGATACCAGCAAGACAGCCGAGATCTGCCGTCACAAGATCTGCCGTAGCAGCAACAGCTTCAGTGTTAAGAAATTCCCAGGCACGAACCTCTTCTTCGCAAGTATGGACGTTCTCCAACAAGGATTCTGTGTAAGCACGTGGCGATAACGTGCCAGCTTGAATTTTCCGTGCGGCTTCATGAGCGTCCAAGGGTCGGGATCCTATCATCGGTCACTCCAATCAATTACAATACGTTTATAGGCCTCAACGGCTTCAGAGATACATTCTACCTTACAATACTCGTCTGTTTGATGAGCCATAGCGGCCTCACCAGGACCCAGGATAATGGTTGGAGGAAATCCATAAGCAGGGGTGAAGACTGCGGCATCAGTAAAATAGTTAACAGTGCGTGCTTCAATTGTTGTTTCCAGGATATTGCCCATGATGGAGAAGATTTGTTGTACCCATGCCACATCTGGCTCGGTCCAGATCCCTTCGAGATCGACAATAGTTTCCAGACTCGCTAGTTCAGGAGCCATATAACGTTCTAATCTCTTGCGGAGCTGTTTGTGACAGAGCCCGGGAATGGTCCGAATGTCAATACCTACCTTAGTTAGGTCGGGGACCGAGTTGATATTCATTCCGCCTTCAATCGAGCCCACATTCAAAGTTGCCTCACCTAAAATAGCGTGCGGAGAGGCCTGAAAATCGAACAACTCCAGGCGAGAAATCATGTGAGCGGCTTTGAGAATGGCATTTTCACCATGTTCCGGTTGGGAGCCATGAGCGGTCACTCCGTCAATACGAGCACGTAACCACAGGGCACCCTTGTGACCAACGAGCGGATAATTGGAAGTAGGTTCGGCCACAATAATGGCTCCAGCTTCTTTTAACGTCCCACCCTTAGAGGCCAGGTGCATGGCGCCTTCACACCCAGTTTCTTCACCGGCAGTGATGATCAGTACTACACCGCTGCTTTTACTGATAACCGGAGCCATCTCAATCGCAGCAACGACGAACGCGGCGACACCGCTTTTCATGTCACTGGAACCACGTCCGAAAAGCCGCTCACCATCAATGCTCCCTGAAAATGGGTCGACCGACCAAGTCTGGAAGCCAAGCGGCACAGTATCAACGTGACCAGTGAAACAAATGGGCTTGCCGTGCCCTGTTCCCAAGCTGGCTACCAATGAAACACGGCGGTCCGCAAACTCATGGCGCGAGACTTCAAAACCAGCACTCTCCAGAAGCGAAGCCAAATGTTCGACACATTCACTTTCGTTTCCTGGCGGGTTGATCGTCGGGATCCGAATTAGTTCCTGAGTCAGGGTTATGGCGTCCATTCTGATTCAACCTCCTGGAGGATTCACCAATATCATCCGAAATAGGCTTCACGCACTTCGGAATTCTCGGCCAGGACCGCCGACTCGCCTTCGGCAACAACCTGACCTTTGGACAGGACATAACCATAATGCGCAATGGCAAGGGTCTGATGCACATTCTGTTCGACCAGAAAAACTGTAATGCCCTGTTCGTTAATCTTGTTGATTATTTTGAAGGTCTCCTTCACAAACAACGGAGACAATCCCAGCGAAGGTTCATCTATAAGCAAGAGTTTCGGAGCACCCATCAGTCCTCTGCCGATAGACACCATCGCCTGTTCTCCACCAGACATGGTGCCCGCCAGTTGGAGACGTCGGTCATGTAATCTCGGGAAAATCTCAAAAACTTGTTCGATACGCTGGCGCACCACATCTTTTGAGGTTTCTTGATAGGCTCCCAGATGGAGGTTCTCCTCAACACTCAACTTTGGGAACAACTTCCGTCCTTCAGGTATGCATGCTATCCCTGTCGCGATGATCTTGTGCGTAGCAAGGCCGGTCAAATCTTTATCCCCAAAAGAAATCGAACCTGCACGCGGAGGAGTCAGCCCGAGGATGGAACGGATAATCGTGCTCTTCCCCGCACCGTTGGAACCAAGCAGGCAGGTGATCTTGCCTGGTACGACATTCAAACTAATGCCTTCCAGAACATCGGCCTTGTCATATGCCGTATATATATCACGGACTTCCAACTGTCCATCTATTGCCATGTCACTCTACTCCCAGATATGCTTCCTGTACGTTCGAATCGGTGGACACTTTTTTAAATGTCCCTTCACATATTTTACGACCGAAATTCAGCACGACACAATGATCAGTAATTCGCTCAATGACCCCCATTTCGTGCTCAATAATAATGATGGTTAACCCTGAAAGACGTTTACGTACAGTCAGGATATCATCCATCAGCTGCATTGTTTCATCGTGCGTCATACCCGCTGACGGTTCGTCGAGTAACAACAACTTCGGGTGACTGATCAACGCACGACAGATCTCAATGCGCCGCCGATCGATCATAGGAAATGTATCGACAGGAAAATCCAGCCGTTCAGCTAAAGGCGGATCGAAAATCTCGATTAATTCGTGAGCTTCAGCATAATTTTTCTTGTACTGATCAGCGAACGCCCCGCGTTTGAACAGATTAAACCAAAGCCCATGGTTCAACCGTCGATGATTGCCAACCATGATGTTGTCAAATACCGAGAGTTCCAGACACATACGCGAACGTTGAAAAGTTCGCACGATACCTGAGCGATAGACCTGTTGTGCAGTGGCGTTGGTAAGATCATTACCATCAAATTCCACACGACCACCGTGGGCACCATAAATTCCCGTGACCACATTAAACATGGTGGTCTTGCCGGAACCATTGGGCCCTATCAAACCCAAGATCTCACCTTCTCTGACTTGCAGATCAAGTCCATCCAGTGCGACCAATCCACCAAAATGCCGGGTTAATCCCTGGCAATCTAAAAGCAGATCACTGCTGCGATTCATGCCTTCATCCCTCCAGGCAGATAGTTCCTGAGTTGACGCGGCAATAATCCCTTTGGCCGGTACAACAAGATGAAAATAACGACAATACCGTATAGAAGAAACCGGTACTCCTGGATTATTTGAAATTTCTCGGGAAGAAGTATGACAATCGATGCAGCGGTAATTACGCCCCATGGATTTCCAATACCGCCCAGTAGGACTATTGACACCAGGATCAAAGAGTCGCCAAAAGTGAAATTGGATGGCGCGACGTAGCCAAGCATCTGACCGTACATTGCACCGGCTACGCCAATCAGAAAGTTACCGAAGGTGAAAGCGACACTCTTCCACAGGGCTATGTTCAAGCCGTAACATGCCGACGCAGTTTCGTCGAGCCGGATTGAATCCATGCTGAGCCCAATCCACGATCGTTCCAATCGGCGAGTAAAGATAAACGCCAGAGCCAGAAGGAATAAAGCCAGCAATGCGTAGCACAGATAGAAAGATGCCTCGAATTCATCTCGTATTTCAATGTTGGTATTGAAGTTCCAGCCAAATAAGACCGTGGGCTTGACGTTAAGCCCCTGTGGCCCACCCAAGACATCGTTGACTTCGAGAAATGTCTTAAAAAGAATGCTGAAGGCAATGGTCACCAATGCAGCGTAATGACCGCTCGTGCGCAAAACCGGCAATATCAGGATTGTGCCTATAACAGCCGCAACAAGGCCACCCAAGCATAGAATCAACATTGATGGCAGATTGGTATATTGGCCCAGAACTGCTGACGTGTAGCAACCAATCCCCAAAAAAGCCGCTCCCGCAAAATTTAAGACACCAGCATAACCAAACTGAATGTTCAGGCCGATCGCCGCAATCGCATATACCATTGCAGCCGTTATCATGAGTAGCGAAAAATGATCGTCATAGAACCATGCAACCAAAAGCAATGTAGCAACCACAATAGCAGCCTGCATAAGAACCTCATGCACGGCAAAAGTTGCGTACATACGATTCAGGATGTTAAATTTTGAAGACGCGACAACAGCAAGTGTGACAAAGACCAAAAGACTGCCGATGAGGTATTCGTTTTCAGCCCCAAGGAACAAGATGGCAAATGCTGTTCCAAGGGCTATCACGGCAAGACTAATCGGAAGAGAAGGACTGGCTATCTTGTTGGACATACTAGTTAAACCCTTTCGCTTGTTCGTTCAGCAATCAAACCTGTCGGACGCCATGCCATGATCATGATGATCACAGCAAAGGCAAATACATCCTTATAGGCACTGGCAAAGGGAAGCGCTACGGCGCCAAAGGTTTGCAATCCGGCGAATAGAAACCCGCCAAGTATCGCTCCATAGATGTTACCAAGGCCCCCTACGATAGCGGCGCTAAATCCTATAACGCCAAGCAGTAGCCCCATATCAAAATTAATCTCGTTGTAGTAAAGGCCGTTCATTATACCGGCAATAGCAGCCACACCAGAGCCAATGGCAAAAGTGACAATAACCACCAACGTGAAATTAATTCCCATAATCTTCGCAGTCTCCCCATCCTGAGCAACCGCGCGGATAGCTAGACCCAACTTTGTTTTGTTGATTAACAAGCTGATAGCAACAATAACAAGAGTGCCAAAGATCAATAGCATCAGGCTGTCCAGACGAAGGGTGAAATTCCCCCATGAATAGGATTCAGACGGCAACAGTGATGGAAACGGTTTGGGATTAGATCCATCAGGGAAGAATAGACGAATACATTCACGCAACACGGTCCCCGCCATCAAGGTAATCAGTAGAGTGTTAAGAGCAGGTGCCGACTTGAGCGGCAGAACCAGGTATTTACCAATCATCGAACCAAGTATGCCCGTCAGTACACAGGAAACAACTACAATGGTAACAAGTTGGATCCAAGCCGATTCAATGCCTATTGCCTCAAGACCAAAAAAAGTCGTCAAACCGGCAAAAGCTCCGACCATGAGAACATCCCCGTGCGAAAACTTGATAATGTCGAGCACACCAAAGAAAAGCGTGAACCCTACGGCAACAAGGCTGTACATCATACCGAGCATTAATCCGTTGACCACATATTGACCTAAAAACCCGATATCCATCAGGCCATCTCCTGTTATGCACTCTAATTTTGACAAAAAACCGGGGCAGACAGCAACCTTTACCGACTGCCCCGGATAGTCATCTAAATAATGTTATAGTTTTTTCAGCTTACGCTTGCCATTGCCATATTCGCTGTCTTCCCAAACCACCCATTTACCATCTTGGCCAACATATTTAGTAATTGCCGCAACCTTATTCTGACCGTGGTCATCGAAGGAAATCTCGCCCACGATAGACTCATAACCATTAACCTTGTTCAAAGACTTACGTACTTTCTTGCGGTTGGGGCCAACATCCTCAATTGTGTCAAGTATCAGATTCATGGCCGCGAAGGCGAATGGACCGTAGGCTTCGTGTCCGCGCTCAAAGCCTGCCTTATCATATTGTTCGGTAAAGTATTTGCCGCCTGGAAGTTTGTCGATTGGAGCCCCTTCCTGGAACGACAGTGCACCCTCTGATAACGGCCCCAAGGTATTGAGAAAGGCATCAGATTTTATCCCAGAGGTGCCTTGGAATTGAGCATCAACACCTAACTTTTCCATTTGCAAACGAATTCGCACACCAATGTTTGTCAGGCCCCCAAAATAGACAACGTCGGGGTTGAGTTGCTTGACCTTGGTCAACTCGGCTGTGAAGTCCTGTTGATCGGCAGTCACGCCAAACCGACCCAGAATTTTACCGCCAACTTTCTCAAGTTCCTTGGTGAAGTAGGTGTTGTGTCCTTTGCCGTAATCTGTGGTGTCATGGATTATTACCCAGGTTTTGTAGCCCATATCACGCATGAATTTAGCGGCCACCTGGTTTTGGTTGATCATGGTACCGTTAACCCGGTGCACTTCTTTGTAATCATTGCCGTAAGTAACATCTGGCAACACTGCACCCCATACAATTACCGGCAAGCCAAATTTATTGTAAGTGCCCACAGCCCCCATCGCGACGGCAGAACAATAGTGGGTTGCTGCAGCAATCACATGCTTGTCAGCCGCCGCTTTCGTCGCCACTTGCACACCAATGTTCGGCTTACATTCGTCATCCAAAGATATCATCTCATATTCGTATTTAGCACTGGGGTCTGCGTTGCGAAGGTTTACAGCCAACTGGGCCGAGTTACGACCGCCTATGCCGTTGGCGGAGACTCCGCCAGTCAATGGGCCAATGAACGCCACTTTGACCTTTTCTTTAGCCAGCGCAGCGGTGGTCAGAAGACTGCCAACAAGGCAGACCATGACCAGGAAAGTTAAGATCCGAAATGTCTTTTGCATCACTGTTTCCTCCGTGGTTGGTTGTATGACTGGCGAAGCATTCACCTGCACCTTTCACTTGACGCCCTATTACGTCGTTTCTGAAAATCTACAGCCGTTTGATTTTGCGGGAATTGCGCCGACGGCACTTTTCTTCATAATCCCAATAAACGGTTATTCTGCAAGCGCATCGTATTTGCGCAAAGCTTCCCATTGGCTTATCAAATGATCATGCATGATTTTTTCGGCAGCAGACGGATTACCGTTCTGGAAGGCTGCCAGAAGCATCCGGTGCTCTGCTAATGAAGCCTGAAGCCGTCCTTCAAGCTGAAGCTGTCGTCCCCGCATTAACTTTAGAAACTTGCGCAGATCGCTTGTTGTTCGCTTTAACCAGTTGTTATCAGCCAACTTTTGTACGAGTTCATGGAATATACAGTTTTGTTCAAAGTACATTTCCCTATTATTCGCGGCCGCATACTTTTCTAACTTGTTATGTAACTCTTCAATCCGTTTTATATCAGCAGGTTTGGCTTTTTTTACTGCTTCATAGGCACAACGCCCCTCAAGCAAAGCCATCAACGGGAAAAGCTCGTCGATATCCTGCCCACTAAGCTCTGTGACGAAACATCCTCGGCGGGGTTCCAAAACGACAAGACCCTCAGAATGAAGAACTTTGAGGGCTTCTCGCATAGGCGTGCGACTGATCCCGTACTCTTCAGCTAAAGCCTGCTCATCTATTGCATCGCCAGGTTTTAAGTCCTGAGAGTAAATTCTTTCACTTAGACGTGCAGCAACTTCCTGGTATAGGGCCTTTGTCGATATTCGAGTATCTTTATTCATAGATGACCCTTACAAGCTTAACTTGTCTTCATAAGCACAAGCTATAATTTATAATTATGAATTATATTGACACACGCTATCCAAAACACATAAATCCTGTCAAGATAATAATAACAATGTTTTATTTTACCACGTCATTTGTTTGTCACAATCAATAAAAAGGAATAATATCATATAGATACCTATATTGTAATAATATCCAAATGGTGGTTGTCGCTATAAAAGGCATGAATAATAATTAAACGAAGGTTAAATGAGGAGAGACAATTGAAATAGAAAAACCCCCGTAATATAAAATTACGAGGGTTTAACTGGAGGCCCCGACCAGATTCGAACTGGTGATGGAGATTTTGCAGACCTCTGCCTTACCACTTGGCGACGGGGCCATCTAAAAGAGTGTCTCTGAATACCAAAGGGCGTGAAATGTGTCAAGCGAAAAGCCCTCTTGCAACAGGCAAAATTCAGCTTTTCAATGCATTTATCACAGACAATTAAAGAGGGGTTGGCCCGGTCAGGCCAACCCCTAGACATGCAATTAATTTACAACTTGGCTTAATTCTTTATCGGCAGATCATGCACATCAATGTGGCAAGTCAAACATTTAGGGAATAACTCCATCTGCTTTTTGTTATGAGGCACGCCATGGCACTCTGTACAATCGGGGATCTTGCCATGTGCTTGATGACACGTAACACATGAAACCTGCCCATGTTTGCTCGGTGTCCTCTGCCACTTGCCATAAACATTATCGTGACAGCCACTACAGGTCTTAACATTGGCATCACGAGGAAAACCAATTTGCAGGGGTGCGTGTACCCGCGTATGGCAACTCATACAATCCTGAACAGGCTGATCGTCGTAATGGCCATCGTGACATTCTGCACAGTCAGGAATGTAGCCATGTTTGTCATGATGACAAGTCTGGCAACCTTGCTCCGTATGGGCGCTGGGAAATTTCTTTAGTTCCTTTGCCGGAGCAGTATGACAATCGGCGCAAGCCTTGGCAAGACGATCCATTGCCGGGATCTGTAGTGGTGTATGCGGGTTCTGATGACAATTAAGACAGTCAATCTTTTTAGCCCCATGTTGCTGACCATGGCAGGTGCTGCAGAGAGGCATCAACTCGTCATAATTGTTTTTCCTGGGGTTGTACGCATGAAAAACCTGATGACATTCCTGACAGGCAAAACGATGCTTGCCACCTGAGTCTCGCAGACCTAAGAACTGACCACCGTGACACTGGCCACACTCAGCCGGTTGCAGCGGAATTGGCATCTCTGCATAAAGGGATGTGTCTACCTGTGGCAATTTACGCTCTACGGCAGAGGCATCCCCTGGCAGGAAGAACCCCGCCAGGGTTGCAACAAAAACCAACGCACAAACGGTAAGAATGATTCGATAGTTAACCATAAATTACCTTCTTATTTCTTTTTCTTATCTGGCCAGTTGTTCAGATCATGCGCGACATTATGGCACTGACCACATTTCGGGAAGCGCTCATGCATACTCTCAGCATGCGGTTTACCATGGCAGTCACTACATTCAGGCACAGTCTTGTGCTTTGTGGTATGACAGGTTGCACAGGCAATCTGGCTATGCTTAGCCTTGCTTACAGACAGTGTTGCAAAGACCGAATCGTGGCAAGCAGCACAAAGCTGGGAGGCGGTGTTGGCCGGATAAGTCAGGTCCAGAGGCTTATGTGCCTGGTGACAAGTTGCACAATTTGCCTGGGTCATCGACTCAGAATGCGGCTCATGACAATCAGTGCATTCGGGAATGTTACCGTGGGTATCAGCATGGCATAAGTTACAAGCAAAGGTTGCGTGCTTGCTTGGATTAGCGATCATCTGTTTATTGGGGCCTTGGTGGCAAGAGACACAAACTGCCTTCTGTTCACCTTCGAGACGGACATTTAAAGGTTGATGCGGGTTGTGGCAACTAAGACACTCTACTTCAACTTCGTAGTGCTTACTACCCTCATGACAGTCGTTACAGTTAGGGATGTTGTTTTCGACACTAGGACGATGCCCTTCATGGCATTCCTGACAATCGATTTCTGTTTTATGAGACGCACCATTTGCGGCAATCTGTGCAGGTTGCTCATTGTGGCACTTAACACAATCAGAAACAGACAATACAGCTTGCTCAGCCAAGGCGACTGAACCCAGACAAGCAACGAACACCATAATAACAGTTGT
This sequence comes from Desulfuromonadales bacterium, assembly GCA_027065695.1. Classification (GTDB taxonomy): domain Bacteria; phylum Desulfobacterota; class Desulfuromonadia; order Desulfuromonadales; family BM103; genus M0040. Next base: position 55,509 of record JAMONP010000071.1, on the reverse strand, counting down.
AACCAACAGCTTTTTCAACATCACTCTCCTCCTTACAAAGAAATAACCCGATAATAAGATGTAACATTCAGCGAAATATAATATAGACAAATGATCTGTTTTTGTAACGTCTGAGGATGTCGAGTGTCAACTGTAAAATGGGAATTGTCCAATCATTGCGAAGCCTGCATATTTGCAGCTTCTCAAAAAAAAGCCCCACAGCAATTAAGCCATGGGGCATTATCTTTGGAGCGGGACACGAGATTCGAACTCGCGACTTCGACCTTGGCAAGGTCGCACTCTACCACTGAGTTAGTCCCGCAAATTTAAGGTCGTCAGTGACGACGGATGCACTTTATAGCAAAAGCCCTCCCGACAAGTCAACCGAAATTTACTCACGCCAGGATAAAGGTTATTCGCCGGTAAGGGAAAGTTTAACGAGCAAACACCCGGAAGAACTTCTGCAGATAGTCGAATCCTGACCAGAGTGTCAGGACAAAAGCGATATAAAAGAAGAAAATGCCAAAACTATGCGCATTTACATGAAAGATACTCCACTCCAGGCCAAAGAACCAGTAGAAGTCATAATGCAGCATCAAGCCTGGTATAGCAACCATTTGATAGATTGTTTTGTATTTGCCAAGCTCACTTGCATCAATAATGATCCCTTCCGATGAAGCAATTGACCGCAAGCCTGTCACAACCATCTCGCGAGCCAGAATCAGAAAAACAGCCCATGCCGGTACTCGATCAAGAGGGATCAGCATGATCAGTGCGACCATGACAATAAGCTTATCTGCTAAGGGGTCGAGGAACTTGCCGAGCACAGTAACAACTTGCCATTTACGAGCCAACCAGCCATCAACAAAATCAGTGATAGCGGCTATGGTAAAAATTAAAGCGGCCCACATACCGGAGCTTCGTGAATCAGAGAGCATAAGGACCATCACGACGGGGACTGCAGCAACCCGTGCAAGAGTCAGAAGGTTGGGCAGGTTAAGCAAACCTGTGCGCAGGTTCATAACAGGGTGTCCCCTGCCTGACGGTAATAATCAAGATAGTGTTTTACACGTTTGACGTAGTTACGGGTCTCATCATAGGGCGGGATGCCGCCATAGCGTTTCACCGTAGAAGGACCTGAGTTATAAGCGGCAAGAGCCAACTCCAGGTCGCCATTAAAAAGATCAAGCATGCGCCGCAGATATTCACTGCCACCACGGATATTTTCTGATGGATCAAAAGGGTTATTAACTTTGAGAGACTTTGCTGTCTCGGGGATCAACTGCATCAATCCTTGAGCTCCCTTCTTGGAAACTATACGTGGTTGATAATTACTCTCTACTTTTATCACTGCTTTTACCAAGGCTTCCTCAAGGCGATAAGAACTGGCATGATGGCGAATAATATCACGATAAGAGCGATTCTCCGATCCGGCAGAGGGGGCTTCCTTGCGGTACATATTCCAGCGCCCGTTGGTCGGCGTGTCAGTAAAATGGATACGGCCACTTGCATCCACGTACCGATAAATGTCAGCATCCGCAGGTGAAATCCACACACACAACGACGTAAACAGCACTACACTTAGTAATGTTTTCAATACAGGAGTCATCAAATCTCACCTTCTTTATTAACTGTATATCTGAAAAAGCGCTGTATTTCAACAAGTTTAGGCCTTGACAGACAAACAAAGCACTCAGATAATAAGCCTATATCTCCACAAATCGTTTGTGGTATCCACCAAATACTGCATGATAACTAGACTATACGTGTAAATAACTGTTGCAAACTACAGGCCATTAACCTACATGAAAAATACTTCAGACTTTCTCGTCGTCGGTAGCGGAATTGCTGGCCTCAGCTATGCCCTGACAGTTGCAGAGCATGGACAGGTATCCCTGATCACTAAACGCGAAATATCAGCGACCGCCACCAGGCTAGCTCAAGGCGGCATTGCTGCTGTAGCCACAGCAAAAGACTCATTTGCGCAACACATACAGGACACCATGGAGGCAGGGGCCTGGCTCCCGGACAAAGAGATTGTCCGCATGGTGGTTGAGAACGGGCCGTCAGCCATCGAGGATCTAATCAACTGGGGTGTCAGTTTCTCCCGCAAACAGGATCAATCCTATGATTTGACCAGAGAAGGCGGACACAGCCAACGGCGCATCTACCACGCCAAGGATGAGACCGGCAAAGAGATCGAACGTGCTCTGGTCGAGGCGGTCCGCGCGCATCCAAATATTGCACTCTACGACAACCATGTTGCCGTTGACCTGATTACAGAAGCCAAGGTAACCAGACGACGCAGCAAATCGAACCGTTGCCTGGGCGTCTATGTACTGAATCGCGAAACCGGTCAGGTCGACATCTTTAATGCATCGATCACAGTGCTAGCTACCGGTGGGGCGGGGAAAGTCTATCTCTACACTTGCAACCCGGATATCGCAACGGGAGACGGCATCGCCATGGCATATCGCGCTGGCGCAACCATTGCCAACATGGAATTCATGCAGTTCCATCCAACCACCCTGTATCATGCACATGCAGAAAGTTTTCTTATTTCTGAAGCCGTACGAGGTGAAGGCGGTATTTTAAAGCGCCGCGACGGTACTGCTTTCATGAGAAGCTATCACCCACTGAAAGATCTTGCACCACGTGACATTGTTGCCAGGGCGATTGACCATGAGATGAAAGTGTATGGTGATGACTGCGTTTTTCTCGATATCTCCCACAAGACAGAAGACTATATCAAGGACCGTTTCCCGCATATTTATGAAACCTGTCTTTCTTACGGCATAGACATGCTCAAGGATCCAATTCCTGTCGTGCCTGCAGCCCATTACCTCTGTGGCGGCATCAAAATTGATTCCTGGGGTGCAACCGACATCAATAACCTTTTTGCTATAGGCGAAGTTTCTTGCAGCGGCCTGCATGGTGCCAATCGGCTAGCCAGTAACAGCTTGCTTGAAGGTGTTGTCTTCGCAAAACGTGCCGCAGAAAGTTCTCTGGTACTCGCCCAGCAAGCCATTCTACCCTGCCCTGGCATTGAACCCTGGGATACGGGCAGTGCAAAAGACAGCGATGAAGAAGTTGTTGTTGCCCACAACTGGGATGAAATTCGCCTTTGCATGTGTAACTATGTCGGTATCGTCCGCTCCGACAAACGCCTGGTCAGGGCTCTGCGTCGAGTACGTATGATTCAGGAAGAAATAGCTGATTATTATTGGGACTTCCTGATTACTTCTGATCTGATCGAACTGCGCAACATTGCTACAGTCGCTGAACTTATTATCCGCTGTGCACTCAGCCGCAAAGAGAGCCGCGGCCTGCATTACAACATCGACCACCTGGAAACAGATGATATCCACTGGAAACAAGACACCCTGATCCGTAAAACCTTCTAAAGTCTTTACTCGCTATCTGGTCAGGGACTACCCAGGAGCACACTGTGACAATTGATGATTACCGCAAGGAGATTAACCGACTCGACAGCGAATTGCTACGCATCTTCAATGAGCGCGCTGCGCTGGCTCTGAAGATCGGTGGGGTCAAAAAAGAACTTGGTATTCCGGTTTATGACCCGGAGCGTGAGAAAAGGATATTTGAGACAATATCCAACGCCAACCCCGGACCGTTGGAAAATGATGCCGTTATCCGCTTGTTTGAGCGTGTCATTGACGAATCACGCCGACTTGAGCGCATTCGCACGAAAGGGATCTGAAGATGTTAATTGTTATGAGAACGGGAGCCAGCGAAGAACAGTTACGTCAGGTTAAACAGTATCTGGTTGATCACGACTTTGACTTCCATCAGTCGACCGGTGCCAATCGCACTATCATCGGAGTTATCGGCGATACTGAATCCGTCAACCATACCGAGCTTGAAAGCCAGGCCGGAGTACATGTAATTTTCAAAATACCTGAGGAGGCTTGAAATCCGGTAAATTTAAACTTGCAGCCGATCATGGATTGTCGGACAAGCTCCTAAATCGATATCTCCTCGGGCAAGTCACCTTTCGGCACGAACCACTCGTTATCAGCAAAATCCGAGTCGGTGATCTGGTCCAGTCGCCGCTTCATATATTTACCCTCAGCTTCAACGGCAACATCTCCATTGGGCAGGTAGAGCTCCCCAGTCCCTTCGAAGATCCGTCCCCTGTCATTGGTGATTCGACCAATAGCTTTCAACTCCGAGTCAAGAGGCACAGGCTTCTTGTAGTGAACTTTCAATTCGATGGTTACGCCGAAGGTGTTGCTATCGGTGGTCATCATAATTGCTCTACCAATCACCTCATCAAGAATTGTTGCTGAGATACCACCATGGATGACATTCGGATAGCTCTGATGTTCATTGCGCGGGTGAAAAATTGCGATGAGTTCATTGTTCTCGGTCTCGTAAAAGTGAGATTTCAACCCGAAAGCATTGTCAACACCGCAAACGAAACAGTTTTTCGAGATATATTGATTGTTTGTGATTTTATGTCTCATAGATAGTCAGATAGCCTCCTGTTAAATTTTACAACGCCTAATCAAATTCAACAATGCCTAATCAAATTTAATTACATAATAGAGATCAACTCCACTCTCGGAACCAAGAGTTGAGGCGAGCTCCCACTTCTCAGTCAAACGTTTACGTAGACGCACCCCGCCGGTATCGTCGAATAACCCCTGGATGTCGATCTCGCTGATACCTAGATCGGAGAAGGTTTCGCCGTAGCGCGGCATCAGAGCACCGGTCCCGATCATCAGAGCATCTTCGCCCTCCTGGCCTGCCCGCATTGGACGTCCCATAAAAATATAACCCAGAATGTCCCGTTCCGGCATGGCTGGACGCGAGTAGAGAGAGACGACGGGAGCTTTTGCACTTCCGGTGATCTGTACCCCTGCCTGAACAGCCCCCACATCCCGTGCAGCGAAAACCCGTAGAGCGGGGTTATCAATCGCCCCTCCCTTATAACTCAAGACTCCCTGCTTGATCTGCAGATTAGCCCCATAAGCTTTATAGGTCCCCTCGATCAAACGAACCTCTCCCTGAGCCGCAAACCGTTGCTGTTCATCAAGTGTGACCATGCCACCACCTTCGAGCCTGGCTTCAACACCGGAGGTCTTGATCCATACCTGGTCACCAAGCTTGACGTCAACCCTGATGTCTGCATCTATCGGCAAGACTACACGATCATCGTGGGTTTCCTCAATTACTACCACATCATTGCTGGGTAGATCTTCAGACGCAGTCGTCATTCCAAGCAGGCTCATCTCCGGAATCAGCAGGTTGCCATAGAGTTTCATTTTTTTGGAGTTGCCACTCAGAGTCAATTCGGAACTGCACAGAACCTGAAGCTCCGGGAAGTTATAAACCTGTACTCGGTCACCCTTGAATACCAAGTGGTAATTTTCCAGCTGCCACTGATCAAAGTCCAGTTGACCTGATCCTGTCAGTGTCCCGGGACCAGATCGAAATGAGAATTCATTGATTCTGATCTGCTCATTTTGCAGAGAAACATGCAACAAAAGGTCCTCGATCTTAACACCGGTTGCCGGTAAATAAGCGCTCGCTTCGGTCAACGTCAGGCGACCGGAAAAAACGGGGTTTTGCCAACTCCCTGTGAGCTGTAGATCACTCTCAATCTGCCCCTGCAAATCCTGAATTTGCCCTGGGGCGAGTGCAACCAATAGTCCGGCGGCACGCACCTGCCCGTGCAGGTCTGCCTGCAACGCACCATCCTCAACGAATTTGACTGGCCAGTGAGCAGGCAGCGGCAATTGCCAGTTACTGCGTAAAATACCGTCCTCTGCCAATTGTGCCACTATCGAACCAGCGAGATGATCGCCCTGCCATTGCCACTCGACATCAACCTGTTGTAACTTGGCGTCAACCAGGCCCTCATCATTCTGCCAGATCAATTCGCTGTCAGAGAGTCCAGCCTGACCACCCAGAATTATCTGATCACCATCCTGCCAGCGGCCACGGGACTCAGCATAGACAATGCCATCAAGATTGATTTCTTCCGGCAACAAAGGGCTTAACGACTGGAGGTCTGTATTATTAACTTTTAACTCTATCTGACCTGAATTAGGCCAGGAGAAACGAGGATCGATTGTTGAGGTCAAGTGCAAAGCTAGGGTGCCGTCATGAGCCCCTTCGGCCTGAACGTCAAAGAGAAAGCTCTCATTATCCCAATTCACATCAGCCAACAGGGAGCGGAAACCAACAGGCTGTTCCTTGTATTGCATAAGTCCATTGGCCGCGATCTTGGCTCTAACATGTAGGAGCTTGCCAGCCAATATCTCGAGTTGCACCCTACCTTCACTGAGGCCCTGCACATCCAATTCATTGCGGAGACGACTGAATCGTTCCAGGTCTACTCCCTGCCAACTCACATCGAGAGAGAGCTCAACTGGAGGCCAATTCCAGGCAGGCGGCTGCGATGAATGGGCCCTAGCCTCAAAGCGTTCACCGGCAGCACTCTCGGCAAGGATATCCAGCGCCAGGCCATCCTCCAGCCAGATCGCTTCCGCCGTCAATGAAGGAATTGTGACTGCCATGAGGTCATCTTGCAATTCAGCCGAGGCGGTCATCCTAACCTCCAGGGAAGCCGGCTTTTGTGCGACCAATCCCAGCTGTAATTCGCCAGTGCTCCTGCCCGAGAAGGATTGCGGGAATTTAAGGTAAGCGAGACCGTCGTGTCTCAGGTCATGCCAGGTCAGAGCCACCTGCGCCCTTGCCGACGAACCCCAATCGGAGACATTGAGTGTCACGCGCTCCCCTCGCTGGCTACTCAGGGAGAAATGTTCGATACTGAGTGTTTCTGGTTGCCACGCGATTCTGGCTGGCCCTTCGAGAGCCCACACACCAAGTGTCGGCGTTTGTGCGGATAAGGTTTGCAATTCTGCCTGCCAGCTCTCTTCCTGGTAGTGGCCGATCAACTGTGCAGCCAGGTAAACGGCGCGACCGTCTAGCGTCACCTGTATGTCGTGTCTCTCCAGAGTCCCACTCAAACCCACCTGTAAATGATCAACTTGCTGATCGGCATAGCGCAAATCCTGACCGCTGAGTTCCAGTTCCAGCGGTGCCTGCTGTTCCAGGTGTCGTCCCTGCAAATTCAGAGTAGCGAGTGAAGCTTCCTGCCAAACGAGATCTGTACCAGAGCCGTCCAGCTCGCCAGTCAGGTAGTCATCGGCCCAGCGCAGCCACCCTGACGCTAGTAACTGGCCAGCAAGATCAGGATGAAACTGACGCAGATCGGCAATGTCTATGTCCAGATCAAGCCGTTCGTTCGGCTTCCCCTTAGCAACCACCCTTACACCTTTGCCGCTCAGGTCCAGATTTAGCTCATTCAGGCCACCATCCTGCCAATCTGCAGCCAGTTGCCCGGCAATGTCATGCCCACGCAATCTGGCCTCATGAATCGTTGCGCTCAGGCTGGCCTGCAAAGGTTGGTCATCATATGAGATCAGTAGTTCACCCTCGACATCGAGACTGGCCAGACCATCCAGATCCTCGACCAGAGCAGCCGGTTTCAGTCCGTCTACGGATAGTTGCCCATCCATACGATAGGAATCGATCCAGGCGAGATCAAGATCTCCGGACAGACTGCCGTTTAAATACCTGCCTTTCAGATTATCAAAGCGGATGCCTTGCCATGAACCGCGAGCATCAGCAGCCAACCATACCCCGTCCCCAGCTTCTGTAACCACGCCAAAGCGAACCGGACCGGAGAAATCATTCCAGTCACCATCCAACGTCAACTGACCCGGGAACTTAACCGGTACAGCGATATCCTCAAACAGCTGTGGGTCAACCAGGACATCAGGAAGATGAACATCAGCCGTCATTTCCAGCCGGGGGCTGCTCTGCAGATCCCAGTCAAAGACACCCTGAAGATTGACATAAGGAGAGAGATAGCTAAACTCAGAGGCATTGATACGTTGTTGCGTCCACAGATAGCTTCCTGAAATCTCATCAGCGATCACAGCTGTACTTTCCTCATCCTTATAGGTAAAACCCCGAAGCTGCAGATGGGCAATCTCTACTGTCAGCCAGTCTGGCAGGAAAGTAAGGTCACTGACTGAAAACTCAGGTGCATAGGTATCAATCGTCGGGGTATCCGACGAACCAACACTGTCGGTATCGTGTATCACCAACTGATCGACCTCCAGGAGATGAATTTTCAGCTGAGCGTTAACTATACTGAAAGGGTCCCAGTCCAGATGGACACGTTGCATGGACAGTCCACCATTCGGCCAGGAAATCAACAGATCATCAACCATCAGTTCATCAGCCAGACGACCTTCAATCCGCCCGGACGTGATTTGCAGTTCCGTCGCATTAGCAACGGCTTCCAGCAACCAGATGGCTCCGGCCGTTGATCGCAACACCCAGATACCGACCCCGAACAGGACCAGATTGAAGAACAACAACAGCACAGAAATTGAAATAATCCAGCGTTTCATATATCGAACCCAACACTCAGGTGAATGCGCATACTGTTGTTGCTATCGCCAACACGGCTGGCCAGATCGAGCTTGATCGGCCCAATTAATGTATAACGGCGGACACCGACACCGGCACCATTGATGTACTTGATATTCCCAGCAACAGCGTTAAAGGCGCTACCGGTATCGTAGAAAACTGCCAGACCCCATTTATCGTTCAGGGAGTACTCGAGTTCAACGCTGCCTACCAGCTTGGAGTCACCGCCGATCACATCACCATCGCTATTACGCGGCCCGCGTGAGTTGAAAGAATAGCCGCGCACACTGCTGTCGCCACCAACAAAAAATCTCATGGAGACAGGAATGTCACTGAACTCGTCATCTTTGATCGTAGTCGCCGCCTCCGCTCGGACATGCAAGGTGAAACGACTATTGAGCGGTAAGATAAAACTACCGGCCCCCAGGATCTGACCGAAGGTGACATCCGACAAGAGCTCGTCATGATTGCCACGCAGTTCAAGACGGAACTGGTAGCCTTTCCTGGGGTTGAGCGGGTCATCGTATGAGCGTTGGTAGTAGCGGACTCCTGGAGTCAAAAGATAAGAGACGAAACTCGCATCGCTGATATCGCCGTCTTCCCGTGAATAACGCAGATAGAACGAACCGGTTTTACCCACACCCAAGCTATAGACCTCTTCGATTTCGGTATAGGCAATCCGGGTTTCGTAGACACCGATGTCCTCATTGCGGAGCCCGAAAGAGATAATAAAGTTGTTCTCTGAACTGCCCGCCTGAGGGATGGTGTAACTGTTCTCCAGAAACTCGGTCTTCTCTGCAAGAAGAGCTTCAAAGGAGTAGAGGTCGGGACGATTAAATGGACGTGTGTCCTGATAGTTGAGTGAAACACGAGCCCCGGTATCGGTCCCATAACCGACCCCTGGACGCAAGCGGTGTCGCTTCCCAGGAACCAGTTTGACGTCGATCGGCACCTTGAGATCTTCGGCCTCGTCTATGCGCGGGACCATCAATACTTCATCGAACCGGTCTGCCTGATAGAAGCTGAGACGACTGCGATGCAACAAACGATGCGAGAAGACCTCACCTTCTGCAAAAGGAATGAACCTTTGCAGGAAGCTTGCATCAAAAAAATCGAGGTCACCATCGAAGCTGACTGGTCCGAATCGATAGCACGCTCCGGTATCCAACACCAGTTCAATATCAGCGGCATCCTCATCAGGGTAAACCTTGACTGAGGCGCTTGTGTACACCGCATCCAGATAACCCAGATCGATCGCTTTGCGCTGCAGGGCAATCTTGCCTTTGTCATAGAATTTATGGCGCAGGATATCACCCTTTTTGAGGGGGAATAAACGGAGTTCTTGCTTCAATTCCGACTTACCAGAACCAGCGCCGGTCAACCGCAGGCTGAGTTGACGAACCCTGACCGGGACACCAGGCGTGACCTGCACATTGATAAGGTAAACCTCATCCGTTTCCTGAAAATTCGTTTCGATCTCACTTCGGTAATAACCAAAAGGCTCCAAGGCTTGCTCAGCCAAACCTGGCACCTGGTCGACAAAACGGTGTAACCAGTGCAGATCGACCTTGCCATCGCGCACAAGCCCTGGGGCCAGCCCAAGAGCCGATACAATATTTTTTTTCTTCTTGCCGCGAACGCCATCAACTGTCACCTCAACAGACGATGGCGACGCAAACACCGGCATCGACAAAGACACCACCAGCAAACAGAATAAGTAACAGAGGAATTTCAACCTGAATAAGTGTACAAACATTGTCCTGCTATTCTAGCGATATCCGTCTGAATGCCAAGCAAAACATACAAAAGCCAGAAAAACTACTAGACAAATAGGCAGGAGCCCCCCCCTTATACTGGGTTACATTAATGTCTGGCATAATTCTTTTCAATAAAGAGGTCAGTTAATTTGCAAAAGAAATGAGTTGTAGTTATAGTTGTTAAAGTTTTTAAATAGAGGAGGGGGTCTCCTCCTCACAACGATTACATACAATTGGAGGATTATATGAAAAAACTGATTTTGCTTGGGGTGATTTTATCGACAATTCTTTTTGCCGGAACGGCAATGGCAGCTAAAGGCAACGCCGGTCTCGGTGTCGTTGCAACCCCTGATTATGAAGGTTCTGATGACACCACTGGCATACCCATGTTCATGTTCAACCAAACGTACAACAGTGGCCGCTACGTTAAGCTGGTGAGTGGCAACATGAAGGTTAACCTACTCGCTAACAAGCACTATAGCCTGGGGCCAGTTTTAAACTATCGTCTCGGCCGTGATGATACGATAAGCATCGACAACAAGCGAGTCAGTAAAATGAGTAGCATAGGTGATGCTTGGGAAGCTGGTGTCTTCGCTGCCCTTGATATCAACAATGTACTGCTTGGCGTGGAACTACTCACCGACATTTCAAATGAGCACGATGGTTGGCTCATCCAACCCTACACAGGCTACCGTTTTCAGACCACACCAAATCTGACTATCGTTCCAACATTCTTTGTCACCGGTGCTGATTCCGATTACATGGATACCTATTTCGGTATTAACGCCGGTAATCGCGGCACCAGCGGCTGGGCCAACTACTCGGCCAGTTCTGGTGTTAAAGATGTCGGCATTAACGTATTAGCAAATTACACTCCTTGGGATCAATGGGGAGTTATGGGTTTGTTTTCCTACAAAACTCTGCTCAATGACGCCAAGGACAGCCCGATTGTCGACGATGAGGGTAACAACAATCAGTTTACCCTGGGAGTGATGGGTACCTACCGCTGGGGCAAATAATAATCTCGACACAACTTGTAAGGAACTAAAGGCCAGCTGAGGATTCAGCTGGCCTTTGTTTATCTTTTTCCCTGCTGATGCAGCAAGTGCATCCCCACTAAACGCGCAACCAGAATAGTCAAGTAAATCTGCCCCAGGATAGCCTCCAGACTGGCACAGGTTCACGCTGCTCTGCTGACGGGAGTCATGTCCCCGTAACCGACTGTAGTCATGGTTATCAGACTGAAGTAAAAGAATGAATAAAACTCTTTTGAGAGCCACAATTGCATGCGTGCCTGCCCTTGGGTAAAGGAGAATGAACCAGGAAAGCCTAATTCAATCAAAACATACAGATAACTCCAGATCAAGACAACCAGGAGGTAAACACAGACCGTACCAGCCAGAGTATCTCCACAGACTTTTTTACTATGGAACAGATCAAATAAAATAGCGATGGCAACAATGCTCAAGAATAGAATCTCACCAACAAGGCCCAGGCTGAACAGCAGAGGATTCTCCAATATTGACCCGGCAAAACCAAGGCCAAGGCAGACAACGAGCAAATCCACTTTAAAACGAAATAATCCCCGCTTGATTTCAATAGCCCGTAAACCAGCGAGAAGTGCCGCGATAAATAACAGTTCCAGTAGAAATTTCCCAACCGCATTAACCACAAATGGTTGAAAAATTATCAGGCAGGCCAGGGTTAGCAATAGGCTACTAATAGCGACCGAGGATGAACGTTTTGATACCGGGAATGTATAATTTCATAATTTCGACTCTTCAGTTTCTGGCCCTTCAAGAACCTCCCAGGCATGCTCGGCAAAACCAAGACCGGCTTGATTGTAGAAATTAAAGGCGGCTTCAACCCCTGCTTCCTTCAAGTCCGAAACCTGATCATCAAAGTTGGCGGTCGCGGCGATCAGGCCAGAGAAACCCATCTCCATCAGATGTTTAGCAGCCGCCAGGTTGGCCTGATGCTTAGGCATGGTCAGTAAAGCCATGCGCACCTGCCCTTGCCGTAGCTTGATACGCGGCCAGAAATCAGGATCTGTCGGATCAGCAAAAATGACTCGACGGTTGGCATCGCAATGTGCCTTAACCTTATCGACGTTAAAATCAACACCTACTACTGTATCGCCATACTTCTCTTGCATGAAATCATAAACCATGGTGCCAATCCTCCCCATACCGAAAACAGCAATGGTCACACCATAAGGGTCAATTGGCTGATCGTCAGGGTGTCGTGTGTCGGTCTCAAACTTGCGCAGACGCTGACGATATTTACTGTAAAGAGCATCGGCAGCGGTATTCAGGGGGGATGCAATAACAAATGTTGCCGAGATAGCCATAGCAATGATTACCAACCATTCCGGTCCAAGCCAGCCCTGTGAGGCCCCTACTGCGGCAACAATCAAGCCAAACTCACTGTAATTTGCCAAGCTCAGAGAAGCAAGTAACGAGGAGCGTGCCCGTAGTTTAAAACGGGTCAACAGGAGGTAAAAGAGAACGACTTTCAATGGAACCACAGCTACGAGTAAGGCGGCTACGCCGACAGAAGCCATGGTTGGAACACCTGACAGGCCGATGGTCAGGAAAAAGCCTACCAGGAGAAGTTCTTTGAAACCCAGCAACGTCTTGGCCAATTCTGAACTTTTAGCATGCCCAGCGAGAAGTATACCGAGAATCAGAGCACCAAGATCAGCCTTAAGCCCAACCAGTTCGAAACCTCCAGCGCCAGCAACCAGCGCTGCAAACAAGCCGAACATGAGCAACAATTCACCGTGTCCGCTGCGATCCATCAAGCGATAAAGAATCGGCTTCAACCCCCAGAGAGCCAGCGGAATGAGGAGTGCCCACGGTGAAGGTAGTTTGCCAAGGGAGAAAGTCAGGAACAGGACTGCGTAGATATCCTGCATAATCAGGATACCAATGGAAACCCTGCCATGCATCGCCCCCATTTCGCCCTTCTCTTCGAGAATTTTAACGGCGAAAACGGTGCTGGAAAAGCTCAGAGCAAAGGCAACCAGGACCGCTATGGGGAAAGTAAGATCGGTAAAGAACGGTAGTCCAGCCATACCAAGCCCGAACACCCCGGCGGCGAAGACCGCTACCGTGATGACCATGTGCAGGCTAGCCCCGGCCCAGACTTCCGGCTTGGCAAGGCTTTTCAGGTCAAGCTTGAGACCGATGGAGAATAGCAGCAAGGTTACGCCGAGGTCAGCAATCGTCTGCAGAGTCTCGCCGCCTTCGAAACCAAGGCCGTTCAGAACGAAACCAGCGGCCAGGAAGCCAACAAGTGGTGGCAATCCGACCTGTCGAACCATGAAGCCAAGGATAAAAGCAACCGATATCAATAGTGGGTCCATAACAACCTTAGAATAAGCTGTAAGTTTAAACCTTATAGCTTTACAGCTTTCTAGAAGTTATGGCGCGCCAGAGTAGTAGGTAACGCCTTGCTACTGCCCCGACACGCCATAAAGATAAACTCCAACTCTATTTGTTACTGCGCCAAAGGAATTCCCTTCGCAAACTCATACCTTGCTATTGCAGTCAGCTTCGATTCAACCTGCATGTAACGAAAGTCTTTCTTGCCTGGCAGGGCTTTTCCTACGTCAGCAACCATTTTCTTCATAGCAATCAGACGGTCATCCTGCACATCATAGTACTCATCGATAAGTTTCGTGGCCTGCTCATCGGTCAAAGACTGGTAGACCGAAGCATAGGCAAGGATCAGCACCGCGCCGCGTTGGTTAACCTGGAACAATTCCTCCTGGTGCTTTTCATAAACCGGCCAGAAGGCCTTCGCCTCTGCCTCGGTTAAATCCATGTTCTCCATTATAATCAGTCTCTTCTGATCAAACATGATCTGTTTTTTTAAATCCAAGGCCTCATCAGCGATGAGAAAAGAATGGCACAGCCAGCAGCAAAATGGTTTTGATACGCATATGGTTCTCTCTTTTTGAGCGGATTATGTACTGTTAAGTGCGCGGTGTAATAGTAATGATAACCCGTCGGTTCAACAGCCGTCCGGCTTCGGTACTATTATCAGCGATCGGTGCCGATTCGCCGAAACCAATAGTGGTGATACGATTAGGGTGGACACCCTGTCCAACCAAAGCGTTCTTGACATTATCAGCGCGATTCTCCGAAAGTGTCTTGTTACTCTGTTCAGAGCCTGTGCTGTCGGTATGCCCGGCGACCTGAATACTGGTATCGGGATACTGGTTGAGTACGCGACTGACCCGGCTGATCTCATTGAAGGCACCGGCATTCAGATTGGCGGACCCGACGGCAAAGAGATAATCAGACTTAAATGTGACCGCCAGGATATCGGCGTTGCGTTGGATATTAGCGACTTCAGCAGCGGCCAGTTCGCGGCGCATAGCTGCTTCCTGCTCATCCATCATCTTGCCAACCTGATTGCCGATGACGCCACCAGCCAAGGCACCAACTCCGGCACCGATGAGGGTCCCTTTAGTGTTACCACCGATAAGCTGACCGAGCAGAGCGCCACTAGCCGCACCAACCAGAGCACCAGTCCGGGTGCCTTGCTCCTGTTTGTTCTGGGGTGCAGCACAGCCAGTAGCCAGAACGCTTACAGCAATTAATATTGTAAAAAACTTTTTCAATTTCCTTCTCCTTGGGATGAAAGTTAAGCAGCCTGTTTCCTGAGAATCAGTAATCCTTACAAGTAATCTTGGCCTTCCCATACAAGAGTAATTCGCTCTTAATTTGGGATATTAGCATGATGTGTGAATAATATCGCAAAAAACCATTAATTCAATGAACTTAAATATCTGAATCCTCGGCTTTTACCGCCCATTTACTGCCGTTCAAAAGCTCAAACTCAGCAACAACAAAAGGCCGGTCCTGCTTTTTTACCTGATTGATATAGGACTTGCCTGCCACGCTGACGGTTTTCTTCTTCAAGGCCTGGGTTGACACTTTGAGCAACTCCAGATTAACTTGATGTTTCTTAAGCCCGAAAATCGGCACGACAACAGCAGTTATCAGCGCCATAAAAGCGACTACATAGAGCACCGTCTTGTTGATTTCTATCGGCAACGGTAACCAGAGCGCTATATTGAAAATGACAATACCCACCCAAAATACACTTTTGAACATAACAGTCGCCTGCTTGCTCCTGGCACGCAATCCGCGAATGTCCTTTGCCTCTAGCGCGGTCCCATTATCGATAGCCTGTTTAACAAGCTGATGGATCTGGTTGCTCTTGTTATTCATGTGCTTCTTTTCTCTCCATGAATGGTACTGTCTGTGTCCTCCGGCATTGCAACCTCAGTTGTCTGTGCATTATCATGAACCATTGCCCGTTTACGGTTACGAGCAAAACGCAGATAACTGCTTGAAGACCAACCAATAATGATGCCGGCCCCCAGCATGATAAACACCAGCAGCACAAGTGACATATCTACAGACCATGCCAGGAAAGCAACCTTTACTGTTTCAGTGTTCTGAGTAATAAAAATGAAAGATAAAAGAGCCAGGACAATACTGATACCAAGTTTGGTTTTCATTCTTAAACCTCCTCGTTAGCAGCCAGCTCATTGATTATCCGACAGGCTGCCAACGGCTGAATTTAAACAAGAAACTTGTCTTTAACAAGATTCAAAGGTAATCTGTTTATTGTTTTACAACTTAGCCATTTTACACAGTTTCTGGGAGATCGCCATGAATAAATCGATCATTGTTGTTGGCATACTGCTCATGACGGGGCTCCACGCCCATGCAATTGAATCTCCTTCACTGGCTCTGGGCAAGACTCTGTTCGAATCTACATTACTCGGCACCAAGGGACGCAGCTGCGCCACATGCCACACGCAAGGCAAGGGTCTTGACATGGTCGGTGACTTCAACGACACGGAGCTTAAGGATATCATCAATGCCTGCCTGCGCGACGCCCTCGGCGCAAAAACGATTTCCGTTGAAGCTCAGGAGATGAATGCTCTGGTTGGTTATCTAAGGAAGTTTCAGATAAACCAGTGACGAGGGACGCGAAAATCAAACTCTAAGACCAAAACGGTGACAAAATAAATTCTGTCACCGTTTTTATTGATTTTGACTTTCCTCGTTCCTCGTCCCGCGCAACGCGTCCCGGTTTCTCAACACCCGCACCCACAATTATGACAGACCACCTTGTTACTCCCCTCCGGCTCGATCGTCTCAGGTGCAAAGGCAACTCGCGAAACTCCACGGCGAATATCTTCTAAAAAATTACAGTTGGCACTCTGGCCAATAATATGACCGAGACAGAGGTTGCCAATGTGGTCTTTGGGTGAACGCAAGCGGATTATATTGAGCAGGTCAGCGTAACCATCGACCTCAAGTACATTGTCATGTTCTTCGAGATAAGACACTGTAATACCAAGAGTATTAAGATCGTTGTGCAGGCCGCGAATAAATCCGGAAATGGTATCTATTTTGATATCTGGAGACCATTCAGGGTTGGTGAGGCGAAAACCATAGAGAACAACGGTAATCTCCTTTTGCATGATCAGTTGCTCCCGCCGCCCGATGGCCTGCTGGCCGAAGCGCCACTTTTCATCGTCGGCGTCACAGTCAGGCGTGGATCAATCATTGAACGTCGTACGACCACTTTACTGACTCCTGCTACACCGGGACGGCGGTAGAAGAGCTCAACAGAGCTACCAACCGGCCCCCAAAGATATTCGGAAACGACTTTGCCAAAGTCACTGCCGTGCAACATAAAATCATCTACCTGGAAAATAAGGTCACCCGGTATTAGACCCTTTTCTGCTGCAGGGGCGTTCTCAAGTACATTCAACACAACCAACTCACCGTTGATCGTTGGCACAACTTGCAGGCCAACACCACCAAAAGGCTTATCCTCTGCCAATAATGGAGACACCATGACTGCAGCAAGAAACAGGAGCCCGGCAACTATAACAATAAAAAAACGAGTCATAACTGATCAATCCAGGAAATATCGCCACAGCCTTCCCGGAGGACTTCAATGCGATCATCTATCAGGCTGATTACGGTAGAAGGGTCGCCATAACGGATGCCGCCGTCGACGACCAGATCGAGCATATTCCCCATGAGTGCTTCTATTTCATCAGGATCGTGCAATGGTGACTCACCGGTCAAATTGGCGCTGGTTGTCACCAGGGGATGACCCAATTGACGTACAATCGACAAGGCGATCTCATCATCGGGGATACGAATACCAACTGTTTTCTGGCGGGTAATCATGCTGTTTGGAACAATACGTGTGGCATCAAGAACAAAGGTGTAGGGCCCAGGAAGGTGCCGTTTCATGATCTTGAAGGCGAAGTTGCTTACCTGGGCATAAATGGCTACATCAGAAAGATCGGCACAGATAAAAGAAAAAGGCTTGTGGACATCACGCTGCTTGATTTTATAGATATCTTTGACACCGCGACGGCTGAAAATATTACAGCCGAGGCCATAGGTCGTATCAGTCGGATAAGCGATCAGTCCGTCCTGCTGCAACGCTTCGACAGCCCGGTTGATAAGTCGTTCTTGAGGATTTTCCTGGTTAATACGCAACAACATAACTTTTCCCCTTCATATCAAAGCACTGATCGCTAATAATTAATTACTGTTATTGACTCCCGTATGGCCAAAACCACCAGAACTCCGTACTGAGTCGTTTAAATCATTTGTCTCAACAATAGTCGCCTGGGTTACTGGGGTGATAATCAGCTGAGCAATGCGATCACCGGGCATAAATTCAACCGTTTCGCTGCCATGATTAATAATAATAATGCCGATCTCACCACGATAATCGGCATCAATGGTTCCCGGGGAATTGACCAGGGCAATACCCTTTTTCAATGCCAGGCCGGAACGAGGCCGCACCTGCCCTTCATAGCCAGGTGGGATTTCCATAGCAAGACCGGTCGGCAAAAGAGTCCGCTCACCGGGGAGAAGTTTTACAGACGAAGCGATCACGGTACACAGGTCCATACCAGCGGCATGTTCAGTCATGTATCCGGGGATTACCGCTCTAGGATGAAGTTTTTTTACTTTAATTTCAACCATAAATACCTCTTGGAGCTTGTCCGACAATAAGGGTCGCAGCGAAAATCCAGAAGTTTGAGAACAGATCTTAGCTCGTTTGAGAGTAATAGCCATAGCTATTGGTCGAAAAGGAGCTGAAATATGGGCCAAACGGCTGGGTTTGCAGCCGATCATGGATTGTCGGACAGGCTCCTAGATCAAAGCTATAAGCTATATGTTCAACAAAAAATGAGGTGCCGTTGAGTTCGGCAGGCTCATGACATGAGCCATGGTTCACCCTGAAACAGAATGGCACCCGGGCACTTTCTAGAAAGCGCCCGGATGCCATTATCCAGCATCGTACATTTGAATCATGAAAGGCAGGGATCAGGCATCCTCAGGCAATGACTTGCCGAGGGCCTCTTTGCGGGACAGTTTGATTTTGCCCTGTCTGTCAACACCAATACATTTAACCAGAACCTTGTCACCTTCTTTCAAGATGTCGGTTACTGTGCGAACACGCTCTTTATCCAGCTCAGAGATGTGCACCAGGCCATCGGTTCCAGGGAAAATTTCGACAAAAGCGCCGAACTCCATGATCTTACGGACCGTACCATTGTAGAGTTTACCAACTTCGGCTTCCTGGATCAGGTCACGGATCATCTTGATTGCCAGTTTGGCAGCATCACCATCAGAAGAAGCGATATGGATGGTGCCGTCATCCTGAATGTCAATCGCGCAACCAGTTGCTTCGATAACACCACGAACGTTCTTGCCGCCCGCGCCGATAACGGTGCGCACCTGGTCAGTTTTAACCTTGATGCTGGTGATACGCGGTGCATATTTGGACAGGTCGTTGCGAGGAGCATCAATCGCTTTAGCCATTTCACCAAGAATATGGATACGACCTTCTTTAGCCTGTGCCAGCGCCTGGGTCATGATTTCCTTGGTGACGCCAGAGATCTTGATATCCATCTGCAAAGCGGTGATTCCTTCAGCAGAACCGGTGACTTTGAAGTCCATATCGCCGAGGTGATCTTCGTCACCGAGGATGTCGGAGAGGATGGCAATATCATCGCCTTCCTTGATCAGACCCATGGCGATTCCGGAGATCGCTTCCTTGACCGGAACACCAGCGTCCATCAGCGCTAGAGAAGCACCACAGACAGAAGCCATCGAAGAGGAACCATTTGATTCGAGAACGTCGGAGACGATACGGATCGTGTAGGGGAAGTCTTCGTGCTGAGGCAGAATTTGTGCAGCGCTACGCTCGGCAAGCATGCCATGACCGATCTCGCGACGGCCAGGGAAAAGGCGCATACTGGTTTCACCGACACAGAATGGAGGGAAGTTGTAATGCAGCATAAACTTCTTGAACTCCATACCCTGAACGTTGTCCATGCGCTGCTCATCAACCTTGGTACCAAGAGTTGCAGCAACCAGAGCCTGAGTCTCACCACGGGTAAACAAGGCACTACCATGGGAGCGCGGCAGAACACCTATCTCACAGGTGATCGGGCGGACGGTGTTCATATCGCGACCGTCGATGCGGACCCGATCTTTAGCGACCATCTGACGAATAACGCGCTTCTCGACCGAGCCGAGGATGGCGCTGATTTCTTCTTCACGACCTTCGAACTCTTCAGCCAGGGCTTCCTTGACTGCGGTGCGATTGTCGCCCAAAGCTGCATAACGCTCCTGCTTGGTCTGAATTTTTGCCGCGACTTTCACATTAGCTTCTGCCAGCTCGGTGACCTTGGCTTCCAGTGCAGCATCAGTTTCGGCAACAATGAATTCACGCTTATCGAGACCGACCAGTTTGGCCAGTTCGGTTTGTGCATCGATCAGAGGCTGCAGAGCCTTATGACCGAAGAAGATCGCATCAAGCATCTCTGCTTCGGAAAAGAAGTCGGATTCGCCCTCAACCATCATCACGGCATCTTTCGAACCGGATACAATGATATTAATGTCACTCTCTCCCTGCTGCTCAATAGTCGGGTTGGCAATCAGCTTGCCATCGACACGACCAACACGAACAGCAGCAATCGGGCCTGCGAAAGGGATGTCGGAAATGGCAACAGCAGTTGAAGCTGCGACCATTGCGATGGTATCCGGATCGTTGACCATGTCTGCCGAGATAACGGTCGGCATGATCTGGGTTTCAAACATATAACCTTTAGGGAAGAGTGGACGCATTGGACGGTCAATTAACCGGCAGATCAGCGTTTCGCGCTCTGTGGTGCCGCGCTCACGACGGAAAAAAGAACCGGGGATTTTACCACCGGCGTAAAATTTTTCCTGGTAGTTGACGGTCAGGGGGAAGAAGTCCTGCCCTGCGCGCATTTTTCTAGCAGAAACAACGGTACAGAGTACCTTGGTTTCGCCATAGGTAATGACGACAGCACCGTCGGCCTGACGGGCCATTTTGCCCGTTTCCATTGTCAACGGTTGACCGTTGAACTCGATTTCGACTTTTTGATAAGCCATTTTTTCTCCTCTTTTGGACCGGACATCCGATCACCTGTAATTACTGCTTCCTAAAATGGCAGAGGAGGATGGCCTGAGACAGGTTCTGATGCACAAAGGCTCAGAACCTCTCTCCGGACAACCTCCCGGCCACGACACTTACTAAATAAAAAGACAGCAGGCTCTAAGCAGTCAAGAGCTTGCTGCCCATTTTAACGACGAATACCCAACTCTTTAATCACCGTGCTATAACGCTCGACGCTCTTACCCTTGAGATAATCGAGCAGCCGACGACGTTGGCCGACGATTTTGAGCAGACCACGACGGGAGTGGTGATCTTTTTTGTGCGTACGGAAATGATCCGTCAGGTAGGTGATGCGCTCTGAGAGGAGTGCAATCTGTACTTCCGGCGAACCCGTGTCACTCTCATGGGTTTTGAATTTCTCAATGATTTCCTGTTTACGTTCTGTGGCCAGCAAGGCGCCACCTCCTTGATCTTTGTGAGTTATTGTTATTTTCGACAGTTAGCCACTTTAAAGAAGCATTATCTACCACAAAAACCGGGGAGAGTAAAGCATTTATCCGTTCTCTCTCACCGATGGAAAAACCTTTATAAGTTCGAAGTCTCCAGGTCTTTTACCATAACCACCAGGAGTAAAGTTGGCGATCGCGACCAGACTCTCTTCATCCAGGAAACAAACCCGGTCTCCGGCAGAAAGTGCAGAGACATCAAAATCTGTCATATCAGGTGCGACGCCGTCCTGTAAGCGCCCGAGAACTGCTCCGGAAACAACCAGTGCAGGCCAGTCAGCCAAAATCTCAGCTGGCGTCAAAAGCGGCAGAGGTTTGCCCTGCGTAACCAGATCCTGCAATTCTTCCAGCGTATGACTTGATGATGCATCGAAGTGCCCACAGGATAAACGCCGCAAACTTGTCATATGGGCAGCAGAACCAAGTTTCTGTCCAATGTCATGGCATAGAGTCCGTACGTAAGTCCCTTTACTGCAACGCACTGTAAAGGTCACAAACGGTGGGGCAAAATCGTCAATCACCAGACTGTCGATACGCAATGAACGGGTCTGCCGTTCCACCTCAACCCCCTGGCGAGCCAGTTGGTAAAGCGGCTTACCGTCCTTTTTGAGGGCGGAGTACATAGGTGGCAGTTGATCAATCTCACCAATAAAATCGGTAATAGTCTTATTCAACGAGGCCCTATCAATATCCTGCCACTCTTTCACTTCAATAACCCTACCTTCAGAATCCTGGGTATCGGTCGCCACTCCCAGCTTCAGTGTCGCCAGATAAGTCTTGTCGCCAGCCATCATGTACTCAACCAGTCGCGTCGCCCAACCGACCGCAACCGGCAGAACACCAGTCGCCAGAGGATCCAGTGTACCAGCGTGCCCTACCCGGCGGGTTTTACATAAGCGACGCACCTGTCGCACTATGTCGAAGGAAGTCTTACCTTGCGGTTTATCAACGATCAGGACACCATTCATTGATCAGACAATAGTTCTGCAACACGGGCATAGACCCATTTCCGAACACTCTCCAGAGAACCTTCAACCTCTGCACCGGCGGCGTTGTGATGACCACCGCCGTTCATAGCTCTTGCCAGAGCACCGACATCGACATTGCCCTTGGAACGAAACCCTATTTTGAAACGGTTTTCTGTGAGTTGGCGGAAAAAGATCGCGACTTCGACACCACGTACCGATCTGGGATAGTTGATAAAGCGGTCGGTATACTCTTCACTTGTTTCAGAACTTTCGTACATCTTCAGCGTAACAGCAATAGAAGCATATTGACCGCAGGCTGAGGCTTGCAAAGTCGGCAGAGCCAATGCCAGCAGGCGCAGGCGCTTCAAGTCCTGGCTTTCATAGAGTCTGGATGCAATCGACCAGGGGTCAACACCGAGAGCGACCATTTCTGCCGCTACCTGAAACGCCTCCGGATTGGCATTAGAGTAATGGAAAGAGCCGGTATCAGAGAGAATGGCCGTATAAACACAGGTGGCAACGTCGCTTGACACTTTGTGCCCTGCGCTTTGGAGCAGACGATAAATCAGAACACTGGTGGCCGATGCTTCTGTATCAACAAAGTAGATATCGCCGAAATCTTCTGAATACGGGTGATGATCCACATTAACCAGGGCCCGGCATCGTCCTTTAATCCATCTTCCGGCACGTTGCAATTCGCCGGCATCAAGGACAAAACCAGCATCAAAAGTCTGTGATTCATCCACTGTGGAAACAACGGTATCGATACCAGGCAGAAAAGCATACTCATGTGGAGCGTGGTCACGATTATAGGCGACCACGTCTTTACCCATCTCCCGCAAAGCATTCGCAAGAGCCAGGGTCGAACCTATGGCATCGCCGTCAGGACTTTCATGGGAGGCGATCAAAAAGGTCTGACTCTGATCAATAAGTTGCAGGATTTGATCAATCGTCTTGTTGTTCGTCTGTTTTGACTTCACGGAGGAGTTTCTCGATATGTTGGCCATAATCAACGGATGTATCATATTCAAAATGGATTTCAGGAATGAAGCGCAGACGTAATACGCGCCCAAGCTGCTGCCGGATGTAGGAGGAACAACTATCGAGACCGGCTTTCGTTTCGCTACGATCATCCTGGCTGGCCATCAAGGTGTAGTAGACCCGCGCCTGGCGAAGATCGGAAGTAACATCAACCGACGTAATCGTAACAAAACCAATACGCGGATCCTTAAGACCCTTGATCAGCAAGTTGGAAATCTCTTTATGGATGGTCTCAGCCAGCCTTTGTGCGCGTTGTGATGACACGATTTATACCTGGAAGCTTGTCAATAATGGATAAATTCAATATTGGCGTTGATCAGATCAACCTCACCAGACGCCAGGAGTTCATCTTCTATTCGGGAAAGAATCGGCGCAAGCAGCTGTTCCGAGGAACTGACAATTGCAAAACCAAGCAATGTTCTCTGCCAGAGATCCTGATACCCCACCTCCGCGCAACTGGCCGGAAAGCGATTACGGCAACGAGCCAGCAACTTCTGAATCACGCTGCGCTTCTGCTTGAGGCTCTGCGGCCCGTAAAGACGCAGATCCAATTGCAGTACACCGACAACCATAATAAACGTTATTAAAGGCTTGTCTTGGTCTCTTTAACCACATAGACCTCAATAATATCACCGGGCTTAATATCGTTATAATTTTCCAGCCCGATACCACACTCGTAATTGTTACTGACCTCCTTGACGTCATCTTTGAAACGACGCAGTGAAGTAAGCTTGCCAGTCCAGACAACGACATCGTCGCGGAGCAGGCGGGCATGGGCATTGCGCTGGATCTTACCGGAGACCACATAACAGCCGGCAATAGTACCAACCTTGGAAACGTTAAACGCCTCGCGGACTTCGGCACGACCAAGGTCCTCTTCCGTGAGAGTAGGCGCAAGCAGACCTTCCATGGCGCTCTTGATGTCATCAACTGCCTCATAAATGATTTGATAGAGGCGAATATCGACACCCTCAAGATCGGCAAATTTAGAGGCCTTTGGAGCTGGACGCACGTTAAAGCCAAGCACAATGGCATTGGAGGCTGCAGCAAGGCTTATATCCGTCTCGGTAATACCGCCAACACCGGAATGAATAACGATCAGGCGGCAAGCATCCGTTGAGAGTTTCGTCAAAGTTGCGGAAACCGCTTCAGCAGAACCTTGAACATCAGCCTTGACAATAATCTTGAGCTCTTTAACATCACCCTCCTGGATGCGTGCATAAAGCTCCTCCAGAGAGACCCTGCTGCTTTTTGCCAGTTCTGCTTCACGAATCTTGTGATGGCGATGTTGGGCGACATCTTTGGCTGTCTTCTCATCGACAACAGCATGGAAAGATTCACCAGCTTCAGGAACTCCGGTCAGGCCTGTGACCTCAACCGGGAAAGATGGTCCAGCCTCTTCAACAGCCTGACCTTGATCGTTAGTCATCGACCTGACGCGGCCATAATGAAGACCGGCAACAATTGGATCACCAATTTTCATTGTGCCTTGTTGGACCAGAACTGTCGTAATAGCTCCGCGGCCTTTATCGAGGCGAGCTTCTACGACAACCCCTTGCGCCTGCTTGTTTGGGTTGGCTTTTAACTCAAGGACTTCGGCCTGTAGCAGGATCATCTCCAGCAGTTGGTCGATGTTGGTCTTTTCCTTGGCAGAGACATTGACAAAGATAGTATCTCCCCCCCAACTTTCTGGCAGAAGTTCAAGATCTGAGAGTTCCTGCATGACCCGGTCAGGATTGGCATCGGGCTTGTCAATTTTATTGACAGCAACAATGATCGGCACCCCGGCAGCCTTGGAGTGGTTGATCGCCTCCTTGGTCTGCGGCATAACACCGTCATCGGCAGCAACCACCAGAACAACAATGTCGGTTACCTGGGCACCACGAGCACGCATTGCTGTAAATGCCTCATGACCAGGAGTGTCGAGGAAAGTCATCTTACGATCATCAACCTCGACATCGTAGGCACCGATATGCTGAGTAATGCCGCCAGCTTCACCTTCTGTGACATTAGCTGCGCGAATTGAATCAAGGAGACTTGTTTTACCATGGTCGACATGACCCATAATCGTGATAACAGGTGGACGTGGCACCTTATTCTCATCATCGTCAACCTTCGTATCGGAACTCGAATGCGCGAGCATGGTGTCCTCGTCGAAGGCCACGTTTTCAACTTCATAGCCAAAATCAGAAGCAAGAATAGAAGCTGAGTCAAAATCAAGAGGATGGTTGATTGTCACCATCTGACCCTGGCTCATCAATTCCTTAATCAGATCATTGGCCTTAACGCCCATCCGTTTGGCCAATTCACCGATCGTAATAACATCGGTAATCCTGATTTTCCGTTTAATCGCTTTCGATTGCGTAATTTCAGTCTTTTTGGCCGGACGGGTCGATTTTCTGCCCTTACGATAACGTTCATTACGATCCGGTTCGTAAACTTCTCTGCGAGTCTTACGCCGCGGCCCATCGGTATTCGCACGGGCGACATTATCACGCCCCTTCTTTTTCTTTTTGGTCGAACGACCCTCTTTTTCTGAAGGGAGATCAGGTTGTACCATTGGTGCACCAGGTGCTGCAGGACGGCTCGGACGATCAGGACGATCCGGTCGCTTACGACCTGCAGGTGCAGCAGTTGCGGGTTTTTTACCTTTCGCTGGAGTAGTAGCCTGACGGCGAGGCCTTTCAGCCGGCTTCGGTAGTTCGACACGGCCCAGGATCTTGGCACGATTGGCTGATTCTTTTTTTTCTTTTTTCTTCGCAGGGGCAGCTTTTGCAGGCTTTTCTACAGGCGCTTCAGTCTCTACCACTTCAGTTGTTGCCTGTGGCGTTGCTGTTGCCTCAATGGGTTCTTCCTTAACAGGCTCTTTTTCAGGTACAACTTCTTCTTGTTCAACCAACGTTTCAGCGACAGGGACAGTTTCTTCTGCAGCAGGCGTTTTCTCAGGTGCCGGTTCTGGTTTGGGGACGACCTTGCGGCGGCGACGAATCAAACCAGAGCTGATACGCTCCTCCTTGATCTCAACGGGAGTCGTCTCTTCAGCCGGTGCTGCGCTCGTCTGACTGGACCGGCCAGTCTCGAACTTGTGTGCAACCTCTTCTTCCAGAGCACTCATATGGTTCTTGACCTCAATACCGGCCTGGTTCAGCTGGTCAACAAGGACCTTGTTGTCTAAACCCAACTTGGTCGCCAATTCATAAACACGAATTTTAGCCATCAACTTTCCCCTGAAATATCCTGATAGCGGAGCAAATCATCAAGAAACGCAGCCGCCAACTTTCCATCGGGCAAACCAACAACACTTCTTTCCGCACGCCCGAGAATGCGGCCAAGCTTTACTTTATCGAATAATTGCGTTGTTACGATCTGCTGGTATTCCGCTTTACGTCTGACTTTCTCACCGATCTGCGGTGAAATATCCCTAGCCAAAATGACAACTGCCAGTAATTTCTTTCTATTCAAGGCATCCAACACAGCATTGCTGCCAGCCACGAATTTTGCCGATTTACGCGCCATACCAAGCAGATTGGCCAAATGCGCAAGCAACTGCTCTGTTATAGACTCGACTAGCTGCCTTCCAGCAACCGGCTGACAAACTTTTCGAAATGCTCTGTCAAACTGTTTCCTGCTTGCCGCTGTCTCAATACAGTCACGATCGTTACAGAGATAAGCACCGCGACCAGGCAACTTCCCTTTCAGGTCAGCCAGAATTTCACCGTCAGGCGAGCGGACAAAACGTACCAACTGGTCCTGGTCCTTAACCTGACGGCAACCAAGGCAAGTGCGCTGTGGTTGCTTTCGAACCTGAACCACTTTTACTCTCCCGTGTCCTCACTGTTTTCAGTATCCTCACTGTTTTCAGTATCCTCACTGTTTTCAGTGGTCTCACTGTCCTCGGTTATCCCGACGGCTTCAGTGGTCTCGGCAACCTCACTATCATCAGTAGTCTCACCGTCCTCACTGCCTGCCGCTTCAGTCAATTCAGCGATTCTGGCTTCAAAGGTACGCATCACTGTCACGCGTTCCTCCCCTTCTTCCATTCCAGAGAGATCTTCAACAGATTCTGCCGATTTGATCATAGCGATGGCATCTTTGGCAGCCATTGCACTTAAGAGCCCTCCAGAAGCTTCTGTTTCAGCGGACTCTTCATT
Organism: Desulfuromonadales bacterium; assembly: GCA_027065695.1. Lineage (GTDB taxonomy): Bacteria > Desulfobacterota > Desulfuromonadia > Desulfuromonadales > BM103 > M0040. The sequence goes on along the minus strand of JAMONP010000071.1, from coordinate 28,141 downwards.
TTTACTACCACCAGTCAGCTCTTCGAGTTCAGCTTCCGCAGCACGTGTTTCGCTGATGATATCAATTTTCCACCCTGTCAGCTTGGCCGCCAGGCGAACATTCTGACCTTTTTTACCGATTGCCAGAGACAGCTGATCATCGGGAACAATAACTTCCAGCGCTTCCTCTTCATTGTCGACATAAACTCTGGTGACTTCTGCCGGAGCAAGCGCAGAACAAGCGAAGCGAGCGATATCCGGTGTCCAATTGATAATGTCTATCTTCTCACCGCGCAACTCGGAAACCACATTCTGGACACGTGCTCCACGCATACCAACGCAAGCACCGATAGGATCGACATCGGGATCGTTTGAGAACACCGCAATTTTAGCACGGCTACCAGGCTCACGCGATACGGTATGAATTTCGACTATTCCTTCAGAAACTTCCGGCACTTCCAAACGGAAAAGTTCAATCAACAAGCTGGAATGCGTCCGTGAGAGAATAATTTGCGGTCCCTTGGTCGCCATGCGAACATCGGATATATATGCACGGACCCGGTCACCCTGGCGATAATTTTCACGAGGGACCTGCTCACGATGAGGCAGCAACGCTTCAGTACGGCCAAGGTCGATAATCAGGTCACCACGCTCATAACGACGGACAATGCCGTTAACCAGTTCGCCGACACGGTCCTTAAATTCGTTATACACACCCTCACGCTCAGCCTCACGCACTTTTTGAATGATCACCTGTTTAGCGGTCTGTGCGGCAATGCGACTAAAGCTACTCGCATCCATTTTCATGCCGAGGGAGTCACCGACTTCGACATCCGGATCAATTTCACGTGCTTCAGAGAGGTCGATTTCCTGGTAGGAGTTCTCCACTTCTTCAACAACAGTAACAAACTCGAACACCTCTACTTCACCAACTTCATCATTGAAATGGGCCTCGAGGTCACGGGTATTGCGATATTTCTTGTTGGCCGCAGTAAGTACGGCAGATTCCAAAGCTTCGACCAGAACCGCACGATCGATTCCCTTATCTTTAACCACCTGGTCGATAATATGATTCAGGTTGATATTCATCCTACTTCCCCCTGCACGCTGCCACCTTTGCGGTGGTGAATGCTGTTGAAGTCTTTGATTGTTAAGTTAAAACTCTTCTTCCAGATTGGCTTTCTCAATCTCTACCAACGGGATGACAACCAGGCCACCACGTTTGTCACTCTGTTGAAGACGAACCTGATCTTCTTCAAGGCCAAGCAGGGTACCGACAAAAGTTTTGCGGGTATGACCACGCTGGTCCGGGTCAAGTGCGCGAAGCGTCTTCAGTTTGATTTTCTGGCCAGCAAAACGCTCAAAATCAGCTGGTTTCTTCAACGGACGATCCAGTCCCGGCGATGAAACCTCAATGCGATAAGCCGATTTAATCGGGTCCTCAACTTCCAGGATAGCTCCGACTTCCCGACTCACTGCCACACAATTATCAAGAGTGACGCCACCGGGTTTGTCGATAAAAAGGCACAAGGCCCACTGCTTGCCTTCATTCTTGAATTGCAAATCAACCAGCTCAAAACCGAGATCATCGAGAATCGGCATTACCAGTGTCTCAATTTGTGTCTGTATATCTTTGCTCATCACTTTTACCAAAATAAAAAAAGCGAGCCGCAAGGCTCACTTTTCGTATGAAAAGTTAACTGTGTGCTTTCTATCAAAACCCATCGGAGAAAGCAAGCAAAAAGTCACCCTGACAGCCCATCAGGCCAGTACAGGCCCAATTCTTCTCAACAATGTCATGCTCTCTATATGCCAGGTTTGCGGGAAGAGATCGAAAGCCTGACCAGACAAGACTTCATAACCACCACGAACTAAGGGAGTCAAGTCACGAACGAGAGTGGCTGGGTCGCAGGAGAGATAGAGAATTCGTTCCGGCTGAAGCTTTAAAAATTCATGCGAAAGTTTGTAGCAACCAGCGCGGGGCGGATCGAGAATAACCAGATCCAGAACGTCAGCAACGCGATAGCGACTCATAATGACAGATGCATCATCAGTATGAAATTCGACATTACCTATATTATTGGCAGCGGCATTGACACAGGCATTGGCTATAGACGCTGCATGAGTTTCAACACCGGCGACACGCCCTGCCCTGCGCGCCAGCGGCAGACTGAAATTACCCATACCACAGAAGAGATCAAGAACATTTTCGGTACCATTCAACGCCAGGAGGTCCAACATGGCAGCAACCATGTTGCGATTCTGTGCCGAGTTAACCTGAACAAAGCCACCAGGGCCGTAGCGAAGAGCTATTTCAGGTTGATCGATCTTAACAATCAAGTCAGCCTCGCCGTAGACCACATCAGGTGCCTTCTTGCGATTCGACTGTACGCAGGCATTAAGCTGATAACGTTCGGCAAAAGCCTGCAACCATGTTCGTAATTGCTGAAGACCTTCGGGAAGCAGATGAAAAACAACCCTGACCTCACCGTCATCACCACAGGCCACATCAACCTGCTGAAGACAATCGAGACAAGGTGCCTCTGGTAGTTCGTTACGTAACAGATTAAATGTACGCTGAATCTCTGGAGAGACAAGTCGACATTTATCAACATCAACAACATGATGTGAACTCTGCTGATAAAAACCAATGATCAGTCCATCTTTACTGAAATGGCACTTTAACTGAACCCGGTTGCGGTAGTTCCATTCCTCTGGAGCGGGGACAATCTGCTTGAGGCGGTCGCTGGAAATAAGTTTACCGCGAATCATCAGGTCAGCAAAAATCTTCTCTTTCCAACGTGTTTGTACCTGGTAGGGGAGATGCTGCCATTGGCAGCCACCACAGGAACCAAAAAACGGGCACGGTGGTTCACGCCGCAGTGGTGAAGGTTCAACAACCTCGCACAATTCGGCCTCAACAAACCGTCGTTTGGATTTGACGACTCGGCAGTCAACTCGATCTCCGGGAGCCGTCAGGGGCACGAACACAGCTTTGCCTTCATGACGGCCGATCCCCCGACCGCCATGGACAAGAGAGTTTATATCGAGGTTCCTGATGATTTCAGACATAAAGATTCAGTTTATCTCAGGGATAAAAACAGTGAGTGCTGCGCTTTTTCAATTCGGCATTGACAAGAGCACGCGGATATTCAGGGCGAGAGAGGTAAGAGCCGGCATGTTGCAGAAAACTGTCAATCAACTCGGTACGAACTGCCTCAACATCCGCAGTCGCTACCCCCATGCGTTCAAAACGTTTAACAACCGTCAGTTTTTCACCAAGCGTCTCAATCGCCGGACGAAAGAAGGACCCATCATCAGAATTCTCTATCAAGAGATCATTTAGATTACAAACGATAGTAGCCACTACGCAGATGCGGTGATAATCGCCAAAGTAGCGGTTGCTCTCGTCGGTGAAGATGATTTGCAGGCCATTAACCAGGCGTTCTTCCCTGACTGTCAGCGGTTGTTTTTTAATCGATGTCATCAATTTTCTCAGCCAGCAGGCTACGTTCTCCTTCAATAAGATCTATTTCGCTCATCAGACCGCGAAGAATGCGTACATCACGCTCATCCAGTGCTGCCCGACCGAGCATTTGCCGGTAAGAGCGCATGATATGCTCCGGGTTCTGCGGATTCAGATAGTTAATCTTTAGGAAGGTCGCGCGCATATGAGTAAAGAGAACTTCCAGCTGTTCAATCGTTGCCAGACTTCTGCCGCCCTGCCCTTTGCCACTGGCCAAACCATGCTGTTTTGCTACTTCGTAAAGACAGATCACCACAGACTGGGCCAGGTTCATCGACGCTATACTGCCGCCGGTAGGGATCGTAATCAAGCGCTGACAGAGGTCCAGTTCCTCAGTTTTCAAGCCCTTGTCCTCACGGCCGAAAACCATGGCAACACGACCATTATTGAGAAGTGGTAGTAACTCTTCTGCGGCGCTGTCAGGGTGGTGAAAATCAACCCGGTACTTACCAAAACGCCGGGTGGTCGCATAAGCATAATGGCAATCGTTAAGAGCTGCCTGCAGATCAGGATAAAGAGTCGCCTGCTCCAGCAAAACACTCGCCTTGACCGCCATTTTGCGGGCTTCGTCATGCAGATGATCAACCTTTGGTGCCACCAGACGCAGATCGGTTACACCAAAATTCGCCATGGCACGGGCCACAGAACCGATGTTGCGTTCACCACGGGATTCCACCAGAACAACACTGAGATTATTGAGATTCATAATATTAATAACCGTTGGCCGCACTCTCACCCAACCGCATGTAGTGGCTCAACGTGTAGTTGCTCCCATTCTTCCTTATGGACCCATTCGTCATACTGAGCTTGTTGTAGTATCCAGCTTTCCTGGGTCGTGTTAAATGCCCTGGATAAGCGATAAGCCATTTCGGGGGTAATACGGGTGCGCCCATGGATCAGGGCAGACAAGGTCTTGCGAGAGACACCAAGACCCTTGGCAGCCGCAGTAATCGTGATTCCCAAAGGATCAAGGCATATCTGCTTGATTGTTTCGCCGGGTGCAGGTGGGTTAAACATCATGGCCGGGTCTCCTCTTTATTCCTGGATCATCAGTGATAGTCAAGTAAGTCCACATCAACGACATTCTTTCCGGTAAACTTGAACGTGATGCGCCAGTTTTTATTGAGAGTTACAGACCAGTATTTCTTACTTTTGGGCTGTAGTTGGTGTAGATCAAATCCAGGAAGATCCATGTCACAGGACTCTTGGGCGACATTCAAACGACCAAGAATGAGGCGAAGACGCTCTGCGTGGACGGCTTGAATGCCTACTTTGCTACCAGACACGAAGAAAGCCTTTAATTCCTTGTGCTCAAACGACTCGATCATGTCTACAATGTAACGGACTGTGTTACACCTGTCAAGCTGAGCCCAGACTGTCGGCTGTCAGCCAGTTCCGGTGTCGATAAACAACCGGTTAAAATACTCACTTCTCGCCGTGTTCGAGCCTGCATAAACCCAACTCCCCCACCTATTCAAGCGTCAATATCTGATCCGTTACTTCGGTAAACGCCACATCATGACTGATCAGAAACAACTGATCATACCAGTGCTCGGTGACTTCTTCCTTGCCGACATCGATAGCCCGGAAGGCATGGGCCAGGTTTTCACGACGGGTCGCATCAAGGTTTGAGGTTGGTTCATCAAAAAATGCAATCCGGGCGTTAATGGTCTGCAACATCGCCAGGCGTAATGCGACCACTGCACTCATGGTCTGGCCACCCGAGAGCTGGTCATCCGCCCGATCACGCAACTCACCATCGACCATGTCACGCAGCACAATTTGGTAGTTATCGCCCCAGCTCAGCTCCTCATCAACCTCGGCGATAATGCGGTAGATACGATTGGCGCGCTGGCTGATCTCCTCACGGAAGCGTTCAGACAGGTAGGTTGAAACGTTACGGAAGACCCGATTGCGGAGGAACTTGACCAGTTCATCTTTCTTTTTATACGCCTTGATCTGACCTTGCTTGGCGACGATATCCTTTTCGATCAATTTGAGTTTATCGATTTCTGCGGTAAGCCGGACGACATCAACACTCAATCCTTTGATCTTCTGTCCAAGCGCACCGACCTCCAGGCCCAGCTCGTCCTTTTGCTTGCGGAACGCTTCATGCTCTATAGCGTTATATTCTTTGCCAGCTTTGCGGTATGCATCATCCTTGGTGGTTAACTCGTCCTGCAACTGATTGAAGAGTTGCTTAAATTTTTCAAGATCAATCTGACGCTGTTCCAATTCAGCAGCCTGCTGCTGGTTAGCAACATAAAGGTCTCGCGCTTCCTGGTGGCTTGTCTTTTCCTTCTCAGCCACCTCAATATTGGCTTGCAAACTGTTGTAAGTTGTCAGAACCCTCTGCTTCTCAGTGAGCTGCTGCTGTACCGAGATCTGCTGCTGCTTTAACTCAACCAGACCCTCAGCCTTCATCTCGTTGGCCTTGCGACGCACGGCCAGTTTCTCGACCTGAGCATCCAGACCTTTAATTTTGATCTCAATCTCTTTAAGTTGGTCGCTCGCCTTACTCGCCTCTCCCTCTTCCAGCTCAAGTTTCTCGGTCTCGGCCGTCAGACTCTGGCGCTCTTTGTCCAGATCGGACAACTTGTCAGAGAAAACATCCCCCGGAGGCTTTTCCGCAATATTGAGACACGGCTCCTGAAAGAAAGGGCAAATACCCTCCGCTAACTTCTCGCTCCCCTCTTCGAGACCGGCACGGCGTCCTTCAAGTTGGCCGAGCTGTTTGCGCACCTGGACAAGTGCTGCACGAATTTCTGGCAGACGACCAGCAAGCTTTTGTTGCTTTTCATCAATGGTCAGAGCTTTTCTGCTTTCAGCAAGAGCTTTCGCATCGACGGCAATCTCTTCATTGGCTTTTTCGACCGCTTTCGCTTCGACCTTAAAACGCTCGCCCAACCTAGCAACCTGATTATTGAGATCGGCCACTTCCTGCTCAAGCTGGCGCTGCACTTTGACCTGTTCACGTAACTCGTTCAGGCGAGTTTCGGCCTGCTCGAAGGCCTTCTTGCCGGTAGCCGTTTCCCTAACGACCTTGTCCGCTTTTTCAGCCTCACTGATCAGTAGCTTCTGGTTGCTGATCTTCTCTTTGCCATTATCGATCCGCTCCTTGAGCTTGCCGATCTCGGTCTCCAGAGCCTTGAGAGTCTTTTCTCGCGCATCAACTTTAATCAGCAAGGCTTCCAACTCCTGAAGTTTCTGCTGCTGACTGGTAAGTTCCTGCTCTGTTTCCGCAAGATTTTGCCTGGCGGTTTTGCGCTCACCCTTTTTCCCCGGGAGTTCGGCAACCTGCTCTTTAAGAGGGCCAATAGCACTCTCCAACACCTCAACCTTCGCCTTGATGGTGCTGGCCAGAACTTTAGTTTCATTGAAAGTCTTGCGCCAGGCGTCTATGCCGAGAATCTCATCAAACTTGTCTCGACGCCTGGCTGGTTGTTTGATCACGAAGGGACCGAGGAATTCATTTTGAAATGGGCCGATCACAAGTTCAAACTGCTCGGCAAGCGAGCGACCACTCTTCAGGCCAAGCAGTTCCTTCAGACGCGATTCCGTTTCCTTGCTGTCCTTGTGTTCCTCAACCTCAAAATCGCCACCGACCTCTTTGGCCAGCAGCCATTTTGATGGCGTGCCGACGGTACGACTGGCACGGTATTTCTCATCATCCGCCACTTGAAATACAACGGCAATCTCTCCCCGCTTGGCACCAATGGTAATAAAGCGCTCAACGTTACCGACAAAGCTCTGGGCATCGACACCAAACAAGGCATAACCGATCGCTTCGAAGATGGTGCTTTTACCGACACCATTCGGACCGGAAAGAACATTGATCCCTGACGAAAAGGTCAATTCGGTATCGCGGTGTGATTTGATATTCTTGAGATGAATGGAGAGTATCTGCATCAGTTCCCCTCCCCATCGAGCAACGCCAGCAGTTCATCACCATCGACGTCGCCTTTTTCCACCGCGTCACGCAGTGACATGGAAAGTCGAATCAGTTCATCCTCGCGTCCCTGGTAATCGCTGCCAGCCTTGATCAGGTCACGCAGAACTTCATGCTCGATCTCTGCAAAGCTCTTTTTAGATGTCTCCCCCTCACCGGCACTGGTAACCAATGACAGATGGTTTTTAATCTCGATGTGTAGAGGATCGATTAGTTCTTCGAGAACCAGTTTCAACCGTTCACGGCCAAGTTCAAAGGGATGAAAACCGATCCGGCCGGTCAGCTTCAGCTCCAGCAATGGTTTGCGCTCATCACCGGAGAGATCGATTTTGGCCATCACCTGTTCGCGGAACATGTCGATAGCCTGATCAGCATTCTCAGCCCCTTCGAGTTCGATTGTCTCGACAAACATCGGGCGGGGTGACGTGTTTCGAAATTCGGGAGTGAACTCGCCGTTTTCAAAGGAAACAAAGTAATAGCCTTTGTCGTACTTCTCTTCACCAAAGTTCACCCGTTCCGGCGACCCGGGGTTGTAGGCATAAGGTTTCTTTTCCGGGGTTTCGATGACGTATGGCTTGTGCCCATGACCGAGAGCGACATAGCCGAATTTATCAGCCAGAGGATGTGCCTCTTCGAGCTTCATGTTGCCGATCTCGACCGGGGAATAACTCCAGATACCAACGTGGAAGAGCAGTAGGTTATTTTCGGTGGTGACCGCCTCGCAGATACGCTCAACGTGTCCGCCAGCTTGGGCACCGATATAGCCAAGGCCATAGATGTTGACGCCACCAATCTCGACATGACCACCCATGCCGGTCTCTTCATCGAACCGGTCGAAACGGTAGCCGCCCTCTTCGGTACGAGATGGCCTCAGAAGCTTGATGTAACCCATCTGTGATAATGCTTCCATCCAGGAGATGCTGTCGCGACGGTGAATCCAGTCGTGGTTGCCTTCGATGGCGATGCAGGGAATGTTGGCGTCTTTGAGCGGTTGCAGGGTTTCGATGGTTTTGGCAAAGGTTTTAGGCAGGATTTGTCCGATGTGGAAGAGGTCGCCGCCTATGAGAACAAAGTCGATCTTTGCTTCGATGGCGTCGGTGACGATTCCGGACAGGCAGCGGAAGAAATCTTCATAGCGTTTCGCCTCACCTGATGAGTTGCGGTAGGTTTTACCGAGGTGGATGTCGGAGGTGTGGATGAAACGCATGGTTGGCCCGTTTGGTTCAAGAGGTAGTTGAGTTTATAGAATCTTTTCTCACTGTTCAACAATGGAAACAGACAGACACAAATTATGCACGCCAAGTTTAAAATATTAAAGTTGGTATTATGCCACTCGATTCAAAATTTAATCAGTCTCACACCCAGACTTCACCCGCCCGACTTGCCCATCTTCGAGCCGAACCTTGATACCATGCGAATGAAACGGGTTCTTGGTCAAAAGATCCTTAACCACCCCTTGCGTCAGCTTTCCGCTGCGTTGATCTTTTTTAAGAACAATCATAACCACCATCCCCGGCGTGATCTCTTCGCGATGTTGTCCATTCATAGATTATTTCTTCTTATTCTGGCTCGCCTTGAGCAGTAATGATTACTTCTTTGAAGTTTTGCACAAACAAAACGCAAAAGCACTATCATTAAGACAGCCAGTTCTTCTATGGTGTCATGATCACCATGAGGGCAAGAGGTTTCTCTTGCCCATGAATGGTGCCAGCAATCGATACCAAAGGTTCACCGCCAAAGCAAACAACATACACACAACGCGAGTCTATGAAAGACGGGAGCCAGTTGAGTCAGCTACAGAAAAACAAGAAACCGGGCAAGCTGAGGAAATCCGGAGGGATGACCATTCTCCACGAAGATCAGGATCTCCTCGTGGTGGTGAAGCCCTCAGGACTGCTGACCGTCGGCACGGCACGGGACAAGGTGCGTACGGCCCACTACCTGCTCAATGATTATGTTCGTAAAGGCGACCCGAAATCGCGCAACCGGGTGTTCGTGGTTCATCGCCTCGACCAGGACACCTCCGGGATTCTGCTGTTTTCCAAAAGTCAACCGGCCAAGCGGTTCCTGCAGGAGCATTGGGGTGAAACCGACAAGCACTACCTGGCCATCGTCCACGGCCGGTTGACAACTCCTGAGGGCACAATCTCCACCTATCTCGCCGAGAACAGCGCTCACAACGTCTACTCAACTGGTGACGCCGCCAAGGGCAAGCTCTCTCATACTGAGTACCGGGTTCTGCAGGAGACTAAGGAGAGCAGCCTGGTGGAAATTCATCTGCTCACCGGCCGCAAACATCAGATCCGTGTACACTTCGCAGATCAGGGTCACCCTGTTTTGGGAGACCGGAAGTACGGCAGCATTGCTCGGCCGGCGAAACGACTCGCCCTGCATGCCCGCACAATCAGTTTCCTCCACCCCTTCAACGGCAGGCGGCTGACTTTTGACACCGGCATGCCGGATGATTTTGTCAGGATGTTGGGGCAGAAAGTAGTCGTGGTCTAATGATCCCGGACCCCTAGAAGCCTGTCGGACTATACGGGCCAAAGCGAAAATTCGGAAGTTTGAGGGGTGGCCCGATCCCAATGGCCACTTTCACAATGCTGACCAACAAAGAAAGGGACCAATTGGTCCCAGTGAATTTAAAGTCGTCACTCTAAATGATTACTTCTTTGCAGCTTTCTTCTCTTGCTTTGCAGCCTTTTTTTCTTTCGGGGTCTTGGCCGAAGCTTTCTTAACTGATTTCTTACTGTCTTGACCCTTAGCCATGGCTTTTGCTCCCTATCGTTTAAGATTATGCTACGTATTCACCATATAGGAAGTATCATACACTATAATCTGGATCTGGGAGCGAGTATTTGCTTTGGCTCCTCGCTGTTTCAAGTGGGTAGCCCGAAGTTGAGTTTGCCACCGATCAGATAAATCATGACTATAAGATTGCGATCCGTGCGATACCCTCTGGCTTTGGCTGCCTGAACAAGGCTGTTGAAACCCTCCAGCATTCCGTTGCTGATTCTGGAGTGAAACCAGCGAAGCACTCCGTCCCAGTACCGTTTGATCGTATATGCTGCGTCTATGATTGGTTGTAAGCGACTATGGGTTGAACAAGTTGTCCGGGGTCGGACCAAGATAACACCTTGTATCCACACGAAAAGCATCCCATAAAAGTGCATTTTCTGATGTTATAAGCCCATTTTTGACCCAAAAAACACGAGTTGAACTTACAGTCTTTCAAGCCTGACCCTGAGTTTGACCCTGAGTTCCCAATGCCAGCAACCGCAATTTCTTATCAAAAACATAGAGTTTGATCAGATCACCAAACCAACTCCCTTCCACAAAATCATCACTGCGAAGTCCTGTAGATTGGCGATCATTCTCAGGCAGGAACTGACGAAACGGATACCAGTAACCACTCAGGCGATAATAGCCCAGGCGCATCAGATACCTTCTGGCCCTGTCATCATCTTCAATATGCAAACCACGCGACCGCAAAATTTCCAGTTGGTCATCGATGGATTTCCAAGATTTTATCTCGGCCATTATCATTCCACTTCGCGCTCCTGCAGCTCCTTCAGTGTCACACCTGCTTCATCCTACCATGCAGTACGACCATTAGCACTCAGGCCAAAACAACATCTGCCGCGCTAGATAGAGAGCTTAAAATGTGTCCTGATTTAAAAAAATTTATAGGGACTGAAACATTAGAATGATATGGAAGCTGGCGACAACTGCGACTGCTATCGCAAACGTGAGGGACAGCGGTAGAGTAGAAAACTGGTTCTTGCCACCACAGGCGCAGCTTATCACAGCGAGATAGCAGAACAATGCGCGTGCATCATACATCTGACTATAACAGCCACATCTTTTAAACTGGAATTACGTGAGGTTATCCCGGAATTTATTATTTACGCATAACCGGGGCAAAGCCATTTTCCCGATAAATTCTAAAACGTTGGCGTGATTCTTCCAAACGCGTTTCATCAAAGGTTTCGGCAAAGTCAATCACATGTTGAAAATGTCTGGCAAATTCCAAGCTGCAGGTCACCCCCATCAACAGCACTTGAGCGCCATTCGGGTTCTCTTCTTCGGCAGCGATCACCACCGGCTCATCGTGACATTCAACAGAGCCGTTCTGATAGACATGAGGGACAAAGGCCCCCTTCTTCCAGGTCCACATGAACTGGTCGAGAGTCACCCCCTGATTATCGTCCTGAACCATCACCAGAACACGTTGTCCAGCCAGATAAAATTCCTCCGCCAGATCACAGAGGATTTGGGCGCGTTCCGGACGGTTCAGCTTGATAAATTCAACACGACTCAAAGGACGCTCCTGATAGCTTGGCACACATTAAGGATTCAGGTTATAGCAAATCCGCATTTTCCAGGTCAACCACTGTCGTCAATAACGAACATTTCACAGACCATAGCTTTCTGCTAGAATGAACACCAATCAGGAGAGCCCCAAAGCCTTTCTTGACCAGCGCCTTATCCTGGGCGGTGTTGTTATTGCCCTGGAGGGCAATGCAGAAGGCACTGTTCTGGAAATCATGGAACGGCAGCTGAACCCATGGGGAGAACCATTATACCTTGACAATAGCGGGCGACGTTTTCTGATAAAAACCACTGAGCAGCTTGATCCAACTCTTTACGAACCTGGCACACTGGTCACCATGGCCGGCAATGTCCTTGGCCATGAAACCAGACTATCGACCCGGCCTACCCGTATTATGTCGGCAAAGAAGGTGATATGAGCCGCAACCCTTACAACACCGAGTACAGCGTTTATCCCTATACGCAATACTGGTATCGCAATCCCGGATTTTATCGATAGAGTTACCAGCTCCGAAAACCATATCAACACGCAAACGAACGCAACGAGTGCTGGTACACTCCGCTCTCTTCCTTTATAATGCCAAGCCATCAAACGAACGACCAAACCCCGGGTCCATATGTATACTTCATATTTCGGTCTCAATGAAAACCCTTTCTCGATCGCACCGGACCCACTCTATCTTTACATGAGTGAGCACCACCGCGAGGCCTTGGCGCACCTGCAGTATGGCATCAGAAGTGATGGCGGGTTCGTTCTTCTGACAGGGGAAGTCGGGGCTGGCAAGACAACCCTTTGCCGCAGCCTCCTCGAACAGCTGCCTGAGGGTGTAGATATTGCCTTCATCCTCAACCCAAAGGTCAGCGTCATCGAACTGCTCGAAACGATATGCGACGAACTCAGTATCGATCATCCGGAACAGAGCAGCATCAAGAAGTTGGTCGACAAGCTCAATAGTTACCTGCTCGAAGCCAATGCACGTGAGCGTAAAACCCTACTGGTTATAGACGAAGCACAGAATCTCTCTATTGATGTCCTTGAACAGCTGCGGCTCCTGACCAATCTTGAGACAAACCACTACAAGCTGCTGCAAATCGTACTGCTCGGCCAGCCGGAATTAATGCAGATCCTGAACAGACAGGAGATGCGCCAGCTCTCCCAGAGGGTTACCGCCCGTTACCATCTGGGACCGCTTGGTTTAGAAGAGATTGGCTCCTATGTGCAACATCGACTGAAAATAGCCGGGTGCAATCGCCCGCTCTTTCCTGAGACTCTCAACAAAAACCTCTGGCAGATGACAAGCGGCATCCCACGTTTGATCAATCTGGTCTGCGACCGTGCCCTGCTTGGGGCTTATGCTTTGGGATATAAAGAGGTTGACAGCAAAATCCTCCGTCAGGCAGCCCATGAAGCCCTCGGCAACCTCCACCCCCCCAAAAAAGGCAAGAAGTCTATACTGACCATTGGTTTGGCATGTCTTGTCCTGTTGCTGTTCGTCGCCGGTTTTTGGATCTGGAATACTCAGTCACTCACCGCCGTCCAACCGCTATCCGAGGCGGGCCGACCACCAGGCGAATCCGTGACAAGTAATTCTGCACAAGCGCAACCAGTTGCTATAACAGAAAAGATATCTGCGACAGCGGTAAAGCCACCGCACAATTCTGACGACAATTTATACCAAACCTGGCCGCAGGGTTTCGCTACAACCCAAAGCATGGAAAGTGCGTTCGCTGACCTGACCGAACTGTGGGGCCTCTCCTATCAAGCTGACCGTCCTGACTACTGTTCATCAGCTATTGAATACGGCCTGGATTGTCTTGTTCGTAAAGACAGTCTGGATACCCTGCGAAGAATAAACAGACCGGCTATACTGACTCTCTATGGCGATGATGGAGCACCATTCTATGTATTAATGTCCCGACTGAAACACGACAGGGCGCTTTTCATCGCAGACGGCAAGCAATATGAGTTGAACATTTCGATGATCGCATCCAATTGGTTTGGAGGATATCTCCTTCTCTGGCAGAGGCCGCCTATACAGCGTGAACTTTTAAAGCCTGGACAAGTGGGAGACTCGGTCAACTGGTTAGCTGAGACTTTACAGAAATTACGGCTTTATAATGTAACCGGCAAGGAAACGCGCCTGGACGGCTTACTCCTCGGCGCGTTAAAGCGCTTCCAGCTCAGTAACGGATTGATGCCAGACGGCGTTCTCGGACCGATGACCTTGATCCATCTCAACACCGCCAGCGATCTGCCCGGTCCGCGCCTTCACCAAGCAGAAACCAGTTGATATCCTTTGTTTTTATATAGATGGAGGCAACTCTGCATGCAGGACGTTATCCTGCCAGGCAATCGGCCGTACCCAGACACACTGACCAGCAAGTGTTGATTCACCAGGAAACCTGATATCGAGGTAATTTCTTGAGATACCCTTCAAAAAACCTTTTTTTGCACCTGCCTCAACAACCACATCGAGATCTTTACCCACGAAACTTTCCGCAAACAAACGATGCTTTTCCCCGGCAAGATGGCGTAACCTCTCCGCCCTCTCTTTACTGATGTTTCCAGGGACCTGATCAGGAAGAGTTGCTGCAGGAGTGCCCGGTCGTTTGCTATAAGGAAAAACGTGTAGGTCGGTTATCGACAAACCCTTTATAAAATCAAAAGTATTCTCAAATTCCTGATCCGTCTCTCCAGGGAAACCTGTAATCACATCAAGACAGATCGCTGCTGACGGCATAGCTTCCCCGATCTTACAGACAAGACGAGCAAAAACATCCCTGGTGTAATTTCGCCCCATACGCTGCAAGATATTATTGTCGCCGGACTGCAAGGGGATGTGGAAATGGGGACAGAGCACCTGTGAAGAAGCCACTGTTTCAAGCAGCTCATCCGTGAGTTCCGTCGGCTCAATGGATCCAAGCCGCAAACGATGAATCCCGGTCTCTAGTTCAATGCGCTTAACGAGCTCGTTCAAAGTTAGTGGCAATTGGAGGTCTGCACCATAGCCACCGATATGAATACCGGTCAGAACTATTTCCCGATAACCGGACTCAATCAGCTCGGAAATTTGTTGCAGGATCTCATCAGGAGGAGCAGAACGACTGGCCCCACGGGCGTAGGGAATAATGCAATAACTACAGAAGGCATCACAGCCGTTCTGAATCTGGACAAAAGCACGGCTGCGACCGGCAAAAGAGGTCAATGGGGGCAAACAGACACTTTCCGCCAGACGGATATCCGAGACATCAACAGTGGTTGAGTCCAGATCTGACTTGAGATAATCAAGCAGCCGTTGCTTTTCTTCGTTGCCGATCACCAGACTAACACCAGGCAAGTCATGCAACGCATCGGGATCTATCTGTGCATAACAACCGGTAACGATCACCCGGCAAGTAGAGTTCAGTCTACGAGCCCGTCTGATCAGGTTGCGTGATTGGGCATCAGTCGCATTGGTTACAGTACAGGTGTTAACAATAACTAGCTCCGCTCCCTCGTCAAAAGGAACGATATGGAAACCGGCCTTCTGCAAAGACTCCTGCATGGCTGCTGATTCGAACTGGTTGGTTTTGCAGCCTAGCGTTGCAAATGAAACCGTTTGAGGAGACGGGACGCGGGACGCGGCATACGGGTCGCGAAGACCTTTTTTTGAATCAATTCTGGGCATATAAATTCGGTAAATGAGTGTACATACGGGGCACGTGGTTTAAAATTCTCAAAGATTTTCCCGCGTTCCGCGTTCCGCGTCCCACGTCCCTGGCCCCTTAATCCAGCCCCCGCCAAGCACGCGATCACCATCATAAAAAACAGCAGCCTGACCAGGAGTCACCCCACTCTGTGGTTCATGGAAATCAACCTTGACAGAGCCATCATCCAGAATTGTGAGCAACGACGGAACCTCCTGATGACGATAACGGATACGGCATGCAGCCTCAAGTGGTTTTACCGGGGGATTAATCAACCAGTTGACACCACCAACATGGCATTTAGGCACAGCGAGGTGCTGCTTTTCGCCGACAATCACTTTACGGTTCTCTGCATCGATACCAATCACGTAAAGTGGCTGCGGCCAGGAAAGACCGAGACCACGTCGCTGGCCGATCGTGTAACGGTAAGTGCCTTGGTGCTTTCCCAGAACCTGACCATCGACATGCACGATGTCACCATTCATAGTTCCAGAACCACGCTGCTCCTCGAGAAAACGTACATAATCGCCATCGGGGACAAAACAGATATCCTGGCTTTCCGGCTTTTCAGCAACCTTCAGACCCAGACGTGCGGCATGCTCACGGACTTCTTCCTTGGTCATGCCGCCAAGAGGGAAGCGGACGTATTTCATCTGCTCCTGGGTTAAGGTAAAGAGGAAATAAGTTTGATCTTTGTTGCGATCCAGGCCCTTTTTCAGGGCAAACAGCCCATCTTCCTGTACAAGCTGGGCATAATGTCCGGTAACCAGAAAATCAGCCTGAAGCTCGCGAGCACGCCGCAGAAGGGTCTCAAATTTAAGGATTTGATTGCAGATAACACAAGGGTTGGGGGTGAGACCATTGAAATAATCGTCACAGAAACGGTCAATCACTTCTTTGGTAAACTGTTCTTCGAAGTTGACGACATAGAAAGGGATGTCCAGCGTTTCGGCAACCCGGCGCGCGTCATACACATCATCGAGGGAACAACAGCTACCAAAGCTTTCACCATGCTCAGCAGTAAAGCTTGAATAGTCCCAGATCTGCATGGTCATGCCGATCACTTCACAACCCTGCTCTTTAAGCAAAGCCGCAGCAACCGACGAATCCACCCCGCCGCTCATGGCAACGACAACTCTTTTTCCAGCTTCAATCATATCGAACCAACGTAAGGCATTATAACTAAATCAGAGAGAGCGACCCCAATCAGAGCCGCTCTCTAAATTTAATCCAACACTTCAAGAATTAGAACCTAACCATTCTGTTCCTTATAGTTTTTTATCGCTTCATGCAGGGCATCTGCGGCCAGATTCGAACAGTGCATTTTCTGTGCGGGCAGACCATCGAGAGCTTCGGCAACGGCTTGGTTGCTCAACTCCAGAGCTTCATCAATGGTTTTGCCGATAGCCATCTCAGTGACCATAGACGAAGTTGCAATTGCGGCACCGCAGCCAAAGGTCTTGAACTTGACATCTTTGATGATATCGTCTTCAACCTTGAGGAATATTTTCATGATATCGCCGCAGGAAGCATTACCAACCTCGCCAACACCGTTGGCGTTTTCAATTTCCCCAACATTCCGCGGATTGGTGAAATGGTCCATAACTTTATCAGTATACATATCTCTGTCTCCTAAAGATTCACTACGGCGCCTCTCGGACACCTTTAATTCTTGTTTTGATTTTTCGCGTCCCGCGTCCCGCGCAACGCGTCCCTATATTCTTCTCACCGTCTCACACGTTTCACATTCGTCAGTTGTCTTGCCGCAATTATACAGGGGACTCATATCACGGATGCGCTGCACTGTCGCCGGCAGCACTTCCAGAACTTTGTCAACATCCGCAACGGTCGTTTCGTGACCAAGACTGAAGCGCGTACTTGAGTGTGCCAAGGTAACTTCGACACACATCGCACCCATGACATGGGAGGGCTCCAGTGAACCGGAAGTACAAGCGGAACCTGACGACGCAGCAATACCGAACATATCGAGATTAAGCAGCAGCGATTCACCTTCGATATAAGCAAAACTGACATTCAGAGTGTTGGGCAAACGCTGATCACGATCGGGAGTACCGTTCAACTTGATATCAGGAACCTGGTCGCTGATACCGTCTTCCAACCGATCGCGCAGGGCACGGACGCGCTTATAATACTCTTCACGCTCCACACCGGCCAACTCACAGGCCTTACCAAGACCGACAATCCCCGCGACATTCTGGGTCCCGGCCCGTCGGTTGCGCTCCTGGTGGCCACCATGAAGCAAAGGGGTCATGCGCGTGCCGCGACGTATATAAATTGCACCGACACCTTTAGGAGCGCCGATTTTATGCCCGGAAATCACTAACAGATCGAGATTGGCTTTCTGCACATCAACCGGGACTTTGCCGACCGATTGGACGGCATCAGTATGAAAGCGAATATTGTGTTTCTTGGCAATTTTGCCGATCTCTTCAATCGGATAAATGTTGCCGGTTTCATTATTAGCCCACATCACAGAAATCAGAACCGTCTTGTCAGTGATCGCCGCTTCAAGATCCGCCAGATCGAGCTGGCCATCCTTGTCAACAGGCAGGTAAGTGACATCATAGCCATCTTTTTCCAAGGCTTTACAGGTATCCAAGACAGCAGGATGTTCAACCGTAGTGGTGATGATATGGTTGCCTTTTCCCTTCAGAGCCGCGAGGGTCCCCTTGATCGCCATATTGTCACCCTCACTGCCACAAGAGACAAAAACGATCTCAGCGGGAGAAGCGTTAATCAAGTCTGCAACCTGTTCTCGTGCCTTTTCGATAGCTCCGGCCACCGCGCGACCAGCCCAGTGTACACTCGATGGGTTGCCAAAGTGTTCTTTAAAAAAAGGCAGCATAACCTCTAATACTTCAGGCCTCACTGGCGAGGTAGCATTGTAATCCAAGTAAATCTGTTTCACCTGTTGAACCTCCAAGAAATTTAGTTATCGATAAACGGTGATCAGTTATTGACAATCAGTCCCTACTGATCACTGGCTACTTTCTTTATATTGCCTTGCGCCTCTTCAGTAAGGTCTGCAAGAGTAATTGATGAGAGAAACTGTCGAATCCGTTCTGCGAGACCATGCCAGACATTATGCGTCACACATTGATCATCACAAACACAACCATGCTGCTTGTCCATGCAGGCAACCGGTACCAGGGATTCCTCAACGCTGTCGATAATCTCGTCAACGTGGATATCCTGCGCTGGTCGGGCCAGAAGGTAACCACCCCCCGGGCCGCGTACGCTCTTGACAATCTTGCCACGGCGTAACTTGACAAAGAGTTGTTCAAGATAGGTGAGGGAAATACTTTCACGTAGTGAAATATCGCGCAGCGGAACCGGTGCACCATCAGAGTAAAGATTCAGGTTGACCATGGCTCGCACGGCATATTGTGCTTTGGTGGACATTCTCATGGTCTACGCCTCGCTCTTCTCCGTTTTACGAGTGCGGGTTGAGCTGGCAGCCTTGCTCCTGGACTTCGCAGTCGTGGGTTTCGTAGCAGTTGCCTTGGAGGTGCTGTTGCGTTTGGCAGAAGCCTTGGTTACAGGCTTGGATTCTGCTTTTTCGAGTCGATCCGTCAAGCTCTCGACCTTCTTTTCCAGGACACGAATCTGATCAAACAGGCAGCTGATAGCTTTGGCTTCTGGATCAGGCATTTTGCCGTGTTCCAAATCAGGGCGTTTCTCTTCGTTTTTTTCGACCTTGGGTTCCTGTTGCATGACAACACGGCCGGGAATGCCGACCACTGAGGAGTTTGGTGGGACTTCTTTGACAACAACAGAATTGGAGCCGATTTTGGCGCCGCTGCCGACAGTGAATGGACCGAGAACTTTGGCTCCTGCACCGATCACGACATTATCACCCACAGTCGGATGACGCTTGATTTTATCCCAGGTGACCCCGCCAAGAGTGACACCATGGTACAGAGTAACATTGTCGCCGATTTCAGCCGTTTCACCGATAACAACACCCATACCGTGATCTATAAAGAATTTTTGGCCGATCTGCGCGCCCGGGTGGATTTCAATTCCGGTCAGAAAACGGCCGAGGTGGGAGGTAAAACGTCCCAGGAAGTAGAATTCACGAGTCCAGAGCCAGTGAGCGATACGATAAAACCAGACCACATGCAGGCCCGGATAGCAGAAGATAATTTCCAGAACACTGCGCGCAGCGGGATCCCGGTCGAATACCGAATAGATGTCTTTGCGAATGGTATCAAACATTCTGGTATGTCCTCCACGTTCCGTTTTCGTAAAAACACCGGCCAAAAACGCCGGTCACAAAACCTGCTTAACGGATAACATACCTGAGTAAAACTGTCAATTAATTTTATAGAGAAAATGGGGAGTTAAAGGTTAAATTCTTAACCATGAGCTTTTGTCATTGAACCTGATTCACAAAAACAACTTATAGGCCTCGTTACCAGTCTCCTCAACATACCGATAACCGAGATTGTCCAGGAAAGCCTGCAATTGTGATTCCTGCCCCGGAGGCATTTCTAAACCAACCAGAACCCTGCCAAAATCACCGCCCTGGGTCCGATAATGAAACAGGGAGATATTCCAGTCAGCGCCCATGGCTGCCAGGAAACGAACTGTAGCACCTGGACGTTCCGGGAACCAGAAACGGAAGAGTCGCTCACTGCAAACTTTAGATGAACGTCCACCGACCATATAGCGAACGTGGGTTTTTGCCAGCTCATTATCAGTAAGATCCTGATTTTCAAAGCCGTGAGTTTTCAATTGCTCACGAAATGCACGACGCTGTTCATCACCATTAATGGCAATGCCGACAAAAATGTAAGCAGACTCCCGGTCTGATAAGCGGTAGTTGAACTCGGTAATATTCCTTTCACCGACCACTTCACGGCAGAAGCGAAACAGGGAACCTGGTTCCTCAGGAATAGTGACAGCAAAGAGTGCTTCCTGTTTTTCACCGATCAAAGTTCTTTCAGAAACGTAGCGCAAACGATCAAAGTTCATATTAGCGCCGGAATTGATGGCGACCAGAGTTTGACCTGAAATGTCTCTGTCACGAACATATTTCTTGAGCCCGGCCAAAGCGAGGGCTCCGGCTGGCTCGACAATAGAGCGGGTTGCCTGGTAGACACTTTTTATGGAGCTGCAGATCTCATCAATATCAACACGGACAATTTCATCGACATGTTTGCGACAAATTTCGAAGGTCAACTGGCCGACCTCCAGAACGGCAACACCATCGGCAAAGATACCGACCGAATCGAGTTGAACCCGGCGACCAGCATCCAGAGATCGAGCCATCGCATCACTGTCGACTGGTTCAACACCGATCACCTTTACTTCAGGGCAAAGAGATTTCAGAAAAACGGCAATCCCGGCTAGTAAGCCACCGCCGCCAACCGGGACGAAAACAGCATCCATCCTGCCGGCACTCTGACGAAGCAGTTCATTCGCAATAGTCCCCTGCCCGGCAATAACCAGCTCATCATCAAAAGGTGGGATAAAGATCATACCGGACTGAGCAACCAGATAAGCACAGTGATCTGCCGCCTCCGAATAATTATCGCCAAACAGGACAACCTTGACCCCGAATGCTTTTACTGCGGAAACCTTGATTGAGGGGGTTGTCACCGGCATGACGATAGTTGTCTGAATACCAAGCTTCTGCCCGGAGAAAGCCACTCCTTGGGCATGATTTCCAGCTGAAGCGGTAATGATGCCGCAGGCCCTCTCCTCTTCACTGAGGTTGGCGATCCGGTTGTATGCACCGCGTAACTTAAAAGAGAAGACCGGCTGGAGGTCTTCACGTTTAAGAAGAACGCGATTGCTCAACATTTCCGAGAGGAATACCGACTCATCAAGAGGGGTCTCGATGGCGGCTTCATAAACCTTGGAGGTGAGGATCTGTTTGAGGAGTTTCTGCATAGTAATTAAGTCTTGAACTCTCCGTATCGAGTGTCGTAACTATTAGGGTATGACATACATTTACCAACAACTCAGACCCTCAATCCCCCTTGTTTTACAGGGGGGAAGCGAGTACCACGAGCAGGGGGTCTTCTTAATGGTTTAAATACATGTGTTGAAATACATGTGTTGAAATACAAAACTTAAAGATTGAGAATAAGCATAACAATTAGCGATTACAAGAACAAAGAATAACGGAGACAATATGGAAATACCTGAGGGGTTTCAAAGGTAACATTACTATCAGTTAATTATCGACAACTGTATACAGTTTAGCTATACTTCGGAATCTGTTTCCGTCTGGGGTTATGCCACCCCGGAGAACATATTTTATGCCGTTCTCATAATTTTATACTGTTCTAAAGGAGAGAAATCATGCCGGAATTCACTTATCAGAACCCTTTTCCCGTAGAGTCAGACAAGACCGAGTACTATAAGATCGAAGGATCTGAAAAGTATGTCAGCACCGTCAATTTCGATGGCAAGGATGTCCTTAAGGTTGACCCTGAAGCCTTAACGGTCCTTTCTAACGTAGCGATGAAAGACATCTCCTTCCTGCTGCGCAAAGAACACAACGAACAAGTCGCCAAGATCCTCGCTGACCCTGAAGCCTCCCGCAACGATAAGGGGGTGGCGTTGGCCTTTTTGCGCAATGCCATGGTCTCAGCTGAATTCGAACTGCCGACCTGCCAGGACACCGGCACCGCGACTATAGTCGCCAAGAAAGGCCAGCAGGTCTGGACCGGCGTTAACGACGCTGAATACCTCTCCAAAGGTGTATTCAAGACCTACACCGAAGAGAACCTGCGCTACAGCCAGACTGTTGCTCTCGACATGTACACAGAGAAGAATACCGGCACCAACCTGCCAGCGCAGATCGACCTCTATGCTACCGAGGGTGATACCTACAAATTCCTTTTCGTTGCCAAAGGCGGTGGTTCTGCTAACAAGACCATGCTTTTCCAGGAAACCAAAGCCCTGCTCACCAAGAACAAACTGTTCGATTTCCTGGTCGCTAAGATGAAAACCCTGGGCACCGCAGCTTGCCCGCCCTACCACCTCGCCTTTGTCATTGGCGGCACCTCGGCCGACGCAGTCATGAAAACGGTCAAACTTGCCTCTGCCAAGGAACTTGACGGCCTGCCTACCGAAGGCAATGACCATGGCCAGGCGTTCCGCGACATTGAACTGGAAGAGAAGCTGCAAATTGCAGCTCAGGATCTCGGCATTGGTGCCCAGTTCGGCGGCAAGTACTTCACCCACGACGTACGCGTTATTCGTCTGCCCCGCCACGGTGCCTCTTGCCCCATCGGCATGGCAGTCTCCTGCTCCGCAGACCGTAATATCAAGGCCAAAATCACCAAAGACGGTCTCTTTATCGAGGAGATGGACCGTGATCCTGGTCGCCTGCTGCCGGAACAATACCGCATGGCCAAGCACGAACACGGCGCTAAGATTGATCTCAACCAGCCGATGGAAGCTATTCTGGCCGAACTGACCAAGCTCAAAGCCGGTGACGCTCTGCTGCTCAACGGCACAATTGTCGTCGGACGCGATATCGCCCATTCCAAATTCAAGGAGATCATCGACAGTGGCAAACCGCTGCCTGAATACCTGAAAAAACACCCGATCTACTATGCTGGTCCGGCCAAGACCCCGGAAGGTCGCCCCTCTGGTTCCTTCGGCCCTACCACAGCTGGTCGCATGGATAGCTATGTCGGCCTGTTACAGGAGAATGGTGGTTCGATGGTTATGATTGCCAAGGGCAACCGCTCCCAGCAAGTAACTGATGCCTGCAAGAAGTTCGGTGGGTTCTACCTTGGCTCCATTGGTGGCCCAGCAGCACTGCTTGCTGACGAAAACATCACTAAGGTTGAATGTCTCGATTTCCCGGAACTCGGCATGGAGGCTGTCTGGAAAATTGAAGTTGTGAACTTCCCGGCCTTCATTCTGGTTGATGATAAGGGTAATGATTTCTTTAAACAGTTGGGTTTATAAAAATCTAATATCAACACAGCCCCAAAAGGCCCTGGGAAACTGGGGCCTTTTGGCTTCGTTTTGAAGTGTTTATCCTCAGTCGTTTATCTAAGGGCACTACCTGGCTCATCAATAATTCAAGAGTTGGAACTGACTGTGACATAACTGACAACTTGCTACTTCATCTATTGGGCTGGCAAGAGTAAGGCCTTATGCATCTACCAGTCATCCACAAACGAGTGTAGCAATGTGGTTATGGGTAATATCGACAGAATTTAGGGGTGACACCAAACCTAGGTATTCCACCCAAGTTGGAACAGAATGTTTTGGCAACGCTTGACCCAAGAATGTGATAACACTAAAGAATAGAGGATATGGTAATATCATAAAACTCTAAACTTCAAGCTACTATGTTACCAACATGAAACTTAGAAATATAGTTCTGATACTTGCTTCACTCGCGATCATCTCAACGGTCACTGTGGGCTTCGTCTATTTCAGCTCTGCAAAGCAAATGACTCTGGAGGAAATTCACCGAATGGAGGATGAACGCCTTGCTGTTCTGGCCGGGCAGGTTAATTCCATTCTGGCCGAACGCCAGAAAATCCTCAGGAGTCTTGCTGGCATCAAAGAAATCCAACAAGCCTTAAGTAGCACCGAAGATATATATCGTAACGAAGCGAGTGAAATCCTGAGATACTATCAAGAGACATTAGGCATGCAGGTTCTCTACCTTATGGCGACCGATGGTACCACCATTGCTTCTTCAAACTATAAGCAAAAAGGCAGTTTTGTCGGCAAAAACTACAGCTTCAGGCCATATTTCAAAACAGCTATAGAGACATCATCGTCTATCTATTTTGCCCTCGGAGTGACTTCTGGAAAGCGCGGGATCTATCATGGACAAAGAGCCTTGAATCAGGCTGGCCAGATCGCGGGGGTGCTGGTTGCTAAAGAAAGTATTACTGTCTTGTCCGAACAAATTGCATCGCCCCATAACGGTGTCTCAGTGTTGGCCAGCCCAGAGGATATTGTTTTTATTTCTTCCAACCCTGAATGGCTCTATAAAAGTTTATGGCAACTCTCCTTGTCACAGCGTGAAAAAATAGTTAGATCAAAACAGTTCGGGTCAAAGCCAGTGACCTGGTTAGGTACTGTAAGAACCGATAAAGGCGTGGTGAAAGACAAACAGGGCAAAAGATTCATGATTCACAGAGCCTCCATTGAGCAGGCTCCAGGCTGGAAAATTCTTTTTTTTCATGACGAGGAAGCTGTCTCCGCAACAATTACACAACCTCTTTTTCGCTCGGTCGGCCTAGTAACCCTGTTTATCTGTGCTTTTGTGACAGCTATTGTACTTCTCTTATATCGTTATGCTCGTACTGATATGAGGCAAAGGCAACTTGCTGAAGATAAACTCAGCGAAAGTGAAGAAATGTTCCGATCTGTCGCTGAAACAGCAACAGACGCGATCATCTCGATCAATCATCTGGGCAAGATTATCTTCTGGAACTCAAGTTCCCAGAAAATTTTTGGTTATTCAGAACAGGAGGCTCTAGGGCAACCTGTCACCATGCTCATACCAGGGAAGCTTAGAGAAATGCACAAAACAGGAATGAGCAGAGTGCTTTCCATGGGGGGGCACAAGATTATTGGCAAGACTGCTGAAGTGGCGGCGCTGCGAAAGAATGGAGAGGGGTTTCCCATCGAAATATCGTTGGCAACGTGGGAGTCTAAAGGAGCTCTGGTTTTTACGGCCATTATCCGTGATATCTCAGAGCGCAAAGAGCTTGAGCGACGGTTGCAGGACGAAAAAAATGAGTTGCAAATAACTTCAGATGAGTTGAAGATCACCAACCTGAAACTGAAAGAATCGCAAGCTAAAATTCTTCAGGCAGAGAAAATGGCTTCCGTGGGCCAACTTGCCGCAGGGGTTGCCCATGAGATCAACAACCCGATGGGATTTATTACCAGTAACCTGGGAACTCTTGACACTTATTTCTCGCGCCTGACGGAAACGCTCCAGACTCTCGAACTAAACCTCTATAAACGCAATGATGAGGAAGAAATCCGGCTTTTTGAGAGAACAAAAAAGGCAAACAAGCTTGATTATATTATCAAGGACAGTCGTGATCTGATCATGGAATCGCTGGAAGGTTCAGAACGGGTCAAGCAAATTGTCGCTACCTTAAAAGAGTTTTCAGGTATTGACCTGGCAGAAGAGAAACCTGTTGCTATTAATAGTTGCCTGGAGAGCTCTATTGCTGTCCTCGGAACCGCTTTGCGCGACGGGATTCGTATCGTTCAACGGTTCGCAGATATCCCTCTACTAAAGGGTTCTCCACAATTACTTAATCAGGCCTTCTTCAACCTCTTGCAGAATGCCATTCAATCTATTGAGAGTGACGGTGAAATCATCATACAGACACAACATGATGATCAATTTATTTATGTATTTATTAATGATACTGGCAGAGGCATCCCCGAAGATGAACTGCATAAGATCTTCGACCCATTTTACACCTCTAAAGATATCGGAACCGGACAAGGATTGGGCTTAAGTGTTGCTCTTGATATTGTAAAAAAACATGGTGGAGAGATTACTGTAAAGAGCCAGGTTAATAGAGGCACTACCGTTATGTTGAAGTTTCCCGTCTTGACCTGAACAATTCATTAGCAACCACCAGGTTGCCTGGAGCGCAACTTTGGCTACACACACTAAGCTTTTTTGTCAAACCGCGTCGGATAGCGACAATCGTTGCGTTATTAATCCTGTTGACAGGCTGGTTTTTTGTCTGGCAAATCTCCCTTCAATATTAAACTGAAATTCTGGTGATAAAGCGTCATGATGCCGAAACTCACCTAAGCATCCATGGTCAGACACTAAACACCATGCTACTGCACTTGCTGGCAACAAAATTCTTCATCCCTCAGGATTAACCCTTGGGAAATAAAGAGAGAAAGTTGTACCTTTTTCAAGTTCAGTATCATAAATTATCCAACCTGCATGTTGTTTGACAATTCTGGAAACAACAAACATACCAAGACCGGTACCTTTGCCTTGTTCTTTAGTTGTGAAAAAAGGCTCGAAGATTTTGGAACAAACCTCAGGGCTTATTCCCGAGCCGTTATCCTGAATGATAACACAAATATATTTTCCGCTAGGGGCTTCACCGTTAATAGCCATAAATGATTCATGTTTTTCGACTTGGCAGAGTTTAACCAGTAATTCGCCTCCCTTTTCAGTAGCATCCCGAGCATTCATAATCATATTGATGAAAACCTGCTCGAGATTCTCCGGTGCAGCATTGATATAACAACGCGCCTCAGGAATAGAAAAATACAGATTATGTGTCTTGCGAATTGTGGCTGCAACCAGTTTTTCGGTTTTGTGCAGCAGTTCATTAATGTTGACCTGTTGCTTCTTCTCTATTTTTTGTGGTTGGCCAAGGTGCAACAGGTCTCGAATGAGAAATTTACCACGTTCAACGGCCTCCAGAATACAATTCATATCATCCTCAAGATCTACAGCGGGCCCATTTTCATCATTGATGTTCGTTGCAACGAGCTGGGCATATCCTGAGATCGCAGAGAGAAGGTTATTGAAATCGTGGGCGATCCCACTAGTCAAGGTACCAACCATCTCCATCTTCTGAGTCTGGTGCAATTTTTTTTCGATCTGGCTGCGTAATGTTATGTCACGTATCGAAACAAGGTAGCTAAGATTTTGCTCCCAGGTGATGCTGGCAGCTCTGATCTCTGCAACAACGGATGGCCCTTCATCAGGGGCAAACGAAAGAACTGTTGGCCTTTCCATGTCACCTACTTGCTGTACATACGACATAAGCCGATGAGCTCCATCTGCACCAAGCATTTTTTGTGCTGCGGTATTTGTGTACAGAGTATGACCTTTCTGGTCAATCACAACGAGCCCGTCCAGGTTACTGTTAAGAATTGTTCGCAATTGTTGTTCACGTTCCAGAAGATGCCTGGAAAGTTGTGAACGTTCGACTGCATGTCGAATAGTACGGCACAGAGAGTTTGCCATCTCTTCTTTTGGGAGATAGTCTTCGGCGCCAGATTTGACAATTTTCAGGGCAAGGAGAGAATCATCGATGCTGGTCAGAACAACGACAGGCTGCGACGGTGCTGCTGCATGAAAACGGGTAAAGGTTTCCATGCCCCGGGCCTCAGGAAGACCCAGATCGAGTAAAACCAAGTCGAATCTTTCAACACTGACTTTTAGTAGCGCTTCAGAGAGGGTGGTAACCTGTGTGATCCGAGAATTTCCACACGGAGTACCTCGTAGTATTTCGATAACAAGCCGAGCGTGAGCAGGATTATCTTCAACAAGCAGAAGATTATAGTTGTTACCGAATAATTCTTCAGGTGTTTTTAAATTCATCTACCCTCCTATGTGTAAATATGAAGTGCAAACAAGAACTTCAAGGCTCAAGTTTTACTTAATCCTCACAAGGAAATATAAAACCTAGTTCCTTTTCCGAGTTCAGAATCTACCCATATCTTGCCATTATGCTTTTCCATTATTTTACTTGCTATATTCAGTCCTAAGCCTTCTCCTTCTACACTCGGATTAAGCTGATGGAATAACTCGAAGATTTTCTCCTGATACTCACGTGCGATACCAATGCCGTTATCCTCCACACAATAGACTGAGTGACCATCTTTTTCCTGACCTGAGATTTTCAAAACGCTGGATCGACCCGGATCTG
>JAMONP010000070.1 GCA_027065695.1 Desulfuromonadales bacterium | reverse complement strand
GATTCTGACTTTACGCAACCTGCTGGTTGTCGTCGGTACCTGTGTCGCGGCTTTTCTGATTATGCCACTGTTTTTATGGCGTCGCGAAGGGCTGAAAGCCACCGGCAGTGGTTGGCGGGTGCTCTATTTTGCCTGTCTCGGTCTCGGTTTTATGTTTATCGAGATCGGCCTGCTACGACGTTTCATTCTGTTCCTCGGTCCGCCGATCTACTCACTGGCTGTGATCCTCTGCTCACTTCTGGTCAGCTCCGGCATTGGGGCTCTCTGTTCGTCACGTTTGCCATCCGAACGTTTACATCGCTGGTTGCCAGGAATCCTCTTGGCATTGGTTTTGCTCTCCTTTGCTTATGTGTTTGGTCTCTCCAGTATTCTTGCTCCCTGGTTGGGGCTGCCGGTTTTGTCGCGTTGCCTGATAGCCGGAGTGTTACTGGTGCCGCTGGGCTTTTTGATGGGCATGCCGTTGCCGCTGGGGATGAGACTGTTTCACGCGGATAACAGTCTGGTTCCCTGGAGTTGGGGGATCAATAGTGCTACCAGTGTGCTTGGCGCTATTCTGGCTGTGGTGGTGGCTATGAATGCTGGTTTTACGGTGACTTTGCTGGTTGGTAGTTTGCTTTATCTTTTGGCGTTGATTCCGGTTTTCAAAAGTGAGAAATAGTGGTTGTTGTTTGCTTTTCGTGATTCAAGTGTGCTTTGTCAGATAGTGTTGAATAATTGCGAATTTTTAGGTCAAAATCTTTGAAATCAAGACCGTCGATCCCGGTCGACAGCCGGGTCACTTTCTTGCAAAGCCCCAAGAAAGTAACATAAAGAATGGCTTTGCGCTGCGCTGGGCACTTCTTGCTCGTGGTGGTCGGTGCGTAAACCAGTAACGGCTCTTGATGAATAAGGTTACTTGCTGTTTTGTTTTTGCTGCTGAGCTTTTGTGGTGAGCCAGCTTTTCGTCAGGACCTAAACAATGGGCTACAGGGTTGCAGAACAAAGACCAGAAATTTCGCAAAAAAACGTTCTGTTCATTTGTTGCCACGCAGCACAAACGTATTCATCAACCTGTGTAGCTGCACAAAACACCGACCATGGGCGAAAGAAGTGCCCTCCGCAGGAGCAAGCCTTTTTGCTTACTTTTTTGGCGTTGTAAAAAGTAAGGCGTCTGTCGGGACGCGACCCGACGGTGTTGTTTTTGCTTTTGGTAATAATTTAGCAAATGTACTGAAACCATTAAAAACACCCCCCTGCTCGCATTACTCGCTTCCCCCCTGTAAAACAAGGGGGATTGAGGGGCTTGTTTTTGATTTTTGAATGGAAAAACACCTGGAAGATGAAATCAACATTAACAAAATACATCATACTAATATTAACAATAGTGCTGTCAGCATGCACCCCAGACAGCGAAAGCGGCTTAAGCGGCCAACTATTATTCCAGGATCAGCCGCTAGCAGCAGCACAAGTAGAAATCTATCTAAAAGCCGACAAAGACCGCTCCGTGCAACCCTTTGTAGTCGCGACCACTGATGCCGAAGGCCGCTACAATATCTCTCTACCTGAAGGGCTCTATTTTGTAATCGGCAAAAAACGTGAGTCAACAAACGACAACCGTACCCGCATGCTGATGGCCGAATCACCCGCCAACCCACATCAAGTGGCTGAAGGAATGACTCAGGTAGCAACGTTCAATTTGCGTGAAATGGGCCGTGAAGGGCTGCCGATGGCCGATGCTTCAACAGGCGTGTCCGGTCAGATCACCCATAAAGGTGAGCCGGTCGCTCGGGCCTTTGTTTACATCTACACCGAAACCGAGACCGGTCTGATCGGGCCATCATACGGAGAAGCTGTGCAGACTGATCAGGACGGGCGCTTTACCATCAATCTGCCTGCTGGTCAGTACTCGCTGGTCGCCCGCAAGCGTGCAGACGGTGGTCGCTCCGGGGTCTTGTCTCCCGGTGACCTGAACGCACAATACCCAGCTAACCCGGTTGAAGTCCGCAGCGGTGAACGGCTGCACTTAGGTGATTTCCACCTGACAGGAGTTGATGCTGAAGTTTATGCCCGCCGTCAGGCTGAAGGAGTGTTTACCAAAACGGATACTATGCTTCACGGTCAAGTCATTGATGCCGATGGTCAACCGGTCAGCAAGGTCTATGTTTTTGCCTATCTCGACAGTCGCATGGTCGGCAAACCGGTGTATATGTCGGTGCCGACTGCTGCCGATGGTGAGTTCGAACTCTATCTCAGTAGTGGTGGCACCTACTATGTCGGTGCTCGCAGTGCCTTTGGTGGGCCTTTGGAACCGGGTGAATGGGTTGGGACCTTTGATGCTCAACCGGATCACAGTATTACCGTGGTACGTGGCGCTAAAGATGATCTTGGTCAGATTACCGTGAGGGAATTCTGGTGAGACTCTTTCTATGCATAATTCTGGCAATGTTCTGGTCTATACCAGCTGCGGCTTTGGTTGTGGATAAGGACACTTTATGGACGGGTGAGCAATCATTTAGCGAGGATGTCCGGGTTCTGCCCGGTGTTACCCTGACTATAGCACCTGGTTCGGTGGTTCGTTTTACTGACGCCAGACTGGAGATTGCCGGACAGTTGGTGGCAAACAACGTTGAGTTCTCAGGTGAAAACTGGGACGGCTTGATTCTCAAGGGCAGCGACGCTGCCACCCAACTTTCCGATTGTATCATCAAGGGTGCTGCGACCGGTATCCTGGTGCAGGGTGGTGCGCCGATTCTGGAACGGTTGACCCTCTCCGGTAACAAGGTCGGCATTGCCCTGCGCGGTAAAGCTGCCGGTCGGGTTGCGAACTGCCGGTTTATTGCTAACCGCAAGGTCGGTCTTTTCCTCAAGGACGACAGTACCACTGCAGTTGTTGATTGTTATTTTGCAGAGAACAGTCGCTATGGCGCGTATCTCTATCACGCTCGGCCGCAAGCATTTCAAGGCAATACTTTTGTCAACAACGCTACAGGTCTAATGATTGCCTACCACGGCACTGATCCAGAGGTGAATGACAATCGTTTCGAAAAAAATGACATTGCCATTCAGGTGGACCGTGCCGCTCGTCCGGTTCTGCGTAACAATCTGCTGCGCGACAACCAGACCGGATTCCATATCTACCGGCGCTCCGATCCGCTGCTGACCGGCAACCGTATTGAGGGAAATGTTGTCGGTCTGCTGGTTGCCTATTCTTCGTACCCGGAGATCGAAGGCAACGATTTTGTGGCCAATCAAACGGCCCTCAAGCTGGAGTTTCAGTCGTCTGCATGGGAAGCACTGCGCGGTGCAGCAGCTCGGGCTGGAGAGACCTCTTCACGCAGCGCTTTTGGCGGTCAGGGCAAACGCAGTGTGAGCGAAGATGACCGCCGCGCCAGACGTCTGGACGGTACGGTAAATGCCAAAGGCAACTGGTGGGGTGATGTCGGTACCGCTGAGTTGGTGAACATCGGCACGGCCGGCAATCCGTCGTTTATCCATGATGGCAGAGACCAGGCGACATTTGTCGATGCTGGTGAGGACTTCCCGTTGGATAAAGTTGTCCATGTTCCCTGGAGTGATGTCCCCTTTACGGAGAGCAAGCCATGAGTTGTTGTCGGATATTTTTTGCCTGTGTTCTGATCTGCATGATTAGCGTGCCTGCGTTGGCTGACAGCGGTGTCCGCGGTCGGGTCGCCTGGCGCGGCGAGCTGATCCAGGGCGTCAAGGTGCGAGCTTACCATGCTGTGGCCGATATAGCCGGAGGAGTTCCTGTTGCATTCTCTGCCCCGACCGACCTGGACGGTATTTATCAACTTGAACTGCCAGCAGGCAATTATGTGTTGACTGCCAGCAACCAGGTGGACGTGCTTAAAGCTGGTGATCTGTTCTGCTATTACAGTGGCAGCCCGATTCGGATCTCAGCTAAGGGATACCGTAACGTCGGTTTTAACCTGATACGTGTACCTGAAGAGACGTCACCGACAGCGGCGAAGCGCTCCGGTATCTACGGCGAGATCAGTTTCCAGGATCAATTACTGCAGCGATCATATCTTTATGTCTACAAGAACCCCGGCAAAGGATTTAAGGGGCCGGGCTACTTTATTCAGCCGGTTGCCAAGGGTAGGTTTCGACTCAATCTGCCGCCAGGTGATTATTACCTGCTGGCGCGTAAACGTGAGCGCGGTGGCCAGTTCGGGCCGATTGAAATCGGTGATTATTTTAATTTTTACTACGGTAATCCGATCCATGTGACCGCAGGTCAAGTGCGTGAAGTCAAGATTGAGACCATCACCAGGCTGTCAATGCTGGAGGAGGATGTCATTGATTTCCAGGGAGTGCGTGGGCAGGTGGTTAATGGCGCAGGTGAGGCGCAGGTGGGGCTCTACGTGTTTGCTTATCGTCAGCCCGAGATGACCGGTTCACCCGATTATTTCTCGGCACCGACTGACCAGAAGGGCCTGTTTGAATTGTCTCTTCCCGATGGCGGTCCATATTATCTGCTGGCGCGACAGGCTTTTGGTGGTCCGGCGGAAACCAATGAACTCTATGGCAAACTACAGGCTGAAAGTGGCGTCGTCCAGGCGATCTCGATTCCCGAACAGACAACGGAGGTAAGGATTCATGTGGCACCGAAAGGCTCTGAGTAGTTTTATTCTGGCGCTGATGGTTCTGTCGCTGACAGGCCCGGTCCTTGCTCAGGAATTAAACGGCAAAGTTCGTTGGTCGGGGCAGGTGATTCTGGATGAACCAGTACTGGTTCAGCGGGATGCAACTCTGACAATCGACGCCGGAACCCAACTGGTTATCAAGAACCCCAAAGCGAAGATCAGCGTGCAGGGAGTTCTGAAAATCAACGGCACTGCAGCCGCACCGGTTGCCTTCAAGGGTATGCCCGGCTGGGAAGGTATTGAGTTCATGGAAGCCCCCGAAGGGAGTTCAGTCAGCTGGACGAATTTCCACTCTGCCAAAGCTGCCATTGTCAGCTTTGCGACAGATTTCCTGGTTGCAAACTGCACTTTTGAAGAGGGTGAATTCGGTGTCAGGCTGATGCGCGAATCGAGCCCGAAAATTGTTGATTCACTCTTCAGCAACAACCAGATTGGCATTGCCAACGAGATGAAATCAGGTGCCGAGATCCGTGGCAATCGCTTCGTCGGTCAGAAAAAGTCAGCGGTGATTGCTTCGCATAACAGCAAGGGTTTGATCGTTGATAATTATTTCGAGAAAAACAAGCAGGGCATCGCTTTGCAGCAGCGCTACCCGGATCGCATCAGTAAAAATACTTTTATTGAAAACGAAACCGCAATTTTCTGTAATCAGACACAGAATACGCCACTGATCGAACAGAACTATTTTGAGGGCAACAACTATGCTGTCCTGAATTTTTCTTTTTCCTTTCCGGTCATAAAAAATAATACCTTTATCAAGAACAAGACCGCTGTGTACAACGATCAATATGGTTCACCCCTGGTCGAGAATAACCTGTTTCGGGACAATGATACTGCGCTCTATAACTATCGAAAGTCGAACCCGAAAGTTTTCCTGAATGATTTTGAGCAGAATCGTCTGGCGATATTCTGCGACTTTTCTGCCTATCCGCAAGTGAAAAACAACAACTTTATAGGCAACCAGATGGCTGTTAAACTTGGCATTTACCAGAGTGCTGATTGGGAGGAACGCTCCGGTTCAAAGTCAATCATGCAACGCGAGTCGGCTGCCCGCAAAAGCCAGAACCCGATGCTGGCCAGGGCTCCGGTGCAGTTCAATGATTTTGTCGATGTCAGCGGCAACTGGTGGGGTGAAGACACCGCGCAGCTTGAACAGATCGGAGAGGATGGCAATGCAGCCATGTTCTATGATCGACAGGATCTGTCGGAAGTGACTTATGAAGACTATGGACCGGGAGTTTATCAGCTCGACCGGATACAGTTCGCACCATGGTTGGCAGGGCCAGCCGGTCATAGCGGGGTTCAGAAGGACTCGGGGGGTAAAACGAAGGACACAGGAACCCAAACGGGGGTAAAGTCAAAGTAATGAGGCTTCTGCTGACAATCATACTGCTGTTGTTTTTTCCTGTTGTTCTGACTGCCGCAACCATTGAAGGACGGGTGGTCGCGGACGACCAGGCACTCTCAGGTGTTGTCGTTAGCGCCTATAAGACCCTTGATTTCTCTGCAGAGCCGGTCTCCAGTGCCAGGCCGAGTGATAGTGAAGGTTCTTTTCGCCTTGAGCTTCCGGTTGGCAGCTATGCTCTCTTCGCCAGGAATGCAAATAACAGCCAATTTGCATTCTGTGGACGCAACCCGGTGCACTTGGGGGATGAGACGGTCTGGGCCGGTCTGCAGGCTGTGAAGGTAGATAGCGCGACGACGCTGGTTTATGATGATGCATACAGTGCGGCTATTGAGGGACAGGTTCTGCACCAGGGTCTTCCTGTTGCCGGAGCTTACGTGCATCTTTATCTTGACGTGGCAGAGGATCTTAAAGGCCTGGGCTACCGTTTGTCTCTGCCGACTGGCGATGATGGCTATTTTCGTTTCGATGGCCTTCCGGAGAGTAACTATTTTCTGGTTGCACGTTTTCGCCAGAACGGTCAGCGTGTTGGTCCGGTGCAGGCGGGTGACCTGCTTGGCGTCTATTCAGGCAATCCCCTGACGGCCAGAGCCGGGACAGTGCTGCAAGTTAAACTGCGGATGGTTGCCAAACTCAAAGATGCCGCAGAGAGTGAAACTTTCAGCTCGGCCCATGGCCCGGTGCTCAAAGGCACCGTTCTGGATCGTGAAGGACGCGGGGTCGCCGGTGTTCACGTCTTTGCCTATGTTGATCGGGTCATCGGCCACCAGCGCCCGGCGGCGATTTCGTCGCCGACTACGAGTGATGGCCGCTTTGTGGTCAATCTGCCTGAACCTGGCACTTACTATGTCGGTGCCCGTGAAGCTTATGGTGATTCTCCCGCTCCCGATGAGCTTTTTGGTATGTATGAAGGGAGTGCTGATCATGGTTTGACCCTCGAAGAGGGGCAGGTTTTGGGTGGTGTTCGTATTGTTGTTGAGCCGATAGCTCTTTTTCTGGATCAATGATGTGGGGGATGGTGGTTTTTCGCGTTCCGCGTCCCTCGCTACTGTTTTAAGGTCAAAACCGTCGGTCCCGGCCGACAGCCGGGTAACTTTCTTTCCAAAGCCAAAGAAAGTAACCAAAGAACGCTTTGCGCGGCGCTGGGC
>JAMONP010000069.1 GCA_027065695.1 Desulfuromonadales bacterium | reverse complement strand
AGGTAGGGGCGCTGCTTGCTGCGCCCTGGTTATTGCCCTACAGACGGATGGAGATAAAATGATGAAAACAGCTTATATTCTCGCCAGCTACCGTACCCCGGGGTGTCGGGCCAAAAAGGGAAAATTCAAAGATATGCGTCCGGATGACCTGGCCGCGGTAGCCCTCTCTGGGTTGGTGGAACGTACCGGTATAGATGCTGCGCGTATCGACGATATCCTGCTCGGCTGCGCCTTCCCTGAAGGCGAGCAGGGTATGAACGTAGCGCGAATTGCCGCATTGAAGGCTGGTATCCCATATCAGGTCCCCGCCCAGACCATCAACCGCTTTTGCTCCTCGGGACTACAGGCCATCGCTCTGGCTGCTGAGCGGATTATGGCCGGTTTCGCTGACTGCATTATTGCTGGCGGTGTCGAGTCGATGACCACTGTGCCGATGGGCGGCAACAAGTACAGCGCCAATCCCGGCCTTGTCGCCGACTGGCCGGAATCCTTTGCCTCCATGGGTATCACTGCTGAACTGGTGGCCGATCAATACGGCATAGATCGCCAGGCTCAGGATACCTTCGCTGCAGGAAGTCATGTCAAAGCGGCTGCAGCTATCGAGTCTGGTCGCTTCACTGATGAGATTATCCCTGTGGAGATTGAGAAGACGACTATCGTCAAGGGCAAGGTGAAAAAAGAGAAGGAACTGGTCAGTATCGATGACGGTGTGCGGGCCGACACCACAGCTGATGGGCTGGCCCGGCTTAAGCCAGCCTTTAAGCTCGGTGGAACGGTAACTGCCGGTACTTCTTCACAGATGACCGATGGGGCTGCCGCTACTCTGGTGGTGTCAGAGGAATTCCTCAAGGAGCTTGGCAAGGACCCCATGGCTCGTTTCGTGGCCTTTGCCGTCAAGGGGGTGCCACCCGAGATCATGGGTATTGGCCCAATTGAGGCGATCCCCACCGCGCTCAGCATGGCGGGGCTGAAGCTGAATGATCTCGACCTGATCGAGCTTAATGAAGCCTTCGCAGCCCAGTCGCTGGCGGTTATTAAGGAACTGGGATTGAATCCAGAGATTATCAACGTCAACGGCGGTGCCATCGCCCTCGGCCACCCACTGGGTTGCACCGGGGCCAAACTGACGGCAACCCTGCTGCACGAGATGGCACGTCGTGACAATCGTTACGGTATGGTTTCCATGTGCATTGGTGGCGGTATGGGCGCGGCCGGGATTTTTGAGCGGGTGTGAGATGAACCTTTTCTGGATAACTGAATCGTTAATAATTTTTGAGAGGTGAGCCATGGCAGAAAGAATTTTAAAGGGCGGTGAATATCTGGTTGCGGAAGTGACCTGTGAAGAAATCTTTACCCCCGAGGAATTTACCGACGAGCAGAAGCAGATTGCCGAGACCACCGAGCAATTTGTCGAGAATGAAATCCTACCGAACAGCGATGAGATCGAAGAGCAGAATTTTGATCTGGTGGTTGCGGGGATGGCAAAATGTGGAGAGCTTGGCCTGTTGATGATCGATGTCCCCGAAGAATATGGTGGTCTGGAACTCGACAAGGTGACCAGCATGCTGGTCGGTGAGAAAATTGCTCCTGCTGGCTCGTTTTCAGTTGCTTATGCGGCTCATACCGGGATTGGTACTCTGCCTATTGTTTATTATGGTACGGATACACAAAAAGAGCAGTACCTGCCGAAGTTGGTTACCGGGGAGTGGATCGCTGCCTATTGTCTGACTGAACCGGGATCGGGAAGTGATGCCCTGGGTGCCAGGGCGACAGCGACCCTTTCTGATGATGGTCAGCACTATATCCTCAACGGGACCAAGCAGTTTATTACCAACGGCAGCTTTGCCAAGCTCTTCATTATCTTTGCCAAGATCAACAAAGAGCATTTTACTGCTTTTCTGGTTGAGAAGGATTTCGATGGCCTGGTTGTTGGTAATGAAGAGAAAAAGCTTGGTATTAAGGGCTCGTCGACAACCCAGATCATTCTCGATAATTGCAAGGTTCCGGTGAAAAACCTGCTTGGTGAGATTGGCAAGGGTCACAAGATTGCCTTTAATGTCCTCAATGTCGGTCGTTTTAAACTGGGTGCCTGTGTTACCGGTGCTGCCAAACAGGCATTGGTGGTTGGTGTCAAGTATGCCAATGAACGTAAACAGTTTGATCGGCCGATCAGTGAATTTGGTGCTATTAAGGAAAAAGTTGCCGACCTGACCGCGGATATCTTTGCCGCTGAGTCCCTGGTTTACCGATTGGCTGGTTTGCTTGATACCAAACTGGCAACAATCGACAAGGGCATTGATAATTATTACGTGGAGTATCAAAAAGGCATTGAGGAATATGCCCCGGAGTGCGCGATTTCCAAGGTGTTCTGTAGTGAAGTTCTGGCTCGGGTTGTTGATGAAGTGCTGCAGATTCACGGTGGTTATGGTTTTGTCAGTGAGTACCCGGCCGAGCGGTTTTATCGTGATGAGCGCATCAACCGGATTTTCGAAGGCACCAATGAGATCAATCGACTGCTGATCCCAGGCATGATTTTGCGCAAGTCGATGAAGGGCGAGTTGCCGTTGCAGGCTGAAGCCATGAAGGCCTTCGAATCATTGATGACGCCGAGCTTCGAAGAATTGGATGACACGATCCCCTTTGCCGCCGAAAAGGCGCTGTTAAAAAACCTTAAGACACTCTTTTTGATCCTTGCCGGAACCGGTGTACAGAAGCATATGGACAAATTGGCCAACGAGCAGGAAATCCTGTTGACGGCTGCCGATATGGCCATCCAGATATTTGCCATTGAAAGTGCTGTGCTGCGTGCTGAGAAGGCTTGCCGGTCGGCAAGTGACAGCAAAAAGAAGTTGCTCGAAGCTACGGTTAAAGTTTTTACCTTTAATGCGACTGAAATTGCCGGTACTGCCGCCAAGAAAGGTGCTTATTTTGTCGAAGAAGGAGACACTCTGCTGATGATCCTTTCCGGCGTGCGCCGATTCGCCAAATATGATGCGACCGGTTTGCTACAGGCCAAGCGCTTGTTGGCTCAGGCTGCCTGTGCAGAGGAGAAATACCTGTTTTGAACCGGTGTGAAAAGGTGTGGCGGGGATGAAGCAGCATACCATTAATACTGATTACCCGGTTGGTCCAGTCCACTGTTATTCCGGCGAACTTGGTGGTGAATTGGTTCTTTTTGACACCGGCCCGCCAACAAGTGAAGCCCAAGTCTGTCTGCGTGAAGAACTTGACTTAGCCAGGCTTAAACATGTGGTGATCACGCATTGCCATATAGACCACTGTGGTTTGGTGTCGTGGCTCGAAAAAGAGACTGATGCATCTTTGTACCTGCCCTATCGGGACACTCTGAAAATTGAAGGATACGAAGAGCGCCTCGAGAGATTAGCAGAACTGCTACTGCAGATTGGTTTTGATCAGAGGTTTCTGGAGAGTTTCCGCCAAGTGATGAATGTCGATGAAGTTTTCCCACAGTTTCCGGAAAACTTCCTGACGGTTGAGAGTGATCTCCCTGAACACCTTGGTATCGAGGTAATTGCCTGCCCCGGGCACTCGCAGAGTGACCTGGTGCTAGCCGGTTCTGACTGGGCGGTAACCGGAGATGTCTTGTTGCGAGGGATTTTCCAAGCGCCGCTGCTCGATATTGATATGGAAACAGGCAAGCGCTTTCGCAATTACGAGGTCTACTGCACAACCCTGGTTAAGTTAGCGACCCTGAGAGGCAGACAGATACTGCCTGGGCATCGTAACTCGATTGATTCAATTGATAACACCCTACTGTTTTATGTCGGTAAACTTCTGGATCGAACTGTAGAGTTGCAGCGCTTTTCTCGCAAAGACAGCGTAGCTCAGATTGTCGGCCAACTCTTCGGTGTTGGACTGGGTCATCCTTTTAATTATTACCTCAAGGCTTCAGAGCTTGTTTTTATGAGAGACCTGATGCACTGCCCGGAGCTTTTGCGGTCGTCTCTTGAGCAGATAGACTTGTTCGATCCTATCTCTGAGAAATTTCTGCAAATGGCTTACGGTTAGGCCTTCTAAGGAGTCATCATGGGTCATCATCTTGGCAGTAAAAATAGCATTATCCCCCTCATTGACCGTCTGAACAAGAATCCGATTGGTCTGGTTGATAGCGACAAACTTCGCCAGATACTGACGCTGCTGTTCAGTGAAGAGGAGGCTTTGGTTGCCTCGAAGTTTCCTCTTGAAGAGGCGACCATCGAGGAACTGGTCAAAAAAACTGGTTTTGCCAAAGAGCGCTTGCTGCCACTTCTTGATAATATGGCCGAGAAGGGCCTGGTTATGGACCTGCCTTATGCTGACACTACTTATTATATGTTGATGCCAGGGCTGATCGGTTTCTTCGAGTTGACCTTTATGAAGAAACGTACTGACCTGCCCTTGCCGGAACTGGCCAGATTGATGACCGAGTATCTTTTTGAAGATAATACACAGGGGCAGGCACAAGAATTTTTTGGCAGCAAAACCAGCCTGACCAGATCACTTGTCTACGATGATGCCGTGCCGGCCAGCTCAGAAGTAAGTAATTACGAGGATGCCCGGCAGATAATCGCTACAGCCGGTTATGGTGCGGTTGGTATGTGTTACTGTCGTCACAAGAAGGAACATCTTGGCGAAACCTGTGCCAAACACGCTCCTGTGGATGGTACCTGTATTTCTCTTGGTGCCGCAGCAAAGTTTATGGTGCGCAGGGGCTTTGCTGTAGAGAAGAGTACAGAAGAATTACTGGCGATTCTCGATCGGGCCAGAGAGCTTAATCTGACGCATATTACCGATAACGTGCGTCAAAAACCTTCATTTGTCTGTAACTGCTGTTCATGTTGTTGTGAACTGATGGCTGGAGTGAAAGCTGGCTTCAGCGATGGTGTCGCCAAAACAACTTTTCTGGCGGCTGTTGATCTGGACAAATGTAACGATTGCGGGCTCTGTTTTTCTGCCTGCAATGTCGATGCGATTTCTTCCGCTGCAAGTCAGGCCGGTTCCCATGCGGTTATTGATATAGTCCCCTGTTTAGGTTGTGGAGCCTGTGTGCCCGCCTGTACCAGAGGGGCTATTTCGCTCATTGAGCGTGCGCAGAGGCCCGTTCCACCAGAGAAACGCAAAGATATGTTTGTTGCTATTTTGAAGGAAAAGGGTCGGCTGAAACCGTATCTTGTCAGTGGAACCCAAAAACGGGTGAGGCGTTTGCTGGCAAGAAAAAAGCCTGAGGTGGATGTTTAGCTCTGTTCTTTCAGCAAGTCTGCAATTCGATTGCGGTAATTAACAATATCATCACGTAGTGATGTCAATTTGGCAACCTTGTCGTCAATCTTGCCGAGATGCATGTCGAGAATCTCAAGAATATGTGGTGTAATTGTGTCGAAGTTCTGGCTATGGGTGTCGAAGGTGTCAGATAGACTCAACATCTCTTTCAGGCTGATGCCGAGTTCTTTCAGTTTGAGGATGAATTTGATGCGGAGAACATCGTTCCGGTTGTAGTTGCGTGCTCCTCCACGGCTTCTTTTGGAAGCGCCCATAAGGCCGATTTCTTCGTAGTAGCGAATGGTTCGCGTGGTAATGCCGAGTTGCTTGGCGAGAGTGCCGATCTGTATCAAAACTTCTTGAGGGTTTGTCATGTGGTTTTCCCTTTACGTAAACGTCCTGTTGTTTTTAGCATTGATATACTTATTCGTCAATATCTCTATCGTAGCTCATGCATCGACATACTTTTGAGAGTCAAGGAGAATGATATGGTCGAAGAGATTTTTTCTAATCTTGAAAAACACTTCCAGCCGAATAAGGTTACTCAGCAGCAGGTGTTCTATTTTTCTGTGGACGAGGTCAAGAAAACTGTGACCCTGGGCCCCGAGAAGATTGAGGTGGAAGATGGCAAGACGGTGGAGGAGGCTGATTGTGTCTGCAAAACCAGTGCTGATTTTTTTCTTAAAATCTGGCAGGAAGGCTATCGTCCCGGCATGGCAGATTTCTTGTCAGGGAAAATTAAATCGAACAACCCCATTGCCTTGCAAGCATTTCTGTCCGCCTTCGGTAAAGAGGGTTGAAGCCGAGCACGCAACCGTGTTATACAATGTAATACACTTAGGGAGGCTGCTATGCTTGCAATTCGGCTAGAAAAAGATTTAGAGCAAGAAATTGACCTGCTGGCTAAATCAAAGGGTAGCAATCGCAGCGCCGTAATACGAGAAGCGATAGTCCGCTATCTGGAAGACAATGAAGACCTTGAACTGGCCAAGCAGGCACTGTCTGAAACTCGCAGCAGTAAATCTCTGAAAGATTTGAGGAAAGACCTTGGATTGGACAGTTGAGATTAGCGATGTTGCTGAAAAGCAATTACGCAAGCTTGATCGGCAAATTCAGAAGCGGTTACTCGACTGGCTCGATGATCGTATTGAGGGCTGCAAGAGCCCCAAACATTTTGGCGAACCGCTACGTGGAGACCTGTCTGGGTTGTGGCGTTACCGTGTAGGGGATTACCGAATTATTTGCAAAATACAAGAACATCAACTTGTCGTCCTGGTTTTGACAGTCGGCCATCGTCGTGAGATCTATCTGCGCCATAAATAATCTCCAGGAGATAGATGTTTCTCAAATGT
This sequence comes from Desulfuromonadales bacterium, assembly GCA_027065695.1. Taxonomy (GTDB): domain Bacteria; phylum Desulfobacterota; class Desulfuromonadia; order Desulfuromonadales; family BM103; genus M0040. The sequence continues at coordinate 714 of JAMONP010000069.1, read as the reverse complement.
CAGGGTCAGTAAGAATTATGCATTTCTGCCAACCAGTATGATCTCTAGCAATGCGAGAGGATAAATAAGAAGTCATTATACTCAACCGTCCGAGTCCAACTCGGGAGCCAACAACCCTTTTAAATGGGCAACTTGTCACAATGAACAGACTTGACTGTTGAAATGTTGTAACTATATGGTGTGACAATAGTTTCTTGGACGTTTGGAGGGGGCCTGGTGAACTTGGCTACAGATCATATTGAACCGTCTTTAGCGGTTATGGGCGTTTTAGGCGTTTGTTCGTTGTTAATGTATTTAGAGACCCCCGTGTTACTGAAACGGGAGATATTGTTAGTTCAATGCTACTGGATATTAAGCAGCAACTTTTCCATCCGAAGACTCAATTAGCAGCAATGAGGAATTAAAAATGTCAGATTTCGCAACTTTTGATGACCTGAATCGTTTCAACCTAGATTTGCAGAAATCTGTACTTTTGAACGAAGCAACCCGTACCAAAGCTGGCAAGACAGTATTTCTTTCTGGCTCGTCAGCAGAATCTGTGGAGATATTCAGGTTCCGGCAACTTGCCAAGTTCATGATATAAGGCGATTTGTAGGCATTTCAGGGTTCGAAAACCATACGCCTTTCTCATAGTGAGTTTTGCTTTTAGGTTCAGTCCCTCAACTGCGCCGCTGGAAAGTCGCCCTTTGGCTCTGAACCAGTTCATAATCAGCG
>JAMONP010000068.1 GCA_027065695.1 Desulfuromonadales bacterium | reverse complement strand
TTTTCGTCATAAGTCTTGACTTTAACTGTTGCGACGACGCCCTCTTGAGTGTCCTTGCCGATTTCTACGAAATCACCATCTTGGGCCGCCATCTTCATGCCCTTGTCCATCTTCATGGCCTTGTCCATCTTCATGGCCTTGTCCTGATCCATCTTCATACCGTGATCCATGCCTGCGGTAGCGATCATTGGCATGCTAACAGCAAATACCAGGGCCATCATTGCAATAGTTAAACGTTTCATAACTTTTATCTCCTTTTTTGTTAGTTGATCAGCAAAGCGCTGACTTTGGATAGTAATATACTTCCTGTTTCTTACTCTTGTCTTCTACTCCCAGACACTATTAATCATGAATGTCTTCCTCAGCCGTAGGTACGTAAGATCTTTCCAGTTTAAGGCCACGCCACATGAAATAGATAACCGGGAACACCAGCAACTCCATCAAGCCGGAAGTGATAACCCCACCCACCATTGGCGCAGCAATTCTTTTCATGACATCAGCACCGGCACCATGGCTCCACATGATCGGGAGCAAGCCGGCGAGGATAACGCAGATGGTCATGATCTTAGGTCGTATCCGTTTGACTGCGCCGTAATGAATCGCCTGGGTCAGGTCGCCAAAGTTGTTCATGCGGCCGTTCTTCTGCCAGGAATAGTACGCAAGGTCGAGGTAAAGCAGCATGACTACCCCGGTTTCGGCGGATATCCCCGCCAGAGCAATAATACCGATCCAGACCGCCACCGACATATTATAGTCGAGCATGTAGAGGAACCAAAAACAACCGACCAGTGACAACGGCAATGCGAGGAAGATGATACCGGTCTTCACCATGCTCTTGGTGTTGATATAGATGATAACGAAAATGATCACCAGAGTCAGCGGGATGACCATCTTGAGCTTAGCCGCCGCTGCCTGCATATATTCGTACTGACCGCTCCAGACGATGTTATAACCGGCTGGCAGTTTGACTTTCTCTTTCAGTACCTTCTGCGCATTTTCGACATAGGTACCGACGTCGATATCTTTCAAATCGACATAGATCCAGGCGGTGCGACGAGCATTCTCGCTCTTGATGCCTGGTGGTCCCTTGGTGATGCTGATATCGGCCACCTGGGAAATTGGGACATGTTTGCCGTTAGGCAACGGAATCAGCACTCGGCCAAGTGACTGCAGATCATTGCGATAGTCGCGGGCATAACGCACGTTGACCGGGTAGCGCTCCAGACCTTCGACGGTCTGGGTGACATTCATGCCACCGATGGCCGACTGGATGATATCCTGGATATCGCCAACATTCAGGCCATAGCGGGCTGCGGCAACTCGATCTATTTTGAAATCGAGATAGTTCCCACCTACCACTCGTTCGGCATAGACGCTCAGAGTGCCGGGAATCTCGGCGACAATCGCCTCGATCTCCTCGCCTATATCGCTGAGGATTTCCAGGTCGTCGCCCATGATCTTGATGCCGACCGGCGTTTTGATCCCGGTCGAGAGCATGTCGATCCGGGTTTTGATCGGCATGGTCCAGGCGTTGGTCAGACCGGGGAACTGGATGGCATTATTCAACTCTGTCTTCAATTCTTTGATAGTGATCGTGCCTTCTTCCGGGAGAACCCAGCGTAACGGCTCCTTGACCACTTCCAGATAATCTGACCAGTCGCTATAGAAACGTTTACGGGGAACCGTACGCCATTCCTCCTCAGGTTTGAGCATAATGGTGGTCTCGATCATCGACAGCGGTGCTGGATCGGTTGCTGTTTCGGCCCTGCCTACCTTGCCAAAGACATGGTGTACCTCGGGAAACTGTTTGATGATCAGGTCGGTTTGCTGCAATAACTCCCTGGCCTTGGTCACCGAGATCCCCGGCAATGTGGTCGGCATATAGAGCAGATCCCCCTCGTAGAGCGGCGGCATGAACTCAGAGCCCATTTTTTTCAACGGGTAGATACTGGTTAATGTAATGGCCACAGCAACAATCAGCACTGGCCAGCGCCATTTGAGGACGAAATCGACCACCGGATGGTAAACACGGATCATAATCCGGTTGATCGGGTTCTTCTTTTCATCGGGAATCTTGCCGCGTATGAACCAGCCCATCAGTACCGGCACCAGGGTCACCGAGAGCAGTGCCGCAGCGGCCATGGCATAGGTCTTGGTGTAGGCCAAGGGCTTGAACATGCGGCCTGACTGTTCCCCGAGAGTAAATACGGGGAAAAAGGAAACGGTGATGACCAGCAGTGAAAAGAAGAGTGCCGGACCAACCTCTTTGGCCGCATCGGCAATAATCTCCCAGTGCGGTTTCTTGCCGCGGTCGCGCTCAAGGTGTTTGTGGGCGTTCTCGATCATGATAATGGCCGCGTCGATCATGGCACCGATGGCAATGGCGATACCACCAAGACTCATGATGTTGGCGTTAATGCCCTGAAAGTGCATTACTATAAACGCCATAAGAATCGCAATCGGCAATGTTATAATTGCCACCAGGGCACTGGAGAAATGAAACAGGAAGAGCATGGTGATGATGGCCACCACGATACTCTCTTCGATTAATTTTTCTGTGAGCGTGTCAACCGCCCGTTCAATCAAGCCGCTGCGGTCGTAGACGGTCTTGATCGTGACCCCCTCCGGCAAGCCAGCCTGCAATTGCTCGAGTTTTTCTTTGACACCCTCAATGGTTTTCAGGGCATTTTCGCCGTAACGCATGAGCACAATGCCGCCGACAACTTCGCCTTTACCATCCAGCTCCGCCACGCCACGGCGTAACTCCGGACCAAAATGAATATTGGCCAGATCGCGCAACAGAATCGGCGTACCGCGCTGATCGCTACCAACAACAACATTCTCAAGATCTTCCAGCGACTGAATATAGCCGAGACCACGCACCATAAATTCCGTTTCCGCCATCTCGATCATCCGCCCGCCAACATCGTTATTGGAGCGCTGAATCGCCTTTTTGATCTGCGGAATGGAGATATGGTAGGCGAGCAGTCGATCGGGATCGACATCGACCTGATACTGCTTGACATAACCGCCAATAGAGGCGACCTCAGAAACGCCCTGAACACTGGTCAGTTCGTAGCGCAGGAACCAGTCCTGGATCGAGCGCAGTTGCTGCAGATCATGATTGTCACTTTCCAACACGTACTCGTAAACCCAGCCAACCCCGGTGGCATCGGGACCCAGGGCTGGTGTTACCCCAGATGGCAGCCTCCCGGCTGCGTAGTTGAGATACTCCAGCACCCGCGAACGCGCCCAATAGAGATCGGTGCCGTCCTCAAAAATAATATAGACGAAGGAAAGGCCGAAGAACGAGTAACCACGCACCACCTTGGCCCCCGGCACCGCCAACATCTGCGTGGTCAACGGATAAGTGACTTGGTCCTCAACCACCTGCGGTGCCTGCCCAGGGTACTCGGTAAAGACAATAACCTGCACATCGGAAAGGTCGGGGATAGCGTCAATAGGCGTTTGCAGCATGGCATAGACGCCACCGAAAATAACGAAGACGGTAGCCAGCACGACCATGAATTTGTTTTTTATAGACCAATCAATTAGTTTTTCAAGCATGTCATCAGTTCCAAAGAGTTAAGTGTCGGAATTCAGGAGGATTTACCACCCATCGGAGCGTTATTTAAACAGATCCTCTGCATCGTCTTTTTTAGTCATTTTTTCTTTATCAGACAGGCCGTCGGCTGAGTTGCTATCGGCCTCTTTTTCACTGGCAGAGGTTTGCGGATTGGCCCTGGCTTCGAGCATCTTGGCAATCGCCTCGCGCAACTGACTTTCCGAATCGAGCATAAACTGGGCACTGGTGACAACCCTCTCTCCGACCAGCACTCCCTGTTTGATTTCGATCATGCCGTTATCATCCTGTATGCCAACCTTCACCTCTCGCGGCTCAAACTTACCCTCTTCGAGAGCGATGAATACAGTCCGTTTTTCACCGGAATGTAAAACTGCTTCGGCGGGTATAGTTACCGCATCCATGATGGTTTCCGTTTTCAAACGCACGTTGACATACATATCCGGTTTCAATTTAAAATCTGGGTTATCCAGTTCCAGGCGGGCCTTGATTGTCCGGGTTTTCGACTCCACATAGGGGTAGATATAGGTCACCTTTGCCGTCAACTTCTGTTCACCGACAAAGGGTAAGATAATCTCAGCTTGTTGACCGACCTTGACCCATGGCAGCTCATATTCGTAGATATCCGCGTAAACCCAGACCTTGGAGATATCGGAGAGCTGGAAGAGTTCCATGCCTGCTTTGACAAACATGCCCTCATTGACCATCTTCATGTTGACGATGCCGTTATAGGATGCCCGCAGAATCAGGGTCTTTTCAGACTTGCGAGTCTTCTCCAAACGACGGATCTGATCTTCGGAGATATCCCAGAGCCGTAAACGCTTGCGAGAAGCTTCGAGCAGTCGATTGGCACCTTCAGCAATCGACGAAAAGCTGCTGCTGGCCAGAACCGCCTGGTTATTCAGGGCGAGCAGAAACTCCTCCTGTGCCGAAACTAGTTCCGGACTGTAAATCTCAAGCAACTTCTGGCCCTTTTTAACAAACTGACCGGTTTCATTGACATACAGTCTTTCAACCCAACCGGCGATTTTACTGTTAATGGAAAACTGCTTCGGTTCATCGTAGGCGACCAGACCGACAGTACGAATGGTGCGGCTCAGTTCAGCCTTCTCGGCGATGGCGGTCCGTACACCCATATTCTGCGCGGTCACGGGATCGATCGAGATCATGGATCCACCAGGTGCTTCATCCTCGTAAACCGGAACCAGATCCATGCCCATGGGAGATTTCCCCGGTTCGTTGCGGATATAGGTCGGATCCATCGGTGCCTGCCAGTACTTGACCTTTCGCTCTCCGGCAGGTTTGGCAACAGCATCGCCGCCAGTTCCGGCTTTAAGCGGAACCAGGTCCATACCGCAGATCGGGCAGGAGCCCGGTTCGTCAACGATGACCATCGGATGCATACCACAGGTGTACTGTTGTGCAGGTTCTTCCGCAGCCACAGCAGAGGAAGGCGCGGCCGATTCGACCACGGTTTCCAGTTCAGGTTTGCCAAAGCCTGAAAAAGTAAAGCTCAAGGCCAAGCCAGCCATGATGCCGACCAGAGAGATGATCCAGATTTTACGTTTTGTTTTACTCATGAGTGTCCTCGGGGTTCGATTTTGAAACATTTATTTGCTTAAGTCGGCTGTCTTCTGATCAACAATCTGCAGTGGCGGACCTATTAAAGGTACCGTTGATTCTGCCTCCAACCATGCCAGGCTTCTCATATATTCAGAGCTAAAGCGGTAAAACTCCATTTCTGCCAGATAGGTTGTCATCAGAGCATCAAGCAGACTGATAAATTCAACTTCACCTACCTGATAAGAACCCAGAGCCGACTGAAAACCCTGGCCTGTCTGCGGAATGATTCCTTCCTGGTAAAGCCTGGTCTGCTCTCGGGTTTCTTCCATACGGTCATAGGCATTCTGAATGGACTCAGTAACGCTATTTCGAAAATCTCTTGATTGTCGTTCGGCCATGCGCATAGCAGCCTTAGCTTCCGATGTAGCGGCACGCCTTTTCTCACGGTAAACTGGCAGGTTGAAACTGACTCCGGCGCTGACAAAATCAGTGCCATTATCAGGCAGGTCATTATCACGGAAACGCCAACCGGCCCAGAGGGTCATGTCTGGATAATCGTCGAGATCAGCCAGTTTCTTCTGATAACGATAACGGTTAATCAGCGCCTGATAAGCAGAGTTCAAGGGCCGGTTTTCACTACCAGCTTGCTGGAAGAGTTCAAGATCTTTCTCTACAGTCACCAGGTCAAGCTCCTCAGGAATATCGTAAGTCCCGCCCGGGGGCCGATCCAACAGGCGGTTCAGTTCAGCTTGCACCACGGAACGTTGTTGCCGTAAAGACAGCAAGCGTTCCATGAACCGGGACCTTTCCACTTGCACTTTAAGCACGTCCTGCTGCAGCCCTGAACCGGTTTCGTAGCGGACTTCCGTCAGACGGATAATGTCGTCAACCAACGCCAGATTGCGTTCTGTCACAGCAATGGCCTGCTCTTTGAAATAGAGCCGATACCAGGCATCCTTGACTCGTCGGGCAAGCTGGTAATGTTTGTCCTGATAGACAGCCTCAAACCAGCGCGCCTGCTCATCGGCAAGAGCAGCACGGGTTCCCAACTTACCGGGGAACGGGAATGCTTGCGCCAGCTTCAGTTCGTTACCAGTCATCGGAGTCTCGTTACTTGAAAAATTATCATTGGGATAATTAGACATAGCAAAGGAGAGGATCGGATCCTTCAGACTGCCGACCTGAGGAGCTTTGTAGGTGGCCTGTTGCCAGCGAGCCTTGGCTGCCGCCAGGTCGGGATTGTTTGTTAAAGCCTCCTGAACCAATTGATCCAGGACAGCCGCCTGAAGTGGGCTAACGTAGAGGCACAGCGCAACAAGCAGGACTCCTGCAACCAGACTGCTCTTCAATAAAAATGGTAGACGATTCATTTAATTATCCTTTAATACAAAATTTCCGATTTACTAATACACATAGCGTGCCATCTTTGTAAGTATTCAATTAAACACTGCTTTTTCAATTGTGCAAAACAAAAATACACGCAAAAAGAAGAATATTCTACAACCAACTGGGGATTATTCGACGTTAGATAGCTATGAGGAAAGGAGCTGGGATATGGGCCAAACAGCTAGTGTCCCGTGCGGTTAATCGTGACGTATAATTCTGAGACATTTTGGTTGCTGTCAAGGCGTGCTGATGAAGGCCTAGCGTGCGTTAAGCCAAAGAGACGCAACGCAGACAGCGGGCAAAAGGACCATAATTAAAGGATAGGATTAGCCGCACGGGACACTAGGTTTGCAGTCGATCACGGCTTGTCGGACAGGCCCCTAGACATATTGGCTCCATAAACAACATAGATTTTGTCGCCAACTTTAAAAATGACACGGTCAGGATGAATCTCAGTAACAATTGCGGAATCAACACGAGTGCCGATCATCACAGGAAGATCATTCACAACAGCCATACTGCTAGCACTGTCCTCCTGAAAGAAAATCTCTGTCACCAATAAAGAAACATCTTCAGGAAGCTCGGCAGGCACCTCTGGAGTGGCCATCATAGCTACAGGTGAAATCTGAATGGTACTTACAGGGTTACTGATAACCTTTGCAACAACAGGTGTTTGCTCCTCTTTTACAGGAGCCACCACCCTCTCCTCCTGCCTGGCAACAGAAGCTTTCTGGTCCTGCTTGACGGTAGAAACAACTTGATTTGCTTTTGTCTCTGACTGATATTTTACGACTGCTGGCAGTTGATCTTTTACATTTGGAAGAGTGGATCTTGATGGCCAGAGAAAAAACAGCCCAACGATCACGGCACCCAGAGCAAGCCCGGTCAGCAAGGGCAAAAGCCGCTTTGGTTTTACAGGGACGAAACCCTGATCCACCCGCAGGTCTGGGGCGGCATGTACGGCACCACGTTTTTCTTCTTCAATTTTCCTTAGTGATTTAAGGATCGAGCTCATAATGGGTAATTTCTCTCGCAACAGGTGCTTACTCTAAAGGGTCTTTAAGCGGGGGATATCGTACGCACCAGCCACCTGATAGAGCAGCATAAGGGTCCGTGGGCCAACCAGACCGTCAACCACCAGACCCTGCTGTTCGCGTTGAAAATCCTTGACGCATCTGACGCTTGCGGCATCATAACGGCCGTTGGTCGGAACGTCCACACACCCGGCCAAGCCAAGCAGGAATTGCAGCCTGCGCACATTATCACCACGAACGCCAGGCACTGCGACATAACCGATTGAAGCAAAATCGACCCATGGCACAAAAGCCATACGCAGACCGAGCTTATTAAGCTCTGCAGTGCTCAGCGTTTCATGACCCTGATAAGCTGGCGCAACAGACCATCTTTCAGGAGATGTTTGTCCAAGCACAGCCAGGTAACCACCACCCTGTTTTGCAGACAGAGGCAGGAGAAACGGTACATTGAATACTCTCATTTCATCGAAATGGCCAGGAAGACGAACAAGTTCAAACCCGCGAGTGGTAAATTCATGGTCAAAATCAAAACCGGCAGATGAGACATTACCATCCAGAAGTGGAGCTCCCCACTGAGATAAGACAGCATTACAGCTGGCAATCAGGCTGTCAGATTGAAGCGGTGCTGCTGTAGTAGATGGAGGGGATGTTGATTGAGCGACAGGTTGCTTTGAGACAGGTGGTTGACTTGAAACAGGGGCCAGCTGGCTTTCTGTTTGAGTGACCGTCGCATCAACAGAACTCTTACCAAAAGGCTCAAACCAGTAAAATCCGGCCAACACAATTAACAGCAATATCGCTACCACAGCAAGAGCAGTCCAGGGAACTTGAAAGACTCTTTGACTACCCTCTCCCATGCCTGCCAATTCGGCAACAGCTTGCTTAACATCGCGTGGAGATACCGTTACCCGTTCTTCAGAATAAGCAGTTAACAGTGCGCGATCACAGATCAGGTTGATTCTCCGAGGCACACCTCCGGAGCATTGAAAAACCTTTTTCAGGGCCGCTTGAGTAAACACATTACCATCAGGACGACCGGCGATATTCAAGCGGTGCAGGATATAAGAGGTTGTCTCCTCACTGTTCAATGGTCGCAATTGATAGCGTACAGCAATGCGCTGGTTAAGCTGACGCAAGCTGTGATCACTTAAGTGATGCCGCAATTCCGGTTGGCCAACCAGAATGACCTGAATAAGTTTGTCTTCCTCAGTTTCGAGGTTGGAAAGCAAACGAATCTGTTCAAGGACTTCCCCTGAGAGGTTCTGGGCTTCGTCAATGACCAGAATCGGGGTCCTTCCTGCTTGATTCTCGGCGAGCAGGAATTCATTGAGGGCATGAATCAAATCGGGGCTATTGAGCCCATCGTCAGCAACGCCAAATTCATGGTTAATATTGCGCAGGAGTTCAAAAGCGGTCAACTTCGGGTTAAAAATGAAAGAGACTCGATATTTATCTTCATCCAGGTGAGAAAGCAGAGTTCTCAGAATGGTGGTCTTGCCGGTACCAACTTCACCAGTTACTTCAACAAAACCGGCTCGGCTTTCTATGCCATAAATCAGGTGAGCATAAACTTCATTGTGGGTTTTACTCAAAAAGAGGAAACGCGGATTCGGGGTCAGCGCAAAAGGTTTTTCTTTTAAAGCAAAAAAAGATTCATACATTGATAATTCATCCCCAGAAAAAGCTGCGTCTTCCATCCTTAAAAAACACATTTATTTCCACAAATTGCATAATTTTGCAAGCTTTTCCTTGAACTTAGATGGTTTCTACCCAGAAAAATGAACGGTAAATATGTTATGCTTCAAATTAGTTGCCCAGTCAGTGACAATTAAAAAACAACAACTGGCGACAACTGAAAACAACAGATATTAATTTTACCGACTCTACACAACCGATCCGACATCGAGGCAACAAATGAACGACTGGAGACAATACACTGAAATTTCACGCATCGCCTATTTCTCCATGGAAATTGGCCTGACAACAGAAATCCCCACCTATAGCGGCGGCCTTGGAGTATTGGCCGGTGACACGATCAAAAGCGCCGCAGATCTAAAACTGCCGATGGTTGCCGTGACTCTTATCAGCCGTAAGGGATATTTTCGCCAGACCTTCAATAATGAAGATTGGCAACAGGAAAGTGCTGTCAACTGGCGGCCCGAGGATTTACTTGAGCTATTACCAGGCAAAGCCTTGGTAACAGTAGAAAATCGTGACGTCAAAGTGCAGGCATGGATGTATCGGGTCAAGAGCCCGACCGGCGGCGAGGTGCCTGTCCTCTTCCTTGACACAGATATCCCCGGAAACCTGCCTGAGGACAGAAAAATTACTGATCATCTCTACGGCGGCGACAAAGATTATCGATTAAAGCAAGAGATCGTTCTAGGCATCGGCGGCGCCCGTTTGCTGAAAAATCTTGGTTTCGAGGTTCGCAGATACCACCTGAATGAAGGGCATGCCAGCCTGCTGACTCTGGAATTACTCCATTACCACCGTCGCCCCGTGGAAGACGCCTGGGATGAAGCTTCATCATGGGATACACGCGCTGTCCAGAAGAAATGTGTCTTTACCACTCATACCCCGGTAGAGGCAGGTCATGACCGCTTCCCTTATGATCTGGTGGAACGTATTCTGGGTGAAGTTGTCCCTATGGAGTTGCTTAAAAACCTGGGGGGTAAAGATGAACTCAATATGACCATGCTGGCGCTTAATCTTTCACACTATGTTAACGGTGTCGCCAAAAAGCACGGTCAAGTCTCCCAGGCCCTTTTCCCAGGGTTTGAGATCCATGCCATCACTAACGGAATTCACCCATTCACCTGGGCAACGCCTTACTTGATGCCCCTTTACGATAAGTACCTGCCCGGCTGGGCAAACGAACCGGAATTACTGGTCAGAGTGGATATTATCCCGGACCAGGAAATTCATGATGCGCACGCCGGAGCTAAGGCCTATCTCTTTCAATATATTGAAGAGACAACCGGCACCAAACTTGACCCTGAAATCCTTACTATCGGCTTTGCCCGTCGTGCGACCGCTTACAAACGGGCCAATATGATCTTTACCGACCCAGAACGTCTACTCAAAATAGGCAACGGCAAGTTGCAGCTGATCTTTGGCGGCAAGGCCCACCCACAGGATGATCAAGGCAAACTGACGATTCAGGGGATACGTCGTCAAGCTAAGTTCTTTGGAGATAAACTAAAGATTGTGTATCTGCCGAACTACAATATGGATGTGGCGAGTCGTTTGATCCCCGGCGTCGATGTCTGGCTTAACAATCCCCTCCGCCCGCTTGAAGCTTCAGGGACCAGCGGCATGAAGGCCGCTCTGAACGGTGTGCCGAATTTCAGTGTACTGGATGGCTGGTGGATCGAGGGACATATCGAAGGGGTGACCGGCTGGTCGATTGGTCCACCGTCTACAGAGACGACCACGGACGTCAACCATTCCGACGAAGACGTCAAGGATCTCTACAAAAAACTCGAGAAAACGATAATTCCACTCTATTACAATGACCGTGCAGGATGGACCAAAGTGATGAAAAACGCCATTGGCAAGAATGCTTATTATTTCAATACGCATGTCATGATGCGCCGCTATGTGACTGAAGCCTACTTGCAGTGATGAAAAATAAAACCGCTTATCTGTTCACCCTTTTTGTGATCGTTGTCGTCACTCTAACGATATGGCGGTTACTCCTCGTTCAGAATCCGGCGGCACCTGTATCCGAAGAACATCGGATCGAAGAAATTGAAAGCACCCTACCTATCCCCAAGGCCTGGTCTGGAGATCTGGACGAGATGCGCCAACGTCGCTTGGTCCGCATTCTCGTCCCGTATAACAAAACTCAATATTTTCTGGACCAGGGCCAGGCACGCGGCATAGTCCATGACACTGGCATGGAACTGGAGAAATGGCTCAACCTTAAACATGGCAACAAGTCACTACCGATGAGGGTTATCTTCATACCGACGGCAAGAAAGCACCTTCTGCAAGATCTGGTTGATGGTTTCGGTGATATTGCCGCTGGTAATCTGACCATAACCCCTGAGCGACAAAAAATCGTCGACTTTACAGAAACCGGCATCAGAAACGTCACTGAGATTGTAGTAACCGGCCCAAGTGCGCCTGAGATCCATCAACTTGCAGACCTTACTGACGTCCCAATCTACGTGCGAGAGTCAAGCAGTTATTACGAACATCTTACCAAGCTGTCAAAAGAACAAGGTCTCGACCTGGACATTCGACCTGCCGATGAAATTCTGGAAGATGAAGACCTGCTGGAGATGGTTAATGCCGGTTTGCTGCCCCTGGCAATTGTCGATGACCATAAAGCAAGATTCTGGATGCAGTTTTTTAATAATATTGAGCTGCGAGAGGATTTAGCTATTAACCAGGAGGGTAGAATTGCCTGGGCCATCCGCAAAAACAGCCCAAAATTGTTTGCCGAGTTAAAAGAGTTCAACCGGGTCGAAGGACGAAAAAAGGGCTTGGCCAACATCTTATTAAAACGTTATCTGGGTTCGACCAAGTATGTTCTGAACGCAACCAACAGTGAAGAAATAACCAAGTTTGACGAACTGGTTGGAACCTTCAAAGAATATGCTGAGATCTATTCTTTGGATTACCTGCTTCTTATGGCCCAAGGCTACCAGGAGTCGCGCTTAAATCAATCTGCCCGCAGTCACGCAGGAGCAGTCGGTGTTATGCAGATTCTGCCAAGAACAGCTGCCAGCAAGCCTATCGGGTTGAAGGGCATTGAGAGTGACATTAAAAAGAACATCCATGCTGGAGCCAAGTATCTACGTTATCTGATGGATACCTACCTGGCTGACCCGGCAATCGATGAGAGAAACAGACTGCTGTTAGGACTGGCTGCTTACAACGCCGGACCAGGAAATTTGCGAAAGATTCGCAAGAAAACAACCGAAATGGGTTTGAATAGAAATCTCTGGTTTGATAATGTTGAACGCGGTGCAGCGCAAGTCATTGGACGGGAGACCGTTCAGTACGTCAGCAATATCTATAAATACTACCTTGCTTACTTACTCGTTGAGGAAAGACGCAAAGTACGCGAGAGCCGGGTTTCACTCAACACGGATTGAAGACCTTAACTTATCCAGGGCAGTAGCTACCAAGGGAGTTATCCCTGTAACAATCCGCCTCACACCAGCTGCGTTAGGATGAACACCATCAGGCTGATTCAACTCAGGGTTTGTGGCGACCCCTGCCAGAAAAAACGGGTAAAACAGGACATCGTGCTGTTCTGCAAGGTCAGGATAAACCTGATCGAACTTGGTATAATACTCAGAACCAAAGTTGCGAGGTGCCAGCATGCCTGCAAAGATGACGCGGCATTCTGAGACCTTAAGCCTCGTAAGGATCTTGTCAAGGTTTGCATAAACCTGTGCCGGATCAAGTCCACGCAGAGCATCATTGCCACCAAGCTCGACGATCACTATCTCCGGATGATCTGCCAGGGCCCACTCGATGCGTGCCAGGCCGCCAGCAGTTGTATCTCCTGAGACACCGGCATTGATAACATTCACATTGTATCCTAAGGTCTGTAGACTTTTTTCCAGTTGAAAGGGGAATGATTCACTTTCCTCTAGACCGTAACCGGCAGTCAAGCTGTCACCCAGCACAAGAATAGTAACTGGGGTCGATGGCGGTGACTCGGCAAGTGCTGGCCCTGGGTTGGCAAATACTGTTACAGCAGCCAGCACTAATATCAGGAACATTTTGCGTAAAAAGGATAAAGGCATGACAGAGCCAATGGTAAGCATTATTGATCTTCATCTCAGTCTAGTTGGTGGAGCTGGCCCGGTCAACATCCTGCGTGGCATTAACCTGTCAATTGATCGTAATGAAACCATCAGCATTGTAGGTCCATCAGGGGCTGGCAAAACAACTCTACTAATGGCCCTTTCCGGTCTGGAGAAACCATCGTCTGGTGTAGTTCGGGTCGCTGGTATCGATCTGACTCTTATCAATGAAGATGATCTCGCCCGATTCCGCCGTCAGCACGTCGGTATAGTTTTCCAATCGTTCCATCTGGTGCCAACCATGACAGCGCTGGAGAATGTCGCCCTGCCCCTCGAATTTGCAGCTGCCGACAATCCCGCCGAACAGGCAAAAGCAGCCCTTGAAAAGACCGGTCTCGGTGATCGGCTCGGTCACTACCCGGGAGAACTCTCCGGCGGCGAGCAACAGCGGGTTGCCCTGGCCAGGGCCTTTGTTGCCAAGCCTTCACTATTGCTGGCCGACGAACCAACCGGGAATCTTGACTGTGAAACCGGCCAGATGGTCATGGGCCTGCTTTTTGACCTGCAGAAAGAACACGGCACAACCCTGGTTCTGGTCACCCACGATGAAACGCTTGCTTCGCGCTGTCATCGTTCTGTTTACATGGTTGATGGACAAGTCAAAGAGCCTGCAGGAGCAGTTGTGTGAACACCCCCAACCTTATGCCACAGGCCCCGTTCCTTCTGCAGGCCCAGGATTTCAGGCTGGCAATACGTCTGGTAATGCGCGAACTACGTGGAGGATTACGCGGTTTCGGCGTCTTTCTGATGTGTCTCTTTCTCGGTGTCTTTGCCATCAGCGCCATCGGTTCTTTTACCGAATCAGCGAAATCAGGCTTGCTCGCCGACGCCAGCGCCCTTCTCGGTGGCGACCTTGAGGTTCGTCTGGCTCATCGGCAATTACCAGCAACCGCAATCGATTTCCTGGATTCTAAAGGTAAACTTTCCCATATCACGACCATGCGCACCATGGTTGCAAATTATGCTGGTTCGCAGCGGGTGCTGGCCGAACTGAAAGCTGTCGATGCTGCTTATCCGCTCTACGGCACAGTCGATATTGAGCCACCTCAAACCATTACACTGGCTCTCGATCACGATGGTGAACTAGGCGCCTTGGTTGAAGCGCCTCTGCTGACACGTATCAATGTGAAGGTTGGTGATCTGGTCAAGGTCGGTTCCGCACAATTTCGGATCCGCGGTGTCATCACCAGCGAACCGGATCGTTCCGTAAGACCCTTCAATCTCGGCCCGCGTTTCCTGACCAGTCTTGCGGGACTTTCCGCCACAGGACTGCTACAGCCTGGCAGCCTGGTCTATCACGCCTACCGATTGCGTCTGCCCGACCGAAACACGGCAGCACAGCTCAAAACGGACCTGCCGAAACGCTTCCCTGAGGCGGGATGGCGATTGCAAACATGGCGTGAAGCCTCGCCAAGAGTCAGGTTTTTCCTCGACCGCATGAATCAAAACCTGACCCTGATTGGACTCTGTGCCTTGTTGGTCGGTGGACTCGGTGTCTCAGGAGCAGTGCGTGGCTACCTGACCGGCAAGATTACTCATATCGCAACCATGAAATGCCTCGGTGCATCTGGAAAACTTATCTTTACGGCCTATCTGCTGCAAGTCCTTTTCCTTGCTACCCTGGGCTCAACTGCTGGACTGCTCTGTGGTGCCGCCCTGCCCTTTATTCTCGACGGGCTCATAGGTGCCCATCTGCCGGTTCCACTCGATCCGGCCATCCACTGGCTGGTTCTCTTGCGCGCGGCACTCTTCGGCATCCTGATCGCCCTGGCTTTTTCGCTGAAAACGCTGGGAATCGCCAGACGGGTCTCTCCAGCGGTGCTTTTCCGGGGTTACAACATTAACGCAGACAAGGATCCTGGCAAAAACATCCGGATTGCCATCGCACTTGCCTCAATCAGCCTTGCCGCATTGGCTGTTTTAACCAGCACAGATCAAAAAATGGCTTTCTGGTTTATTTGCGGAGCAATGCTCTGTTTCGGTATCTTTCGTTTTGCCGCAGCTCTCGTCATCAATTTGACCCGCCGTCTGCCAAGACCGAGCAATCCCTCGTTACGTCTTGGCCTCGGCAATATCCATCGACGCAACTCACCGGCAGGCAGTGCCATTTTCTCACTCGGCCTGGGGTTGACAGCGCTGGTTATTATCATGCTGGTACAAGCTAACCTCGGCGACATGATTAATGAAACCGTTCCCGGCGAAGCACCGGCCTTCTTCTTTCTCGACCTACAGACTGATCAGGTGGCTGCTTTTGAAGCAACAGCACATACCCTGCCAGGAGTCACCAAGATCGAACGTTATCCCACCCTGCGTGGACGTATCACAGCTATAGATGGTACTCCGGTCAGTATGGCAAAGATCGCCCAAAAAGTACGCTGGGCCGTACGTGGCGACCGTTTTCTAAGTTACTCGGCAAAACTTCCACCGGAGACGGAGATTGTCGCTGGACAATGGTGGACAGAGGACTATTCCGGTAAACCACTAGTTTCGATTACCGCAGATATCGCCAAGGGATTCGGGGTTAAGGTTGGTAGCACCTTGTCTGTAAACATTCTCGGCCGGGAAGTTACAGCCACCATCGCCAGCCTGAGAGAGGTGGACTGGACAACCCTTAATTTAAACTTCGCCATCATCTTTTCGCCAGGGGTTCTTGAGAATGCCCCACAAACCTACATCGCATCAATACACTTGCCGCCAAATCAGGAGGAAGCCGCCTTTGCTACGATTACCGGCAAATTTCCCAACGTCTCCACTATCAGCACCCGCGAGATTCTGAAAAACGTCTCCCGAACTCTAGACCGCATCGGCGCAGCTTTCAGCAGCATGGCCGCGATTGCCTTGATAACCGGTTTCCTGGTGTTAGCCGGAGCCGTTTCTGCCGATCAACATAGACGTATTCACGATGCCGTGATTTTTAAGGTCTGTGGCGCAACCCGCCTCGGTATTCTGGGAGCATTTGCCGCAGAGTTTCTGCTGCTCGGTCTGATCGCAGGCTGTATCAGCGCGGTTGTTGGTAGCCTGGCAGCCATGGCAATTTTAAAGGGTTTGATGAAGATGTCATTTGCCCTGCATCCGACAACTATCATCACCACGATCTTGATCGGTATCGCTTTAACTTTGGTTTTGGGGCTGCTTGGAACCTGGAAAGCTTTGGGACAGAAACCTGCGACTTATCTCCGTTCAGAGTGATAACTGTTCACGGTAGGGGCAAAGCAAACGATCCACCTGCTTTGCCCTTTTCACAGCACCAGACAAATCAAGATCAAAAACGGGCGAAGCAGATGAACCTTGCTTCTCCCCTACGCAATCAAGTTATTTCTTGTTACAGATCAACCGCTTACGCGGCTTCAGTTCAAGACCATTGCAACAAATATCATACGTCTTCATATTGATTTTTTCGAGCCATCAGCGGCCAGAGTTCCGCAACGATCATACCAATAACGATCAAAGCGCCACCGACCCAACCAATCGAAGACAGACGGTCTCCAGCCAACCACACCGAAAAAATAGCAGCAAATACCGGCTCCAGTGTGTAGATCAGAGCAGCCCTCGTTGGTGTGGTGCGGTGCTGGAAAGTGGTCATTGCCCAGAAAGCATAAGCGGTCGCAAAAACCGAGGTGACAATCAACGCGAAAACCAGTGAACTGCTCCAGGTCTGCGGCCAGGATACAGGTTCGAAAACCAGACTACCAAAACAACCGAGCACTGCCATGGTGGCAATCTGCACAAAGGCCAGAGCCCGACCATCGTAGCCTTTGCTAAAAGCGTCAAGCCCGATGATATGCAGGGCGATAAAAATCGAACATATCACGACCAGAAAATCGCCAAAACTAATCGTCCACGGCGTATGCCAGGTCAGCAGGAGGAGGCCAAACAGAGACAGGACAACACCAACCTTC
The DNA here is from genome assembly GCA_027065695.1 of Desulfuromonadales bacterium. Lineage (GTDB taxonomy): Bacteria > Desulfobacterota > Desulfuromonadia > Desulfuromonadales > BM103 > M0040. The sequence goes on along the minus strand of JAMONP010000068.1, from coordinate 10,842 downwards.
GAACCGAACGCCGCAGGTTTTTTCAGAAACGGCCCAGCCATCAACGGCACCCAGACAACACCAAGCCCGGTCAGGAATCCGGCATTAGCAGATGAAGTACGTTCCAGGCCGAAGGTTTGAAAAAGATAGGCCAGGAAGAGCAGCGTACCGAGTAGAATCCCCAGACACCAACCACGTCGGTCAAGAGTGGCAAACCCCTTACGACCGGTAATCAAGGCCAGAAGTATAGCTGCCATGGCAAAACGCACCCAGAGAAATGCCATAACCGGCATCTCATTGATGGCATCCTTGACAATCGGAAAGGTTGCTCCCCAGAAAATAGTGACAGTTGCCAACATGAATTCGGCAAAATACTGTTTTTTATACTTCTGGTTCATGGAAAATCACAGAAAACTTGTTAGAGTCTTGTTTCAAGCGAGGGCGCTATGGTATAAGCAGAAGTCATTGAATTCAATTGTTTTTTTAAATATGTTTTTAGAAATAAAGGCGTGTCGGAGATTATAATGGAACGTGGTAAGCGTGAACCGATCGAAGTCATCTGTCCAAGATGCCGCTATACAGAGATCGTTTATCTACCAATCGAAGACCTGCCCATCTGTCCCCAATGTAAAATCAGGATGTCAATTTCAGAGCTTCTCGATGAAGGAAAATCATACTGAGTATTTACTTGCCGAGCGGTTCGGCCAACTTATCTTTTTTTTTGCTAAGGAGAGAACCCCATGAAACACGTCAAACTTATGATTGCTTGCCTGCTGGCCCTTTGTGTTGTTCTGCCTGGTGTCGCAATGGCTGACACCATCGACGACATCCTTGATCGCGGCATCCTGCGTGTCGGTATGGAGCCAGGCTACATGCCCTTTGAAATGACCAACAAAAAGGGAGCAATTGTTGGTTTCGATGTTGATATGGCCAAACATATGGCAAAAGCCATGGGCGTCAAGCTCGAACTGGTCAGCACCGCCTGGGACGGCATCATCCCTGCCCTGCTCACCAAGAAATTTGACATCATCATGAGCGGCATGACCCTGACTCAGGAGCGCAACCTGAAGATTGCCTTTGCTTCGCCTTACATTGTCATCGGCCAGAGCATCCTGATCGACAAGAAGTTAGCTGGCACAATCAAGTCTTACAAGGATCTGAACAACAAGAAGTACCAGGTCGCCTCCAAGCTTGGCACCACCGGCGAGCAGGCCACCAAGCGCATGATCCCCAAGGCTACTTACATCTCTTTCGAAACCGAGCAGGAAGGCGTAATGGATCTGCTCAACGGCAAGGTTGACGCTTTCGTCTACGACCTGCCTTTCAACGCCATCGCATTTGCTGAAAAGGGCCAGAAGAAACTAGTCCTGCTCGATGACCCCTTCACCTATGAGCCACTCGCCTGGGCGGTCAACAAAGGCAACGCTGATTTCATCAATTGGCTGGACAACTTCCTGATCCAGGCCAAGAATGATGGCACCTACGACAGGATTTATAAAAAATGGTTTCTCAGCGATGCCTGGCTCAAAGACCTTCAATAAGCTAATTTAACTATGGCGGGGCCGTTCTGGTTTGGGACAACCCCGCCATCTTTCTGCTGGAATAGATACGTTGAACACATACAGAAACACCTGGCCCTGGCACTTGCTTACGGCGACCATCCTTTTTATGATGGTCGCCGGGCTCTGGGTTGCCACTAAAAAAATTGACTATACCTGGCGCTGGAACCGCGTTCCCCAGTATTTTGTCTACCATGATGAGACCCAGATCCCGGCACCTTTCGACGGTCATGTCGCGACCTTGTCAAAGCTTGGCGACAAGATGCGGATCAAGGTGATCAGCGATGATGGCGAAGAGGCCGTTTTCGAGGTTGACAGTAACGCCATTGAGGTCAGTGAGAACGATACTCTTTTTGAAGGCGATTACCTCGGGGCAACTTTCGAATGGCGCGCCGGACCACTCCTGGTTGGTTTATGGAACACTCTCTGGATTTCGGCGGTTGCAAGTATTTTCGGTATGATTATAGGTTTGGTCACCGGCTTATGTCGGGTCTCAAATAACCCGACCCTGCGCAGTCTCTCGATCACTTATATTGAATTGATTCGTGGCACACCGCTGCTGGTGCAACTCTTCATCTTCTACTTCTTCCTTGGTACCGTACTCGATATCAGCCGGATTATGGCTGGCATCAGTGCCTTGGCAATTTTTGCAGGTGCTTACGTCGCAGAAATTATCCGGGCTGGCATCCAGTCAATCCCCAAGGGACAGATGGAAGCGGCCCGTTCTCTGGGCATGAACATTCCCCAGGCGATGATTCACATTATCCTGCCCCAGGCCTTCAAGCGAACCTTACCGCCATTGGCAGGCCAGTTTATCAGCCTGATCAAGGATTCGTCTCTAGTCTCTATTATCGCTATTACCGACCTGACCAAGAGTGGTCGCGAGGTTATTACTTCGACTTTCGCCACATTTGAAATCTGGTTTGTCGTCGCCTTCCTCTATCTTTTGCTGACATCAGTATTATCCCAAGTGGCCGCCTGGGTGGAACGGAGGCTTGCAGTAAGTGATTAAGACAGTTGACTTAAAAAAAACCTTTATCGGACGCGGTCAAACGGTGCATGCGGTTGATGGCATTTCCGCGCATATCAAACCGAGTGAAGTCGTAGTAATCATCGGTCCGTCAGGGTCGGGTAAATCAACCTACCTGCGTTGCCTTAACGGCCTGGAAACCTTGACTTCAGGGCAGATCATCATAGATGGTGTCGACCTGACGGCCAAGAAAACAGATCTCAACCTGGTACGTCGTGAGGTCGGCATGGTCTTTCAGCAGTTCAATCTTTTCCCGCACAAGTCAGTTTTGCAAAATATCGTCCTCGCTCAACAAGTGGTTCGCAAGCGTAAGAATAAAGAGGCCGAGGGAAAAGCCCGAATGCTGTTGCAAAAGGTCGGTATTGCTGAAAAAGAGAACGAGTATCCGATTCGCCTTTCCGGTGGCCAGCAACAGCGCGTCGCTATTGCCAGGGCCCTGGCCATGGATCCGAAGATAATGCTTTTCGACGAACCGACCAGTGCACTCGACCCCGAGATGGTTGGTGAAGTCCTCGAAGTCATGAAGCAGTTGGCCCGTGAGGGCATGACCATGGTGGTTGTTACTCATGAAATGGGCTTTGCCCGCGAAGTAGCCGACCGGGTTCTCTTTATGGATCAGGGGAAATTAGTCGAAGAAGGAACTCCAGAGCATTTCTTTACTACTCCTCAGGAGGAGCGAACCAAGGCTTTCTTAAGGCAGGTTCTGTAAAAGTTGCAATGAATAACAGCAACAGACAAACCCTCCGCCAGGGAGCAGCGGCAGCCTGGCCAATTTGTCTCGGTTATTTCCCCATAGGCTTGGCCCTCGGCGTTCTGGCACAGAAAGCCGGTCTGCCTTGGTGGGCTGTTGCCATGATGTCGGTGATGGTCTTTGCTGGCAGCGCCCAATTCATCTGTGTCGCCATGATCGCAGCAGGCGCCTCGTCCACGGCCATCATACTGACAACCTTCGTTGTCAATCTTCGTCATATATTGATGAGTTCTGCGCTGGCAGTCTATCTGCAGGGAGTAAACCGTAGATTCCTGGCCCTCTATTCCTACGGTGTGACTGATGAGAGCTTTGCTGTCAACCTGACCCGTTTTCGAAAGGGAAAATGGGATCGTTGGCGGGCACTGATTGTCAACCATCTGGCTAATTCCGTCTGGATTATAGCAACAATCTGTGGAGCCTTGGTCGGTCAGTTTGTTCCCCAGGGAGCCCTGGGGATTGATTATGCCTTGATTGGGATGTTTATTTGCCTGCTGGTTTTTCAGCTGCAAGGACGACTATATATAATCACCGGGTTGCTTGCAGCAGTAATTTCCGTCGTCTGGTACCTGGTGATTCCGGGCGACTCATATATAGTCGGTGCTTCGATGAGTGCGGCGACTGTCGGTTATCTGTTGAAGCGGCACTATCGGAGAGGGCGAAAGCCGCAGAGGGAACGGAGGGACAGATGACCTTCAGTGATTATCTCTTCCTTTTTGGTGGCATGGGCCTGGTTACATACCTGCCTCGTGCCCTGCCGCTGCTCTACCTGGCTCACAAAAAGATGCCACAGTGGTTGGTCGACTGGCTCAGCCTTATCCCCGTCGCGATTCTCAGCGCACTGCTTGCTCCATCGCTCTTTACCGATACCACAACACGCAGCTTTGCTTTCGGCAAGCTGGAGTTGCTAGTTGCTATCCCCACACTGGCTTTTGCCCTGAAAACCCGCAGTCTTGGCGGAACAGTTCTACTGGGAATGCTGCTTTACTGGTTAGGTGGAATGATTTAACCTTTATGCGTCACGTCTCTGATCTAATCCCCTCGATGAACAGCCAAAGGTCCCCAAGCCTGATCAACTGACATTAACTCCAAACTATTGATATTCACATGGGCCGGTCGATTTACCACCCAACTCACCGTTTCAGCGATATCGACTGCCGTCAACGGCTCTGTGCCGGTGTAGACCTGGTCCGCTTTGTCACTATCCCCATGGAAACGTACCTTGGAAAATTCAGTTTCAGCCATGCCGGGTTGAACGCAAGTTACTCTGACCATGGTACCAAGCAAGTCGGCACGTAGATTTCGGGAAAATTGTGAAACGAAGGCCTTGGTACCCCCATAGACATTGCTGCCCGGATAGGGCCATGAAGCTGCCGTGGAACTAATATTAACGATATGGCCACAATTGCGTTCCACCATACCGGGGAGGATGGTGCGAGTACAGTACATAAGCCCCTTAACATTGGTGTCGACCATCACCTCCCAATCGTCAATATCAACCTGGTGAGACGGCTTAAGACCCAGCGCCAGGCCAGCATTATTAACCAGTACGTCAATATTGCGAAAGTCTGCTGGCAGAGACGCCACCACGGCTTCGACAGCAGTACGGTCACGCACATCCAACTGAACAATGTGCACTCCGGCATCACCCACCAGTTCCTTGCTTAACTTCATAAGCTTCCCTTCACGTCGTGCAGCCAGAACCAAGCGACAACCTTCCGACGCAAAAACATGGGCACAAGCCTCACCGAAGCCAGATGATGCACCCGTTATAAAAATAGTTTTCACAGACATAATCAGGCACTCTCCCTTTATAAACCGGCCTTTATGTGCCGGAGATTTGCTTCAACAATTGTACTTCGTCGGGAAAGTCTCCGGTTGCCTTTTTCGAGTAAACCAGTTCGCCGTCGACCACGACCTCGAAGATTCCCCCACTCGACTTGATTAATTCTACTTTTATCCTAAAATGTTTCTTAAACATAGTTGCCAGACTGGCAGCACGTTCTTCGTAACCTCACATGGTGCAATATTCGATACTTGCTTTCATAATTTCACTCCTGAGTTCATAGTGAATTAACACAAAATGCCGCAAAAGTTATAAAGTTAAATCTTATGGTAAACTAAAACGTAGCATGCTACGCCAACAACAGAAAGGTTCTTCTCAACAATGCGTGTTCTAATTTTTGATGATGACGTTGACATCCGTAACCTGCTACAGACAGCTCTTAGCGGCAAGGGTTATGAGGTAACGTCTTTTGCCGACCCAACAGAATTCCCGTTTTTCCACGAAAACTCTTGTCCTTGTACACTTATTGACTCCTGTGCAGATGTCCTGATTACAGATATCGTCATGCCCAATGTAGAAGGGCTTGATTTTTTAAAGCAACTCAAGGATAGCGGCTGTCGTCCTTTAACAAATGGGAATATTGCAATCATAAGTGGTTACCTGACGATTCATTACATGAATGAGTTGAATGGTTTGGGCATACACTATTTTCGCAAACCATTTGAACTAAACGAAATTTATGAATGGATCGAGCAATGTCAGGAACGTCTCGAATCAGTTAACAAAGACCCATAACCTGTGCTTAGTGTTCTGAGGCTGATAACCGCCCCCTCGCCTCTGCTTCGATAAAAACCTGCTGAACATCCGGGCAGGTCTGTTTGATCATGGAATCGAGTCCGGCGATTGCTTGTTCCAACTCCACAGCAGTTACGTCGTCAGCAAAATCGACACTCAGATTAGCCAGGATATACTTCAGTCCCATGTGCATGGTCAGTACTTCATTGACATGCTCGATCATCGGATAATCTCCCAAAATACATCAGATATCTTCGACCACCTTGTGATTGGCACTTTCACCGATCAACAATCCCTTGGTCTCATACGCTAACCAGATCGCAGTACCACCGAGAATCAAGCCAATAACAATTGAAGCTAATCCGTCAAAAATCAAGTTGCCGGTGACCTGAGTAGGGAAAACGGTCGTCAGCCGGTTTCTTCGCTTTATGCAAGCCGAGCAGCAAAAGCAGTTGATTCCCAGTATCAACGACCGAATGAATAGCCTCAGAGAGCATCGCTGAACTGCCGGTAATTGCCGCAGCAACAAACTTGGTAATAGCCACCAGCGTGTTGCCTATCAGTACGGCATAAATGACTTTATTAGATGAGCTGGGCATGCAAAAGCCTTTCTTTTCCTTCGAAACACACGGGACGTTCAGGTTAACTTACAACAGCTTGAATTTATTTGGCAATCACAGAAGTCAAAAGAACACCTCCCTGCTCGTTGTACTCGCTTCCCCCCTCACCTTCCCCTTTGACAAAACTTTTACCTTCAACTTTCCGGGATGAGAGCATAATGACAATTACAATCTGAATCAGGAGAAAAATGATGTCATCCAAAACGATTGCTCCCCATTACAGCACCGGTGAAGAAATAGCCAACAGCGTAACCCACGGTGTCGGCCTGATATTGGCGATTGCCGGCCTAGCTGTTTTAACCGCTTTTGCCAGTCGCCTGGGTAACGCCTGGCATGTTGTCAGTTGCACCATCTTTGCCACGACTCTAATCCTGCAATACACTTTTTCGACGCTTTACCACAGTATTCAGCTACCACGCGCCAAGAGTGTGTTACGTGTCTTTGACCACTCGGCGATCTTCCTCCTGATCGCCGGTACCTATACCCCTTTCATGCTTGTCAACTTGCGCGGCACATGGGGATGGACTCTCTTCGGCATTGTCTGGACTCTGGCAATTCTCGGAGTTCTTTTCCAGGTCTCCCTGCTGCGTCGCTGGCAAGGGATCTCTTTGGCGCTCTATATTGGTATGGGCTGGGTTGTTGTCATCGCTATAAAACCGATGATCGCTTCGGTTGCTCCAGGTGGGTTGATTCTGCTGTTGCTTGGCGGGTTGGCGTATACTTCAGGAGTAGTTTTTTATCTTTGGGAAAGACTGCGTTATAACCATGCTATCTGGCACGGGTTTGTTCTGACCGGCAGTATTCTGCACTTCTTTGCCGTGCTCTTCTACGTGATTCCGTTGGCTTAGAAAGCTAAACCTTTTATTTAGCCGCGGTCATAATCTGTGAAAATCTGTAGAGTCAAAAGCTCTAAGCCCTTGGTTTGGGTTTAACAACAGACCTTGACAGATTTTCACCGCGGCAAATATTGCTTTTGACCTTCTTGGGTTAAATAGACCCATGACAGATTTTCATCGCGGCTAATCTCTTTCAACAACCATCTTTATAGCAAACCAGTTGGCACACAGAGCCAAAGCCAAAACCAGAATACCAACGGCCCCAAGACCGCTTTTTAATCCGGCGTTTATTGTATCCATGACAAAAACACCGAGGAAGCACAAAGCAATAAACTTGCTCGCACTGGTCGCCCAAGCTTCGCAACTACTCCAGGCAATACTCAGTATAGTGACATTGGCAAGTCCGTAGGCGATACAGACATAAGCAAAAACGATGACTCCACCGGCCATTTTGTCGTCCATAACGATATTCATGCCATACAAAATAAAGAGGAAAGAAGACAGAACACTCAGTGCAATCAGGCCGATCATCAATAGTGGATTATGTTTCTTCATGGCACTACCTTGTGATTAAATTTTGAGGGAGTTTGACAGTTGCTGACCATACTTATACAAGTTTAGTCGAAAAAATGCATTAATATTTGCACGTTTTCAGTCCAATCAAGTCACGTCATCTGGCACGATACACAATCAGGCCCGATTTACCCTGTAAATACTTAAACAGATCCTCATCTACGACTCGTTTTACACCACTGTGCGACGAAGAATGACGCAGCATAACGTTATCACTGCTCTTGACGATCAATCCTGTGTGACTGACGTCGAGACCAGCGCGATTACTATAGATACCGACATAGTCACCTGGTTGCAGGGCAGAAAGCACCTCCACGTCGATCTTGCTGGCAGGTATAAAGTAAACATCGCGCGAAGTGACCGCAATTCCTGGAAGCCAGAGAGTTCCATTACTCTTGCGATTAAGCTGTTTGGCTGCACTTTGAGCGCTACTCTGCCCGACGTCTACGGTAACATCGTTGATTTCAACGGCACCATCTGCAACCCAATCGCTGAAGAAGTGCCTGCGTTTTGCATATTCAACCATGCCATCGCGATAGCGAACATTTTTCAGGTTTTCCTGGAAATCTTCTATAGCTGAAGAGCGGCGTAGCGCCTCAACCACATCGAGTAAGGTGAAGCAGTCGAACCCAGAGAGATTTATCACCAGTTGTTCCGTTTCTTGCGGACCACCTTTAAGAGTATTTGCCACATAAGGTGTACCGATGAAATAACTGGAAATAGCTACAATCCGTTCACCTGGATCGTTGATTTGTTTTACAGATATGATGATTTTCTCGAGTTCAGCAGAGTTCCACCGATCAGGATCGCTCAGATCCGTTTCAGCAGACAGCGTCACAGCACCGATAAAGTAAAACATGAAGATAAGAGATGTAATCATCTTCTGGATCATGGGAATCAGCTCCAGGTCAGTTAAAGTCGATATTAATAATGGTTTTGTGGCAGATTGATCATATAAGGGAGTTATAGAGGGGAGTGGGCTGTTTGGCAAGAGTAATACAAAGCTACGCAACTACCCACGTTTCGTGAAGATTGTATATCTGGCTCGAATTTCGTTTGCTTGAGATCAGCTTGGGTCGCGACCATCTGGTCTTGACTTTGGATATTCGCGTTCCTCGTTACTGTCTTTAAAGTTATTTCAGAAAATACCCAACCACCTGCCACTGATCATCATCACCTAGCAGCAAAGTAATAGTTTCAGTTACACGTTCCCTGAACTCAAACCTGGAAATAAAGGTCATAACCACGTACTCACCAGGCGGCACACCACTTGCCGAATCGGTATAGGAGATCTCGTGATGAACTCGCTCGATAATCGGCCCGAGGTAGGTCCGTAATTGCGCGATCTTCTCATTCCATGCTTTCTGCGTCAGCATCTTTTTCAAGGTCTCTGAACTAACCTCCCAGCTTTTTGCATATTCTTCAGTATCAACCAGGAAAAGAAACTCTGCGGCAGCAAAGAATGATTTCTCTGAGACTTGCTTACTGGGAGTTTTATTAAGTACCGGGACAATGATCAGCAGAAGACTGGTAAAGAACAGAAGGAGGTGAATCCGGTTATTTCTCGAAAGAGCATGTATTTTTAACATGGCGGCCCCCCATAAAGATCAAGCGGAAGAAGTGAGCCTTTAGTTTATTCTAATCCCTTCTAGGCGTGGGGGCAAGTTGTAGGGCAGACTTTCCCACCCATTTATGGCAAAATACCTATCTATGTTACAGACCACTTCACAACTCCCCGTAGAAACGATTCTGGCCGAGCTTGGCCAAGCCCTCGCAACATCACGAACTGTGGTCCTGCAAGCTCCACCAGGTTCAGGTAAAACCACCCGTGTCCCGTTAGCTCTGTTGGACAACTCATGGCTGGATAGTCACCGTATCCTGATGCTTGAACCACGTCGTCTGGCGGCAACCAATGCTGCACGTTACATGTCATCACTGCGCAACGAACCGGTTGGAGATACGATCGGTTACACAATCCGATATGAGCGTAAAACAGGCCCAGACACACGCCTTGAAATCATGACGGAAGGTTTGTTAATTCGACGTCTGCAAAGCGGCCCTGAACTCAAAGGGATCGGTTTGGTGATCTTCGATGAATTCCATGAACGCAGCCTGCAAGCCGACCTTGCCCTGGCTCTATGCCGCGATGTTCAGCAGGGTCTACGTGATGATCTACGCATCCTCATCATGTCGGCAACTCTTGATGCCAACCCCTTGGCTCGCTTATTAGGCGACTGCCCGATAATCACGACTATGGGTCGATCCTTCCCGGTCACAATCGAACATTTGGCAGAAGCCACCCAATACAAGATAGCCGTGACAACTGCACAGGGGATTCGTCATGCCCTCAAGGAAACTGACGGTGATATCCTCGCGTTTCTGCCTGGCAGTGGCGAGATTCATCGTTGTCACGATCAACTCATAGATCTCTCATCCCGAATCGCCTTGCGTCCTCTTTACGGTAGCCTGCCCTTTGCCGACCAGGAAGCCGCCATTCTCCCCGGCAAACAGAGGCGAGTTGTTCTTGCCACCAATGTTGCCGAAACCAGTCTGACCATTGAAGGAATAGAAGCCGTGGTCGACAGCGGCTGGGAACGACGTCCACGCTTTGATGCAGCACGCGGCATGACCCGCCTGGAGACCGTACGCATCTCCCAGGCCAGTGCAGAACAGCGCACCGGCCGGGCAGGTCGCCTTGGACCTGGCCATTGTTATCGACTCTGGACTGAAGGAACCCAAGGGGCACTACTGCCCTTCGCACCCCCAGAGATCCGCCAAGCTGACCTGGCACCACTTGCCTTTGAACTCGCCCAATGGGGTGTGCAGGATGTTACCAACCTGACCTGGCGGGATGTCCCTCCAGACGGCCACATGGCTGCTGCCCGCCAATTGCTGATGATGCTTGGGGCACTCGAT